>CAVPCF010000001.1:0-10779 GCA_963702275.1 Candidatus Melainabacteria bacterium
AGCTTGACGACGGCCAGCGCTCTCCGACAAAAAGCGCACTCGTTTTGTTCGGAATCGGTTTCGGCGCGAAAAAGTGTTATTTCGGGAGGCGTCCGGCGACCAGGAGACCACCCGGGGAACGCCAAAGTCGGTGCGCCGCCCTCGCGTGCCGCGCACGATCGGTTCGCCGGTGCGTCTCGCCGGGCAGTACGGTCGCGGTGAGAATCGAGGAGGGACCGCGCGATGACCGAAACCGGACCAGAAGTCGTGTTGGTGACCGGTGGCGCGAGCGGTATCGGCGCGGCCGTGGCCCGACGGTTCGCCGCCGGTGGGGCGCGGGTGGTGATCGCCGACCTCAACGAGGCCGCCGGGGCGGCCCTCGCCACCGAGATCGGCGCGCGGTTCGTGCGCACCGACGTGACCACCGAGGCGGACAACAACGCCGCGGTGGACACCGCGGTCGGCGAGTTCGGCCGGCTGGACATCGTGCACCTCAACGCCGGGGTGGGCGGCGCGGGGGGCGCGGGCGAGCACTTCGACATCGAGCGCTATCGCCGTGCGATGGCGGTGAACATCGACGGCACCATGTTCGGCATCCGCGCCGCGTGGCGCGTGCTGGCCAAGGCCGACAAGGGGGCGATCGTGGTGACGTCGAGCCTGGCCGGGGTCACGCCCAGCCCGTTCGACCCGGTGTACTCGGCCACCAAGCACGCCATCATCGGCCTGGTGCGTTCGCTGGCCGCAGGCTGGGTGTACGGCGGCTCCAAGGTGACGCTGAACGCGGTGTGCCCCGGCTTCGTCCGCACGCCGCTGCTGCCCCAGCAGGCGCAGGACCAGATCGCCGCCATGGGCTACGCACTTGCCGACCCCGCCGAAATCGCCGCCGCCGTCGAGTTCATCGCCCGCGACGGCCGAACCGGCAGGGCCTGGCTGGCCCAAGCCGGCCAGGAACCACAACTCGTCGAGTTCCCGCGCGTGGACCTACCCCGCTCCTGAATCGGGGTGCGGCAGCGGTGGCGTTCTCCGATCGACATCGCCGGACGTGGTCGCTATGGTCGATCGGTGAGTCGGGTCAACGATGTCGGTGGGCTGACGGGTTTCGGTGAGATCATCACCGAGGACGGCGAGATCGCCTTCCACGCGGACTGGGAGGCGCGGGTCTACGCGCTCAACGCCGCGCTGCTGCAACGCGGGGTCTACAACCTCGACCAGTTTCGTGACGCCCTCGAGCGGATGCCACCCGCGGAGTACCTGGCCGCTTCCTACTACGAGCGGTGGCTGGCCGCGATCGAGACGCTGACCGGCAACGCGCCATGAGTGACGTGGCGCCGTCCCGCTTCGCGGTCGGCGACCGGGTGCGCGTCAGCACCGCGGATCCGGACCATCACACGCGGGCGCCGCGGTATGTGCGGGGGCATCAGGGTGTGGTGATCGAGTCGCCGGGGGAGTGGCCGCTGGCTGATGACCGTGCCCGTGGCGTGCCCGATCCTCGGGTCGAGCCGGTCTACACCGTGCGGTTCGCCGCCCGTGATCTGTGGGGCGGCGGCGCGCACTGGGTGACGGTCGACCTGTGGCAGTCCTATTTGGAACCGGTGACGGAGGTTCGAAGATGAGTGGCGCCCATGCGAGTTCTGTGGTCGCGGTTCGGGTGCGCAGGCTGGAGGAGCGCCTGATCGAGGCCGGTCTCGTGAGCGACGCGACACTCGATGACATCGTGGCTCGGTACCTGGCCGGCGCTTCGCCGCTGAACGGGGCGCGGATCGTGGCCCGCGCGTGGACCGACGACGATTTCCGGGCTCGGTTGTTGCGGGACGCGAACGCCGCGATCCCGGAGTTGGGGCTGTCCATGCGGGGTGGTCTGCAGGAGCAGCGGCTCAAGGTCGTGGCCAACACCCCCGAGCGGCACAACGTCGTGGTGTGCACGCTGTGCTCGTGCTATCCCATCGGCCTGCTGGGACCGTCTCCGTCCTGGTACAAGAGCGAGGCTTATCGGTCCCGGGTGGTTCGTGAACCGCGTGCCGTGCTTGCCGAGTTCGGGTTGGGACTGCCCGAGGACGTCGAGATCACGGTGTGGGATTCCAGCGCGGAGAGCCGGTACTTCGTCCTGCCGGCACGGCCGGCCGACACCGCGGAGTTGACCGAGGAGAAACTGGCCGAGTTGGTGACACGGGAAGGGCTGATCGGCACCGCGGCTGTGTGAACCTGCTCAGTTGCCGTGGGTGAAATAGATCGCAACGTTCTGCGGGGACTCGATGACGATCTTCTGGATTCCGTTGATGTGCAGGCGACGGCCATGCTCGCGAACCAGCCAGAACGACGAGATGGCATTCTCGGTGCCGAGGAACGCGTAGAAGAAATCCGAGGTGGTCGCGGTGATCTGTCCGGCCTGACCCGCCACCTGCCATTGATGCGGGTCGCCGGGGGTGAGCGTCGAACCGGCGAGCCCAGGATTCAGGATGATCATGAAGCGGACCGTTGCGCTGCCGGTGCCGGAAGCCACGTTCATCCGCCGAATCCTGGCCAGTGGCGTGATCGGGTTGTGCCTGTGTGCCTGTTCGTACTGTAGGAACTGGATGTCCGAACTCTTCAGCGCCGCCCAGGTGGTGGGCGGTGGCGTCGGGTTCACATTGGCATACGCCCTGATCTCCGCGTTGGCCACGCTTACGGCGTTGAGGTAGTGCGCTCCGGGGTAGCCGTCGACGATGATGTCGGAGGCCTCGGCATCGGTGTCGTACGGTGCCTCTGGCGGTCCCACCTTGTAGTGGTCCGCGAAGGCCTTTCGCCGCACCGCCATCTGCTCGTCCGACAGGTACTTGTTGTCCGCTACGGACTGCGCCATTTCCGCACAGCGTTGCTTGCCCTTGGCCACAGCTTGCCTGAAATCATTTGTCTCTTTTGCGTCCAGCCGCAGGTCGGACTTGAATTCACCCGGCGGGGGCGGGACTTTTGACCGTTCGGGATTCATGCCAGACACGTTTGCACGCCGGTCTCCGAACCTGCTAGGGGCCGAAGGGGTGATCGAACGCCCTGTCACCCACAAGGCGGGATGCGCACGGACTGTCTACTTAGGATTAAAGTCGCCCTGGCATCGGGCGGCGCACAGGCCCTGCCGCGCCGCCCGATCCCGATGGCTTCGATTGTTACGCGTCGACAGGTGTGAGGACGAAGATCGGCATCACCCTGGTGGTCTTCGTCTGGTATTCGGCGTAGTCCGGCCACACCGCGATGGCACGCTCCAGCCAGGCCGTGTACTCCTCGCCGTGGACCTCCCTGGCCTGGTAGTCCTTCTTGACCGGGCCGTCCTGGAGCTCCACGTGCGGGTTCGCGGTCAGGTTGTAGTACCAGACGGGGTGCTTGGGCGCGCCGCCCAGCGACGCGACGACGGCGTAGTCGCCATCGTGCTCGACGCGCATCAGTGGCGTCTTGCGGAGCTTCCCGGTCTTGGCACCGACCGACGTCAGCACGATCACGGGCTTGCCCTGGTTGTCGGTGCCCTCGGTGCCGCCTGAGCTCTCGTAGCGCTCGACCTGATCGCGGCTGAAGTCGAACTTGCTCGGCTCGTACTCCCCGGTGAGTGGCATGGTCTCCATCATCCAATCCGTCGGTTGACTCGGCTGCCGCAGCAGTCTGTCACTGCGCGGCTACCGATCATAAACGGGCCGTACCCCGCTTCGTATTCCCGTGTGGCGACCTTGTCTGTTGACGGCGAGCCTGCTCATTAATTATGAATAATCATTGACATGGGCACGCCCGGGCGGCAGCCTCACCAGGGATGGAGCCACTGCCAGACGAAGGGTGAGGCAATGAGGTCCTACCCGTTACGGCGTGCGGCCATGCTCGCGGTCTTCACCGCAGGCCTGCTCGCGGTCGCTCCTGCGGCCGACGCCACGCATCGGCCCGACATCAACACCGGCGTCGACCAGGGTGCGCCCACCTATCACGACAGCGGCCTGGATCCCACGCCCTACATGGGCTGGAACACCTTCTACGGCTTGGGCGCAGGCAGCGAGGCGCAGGTCAAGAGCGTCGCGAACTTCCTCGTCAGCAGCGGCATGCGGACTGCCGGCTACCGCTACGTGTGGCTGGACGGCGGCTGGCAGGCCAACCCGCCCCGCGACACGTCCGGCAACCTCGCCGCCAACCCGACCACGTACCCGGACGGCATCCCCAGCCTCGTCACGTATCTGCACGGCCTCGGCCTGAAGGTCGGCATCTACACCGACGCCGGCACCTACGACCCCGCGCACTGCGGCCTCGGCAGCGGCGGCCACTACCAGCAGGACGCCAACCTGTTCGCGTCATGGCGGATCGACGCCGTCAAGGTCGACTTTCTCTGCGGTATCGCGCAGAACCTCGACCCGGCCACCGTCTACGCCCAGTTCAGCGCCGCGATCGCGCACAGCGGCCGGCCCATGCTGCTCAACCTCTGCGACCCGGTCACCAGCGCGTGGGGCAACTTCCCGGCCACCGAGGAAGCCGGCTTCGCCTACAGTTACGGCCCGCTACTGGCCGATTCCTGGCGCACCGACACGGATGTCGCATTCGGCACGCCGACGGCCGGTGAGTGGCCCGACATCCTGCGCAACATGGACGACAACGCGGCGCACCCGGAGGCCAACGGCCCCGGCCACTACAACGACCCGGACTACCTGATCCCGATGCGGCAACTGGCCGGTGGCGGCCTGGAACTCACGCAGGAGGAGTCCACCACGCAACTGGTGATGTGGGCGGAGATGGCGTCCCCGCTGATGGTCGGCTCGGACCCACGGACCCTCCCGCAGGCGATGATCGACACACTGGACAACCCGGAGATCATCGCCGTCGACCAGGACCCGCTGGACATCCAGGGGGTCCGCGTGGCCCCTGACGTGTACAGCAAGGTGTTGTCCGGCAACGGACAGCGTGCCGTCGTGCTGCTGAACCGCACCGGCTCGGCCGCGTCCATGACGGTCACGTTCGCCAATGCGGGCCTCACCGGCACTGTCGCCGTCCGGGACCTGCGGGCCCGCGCCGACCTTGGCAGCTTCGCCGGTTCCTACACCACCACCGTGCCAGCGCACGGCACCGCGCTCCTGAAGCTGTCCGGTACCGATCTCGAACCGGGCACCGACATCGGCGGTTCCGCGAGCGCCAGCCCGGCTGTCGTCCGGTTCGACGACACACACGTCGACACGTTCGTCCGTGCCGCCAACGGCTCGCTCGCCGAGCACGACGGTACACAGTGGACGGACCTCGGCCGCCAGATCCTCGGCCAGCCCGCTGCGTACGGGTCGGCGGGCGGCGTGATCGACGTCTTCGTTCGCGGCACCGACAGTCACGCCTACCGGCGCACGTTCGACGGCACGTCCTGGGGTGGCTGGACCGACCTCGGCGGCACGCTGACCGACGCACCCACCGCCGCCTACACCTCGCCGACGTCGTGGACGCTGTTCGCCCGCGGTGCCGACGGCCAGGTCTGGTCCCGCGGACCGAGCACGTGCTGGACGTCCATCGGCGCGCCCAACAACGCGCCCATCTACGGGCGGCCCAGCGCGGTCACCGACGCGAACGGCACATACGTCGCCGTCCGCACGCCCGATGACCAGGTCTGGTGGCGCACGGCCGACACCACCGGCACGTGGTCCGCGTGGACCGCGCTCGGCGGCGTGATCAGCGGCAGCCCGACCCTGCTGGCCACCGACGGCCGCGTCTACCTGTTCGCCATGGCAAGCGACTACACGCTCTGGCAGCGCAACTTCGTTAGCGGCGCGTGGGGAAACTGGTTCCCGCGCACCGAGTTCGCCAGCAACGCGTTCTACGGCTCGCTCGGCACGGCTCCGGGTGCCAACGGTTCGGCGTGGGTGGCGCTGCGTGGCACGGACGGTCACGTGCATCTGACGGTGTTGTAAGTGGGACAACGGAATGCCGTCGTGACGGGGGCCGCGTCCGGTATCGGCGCGGCCACCGCGCGGCGGCTCATCGCGGCCGGCTACGCGGTGGTCGGCGTCGACATCGATCCGCGGGTGCGCGAGGTCTCGGACCTGTCGGTCGTCGGTGACGTCACCGACGACCGGACGTGGGAGCTCGTCGTCGAGCGGACCGGTGGGGTGGACGCCCTGGTCAGCAATGCCTACGTCGGTTCGGACAAGCGGATGGACGAGCTGGGCAGGGCCGAGTGGAACCGGCAGGTCGATGTCAACCTGACCGCCGCCTACCTGGCCGGGCGCGCCTGCCTGCCGTCACTGGCCGAGCGCAAGGGCGGCATCGTGCTCGTCTCGTCGGTGCACGCGATCGCGGGCCTGCCAGGGCATCCCGCGTACGCGGCCACCAAGGGCGCGCTCGTGTCGCTGGCAAGACAGCTCGCCGTGGAGTACGCGCCGGACGTGCGCGTCAACTCGGTCCTGCCCGGTCCGGTGCGCACCAGGGCCTGGGACGGCGTCCGCGCCGACGACCTGGACCGCAGCGTCCGTGCCACGCCGCTCGGTCGGCTCGGCAGGCCGGAGGAGATCGCCGAGGTGATCGCGTTCCTGCTCTCGCCTGCCGCGTCGTTCGTCACGGGGGCCGCGTGGGTGGTCGACGGCGGTTGGTCCGTCCACAAGGATTCGGTATAGGGGGACCGGGTGAAGATCACCGATGTCGAGACGTTCCTGGTGCCGCCGCGCTGGCTGTTCCTCAAGGTCAGCACGGACGAGGGCATCGTCGGCTGGGGCGAACCGGTCGTCGAGGGACGCGCGGAAACCGTGCGTGCCGCCGTGCGCGAGCTCGCCGACCTGGTGCTGGACCAGGACCCGCTGCGCATCGAGGAACACTGGCAGGTGTTGCGGCGCAGCGGTTTCTACCGCGGCGGCCCGGTACTCTCCAGTGCCCTGGCCGGATTCGACCACGCGCTGTGGGACATCGCGGGCAAGGCAAGGGGCGTGCCGGCGCACGAACTGCTCGGCGGCCCGGTGCGCGACCGGGTCCGGGTGTACTCGTGGGTGGGCGGTGACCGGCCGGGACGCATCGCGGAAGCCGTTGCGGCGCAGGTGGCGCGGGGCTTCACCGCGGTCAAGATGAACGCGTCCGGCCCGATGGCGGCGGTGGCGTCACCGGCGGAGGCCAACGCCGTCCTGGCACGCGCCCGGCAGGCCCGCGAGGCCTTGGGGCCCGATCGCGACCTGGCCATCGACTTCCACGGCCGGGTGTCGCCCGCGATGGCAAGGCGGTTGCTGCGGATGCTGGAGGAGGTGCAGCCGCTGTTCGTCGAGGAGCCCGTGCTGCCGGAGACGCAGGGCGACGCGCTGGCGTCGGTCGTCGCGTGCAGCGGCGTGCCGATCGCCACCGGCGAGCGCCTGTACTCCCGGTGGGACTTCAAGCCGGCGCTGGACGCCGGTGTCGCCGTCGTGCAGCCGGACCCGTCGCATGCCGGCGGCATCTCCGAACTGCGCCGGATCGCCGCGCTCGCCGAGGTCTACGGCGCGACCATGGCGCCGCACTGTCCACTCGGGCCGATCTCCCTGGCCGCGAGCCTCCAGGTCGCGTTCGCGACACCGAACTTCCTGATCCAGGAGCAGAGCCTGCGGATGCACTACAACGCGGGCACCGAGTTCGTGGACTACCTGGTGGACACGACGCCGTTCGACTTCCGGGACGGGTACGTGGCCCGGTTGACCGGTCCCGGATTGGGTATCGAGGTGAACGAGGCCGCGGTGCGACGGGCGGCCGAGCTGGGCCACGCATGGCGGACGCCGTTGTGGCGCCACGACGACGGGAGCCTCGCCGAATGGTGACCGCGTTGAGCGCTACGGCCGGCCGGCCACCCGGTGGAAGTCCTCGTTGGCCTTGGCTATCAGTTCCCGCATGGCTTGTTCGGCTCCTGGCGCGTCGCCTGCTCGGATGGCGTCCAGGACCGCGCGGTGGCTGGGGACCGGGTCGTCCGTCGGCGCCGCGCCGTGGACGACCTTGTCGCGCATGGCAAGGCCGTTGGCGATGACGCGCTCCATCTCGGCAAGCAGCGGATTGTGCGTGGCAGCCAGCAGGGCACGGTGGAAGCCCAGATCCGCCGCTACCGCGTCCGCGGCGTCGTCCGCGCCCGCCATCCTGGCCAGTGTCGCGTCCAACGCGGCCAGGTCGTCCTCGTTCGCCCGCTGTGCCGCCAGCCGCGCGGCGGCCGGTTCGACGATCGTGCGGACCTCCGTCAGGTTCTCCAGCAGGTCCACGTCCACCGGGCCCGCCGATCGCCAGCGCATCACGTCGCCGTCCAGCGTGTTCCAGGCCGTTCTCGGCTGGACGAACGTGCCCCGCTTCTGTCGGGCGTCGATGATTCCCTTGGCGGACAACACCTTCAGGGCCTCGCGCAGCGCCGTGAGGCTGACGTCCAGCTCCTCGCGGAGGGCAAGGAGATCCAGCGTGCCACCCTCCGGGATCTCCCCGGACAGGATGCGCCGCGCCAGTGCCTCCACCGTCTGCCCGTGTACGCCGCGTAGCTGGTAGTCCGCCACGCCAACCCCTTTCGTCGGTTCGCTCCAGTATCCCGCCGTGACTCGTCGCGGCCGGCGAGCCACGTCCGATATTAATTTAGTAATTTATCTTGACACTACTGTAGCGCGCTGCGATCGTGCTGGCCAGGCCCCGAAGCGACGGCACACAGGAGTCCAACGATGAACACTCCAGGTCTCACCCGCCGGAACTTCCTGGCGGGCCTCGGCATGGCGGGCGCGGCGGCCATGCTCGGCGCCTGTGCCACGTCCGTGTCCGGCAACACCGGCCAGACCGGCGGTGCCGTCACCGTCGAGTCCAACTTGTCGACTCGCCCCAGGCCAAGGCCGCGATGCAGGCGCTGATCGCCGAGTTCAACAAGCACGGGAACACGCAGGCGTCGCTCAACACGATCGACGTCCGAGACGTTCCGCACGCAGCTGCCCACCTACCTGACCTCGGCCAACCCGCCCGACGTCTACACCTGGTACGCCGGCTCGGTGGCCCGGTCCTATGCGGACAAGGGCCTGCTGCTGGACGTGTCCGACATGTGGCGCTCCATGGCCAACTACAGCCCGCGCTCAAGGCGCTCATGCAGCAACCGACAGGACCGGCAGCAGATCTTCGTGCCGGCGGACTACTACTGGTGGGGCATGTTCTACCGGAAGTCCAACTTCGCCAAGTGGGGCGTGCGGAGACCGCGAGCGACTGGACGGAGTTCGTCGGCCTGTGCCAACAGCTGCAGAGCCAAGGGCGTCGCGCCGATCGGCTGCGGCGCGGGCGGCACCACGCCGTGGGTCGCCTCGGCGTGGTTCGACTACCTCGACATCCGGCTCAACGGCGCCCAGTACCACCGCGAGCTGCTCGCCGGGCAGGCGCAGCTTCACCGACCCGCAGGTGCAGAAGGTCTTCCAGCAGTGGAACACCGTGCTGCCCTACTTCGACCCGCAGGTCGACCGCGCTCCCGTTCCAGGACGCGACCACGTCGCTGGTGCAGGGCCGGACCGGCATGATGCTGATCGGCACGTTCTTCGTCGACGCGGTGCCCAAGGACGTCCTGGACGACATCGACTTCTTCCAGTTCCCGATCATCGACCCGAGCGTCGCGGTGGTCGAGGAGGGGCCCACCGACGGCTTCTTCGCCAGCTCCCGGTCCAGCCACGTGGCCGGTGTCAAGGACTTCCTCACCTGGATGTCCACCGCGCCCGCGCAGGAGCTGTACCTGAAGGTCGGCGGCGGCACCATCCTGCCGGCCAACCCCGCCGCCAAGGACGCCGGCACCGCGCTGGTGGCCAAGGGCAAGGCCATGCTCGCCAAGGCCGCCGACCTCACCCAGTTCTTCAACCGCGACTCCAGCGACGCGCTCCAGCCGACCGCCGACGCCGCGCTCACCCAGTTCTCCAGAAGCCGAACCAGATCAGACTCGATCCTGAGCACCTGGGAAGCGGCAGCCAAGAAGGTCTGGTCGTCCTGACGTGGCCACCCTGACCGCACCCGCGCGGGCGAACAACGCCGCGTCCGCGCCGTCCCCGCGTCGGCGCGGGCGCGGGTTCTCGCCCATGCTGCTGCTGTTCGTGCTGGTCCCACTATTGGTGGAGAGCCTGTGGGTGTTCTGGCCTGCGATCCAGGGCTTCTACCTGTCCTTCACCAACTGGGACGGTATCTCCGCCACCGCAGAATGTCGGCTTCGGCAACTACCTCGCTCTTCGGCGACCCGGTGTTCCGCAAAGCCTTGCTGGACACGGTGATCTGGCTGGTGCTGTTCGGTGGGCTGTCCGCGATCGGCGGCCTCGGCATGGCCATGCTGCTGCAAAGGAGCGGCGCGGCGTCGGCATCTACCGGTCCGCGCTGTTCCTGCCGGTGGTGTTCTCGCTGGTCGCGACGTCACTGATCTGGCAGGCCATGTACCAGCCGGACGGGCTGATCAACAAGGTGCTCGGCGCGGTCGGGCTGTCCGGCTGGGAGCATTCCTGGCTGGCCGACGCCAACACCGCGCTGTACGCGGTGATCGTGCCCGCGCTGTGGCGCGAGATCGGCTACGTGATGGTGCTCTACCTCGCCGGCCTGAAGGCCATCGACCCCGCGCTCTACGAGGCGGCCACAGTGGACGGTGCCAACCGGTGGCAACGCTTCACCAGGATCACGCTGCCACAACTGCGCGGCGTCAACTCCGTCGTCCTGTCGGTCATCGTGATCGACTCGCTGCGCTCGTTCGACGTGGTATGGGCAATGACCAGGGGTGGGCCGTACCACTCGTCCGAACTGCTCTCCACCTACATGTACTCGACGGCGTTCCAGTCGGTACAGCTCGGGTACGCGTCCGCGCTGGCCGTGATGATCTTCGTGCTCGCGTTCGGCGTGATC
>CAVPCF010000002.1:0-63992 GCA_963702275.1 Candidatus Melainabacteria bacterium
TGTTTATGTTGGTTGTGCTTGGCTCAGTCGTATACTGTATTACGCATGCACGAATAACCAAACTAGATGCGCCTTCACCCACAGTCACACACGGTGCGGATGTTAGTGAAGAAGGCCATGGCAGAGATCTATAAGCTGCGTGTAGAACGACAAGTTGCTAATGCATTGAGCATGTGGAATGGACCGAAGAACGACGCCGTCCACAACCTACTACCGAACTCGCCTATCCTAGTATAGAGGGAAGGGAATACAGGCCAAGCCCTCCGTAAGCTGTACACGCACCTCAATGGCGGTGGGCTGGATGGTCCGGATGGCCAACGCTTTGCCTTCACCCCGATCCACCGGATGCGGCCCCAGCACGATCCCCGGTAAGCAACTCCGCGCGCGCCAGGAGCTCCAAAGGTTCGCGCAGCGGGTCCACAGAAACGGCCGGAGCTGGCATTGGCGCAGCGCTCGCGCTTTCGCGCGGCTTCGTAGGATGAATGCTACAGTGGTGCGAGAAGTAGATGTAGTCGTCGCCGGTGAGCGCGAAGTCGGCGACGGGCACGTAGGTGCCCTCGATCTGCAGGCGGGACTGGCCGAACTGGATGCGGGCCATGTCCCTGGTGGCGGGCTGTTTCTGCCAGCCGGACGCGCTGATGTGGGCGCGGACGTCGATCGGCGCGCCGCAGCGCGGGCAGGCCGTCGCGGTCGGGTCGGACAGTTGGCGGCAGTAGCGGCAGTGGAAGGCCGGCGCGGTCATCAGGCCCTCACTCCGAGTGGTGGTGGACGTACATCGACTGGATGCCGACGCGACCGGGACCGGTCATCTCGGCCAGGTACATGCCGTGCCGCATGAGGCCCGTGCGCAGCTTCTGCTGGACCGCCTGCATCTGCACCGTGGAGTCCTTGTAGAGCCAGCCGCCCGGCTCAACCAGGATCTTCTCCCCCGGCCGCAGCATGCGTTCGAAGACGTTTCCGTAGCCGTGCAACATGAGCAGGCCCGGCGTGCCGGCCGTGACGAACCGGTCCATGAACATGCCGCCACCGCCGTGCAGCACATTGGCCAGCCCCTTGATCCGGACGAACGAGTAGTTGATGTTGCCCGACGCGACCAGGAACGCGTGCTCGCGCACGTCCAGTTCCATGCCGGGGTGCAGCGGCAGCACGACCAGTTCCCCCGGTGCGTCACGGGAGAACGCCACCCGGCCGGGGCCCTGCGCCACGGTCACCACGAACGGCATCCCGCCAAGCGCCCGCTTGAAGCCGCCACCGGTGTTCAGCGCGGAGATCGGCGCGTGCTCGTCCTTCCACAGCATCACGTGGTGCTCGAAGAACACCGCGTCGCCCTGTGCCAGGCTGAGTTCGGCCACCGGCACCAGCTCGCCCTCGACCTGGCAGGTGCTGTTGGCGAAGCGGAACTCGGTCATGTCACGCAGTCGCGGCGCCTCGCGCCAGCCCGAGTCGGAGACCCGGTCCCGCTCGTCAAGCGGCGCGCCACAGGTCAGGCAACTGGTGTTGCCCGGCGGATTCTGGCCACGACACCAGTGGCATTCGATCCGGTCCACAGCGTTCTCCATTCACACCGAGGGCCCCCAACCGGCCCACCTGGTGCGTAGAAGCTAGCAGCGCACCTGCCCCCAAGCCGACTTACGCACACGCACATGCGCATCCCGGTATGGTTTGGCCCAAACGGGAGGTCGTGGAGGCAACGGTGGCACTGTTCAGCCGAGAATTCATCGCGGTACCGGACGACCGAAAAGGACAACTGGTCTACAAGTGGCCGGACGTCAACATCAGGCGGTTCACCCGGGCCATCGTCAACGCCGACGAGGTGGCGCTGTTCGTCAACACCGGCCAGGTCGTGCAGACCATGGGGCCGGGCCGCCACCAGATCGACGCGAACGAACTCCCTGGTCTCGGCGCCCTTGTCGACCTCGCGACCGGCGGCAACGCCTACCGGGCCGAGCTGTACTTCGTCGGCAGCCGCGAATACACCGGCTTCACGTTCGGCGGCCGGATCGACGACGTGCAGGACAGCCAGACCGGGCTGATCGTGACCCTGCGGGTGTTCGGCGACTACGCGTTGCGTGTCGTCGACCCGATCCGGCTGATCACCAACCTGCTGTCCACCGTCGACGTCACCAACAACGACCGGGTCAGCGGCTGGGTGAGCGACCAGTTGCTGAAGGTGATGCGCACGGACATCACCAACCAGATCGTGCGCAACGGCTGGCCGATCCTGGGCCTGTCGGCGTACACGCCGGAGATCGAGCAGACCGTGATCACCAGGGCCAACGAGCAGTTGTCGGCCTACGGCGTGGCGCTCACCCGGATGGGCAACTTCGACGTCAACCTCGCGCCGGAGGACGCCGCGCAGCTCAAGGGTTTGGCCAAGGACACCAGCTACTCCCGGCTGGCGGGCGGCTTCAACCAGTACGCGGCGGGCGAGATGGCGCTGGGTGCCGGCCAGGGTATGGCACAGGGCGGCGGCGCGGTCGGCGGCGCGTTCCTGGCCGCTGGCCTGGGCATGGGCGGCGCCGCGGCGGCACAGCCCGGCCTGCCTGCGGCACCGCCGCCCGCGGGTTTCGCCGGTGGTGCCCCCGGTGGCTACACCGGCCCACCGCCGGCCGGTCAGCAGGGCCCCGTGCCGATCGGCGCCACACCCGCCCCGCCGCCCCCGGAGGGGGTGCCGCCCGTCGGGTGTGCCAACTGCCAGGCCAACAACCCGGCCGGCTCGAAGTTCTGCATGAGCTGCGGGCAACCACTTGCCGCGCCCGCGGTGCACTGCACGGCGTGTGGCGTCGAACTCCAGTCCGGCGCCCGATTCTGCTCTTCCTGCGGCACAGCGGTCACCTGACGTTGGTGGGTGCCGCGGCACCCACCAACGTCGGGTTCAGTGCGCGCCGACGGCCTGGTGTTCCGACGCCAGCCCGGCCGGTGCGGATGCGATGGACCGTTGGATGGCCTCGACGAGTGCCAGCGCGGCCTCCTCGGTCAATTCCACCGCGACCCGTGCGGACGGGCCGAGCGTCGGGTTGATGAAGTCGATGTTGAGCGTGTGGGCGAACGGCGCGTGCACCGGATGGTCCACGTAGACGGTGGCGTGGCTCACGCCGAACCAGCCGCTCGCGCCCTTGCCGCTGCCGGCCAGTTCGACCTTCTCGGTCTGGTACGTGCACATACGGGTCTCCTTCAGCTGGCCAGGTTCTTGCCGTAGAACTCGAGAATGCGTTCCCAGCCGGCCACCGCGGCCTCCGGCCGGTAGGCGGGCCGGTTGACCGAGAAGAACGCGTGGCCCGCGCCGTCGAACGTGTGGAACTCGTGTGGCTTGCCCAACCGGTCCAGCTCCGCGGACAGCGCGGCGACCTCGTCGGGGGCCGGGTACGAGTCGTCCGCGCCGAACAGGCCGAGCAGCGGGCAGGACAGCTGGTCCGCGATTCCCAGCAGCGGCGTAACTTTCAGCGGTGCGCCGTCCGGTGGCGTGTTGACGATGAAGGCGCCGTAGCAGTCCACTGCCGCGTCCAGTCGCAGCGAGCACGCCGCCAGGAACGACTGCCGGCCGCCGGAGCAGTAGCCGATCACGCCGATCCGGCCGTTGGCGCCCTCCAGCGAGTTGAGGTGCTTGGCGCCGCCGTCCACGTCGCCGACGAGCCGCTCGTCCGGCACGCCGCCGTTGGCCCGCGCCGCCGCGGCCGCGTCGTCCGGGCTCGCGCCGGGTGCCTCGCGGAAGTACAGGTTGGGACAGATGGACGCGTAGCCTTCCGCCGCGAACCTGCGGACGATCTCCTTCGTCTGGATGTCGTAGCCGGGCATGTGGTGGATCACGACTACTCCGCCGCGCGGGGTGTCCCCGAGCGGACGCGCGAGGTAGGCCTCGATCTCGTCACCGCCGTGCCCGGTGATGGTGACGGTCCCGGCCTGGATCGCGTCCTTCATACTCTCTCCTTTTGTTGTCCGGCAAGGATTTCGACAGACACGTACGCATCACATCAGATCCGCCATCCGCTCCAGCAGCGGGATGATCGCGATCAGCCTGCGCTGTTCGGCCGGGCTGAAACCGTGCGCCAGCGCGGACGCCATGCGTTCGGCGTTGCGCGAACGGCGGTCCACCAGTACGCGGCGGCCGGCGTCGGTGATGGACAACACAACGCGGCGGCCGTCGGTGGGGTCGGTGGCGCGCTCGACGAGGGTGCGCCGCTCCAACACGGCCAGCGTGGCGCCCATGGCCTGCGGCCGCACCCGCTCCCGGTCGGCCAGCACGCCGGGCGTTGCCGCACCGTGCCGGTCGAGTTGGGCCAGTACGGATACCTCGGACATCGTCGGCTCGCCGGGGTCGCGGTCCTGGCGCAGCCGGCGCACGATCCGCCCCAGCGCCACTCGAAGATCACAGCCGGCCCGTACCAGGTCGGCGTCGGTGGGCTCGATTTCCGCCACAGACAGTAAACTTAGCCTTATCAGTTCGGATGCACAAATCACCCTATCCAGGGGGCTGACCTGCTGTTTCGTCACACAGGTGGGTCGGTCGACCACGTTTCCCCCAGACGCTTCGCCTGATCGGGCCGGTACCGGTACAGGGTCGGCGGGATGGGCGTAGACTCGGCTGCGCTCGCCGGAATCAGACGATGGTGTCCCGGGGAACCCGGCCCAGCCGGGCTCGGTCGACCCGCCGCTGGTCTTGCGCGAGTGACCCGCTCAACTTAATTCCGTCGAGGTATGGCGGTGCGGTGGCGTGCGGGCAACACGGACACCCGATGTTCAACTTAATGACAGGGAGCCAACGAACTCGCTTCAGCTCGTCGCACGATATTTGTTGACGCCAATCCCTTCCATCACCCATTTTGGGGAGCTCTTCGACATGGACGTGCTTGTTCCCGACTGGTCCGAATGGACTGCGCTCAAGGTGTGCGAGGTACGACCGTCTCTGGTCAGCTCGGCTCGAGTCGGCCAGGTCGCTGGATTGATGCGTGGCGCCGGGTTCCACCCCGCGCCTGCCACCGCGATCCGCGTACTCGGCCCGATCGTGCGACAGGACGAGCCCGAGGACGAGCCGGAGCCGGCTCCGGTCGACTGATCTGATTTCCGCGCTGTTCTGTTGAACCGACCCCCGTGCCTGAACCGACACAGTGGTTGAACGGCGCTCGCATGGCCGACCCGAAACCCCAGCTGGGACCTGTTCAGATGTTCAGCTGGTTAACCGAATCCGGGTCGGCCGGTTCGCTGTTCCCGCCATCCGGTCGGCTAGTCGCCGAGGCTGGTGATCTCGCGCATCTTGTTGGTGGCGTCCAGTGCGGCGACCTTGTACGACTCGGCAAGGGTCGGGTAGTTGAACACGGCGTCCACCAGGTAGTCCACCGTGCCGCCGCAGCCGATCACCGCCTGTCCGATGTGTACCAACTCCGTCGCCCCCGTGCCGAAGACGTGCACGCCGAGCAGTGACCGGTCCTCCGGCGACACCAGAAGCTTCAGCACACCATAGGAATCGCCGATGATCTGCCCGCGCGCCAACTCCCGGTACCGCGAAACGCCCACCTCGAACGGAATCCGCTCCTCGGTGAGCTGATCTTCGGTCTTTCCGATGAAGCTGATCTCCGGAATCGTGTAGATGCCGATCGGCGCCTGCGTGGACATCGGCGACACCGGCTCGCCACACGCGTGGTAGGCGGCCAGCCTGCCCTGTTCCATCGACGTGGACGCCAGCGCTGGGAAGCCGATCACGTCGCCGACCGCGTAGATGTGCGGCTTCGCGGTACGGAAGAACTCGTCCACCGGCACCCGGCCGCGCTTGTCCGCCGCGAGGCCTGCGTTCTCCAGGCTGAGACTGTTCGTCATGCCCTGCCGCCCCGCGGAGTACATGACGACCTCGGCCGGAATCTTCTTGCCGCTCTCCAGCACCGCGATCGCGCCGTGCGCGTGCCGTTCGACCGAGGCGACCGTCTCGCGGAACCGGAACGTGACGGCAAGATCACGCAAGTGGTACTTCAGCGCCTCGACGACCTCGAGGTCGCAGAACTCCAGCATCCGTTCCCTGGACTCCACCACGGTCACCTTGCAGCCCAACGCCGCGAACATCGACGCGTACTCGATGCCGATGACCCCGGCGCCGACGACGATCATCGACTGCGGAACCCGTTCCAGCGCCAGGATTCCGTCCGAGTCGATGATGGTCCGCTCGTCGAACGCGACCGTCGACGGGCGGGCGGGCTGGGTGCCGGTGGCGATGACGATCTTCTCGGCGGTCACCTTCGTCTCGCGGCCGGTGCCGTCGAGCACCTCGACCGTGTGCTCGTCGAGGAAGCGGCCTATGCCGGGCAGGATCGCCACGTGGTTGCGGCCGAGTTGACTCCTGATCACCTCGATCTCCCGGCCGATCACGTGCTGCGTGCGGCTCAGCAGGTCGGCGACGGTGATGTCCTCCTTGACCCGGTAGCTCGCGCCGTACATCTCGCGCTGGTTCAGCCCGGTCAGGTAGAGCACCGCCTCGCGCAGCGTCTTCGACGGGATGGTCCCGGTGTTGATGCACACCCCGCCGATCATGTCCCGCCGCTCGACCACCGCGGCCCGCTTGCCGAGTTTGGCCGTGGCGATCGCGGCCTTCTGTCCCCCGGGGCCCGACCCCAGCACCAGCACGTCGAAGTCATGCACGCAGTCAGTGTGCCAGTGAATATGGCCGATGTCCGGACAGTGGCTCATCGCGGTGCGAGGCTTGAGGACATGCCAGACACCACTGACGAAACCCACCTGAACCTCGCCGACGGGCAGCGACTCGCCGCGGCGCTGGCCAACCTGTTGGAACACACGCGCCACCTGGTCACGTCCAGCGAGGGGTCGGCGCTGGTGGCCATGGTCACCGACCACATCGGCTGCCCGTTGGCGCAGGTGCCGAACGTGGCAACGAACTTCGGCAGTTGGGAACACGTGAACGTGCAACGCGGGGTCGACGCGTATCTCGCCATGCACAGCCCCGACGCCGCGTGGTTCGGCGTCGCGGGCTCCGGGCGTGGCCACCAGGACGTGGTGGACATGCTGTCCTCGGCAGGCCAGGGCCACGGATTCCAGTTGGGCGCGGTGGACTACACGACGGTCGCCACCGGCCCGGACTCGGTGACCGAGGCGGTGCAGTTGGGGCTGGTACGGACGACGGCGCCGACCGGCGCACCGGTCGTGATCGCGGTGCGCGGCTCGTCGGAATTCATGGGCCACCAACCGAACTGCGTGCTCCAGATCCTCGCCGCCGACCGGGCCGCCGCAACGGCGGTACGCGACGAGATCGAACAACAGATGCGTCGCCATGACGCGTTCCGCGGCGCCATTCTCCAATTCGACGTCAACGACCAGCGCGGCAACGAGCTGATCTCGTTCCTGCCCCGCCCCGAACTGACGGCCGACCAGGTGGTGCTGCCGGCCGGTGTGCTGGAAAGCCTGGAACGACACGTGGTGCGCGGCGCGGCGCACAACGCGCGGCTGGTGGCCATGGGCCAGCACCTCAAGCGCGGCCTGCTGTTGTACGGGCCGCCGGGCACCGGAAAGACGCACACGGTGCGGTATCTGCTGTCCCGCCTGACCGAGGCGACGGTGGTTGTGCTGTCCGGCCGGGCACTGCGGCTGTTGCCGGCGGCGTCGGCGTTGGTCCGGCGGTTGCAGCCATCGGTCCTGGTGATCGAGGACGTTGACCTGATCGCCCAGGAGCGCACCCCGTTCGACGGCGGCAGTCCCCTGCTGTTCGAGCTGCTGAACCGGATCGACGGGGTGGACGCCGACGCGGACGTCACGTTCGTGCTGACCACCAACCGGGTCGAGGTGCTGGAGCAGGCGCTCGTGGACCGACCCGGCCGAGTTGACCTGGCGGTGGAGATCCCGAAGCCGGACACGACAGAACGCACGCGCCTGCTTCGGCTCTACAGCAGGGATGTCGAGCTGAACCTGACCGACGAAGCAGGACTGGTGGCCGCGATGGCGGGCGTGACGGCATCGTTCGTCCGGGAACTGGTCCGCAGAACCATACTGTCCCAAGTGGAACAGCAGACCGACAGAGTCACACTGACGGACGAGAACCTGCGCCAGTCCCTGACCGAGCTCACCTCGGAACGCAACCAGGTGACCAGCCGGATCCTGGGCGGCGCATAATCTACTGGTCGGGGTTGCCCTGCTGCTCGGCCAGGAAGCGTTCGAACTCGCTGCCCAGTTCCTCCGCGGTGGGCATCCGGTCGGTGCCCTCGGCCAGGAGGCTGTTGCGGGCGTTGCCCTCGGCGAAGCGGTCGTACTGCTCCTCAAGGGCCCGTACCACCTCCGCCACCTCGTCCGAGCCGTTGACCTGGCGGTTGATCTCGATGTCGGCCCGGTTCGCGGCGGCGTGCAGGCTGTCGTCCGGGAAGTGCAGGTTCGTCACCCTGGTGACCGCGCCGAGCAGGACCACGGCGGCGGCCGGGTAGCTCGCCTGGGCGAGGTAGTGCGGCACGTGGGCCGCGAAGCCGACCGCGTCCTGGCCGTTCTCGCCCAGTCGGAACTCGAGCAGGGCGCTCACGCTGCCGGGGACCTGCAGGCGGTTGAGGACCGGCTGGAAGTCGCCGACCAGTTCGGCGCGGGTGGCGTGGCCGGTGACACCGAGGGGCCGCGTGTGCGGGACACCCATCGGGATGCCGTGCATACCGACCGTCAGGCGGACACCCCAGCGTTCGTTCAGTGCGCGGATCGCCGTGGTGAACCGCTCCCACTCGTGGTCCGGTTCGGGGCCGGTGAGCAGCAGGAACGGCGTGCCGTCCGTGTCGTGCAGCAGGTGCACGACCAACTCCGGCGCCTGGTACTCCGCCCAATGGTCTGTGACGTATGTCATCAACGGGCGTTTTGACCGGTAGTCGATCAGCCGGTCAACGTCGAATCGGGCCACCACTCGGTGTTCGAAGCTGCTGAGCAGGTGTTCCGCGGTCAGGCGGCCGGCCGAACCGGCGTCCATGAAGCCCTCGAAGTGGTGCAGCAGTACCGCCCCGGTCAGGTCGGGGACGTCGGAGTCCACCTCATACAGCTCCTCCGGGTCCAGCACCACAGCCTCCGATCGCGGGTCGTACGTGCCCGTCACCCCAGGCAACGCACGGCGTCCGCGAATCAATCCCGTCATCCAGCGCAGCAGCCCCACCGCATCGAGTTTAGTGCCGCGCCGGGGCTCCGTGCGTCTTCCGGACCAACGAGAAAACCGGCTAGGGCTGGGACAGGGCCAGCAGCCGGTTGGAGTAGCGGGGGTCGCCGGTGATTTCGGGGCCGAACCAGTCCGGTGGGGTGAACGCGGCGGCGGCCGGTTCGCTGTCGAACTCGACCTCCACCACCCGCAGGCCCTCGTGGCGGCCGGTGTAGACGTCGACGGACGCGACGAGGTCGCCGATCGGCACGTCGTAGCGCAGCTTGGTCAGCCACTGGTCGCCGGTGAGCGGCCAGAGCTGGTCGAAAACGCCGTCCGGCAGCGGGAACTCGATCTCGTCACGGACCGCGGCGCCGGTCGCGGCACGGTGCCGCTTCACGGTCATCAGCTCACGGGCGCCCACCGCGCGCAGCCGGACCTCGGTGCCGTGCGAGTCCGCCTCCGTCAGGTAACCCTGACGCAACGGCTCCGGTTCGACGCCGGGCGGGGGCGACCAGCGGTCGGCGACCAGGAACTTGCGTTCGATCTCCAGGGCCACCTCGGTCGCTCCTCGCGTGGAGACGGGGGTGGGCGCGGCGCGCACCCACCCCCGTCAGGCTACCCAGCTGGGTAGCCTGATCCCGAAGAGAACCGCCGAACTAGTCGGCCTGGACGCTACGAGCGCTGACACGACGCGCACTGCTGACGCGACGCAGGGACTGGGTCCTACGCATTGGGCACCCCTTTCTCCTGACGAACCGGCATGGTCGAACGATTCGCCGGAACCGGCGAACGGATTCGAGTAAACCAGGCAGCCGACGAGGTCACCTCACAACGGCTCGAATCCCAACCGCCCAGCCATTTCAGGACAGCCGCCAGATTTCGGACCGATAGCCCGAATTTCTCGACTGAATCAGCATTTTCGCAGCTCAGAGTGTCTGTATCGGATCTGTTGGGGTGCCCGGACGTGGCCGAATACCGTGTAAAAGTGTTGCCATGAAGTAAGTGCGGACAGAAAGCCCGAGGCATGCCGACAACGTCATGGCATACGTTTGCCGAAATGCATTTCCGCACGACATCGACGGCGAATCGGACGTCGTCACAGACCACGTGCCGGGTGGGATTGTCGACAGTGGCGTTGTGACATGTCAACGATTCCGGCACGGTTGCATACAACCGTTCAGTGCCCAACCACGAGAAGGGTGTGCGCCACGGCCCGAAGCCGTGACGCACACCCTCACTCGGACGGAGCGTCGGTCTACGGACCGGTGGTCAGGTCCTGGACCGTGCTGCTGCCGTTCACCGTGCCACCGTTGTTGTTGATGATGTGCTGGATCGTGCCCGTGCCGCCCAACGACACCGTGACCATGTCGTGGAACCCGATGCCGGACCCGGTCGGTGTCTCGATCGCGTGTGCCGCCTGGTTACTCGGATTGGCCTCGAAGAAGCAGTAGATGCCGAGGCCGAACGCCTGATGGCTGGTCACCGTGTTGGCCACCTTGTACGACGCCCAGCCGGGCGAGCTGCCGTTCATGAACGCCGCCTGGTTGGGCGGGTCGTAGGGCATCTCGCTCTGGTAGAAGTACGTTCGCCCGCCGTTGCCGTTCCAGATCACCTGGAACTGTTGGTAGTGCTCGACGAACAGCCCGTACATCGTGACGTTCTGGCCGTTGACCACCATCCCGTTGGTCGCGTTGTTGGTGGTCCACCCGACCCCCGAGCCGTGGTCGGCCCGCCACAGCCACATGTCGTCGCCGATCACGTTGTTGCTGTTGACGACCAGCGTCTGGGTGGCCTGGCCGACACCGGCGCCGCCGATGCGGAAGAACACGTCGTCCAGCGAGCTGGGGTCGGCGGTGTGGTCGGCCGACGAGCCTGCCGGGCCCATCTGCAGCAGGACCGGCGAGTTGGTCGGTCCCGCGTCGAACAGCAGGCCGCCGATCTTCACGCCACCCACGTCGGCCACGGTCATCGGGACGACGCCGTTGTTCGGCTTCAGCGTGGCGATGCCCATGCCCAGCACCACGGTGTCCGGACGGGTCACGTTGATCGTGCTGTCCAGCGCGTAGATGCCCGGCGTGAACAACAGGTTCTGACCCGCGGCCAGCGCGGCGTTGATGGTCGCCGCGGAGTCACCGGGGTGCGCGATGAAGAACTGGCTGATCGGCATCGACGTGCCGGCCGGGTTGCCCGACGCCCACGAGGTGCCGGACGAGTTGTTGCGCAGTGCCGGCACGAACACGTTGTAGTTGCCGGCGTTGTCGACGTAGAGGAACGGCTTCTCCTGCACCACCGGCGCCTGGGCCACCGTCGTGTACGGCCGGTTGGGGAACGACTGGCCAGGGGCGCCGTTCACGCCGACGAACACCATGTTCCAGTTCGAGCCGGTCCAACTGCCGATGTTGCTGTCCCTGGTCAGGAACTGCTGCTGGGAGCCGGAGTTGATCTGGCCGGTCACGTTGCTGTCGGCGATGTAGCCGCCGCTGGTGAAGCCGTTGTTGTCCAGCTGCATGTTGCCGCGCACGTCCATCCGGCGGAACGGGTCTGCCTGCGACACCGCCCAGGTGTTCGTGCCGCTCGGCGGGTTGACCTGCATGTTCTCCGCGCCGCGCCAGAAGTTCAGCGTTCCGTTGCCGCCGTTCCAGTCGGCCTGCACGTGGACCCCGCCGTTGATGACCACGTTGTCCGGCAGGAAGCCCAGCCCGAGAACCTGTTCGTAGAAGCCGATGTTGACGTCCACGTTGTAGGTGCCCGGCTTGAACAGCACCGCGAACCTGTTGGTGCCGAACTGGTTGCTGGCCTGCTGGTTGAAGATGTTCGTCAGCTGGTTCTGGATGGTCGCCGAGGACATCGACGGGTCGAAGACGAACACGTTCGGGCCGAAGTTGGGCTGCCCGGGCGGCGGCGGTGCGCCGGTGGTGGTCGTCGTCGGGCCGGTGCCGCCGACCGGGACCAGGTTGAACGACTGGGCCGCGGTGCCGTTGCAGGTGAACTGCTGCAACTGCACGCTGTCCGCGGTCGACGCGCCAGGCGTGTCAAGGCACTTGCTGCTGTTTCGGCTGGTGAACGTGTAGCTGCCGTTGGACTGTTGGGTCGGCAGCCACTGCTGGTTGTTGCCGCCGCCGTACGTCCAGGTCTGGATCGGCGCGCTGTCCGCGGTGGACACGCCGGTGACGTCCCAGACCTCCGCGACGTTGTTGAAGTTGTTGACCCGGAAGAAGCCGCCGCTGGTGGTCTGGAACTGCCACTCCTGCGCGGTGGAGCCGTTGCAGGTGAACTGCTGCACCGCGGTGCCGTTCGCGGTGCCGGCGGCGCGTGCGTCCACGCACTTGCCGCTGTTGGTGTTCACGATGGTGTAGAAGATGTTCGGGGTCACCGCGGCGTTGGCGGGTGCCGCCGATAACAGGGCGACACAGGTGGCGACCGCCGTCACGACGGCGGACGCCAGTGCCAGCGCCAGGGTTCGCCGACGGCGGTGCGGTGTTCCGCGCACCCCGCCGGGCATCGTTTGTCCTGCGGACACGAGAGCCTCCTAGATCCGTGACGATTCGCGAATACGCTGCGTAGCGGGACCGCACCCCTGCGTCGCTTGCAAAATGTTATGACCATCACAGGACAGGGGTCAATATAAGGTAAAAAATAAGTAGTGAAGTAGGGCGTTTGCCCTGCTCGGCACCTTCGGGATCGGTTCGGTCATCAGGGCGCCGCCGGACCGCCCGATGACTCGGCGTGCCCACGGATGCGTCCGGCAGCCGAATCCCTTAATATTTACTCAGAATCGACAGCGTGTCGGGCACGATCCGGGGCGGGGCCGGACGACCTGACACGCGTCCTACCTGCGATGCAGCAGTCCAGGTATGCGTACTGCCGGGGGGAGGTATGGCTGTGGTCGACGTGCGCGCGGTGGGTGACGACGAGCCGCGACGCGGGCCAACGCGTCGAAAATTTCTCATCGGGCTGGGTGTCGGCGTGGTCGCGTCGACCTCGCTCGGCGCCGCCCTGCTCGGTTCGACGTCGTCGGCCGTCAACACCGTCCTTGGCAACGAATGGCTGTTCGGCCGGTACGTGGGCGGCTGCACCGATCCCGAGTTCGACGACGACCAGCTGGCCAGGGTCACCGTGCCGCACTGCGTGACCGACCTGTCCTGGCAGGGCTGGCAGCCCGCGGACTGGCAGTCGCTCTGGGTCTACCGGCAGCACTTCGACGCGCCCGCCGACCTGCGCCGCGGCCGCGCGTTCCTCACCTTCGACGGCGTCCTGTCCGCCGCCACGGTCTACCTCAACGGCCGCCGGATCGGCGCGGGCGCGGGCGGCTATCTGCCGCTGACCTGCGAACTGACCGGCCTGCTCGCCCCCGGCGACAACGTGCTCGCGGTGACCGTGGACGGGCGGTGGAACCAGGACGTGCCGCCGAACGTGGCCCGCTCCCCGCAGCCCTCCGCGATCGACTTCTACCAGCCGGCCGGCATCTACCGGCCGATCACCGTCCGGACCACGCCGAAGGCGTATGTGGCGGACGTGTTCGCGCGGCCGGTGGACGTGCTCGGCCCGAGCAGGAGCATGGTGGTCGAGTGCGAGGTGGACGCGGCGGCCGCGGTGAGCGGGCCGGTCCGGCTGGCGAGCAGCCTGTCCCAGGGCGGCGCGGTGCTCACCGGTGCGTCCATCGTGCTGGACGGGCTGCAACGCGGCAGGAATACCGCCACGATGACGCTCACCGGGCTGGCGGACGTGCGGCTGTGGGACGTGGACGACCCGGCGCTGTGCGACGTGCGGGTCACGCTGTCGATCGACGGGCAGCAGGTGCACGAGCAGGCCGTACGCACCGGATTCCGTGAGGCCGCGTTCACCGACAACGGTTTCTTCCTCAACGGCCGGCGCCGCAAGCTGTTCGGCGTCAACCGGCACCAGTGGTATCCGTTCGTCGGCGGCGCCATGCCCGACCGGGTGCAGCGCAAGGACGCGGAGATCCTGCGCAACGAGCTGAACTGCAACATGGTCCGCTGCTCGCACTACCCGCAGTCCCCCGCGTTCCTCGACGCGTGCGACGAACTGGGCCTGATGGTGTGGGAGGAGGTCCCCGGCTGGGACTTCGTCGGCGACGCCGCCTGGCGCGACCGGGTGGTGGACAACGTGCGGTCCATGGTGACGCGCGACCGCAACCACCCGTCGATCATCGTGTGGGGCACCCGGATCAACGAGTCGCTCGGCCAGCTCACCCTCTACGGCCACACCGACGAGCTGGCCAGGCAGCTGGATCCGTCGCGGCCCTGCAGCGGCGCGGTGGCCGGCAACCGTGGCTACTACTCGCCGCTGTACCCGAGGACGTCGGGCTCCGCGGTGTTCGCCTACAACGACTACAGCAGACTGACCGCGCCGCACGCGCCGCCGACACTGCGGCCGCCGCGCACCGGCGTGCCGTACCTGGTGAGCGAGGCGGTCGGCGCGGTCATCGGCCCTCCGTCCTACCGGCGGACCGATCCCGTTGGCGTGCAACAGGATCAGGCCACTCTGCACGCCTGGGTGCACGAGCGCGCCGCGGCCGACGACCGGTACTGCGGGCTGCTCGCCTGGTGCGGTTTCGACTACGCGTCGGGCTGGCATCGTTCGGTGAACGGCGTGAAGTACCCGGGTGTCGTCGACTTCTTCCGGATTCCCAAGCTGGGCGCCGCGTTCTACCGCGCGCAGGTCGACCCGGCGAAACGGGTGGTGATCGAGCCGGCGTTCTACTGGGACTTCGGCCCGAGTTCGCCGCCCACCGGGCCGGGTTCGTCGGTGATCTGGTCCAACTGCGACCGGTTGAAGCTGTACCTGGACAACCGGCTGGTGGCCAGCGTCCGACCGAACCGGGTCGGCTTCCCGCACCTGGCCTACCCGCCGTTCGCCGTCAACCTCGCCGTGCGCGCCGGGCATCGGCCGGAACTGCGAATCGACGGCTACCTCAACAACAAGCTGGCGCTGCGCAGGCTGTTCAGCCCGGACACCACGGCCGACGTGCTGGGCTGCGTCGCCGACGACCCGACGCTGGTCGCCGACGGCCAGGACGCCACCCGGATCGAGGTGCGTGCCCTCGACCGGCACGGCGCCGCCCGGCCCTACGTCGAAGGCGACGTGACCTTCGGCGTGGACGGGCCGGGCGTGCTCGTCGGCGACAACCCGCTGGACTTCGCGTCGGCGGGCGGTGCGGCCGCGGTGTGGCTGCGGACCGTTCGCGGCCAGACCGGCACCGTCACCGTCTACGCGGAGCACCCGACGCTGGGCACCGAGTCGGTGACGATCCAGGTCGACTCCGTCTGACTCAGCGGGCCACGTGCGGCATGATCGCGTCCGGCGGGATCACGCCGAGCCGGCCGGCCTGGTAGTCCTCCAGCGCCTTGACCAGCTCCGCGCGGGTGTTCATCACGAACGGGCCGTAGTGCTCCATCGGCTCGTTGATCGGCTGTCCGCCCAGGATGATCACTTCCAGCGAGCTGGTGCGGCTGTCCTGCTTCTGGTCGGCCGCGATGGTGATCCGGTCGCCCGCGCCGAACACCGCCAACTGCCCTGCGTGGATCGGCTCCGCCTTGGCGCCGACCGTGCCCGCGCCCGCCATCACGTAGGCCAGCGCGTTGTAGTCGGGCTGCCATGGCAGCGACAGCTGGGCACCGGCCGCGATCGAGGCGTGCAGCAGGGTGATCGGGGTGTGCGTCGAACCGGGGCCGACGTGGCCACCGACGTTGCCGGCGATGACCCGCAGCAGCGCGCCCGCGTCGGCACTGGCCAGCAGCAACACCTGGCTGGCCTCGACCGGCTGGTATGCCGGCGTGAGGAACTTGTCCTTGGCCGGCAGGTTCACCCACAGCTGGAAGCCGTGGAACAGGCCACCCTGCTCGACCAGCGCCTCTGGCGGGGTCTCGATGTGCAGCAGGCCGCTGCCGGCGGTCATCCACTGCGTGGCGCCCTCGGTGATCACGCCACCGCCGCCGTGGCTGTCCTGGTGGATGAACTGTCCCTCGATCAGGTAGGTCACCGTCTCGAAGCCGCGGTGCGGGTGCCAGTTGGTGCCCTTGGGCTCGCCCGCCGCGTAGTCCACCTCGCCCATGTGGTCCATCATGATGAACGGGTCGAGGTACTCGTACCGGATGCCGGCCATCGTCCGGCGAACCGGGAAGCCTTCGCCCTCAAGACCTGCCGGGGCGGTCGAGATCGCCAGCACCGGGCGCTCGGTGTCGCCGAGGCCGGCTCCGGTGACCCGTGGCAGGGTCAGTGTGTCCGCGGTAACGGCTGCCATGGCCGTACACCTCCTGATAGGTGGTTGCGTATTCAACTACCTCTGGAACGCAGGGTACCGCGAAACGTATTCCCGGGCAGGGCAGCTAGCTACACCCGCGACGACGCCAAGGTGTCGGACAGGCTGGCCTCGCGGAAGCGGGAGCAGCCGATCGCGACGGCCATCGCCGCGACACCGCCGATCCCCAGCCACAGCGTCGGGCGGTAGCCGATCCGGTCCGCGAGCAGCCCGCCGATCGGCGCGCCGACGGCGTTCATCCCCCAGTTGAACGACCGCATGGTGGCGATCATCCTGCCCTGCAGGTGATCCGGCGTGACCTGCAGCCGGTAGGTCTGCTCGATGGGACTGCCAAGGCCGACGCCCAGCCCGAACAGGAACCACCCGGCCGAGATCATGACCAGCGCCACCCCGCCGTGCGATGCCAGCACCACCAGGGTGAACGCCGCCGGGAACAGGGCCTGCGCGAGCACGACCGCCTGCCCGGCGCCCAGCACGTGGGCGGCCCGGCCGGACAGCGTGCCGCCCAGCACCCCGCCGACCCCGGCACACGCGTAGCTGACACCGAGACCGAGCGCGTCGAGGCCGGCGTCGCGCAGCATGAACGGCACGGACACCGTGACCAGCAGGCTGTTGAACAGGAACCAGCCGTGCGCCGTCAACGCCATCGGCGCGAGCATCGGATGCCGGTACACCCAGGCGACGCCCTCATGCAGCTCGGCGAGCACGTGCCGGCGCGCCCTCGGTTCGCGGGGCCGCTCGTGCACCCGGATCGTCGTCAGCAGCAGCCCGGAGAAGAGGTAGGAGGCGGCGTCGACCAGCACGGCGAGCGGGGCGCCGAGCGCGGCCACCAGCCCGCCGCCGACCAGCGGGCCCGTGGTCTGGGCCGCGGACATGCTCTGTTGCAGCCTGACGTTGGCCCTGCCCAGCGCGGCCGGCGTGACCACCGATGGCAGCAGCGACTGGTCGGCGGCGTCGTTGAGGACCGACAGCGCACCGAAGGGCACCATCAGCACGATGACCACCGGCACGCTCAGCCCGCCGAGCGCCGCGAGCACCGGAATCGCCCCGAGCAGTAGCGCGCGGCCCAGATCCGTGCCGATGAGCACGGGCAGCCTGCGGCGCCGGTCCACGAACACCCCGGCGAACAGCCCGAACAGCAGGTACGGCAGCCAGCGCGCCGCGTTCACCAGACCGACGTCGGTGGCCGACGCGTGCAGGTTCACCACGATCAGCACCTGCGACGCCAACGCCGTGACATAGGTGCCGAAGTCGGACACCGTGGACGCGGTCCAGAGCTGCGGAAAGCCCGGACAGTCCCGGGGGCGGGTCGTCGACCTCACACCGCCACTCATGCTCTGACTGTATAAGGGTGCATATGGTTCACCATTTGGTGGACCACGGCCTGCGGATGGATCGATTCATGGCGATACGCGGCAGCGTGCACAGCCGCAGAGCACTGGGTCGGTGGGCGCTGGTGGCGGCCACCGCGGTCGTCGCGTGCGCGGTCCCGACCGTGCTCGCGAGCCTGCCGGTGTCCGGCGCCGAACCCGGCGCAGGGGTGCTGCGGCAGCGCATCATCGACTCGGCGGGCGAGGCGTACACCGGTTACGTCAAGACGCAGGCCGAGCTGGGCCTGCCCAGCCTGCCCCAGCTCAGCGACGTGACCAGCCTGCTCAGCGGCTTCACCGACATCAGGGTCTGGTACCGGTCGCAGAACCAGAACCGGGTCGACGTGGTCAACACGCTCGGTGAGCGGGACGTCTACCAGACCCCCGAAGGTGTCTACACGTGGGATTACGGCACCAATCTGCTCACCGAGATCGTCGGCACCGAGCAGGTCCGGCTGCCAAGGGCGGGCGACCTCGTACCACCCGACCTGGCCCGGCGGATACTGGCGCTGGACCCGGTCGACCCGGTGGTGAGCCTGCCGACGCGGCGGATCGCCGGGATCACCGCGGCCGGCCTGCGGCTGCGGCCGACCGACCCGGCGACCACGGTCGGCCAGGTGGACATCTGGGCCGATCCGGCCACGGGCCTCCCACTGCAGGTGGAGGTGACCGCCCGGGGCGGCGCGAAGCCGATCATGGTCAGCCAGTTCGTGGACCTGACCCGTGCCAATCCGTCCGACGCGACGCTCAGCCCGCCCGTCGACGCGGCCGGCGTGAGCCTTGCTGCGGCGCCGAACGTGCTCAGCGCGCTCAACCAGCTGGGCCGGTTCCCGTTGCCCGTGCAACTGGCCGGTCAGTTGCTCCAGCCGCAGATACCGGGCCTGCCCGGCGTCGGCCGGTACGGCAACGGCATGTCCACGTTCGTGGCGCTGCCGATACCGGACAACGTCGGTGAGTCGGCCCAGGACACCATGACGAAGGCCGGGGCGACCACGATCCACATGACAAGGGGACACGCGGTGCTGATCCAGATTCCACTGCTGACCGTGATGGTCGTCGATCTCCGGTTCCGCACGTATCTGGTGGCCGGCTTCGTGGATCACACGGCTCTCCAGCAGGCGGCCACCGAACTGGCTGATTTCCGCCCCACGGTCAGGCCGGCCGGATGACCGACCTGATCGTGACGAGCTGGCTGACCAAACGGTTCGGCCCGACGGTGGCCGTCGACGGCGTGAGCATGACGGTCCGCGAAGGCGACCGCTACGGTTTTCTCGGCCCGAACGGATCGGGCAAGACCACGCTGGTCCGGATGCTGCTCGGTCTGGTCTACCCGACCAGCGGCGAGATCACGTTGTTGGGCCACCCGGTGCCCAAGCAGGTTCGCGCGGCCCTCCCCCAGATCGGCGCCCTGGTGGAAGGCCCGGCCGCGATCCCCCACCTGTCCGGCCGCACGAACCTGGCGATCATCGACGCGGCGGGCCCGTCGTCGTCGCGCCGGGACCGACGCAACCGGATCGAGGAGGCGCTGGCCCGCGTCGGCCTTGCCGGCATCGACCGCCGCCCGGTGCGCACGTACTCGTTGGGCATGCGCCAACGTCTCGGCCTCGCCGCGGCCCTGCTGCGCCAGCCGCGCCTGCTGATCCTGGACGAGCCGACGAACGGCCTTGATCCACGAGGAATCCGCGAGATCCGGGACCTGCTGATCGAGCTGAACCGCAACGGCACCACGGTGTTCCTGTCCAGCCACCTGCTGTCCGAAGTGGACGAGTTGTGCGACCGGGTCGGCATCGTGGACCGGGGTCGCCTGGTACTGGAGGAAGAACTGGCCACCCTGCACGCCCCGACCGGCCGGGTCGTGGTGGACACGCCGGACCCGGCCGCGGTCGTGTCCATGCTGGACGGCCAGGTCGAACTCCGCGACGGCAGCCGCCTGGTGATCCGCGCCACCGACCCGGCCGAACTGAACGCCCGCCTCGTCGGCGGCGGGGTCCAGGTCCGCGAGATCGCCCCGGAACGCCGAACGTTGGAACAGGTCGTCTTCGAGGTAACCGGCCATGGCACGGACCGAGTAGGCACCAACGGCGGCACGTCGTGACGAACCACGTCCCGCACTCGCCGATCGGTGTGCCCGGCAAGGCCTCGGACATTCCGTCCGCAGCGCACCGCACAACCTGGCGCGGTTGGGTCGGCGTCCGGCCACCAAACGGTCACCCCAGATCAGCCGGCCCGGTGCGGCGGCCAAGCACCCCGCCTCGGCTCAGCCCAACAATCCGACCCAGGGACACCGGCTCGACCCGGCACAACCCGGCCAACCGCCAGTCACCACACAACCACCCCAAATCAGCCGGCACGGTAACGCGGCAGCCAAACACCCCGACCCGGCACAGCCCAACAGCCCGACCCAGGAGCACCAGCACAACCCGGCACAGCCCGGCCAGCCTCTGGCCACCACACGACCGCGCCGAACCAACCACCCCGGCAATCCAGCGGCCAAGCACCCCGACCCGGCTCGGGCCAACAGCCCGACCCACGACCACCCGACACAACCCGGCCAACCTCCGGCCACCACACGACCACCCCAGATCAGCCGGCCCGGCAAGGCGGCGGCCAAGCACGCCGCCCCGACTCTGCCCAACAGCCCGACCCAGGGACACCAGCACAACCCCACACAACCCGGCCGACCGCCAGCCACCAAACGGCCACCCCAAATCAGCCGGCCCGGTAACGCGCGGGCCAAGCACCCCGACCCGGCTCGGGCCAACAGCCCAGCCACCAGCACCCTGGAGATCACCCGATCGGTGTCGCGGTGCACGCCGGCAGCCCGGCGGGCGGTCACCCTGGCCAGTTCCGCTGCGTCCGGGCCCTGCACGGCGATCCGTTCCCAGGAGCGCCAGCACAACCCGGCACAGCCAGGCAGGATTCTGGCCACCAAACGAGCACCCCGAACCAGCCACCCCGGTAACGCAGCGGCCAGGCACCTCGAATCGGCTCGGCCCAACAGCCCTATCCAAGGACACGAGCACAACCCGGCACAGCCCGACCAACCTCCGGCTACCAAACGACCACCCCGAATCAACCGGCCCGACAACACGGCAGCCAAGTAGGTCGAATCGGTTCGGCTCGGCGGCTCCGTCCAGGGACACGAGCGCAACCCGCCTGCTGGTACCCACAGGTCAGCCGTATGCGCAAGGTTTCCGGGGCCGTCCGGCACTCGCGGCCGAGCGCCTCGAAGCCGTCCAGATCCACCGGATCAATCCGTTGCCGGAGCGTCCCGCGCGATGCGATCGGCACCAGGATCGCCGCGGCGATCCTGCCCTGCCCGACTGGCCGGCCGTGCCGGATCGTGGGCACAAATTGGCTGGAACGCGGGACACACCCCCGCCCAACCCTGGGGGCTACGGCCCTTTTCCACTCTATGCCTGTCAAGCCCTGAATGGGGTAGTCGGCGGGAAGTTGTGGACAACCAAGTTTGCTGTGGACAGTCCGTTTGACTTTGTGAGCCGGTTGAGGGTGGTGCGTTGTGATCGCTGTTGAGCTGCGGAAGTTGTTTCTGCGGCCCAGGATGTGGGTCAGCGTCTTGTTGTTGTGTGCGCTGCCCGCTGTGGTCGCGGTGTTTCTCGCCACTACGCATCTGACGCCGCCGCCTGGGCAGGGGGCCGCGTTTCTGTCGGCTGTGGAGCGCAACGGGTCGCTGTTTCCGGCGGCCGCGTTGGCTTTGGTGTTGCCGATCTTTCTGCCGATCGCGGTGGCCACGTTCGCGGGGGACGCGGTGGCCGGTGAGGCCGCGCATGGCACGTTGCGTTATCTGCTGATCCGGCCGGTTGGGCGTAGCCGGCTGTTGGTGGCGAAGCTGATCGGTATCGCCGTCTTTCATCGTGGTGGCGATCGGGTTGATCGTGCTCACCTCCTACCTCATCGGGGTTGGGCTTTTTGGCGTTGGGCAGGCTGCGGCGGTTGGGCAGCCGGGTGGTGTGACGTCGTTGTCGGGCACGTCGTTGAGTCCGCTTGACCTTGCGTTGCGGTTGCTGGCCGCGATCGGCTACATCGTGTTCGCGATGGTGGGTGTCGGCGTCATCGCGTTGTTCCTGTCTACGCTTACCGACTCGGGGCTCGGTGCCGCGTTGGGCACGCTGGCTATCCTGATCACCAGCGAGGTGCTGACCACACTGGACGCGGCGGCGGTGGTCAAGCCTTATCTGCCGACGAACTACTGGCTGTCCTGGATCGACTTCTTCCGGTCGCCGATCTTCTGGCACAACATCGAACGCGGCCTGATCGTCCAGGCCTGTTATCTCGTGGTGTTCCTTGGCGCCGCATGGGCGAACATGTCGAGCAAGGACATCACGAGCTAGCCTGCCCAGCCGCCGTCAGCTCGTGGCACTGGGCGGGTTGCGGCGCGCTGAGGACCGGGTTGTCCAGCGCCGCCAGCACGATGCCGGTGACCAGCGGGTTGGCCGGCAGTTCGCTGTGGGTCACCTGGACACCGGGGCAGACCTGTTGCAGCGGCACGTTCACCGCACCGGTGAGCCGGGCCGAATCCGGTGGGATGACCGTCTGGTCGTCCTCGGTCCACAACGACAGCCACGGCAGGGCGGCCGGCAGCGGCTGGGCATTCACGCCGCGCAGCAGCGCACTGCTGGGCACCAACTGCTGGCACGCCAGCGGACACGCGCCCGGCACCAGGGCGGTGCCGGCGGCGGCGACCTGGGTGCCGTGCAGCGGCGCGCCGAGCGTCACCACGCGCCGAGCCCGGTGCTCGCCCGCGTCGCGCGCCACCCACAGTCGGGCGACCAGTCCCCCGGCCGAGTAGCCGACCACGTCCACCGACACCGCGCCGGCGGCGAGGGCCGTGTTCACGGCCGTGTTCAGGGCATCGACCTGGGCCAGCAGGTCACCGGTGCCGTCGCCGGGCAGGGGCACGACATCGGCCGTTCGGCCCGCCGCACGCAGTCGACCGGCCAGTGTGGTGAGTGAGCCGGTGTTGCCGCCGTAGCCGGGCACCAGGAGCACCGTGCCCTGGCGCGCCTGGGACGGCAGACCGACCGGTGTCGGCGGGCCTGCCGACCCGACCGTCAACCGCACCACGACCACGCCGACCAACGCGACCACCAGGGCCGCGATCACCGCCGTGTAGACCCGCCTGCGACCGCTCAGGCCACCTAGCCACGCTCTTAGTCGCACACCTCCATCATCACCGTTACCCGAAGCTTGAGCGAGTGTGAGTCGACTCTTCTCAGGCAGCCATCATCTTGCGGTGTCAGCCTTCGCCAGTCCTTTCCGTGCCGCCCGGCATCGACCGCTGGTCACCCCATCGCGACCATCAGTGGGTCGTACAGGCGGTTTCGGTCACCTGGTAGGTCCGCGCCGTGAATCATCACCGTTGTTGTTCCGGTTGGCTGTAAGCCGTGTGCGGTGGCCCAGGTGATCTGCTCAGGGCGCTCGTGCATCAGGTCGAGGCGGACCGGGCCGGCGACCGGAGCGGCGAGATCGGACAGCAGCGTTCGGGCGGTCGGCAGGTCGGCTGCGATCACCGGGCCGATCACCATGTTGTCCGTGTTGCGCCAGCGGCCGCCGTAGCCAGCCGGGCCGTTCTCGCCATCGACCAGGCGGAACTCGTCCAGGAAGCTCGGCAGTCGGCGTAACACGTCGGGGCGCGGGGCACCGAACACCTCGGCGTCCATGGCTTGGATCGCCGGGAGGTCGGCCTCGGTCACCAGGCGGGAGCGGATGCCGGTCGGTTCGCCGGGGTGGAAGTGGCCGCTGTAGTTGGTGCAGTGGTCGATCGCGCGGAAGCCGACCTTCTCGTACAGCGGGCGGCCGTGGGCGGTCGCCGTCAGCCAGACGGTGGCGGCATCGGTGTTGGCCAGCGCGTGCCGCATCAGGCGTCTGCCAAGGCCCTGTCGTTCGTGGCGGGCGGCGACCAGCATCATGCCGATGCCGGCCAGTTCGCGGCCGTATCCTATACAGACGACGACGGCGGCCAGGCCGCCGGCCGGATCGTCGATGCCGTACACGTCGCCGACGGCGAACAGCAGCCGCCACTTGTGTTCCTCGGCCAGCCACTGGCGGTCCTGGGCCAGTAGCAGGCAGCCGGGCAGATCCGTCGGGGTGAGCCGGCGGATCGGCCAGGCCGTGCGGGTCGGTTGCGGGTGCGTGGTCATGACATCGACACTGCCCGAAGTGGACCGGACGGCGCACTGCGAATTTCTGGCCTGTGGACAACTCGGGTTTACGTTGCCGTCCATACGAAGGTGGCGCTGCTGTTGGCACCCGCGTTGTCCGTTGCGGTCACCGTGACCGTGTACGTGCCGGCCTGGCCCGCGGTCCCGGAGATCAGGCCGGCCGCGCTGATGGCCAGGCCGGGCGGCAGGCCGGTCGCGGTGAACGTGACGGTTCGGCCGGACGCGCTGTCCTGCGCGCGGATGGGCAGCGAGACCGCCTTGTGCACCGGGCTGCTCATGCCGAACGGGTTGGTCACCGTGACGGTGGCCGGGCCGCCGGTGTTGGTCAGCGCGGCGCCGGTGACGGTGGTCGGCACGGTGACGGCGCCGGACAGCGGCAGGCTGCGGGACGAGTCGCCGACCAGGATGCCGTACGAGCCAGCGGTGGCGATCCAGTTGGCGGCCGCGTCGTCCCAGTGCGCCAGGTCGTGCTGGGTCACGGTGAACGTGACGGTCTGGTTGGCGCCCGGCTGCAGGTCCACCCGCTGGAAGGCCTTGAGCTGGTGCGGCGGCTCGCCGACGGCCGCCGGTGCGTCCACGTACAGTTCGGCCACGTCGGCGCCCTCGCGGCTGCCGGTGTTGGTGACCGTGGCCGTCACGGTCGCCGTGCCGTTCGTCAGCGCACCGACGTGCAGGTTGCTGAACGCGAACGAGGTGTAGGAAAGGCCGAATCCGAACGGGAACAGCGGTGTGATGTTCTGCGAGTCGTACCAGCGGTAGCCGACGTTCAGCCCTTCGGAGTACTGCACCTGGTTGTTCGCGCCCGGCCACTGCGCCACGGTGTGCGCGGGCACGTCGGCCAGGCTGTTCGGGAACGTGACGGGCAGCTTGCCGGACGGGTTGACGTCGCCGAACAGCAGCGCGGCGATGGCGTCGCCGGCTTCCTGGCCGGGGTACCAGTTCTCGAACACGCCGGCCACCGAGCCCAGCCACGGCATGGTGACAGCGGATCCGGTGTTCAGCACCACGATCGTGCGCGGGTTGGCCGCCGCGACCGAGCTGATCAGCTGGTTCTGGTTGCCCGGCAGGTCGATGTTGGCGTTGTCGGTGCCCTCGTTCTGCGGGTACTGGGCGAACACGATGGCCACGTTGGAACTCTGCGCCAGCGTCACGGCCGACGCGACGTTCGAGCCGTCGTTGAACTGCACGGTAGCCCCGGTGCCGGCACGGTTCTGGATGCCGGTCAACGGCGACACGGTGCCCGACGACGTGACGGTGGCACTGCCACCGCCGACGCTGGACACGCCTGCCCCGCCGTCGGCGCCGATGATCGCGATCGACTTGGTCGTCGACGTGGACAGCGGCAGCACGCCGTTGTTCTTCAGCAGCACCGTGCCCTCCTCCGCGACCTGCTTCGCGGTCGTGACGTGCGCGGGTGTGGTGACGACGGTGCCGGTGTTGCCGGTCGGCTGCTTGTCGAACATGCCGAACGCGAACATCTGCGTCAGGACCCGGCTGACCATCGTGTCCAGCGTCGCCTGGCTGACCTGGCCGCCCGCGACAGCGCTGGCCAGCCCGGAGCCGAAGAACGCGGCACCCGGCATCTCCATGGTCATGCCGGCGTTCGCGGCCGGTGCGGCCGAGTGCAGCGCGCCGAAGTCGGACGCGACGAACCCGCCGAAGCCCGCCTGCTGGTAGAGCGCGGTGTTGAGCAGGAACGGGTTCTCGCAGTCGAAGATGCCGTTGACCACGCTGTAGCCGCACATCACGGATGCCGCGGCGCCCTGCTGGACGGCCGCCTGGAAACCGGGCAGGTAGATCTCCTCCAACACCCGGGTGTCCACGATCACGTTGTCGGCGGCCGAGTTCCGGTTGGTCTCCTGGTTGTAGGCCGCAGCATGCTTGGCCTGCGCCATCACGCCCTGGCTCTGCAGGCCCTGGATCTCGGCGCTGGCCATCTGGCCGGTCAGGAACGGGTCCTCGCTGAACGTCTCGAAACCACGGCCCCAACGGGGATCCCTCGCGATGTTCAGTGTCGGGCCGAGCGAGACGTTGACGCCCTTGCCGGCGTCCTCGTTGCCGGCCACCGTGCCGTACTGCTTCTCCAGCGCGACGTCCCAGGTCGCGGCGCCGGCCACCGGCGCGGGCAGCTGCGTGACCCCGCCGACGCCGTCACCGGGGCCGCCCGGCCCGTCCTGGAGGCCGATCGCCGGGATGCACAGCGACGGGATGGCGCTGACGTTGCCGATGTAGGGCGACGAGTTGCCGTTGCCGTGCAGCATGGCGATCTTCTGGTCCTGCGTCATCTGCGCCATCACCTGTGCCACCCGGGTGGCGACCGGCGCGGTGGACCCGACCCACGGGCAGACGCCGTTGCCGCCCCCACCGCCACCACCCCCACCGCTGCCGACGATGTTGATGCCGAACTCCCACAGCGAATAGCCGAACTGGGTGGCGCGGGCGGTGCCGTTCATGCGGACGAAGCGGCCGGTGCCGGTCACGGCCAGGTTCTGGGTGCCGCCGGTGCCGGTCGTTGTCGAGAAGATCGTGGTCCACGTCGACGCGTCCGGCGACACCTGGATCTGGAACGCCGTGGCGAACGCGGTCTCCCACTGCAACTGGACGCCGCAGACCTGTTGTGACTGGCCGAGATCGACCTGCAACCACTGGGGGTCACCGAACGCGCTGGACCAGCGGGTGCCGGGGTTGCCGTCCGTTGCATTGGCGGCCGGGAACGACGCGTTCTCGGTGGACGACGCCGTGGTCGGATGGCCGACGGCGACGTTGGCGGTGTTGCACGTGGCGGTCGTGCCGGGGCCGAACACCTGGAACTCCCACAGCGAGTAACCGAACTGGGTGGCTCGTGCCGTGCCGTTCATCCGGACGAAGCGGCCGCTGCCGGTCACGTTCAGTGTCTGGGTGCCGCCGGTGCCGGTCGTTGTCGAGAAGATCGTGGTCCACGTCGATGAGTCCGGCGACACCTGGATCTGGAACGCCGTGGCGAAGGCCGCCTCCCACTGCAGCACGACCTGGCCGATGGTCTGGGTGGACCCGAGGTCCACCTGGAGCCACTGCGGGTCGCTGAACGCGCTGGACCACCGGGTGCCGGTGTTGCCGTCGGTCGCGTTGGCGGCCGGGAACGTGGCGTTCTCGGTGGACGACGCGGTGGTCGGCTTGCCCTGCGACAGCAGGGTGCCGGCCGCGGCCGACGAGACCGGCGTGCTGACGACGGCCATGGCGACGAGCGCCGCCGCGGCCAGCAGCAACCACATCCTGCGCAGTGGGCGGACCGTGCTCATGACTCTCCCTGGGCTAGGAGCGTCCGGTGTGGCGCGACCGGGAACCGGGCCGACCGCGCCACACCGGGTCTGCCGGGACTACCACTGCGCGACGCGCACGTAGTCGACCAGCATTTCGGTGGCTCTGCGAGTCTCGTTAAGAGCGCTCTCAGGCCGTAGGGTCGCTCCGCCGGCCAGAGGGTGTCAAGACCCGCACAGCGGTTCCGACCTGCCGGAACACCTCGCCCAACCACGTTGCGCAACCGGTTAAGACCAGATCGTTCCGGTTCCGGAACTTGTTGCCGACCGGTTAAAAATCGATGCAGAAAATCTCGAGGCGGACACTCGACCCGAACGGCGGGCACTTCGGTGATCGGCCATCTACCCTCGTGGTAAGCGCTCTCAGTGGGAGCGAAAGCGGGAGGGACAGGTATGGTCAGGGCGTCGGCGGGTCGCGGCAGACCCACCCTGGACAGCGTCGCGGCACGGGCCGGGGTGTCCAGGGCAACGGTTTCCCGCGTGGTCAACGGCATGCCGGTCACCCCGACCAGCGCCGAGTCGGTGCGCAGGGCGGTCGAAGAGCTCGGTTACGTGCCCAACCACGCGGCGCGCACCCTGGTCACCCAGCGTACCGACCTGATCGCGCTCGTCCTACCGGAGACCACCAGTCGGGTGTTCTCCGACGACCAGTTCTTCCCCGGCGTGATCCAGGGCGTCAGCCAGCAGCTCGAGCTGGCCGACAAGCAGCTCGTGCTGATGCTGGCCGGTTCCGAGGCGAGCCACGCCAGGATCGAGCGGTCCGTCGCAGCGCACCACGTGGACGGCGTGATGCTGGCGTCACTGCACGGCGCCGACCCGCTGCCGGCCGCGCTGACCAGGATCGGCATCCCGGTGGTGTGCAACGAACGCTCACTCGGCCCGACGTCACCCCCCTGTGTGGGTGTGGACAACGTCGGTGGCGCGGCCACCGCCGTCCGGCACCTGCTGGACACCGGCCGCACCCGGATCGCCACGATCGCCGGCCCGCAGGACATGATCGGCGGCATCGACCGGCTCACCGGCTACCGGGACGCACTGCGCGACTCCGCCCGTAGGTCGATCGTTGCGGTCGGCGACTTCACCCTCGGCTCTGGCGCCACCGCGATGCGGCAGCTGCTCGAGGACGATCCACGACTGGACGCGGTGTTCGTCGCATCGGACCTGATGGCGGACGGCGCGCTGCAGGCGCTGCGCAAGGCGGGCCGCCGGGTGCCCGACGACGTTGCCGTGATCGGCTTCGACGACATCGCCCTTGCCCAGTACACCGATCCCCCGTTGACCACGATCCGCCAGCCGATCCTGGAGATCGGCCGCCAGATGGCCCGCCAACTGCTGCGCCTGGTGCGCGGCGAGGAGATCGAGCAGACGATGACGCTGCCGACGGAACTGGTGGTGCGACAGTCCGCTTAGGACTGTTAAGATCAAGGCGGTCCAAATCCTCCGGGCCGGGTCGAAACGCAAGCCGCCCTTGGGAAAGCCGTAGTCCGGCCAAGCCCCGAAGTCCCGCCTGCTTGCGACCAGCAGCAAAAATCGGACGCTTCCATCGGGGCGCCCCCCGAGTCCAGTCTAGTCCATTTTGGAGTAGCGATTTGGGCTGGCGGAGTGACCTGTGGACAACTGCGGCCGGTGTGGACAACTGGCTGCCACGTTCTCGGTTCTCGGGGAAGCTGGCGGGGTGAGGTCCACCGATGAGACGGGAGCGGCGATGGATCAGTCGAGTGCGACGTGGTGTGAGGCGCCGGCGACCGGCGTGGTTGCCGATCCGCGGAACGCGGCTTGACCCCGGTGCTGCCGGGTGGCTGGCAGCACCGGGGCCGGGATGTGGCGGGTCAGCGGCGGTAGCGGGATGTGTCAGCGCCGGTAGCGGGATGGGGCGGGTCAGCGGCGGTAGCGGGCGGCGACCACCGAGACCCAGAGCATCGCGGTGATGGCGCCGATGGCCAGGGTGAGCGAACCGGCCATGCCGCCGCCGGATGCCCATGCGTCGCCGACCAGCAGGGCGGTGCCGGCCACTCGGGAGGCGACGGCGTTGCGGCGGTCGCCGGCTCGGCTGTAGTGGCGGCCGAGGACATAGCAGGCGGCGATCAGGGCGATGAAGGCGATCGAGCCGGCGGCGAGGTGGCCGTAGCCGTGCCAGCTCAGCGCCGTGGGCTGCCCGGGCGGGGTGCCGACCGGGAAGCCGTCGCCCGGATCCAGCACGAACACTCCTGCCGCGATCATGCCGACGCCGTTGACGGCGACCAGCCGAGGCACCCACCGGCCGCCGACGGCGCCGTGCATGGCTGCGCGCAGGCCGGCCGCGCCGAGGACGCTCAGCACGCCGGCGACCAGGAAGTTCACGATCTGCAGCCAGCCGAGTGAACCGTTGCTCAGCGCGCTGAGCGGGTGGCGGGTCAGGTCGAAACCCGGGCGGGTGGCCGCCTGGGCCAACGACACCGCCGCCCAGAGCGGAGCGGCGATGGCGCCACACGTGAGCAGCGTGCGGGCCGAGGTGGTGTTGGCGGTCGCGGTCGCGGGGGTCAGGATGTCGGTCATGTCCGGAGCCTTTCTTGAGGTGGTCGCCAACGCGTCGGACAGCCGATGTGACAGGGAACAGCTGAATTCCCTGTCACATCGCGTGTCCGACGTTGACGTGTCAGGCACAGCAACCGCGAACCAAGGAGAACGACCATGCGTTTCCTGATGACGTCCAGGACCACCGACACCACCCCGCCGCCCGACGAGAACCTGTACGTCGAGATGGGCAAGTTCATCGAGGAGCTGACCGCGGCCGGCATCCTGCTCGTCACCGGCGGCCTCGAGGCGGGCGGCGTGCGGGTCACGTTGGCCGACGGCGAGATCACGCTGACCGACGGGCCGTTCACCGAGGCCAAGGAGGCGATCGGCGGCTTCGCGCTGATCGAGGTCCGTTCCAAGGAGGAGGCCATCGAGATCGGCCGCCGGTTCGTCAAGATGGTCGGTGACAGCTCGAGCACGATCCAGGAAGTGTTCGGCCCGTGAACCCGGATGAGTGCGCCGCCCTTGTCAACCCGGCGAGGGCGGTGCTCTCATCGGCGTCGTGACCGATGCCAACCGCACGATCGACGCGGTATGGAAGCTCGAGTCCGCGAAGATCATCGCCGGGCTGACGCGCCTGGTCCGGGACGTCGGCCTCGCCGAGGAACTCGCCCAGGATGCCCTGGTCGCCGCGCTTGAGCAGTGGCCGTCCGCCGGCATCCCGGACAACCCAGGCGCCTGGCTGATGGCCATCGCCAAACGTCGCGCCGTCGATCACATTCGGCGCGCGCAACGCCTGGCACGCAAGCAGGAGCAACTCGCCCACGAGCAGGACCAGCAGCAGGAGCCCGAGCGCGACGACGTCCTGCGGCTGATGTTCATCACCTGCCACCCGATGCTGCCCACCCCGGCACGGGTCGCGCTGACGCTGCGGCTGGTCGGCGGGCTCACCGCGGCGGAGATCGCGCGGGCATTCCTGGTCACCGAGCCGGTCATCGCGCAGCGTATCGCCGTTGCCAAGCGGACGCTGGCCGACGAGCGGGTGCCGTTCGACCTGCCCGACGGCGCTGAACTGGCGCAACGCCTGTCGTCGGTGCTCGACGTCATCTACCTGATCTTCAACGAGGGATACTCCGCGACGTCCGGGCACGACCTGATCCGGCTGGACCTGTGCCTCGAGGCGCTGCGCATCGGTCGGCTGCTCGCCGAACTCGCACCGCACGAGGCCGAGGTGCACGGGTTGGTGGCGCTGATGGAGATTCAGGCGTCCCGCTCGGCAACGCGCACCGGCCCGGCGGGCGAGCCCGTCCAGTTGCACGAACAGGACCGGGGACGCTGGGACCAACTGCTGATCCGCCGCGGTTTCACCGCCATGCTGCGGGCTCGCGACCTCGGCGGCCCGCCGGGCCCGTATGTGCTCCAGGCCGCGATCGCCGTCTGTCACGCGCAGGCACGCAGCGCGCAGGACACCGACTGGCCCCAGATCGCCACGCTGTACCAGGCGCTGGCCAGGTTGCTGCCGACCCCGGTCGTCCAGCTCAACCGGGCCGTCGCCCTCGGCAGGGCACGCGGGCCGCAGGCCGGTCTCGACCTGGTGGACGACCTGCTCGACGATCCGGCGTTGCGCGACTACCACCTGCTGCCCGGCGTTCGCGGCGACCTGCTCGTCCAACTAGGACGGTTCGACGACGCGCGGCTGGAGTTCGAACGGGCCGCGTCGCTCGCCCGCAACGTCGCGGAGCGGGACTTCCTGCGCCGACGCGCGGACGCGCTCGGGCCGGCCAGCACGGATGCCGTCACGCTCGGCGTGGCCGCGCGGGACTTTCTCGCCCGCGACGACCTGGACGCGCAGACGATCCGCTCCTACGGGCAGACCATGCGCCGCCTGTGCCTGGCGCTTGGCGAGCGGCTGCCGCTGACGTCGCTGACCGCCGACGCGGTGGCTCGAGTATTCGAGACGGCCTGGGGCGGCGCGGCCGCCGCCACCTGGAACCGGCACCGGGCGGCCATTCGGTCGTTCGGCGCGTGGGCGGCACTGGACGATCTCGCCTCTGGTCTGGACCGGCGCGCCGAGACCCGGCCGAGGGCGGCGCCGATCGAGGCGGCACGCCTGGCAGCGCTGTGCCGCCGGCCCGACCTGCGGCTGCGGGAACGGACCCTGTGGCAACTGCTGCACGAGTCGGCGGCCGCGGTGCGCACGGTGCTGTCGCTCAACGTCGAGCAGCTCGACCTGGACGACCGGCGCGCACACATCGGCGCGACGTGGGTGAGTTGGCGTGCCGGGACCGCCCGGCTGCTCCCCGATCTCGTCGCAGGCCGGACGCACGGCCCGCTGTTCCTCGCCGACCGACGCCCCGCCCCGGCCCGCCCGCCGGCCCAGGCCGACCTGTGCCCGGAGACCGGCCGCGGGCGCCTTTCCTACGAACGAGCCGAGTACCTGTTCAAGCAGGCCACCAGGGCCATCGACCCGGCCGGCAACGGCTACACCCTGCGCCAGCTGAAACCGCCGCCCTGACTCAGGACCGAGGCAACGCCGCCCAGTCCAACACGCCGTCCGCCAGATCCCGCACCGAGGCCAGCAGACCGAGGCGGGCGGCCCGGACGTCCGGGTCGTCCGCCATCACGAGAACGCCGTCGAAGAAGTCGTTGACCGGCCCGACCAGCCCGACCGCGACATCGGCGAAACCGGCCAGCGCGGTAGAGCCGGCCAGTGCCGACGTGACCTTGGCGACCGCGTCCGCCAGTGCCAGTTCCGCCGGTTCGGTCAGCGACTCCGGACGTCCGCCGCCGACCAGGTCAGCCGGCACGATCCGCCGCACCCGCTGCAACGCGGCCACCAACTCGGCGAAATCGGCCCGACCGGAACGTCGGCCCAGCTCGGCCAGTGTCTCGTCGGCAATGGCGGGGCTGTCGGCCAACGGCAGCACCGCCGTCACGAAGTGGTGGTCGTGGCCCGCGTCGATGAGCTGCTGTTCGTACCGGCGCACGGTGAACTCCCGCGCGTCCGCCAAAGCCGTGGGCGGTACATCGACCCGCAGTTGCGCGGCCGCGGTTGCCAGGCCCTGCGTGAGGGTCAGCGACCGCAACTCGGGCACCGCGCGCAAGACAGCCACCGCACCAAGGGCCGCCCGCCGCAGGCCGAACGGGTCGGAACTGCCGGTCGGGCTTGCGCCGACCGCGAACAGGCCGGCCAGCAGGTCGAGCCGGTCGGCGAGCGCGAGCAGCGCGCCGGGCACTGTCGACGGCAACCGGTCACCGGCGGTCCTTGGCAGTTCCATGTCGTACAGGGCTTCAGCGACCTCGGCGGGCTCGCCGGCGCGCAGCGCGTACTCGCGGGCCATCGTGCCGGCGAGGCTGGTCAGCTCGATGACCATCTGCGAGCCGAGGTCGAACTTGGCCAGCTCCGCGGCCCTGGTCAGGATGGGGCCGGCCAGCCCGAGATCGTCGGCGAGCGACAGCGCGACGGCGGCGATCCGGTTCGCGCGGTCGGCCATGGAACCGAGCCGTTCCTCGAACGCCAGTTTGTCCAAATTGGACTTCATCGCCGCTGGCGTGGTGCGCAGGTCGGCGCGCCAGAAGAACGCGGCGTCCTCGTAGCGGGCGCGCAGCACGGCCTCGTTGCCGGCGCGCACCACGTCCGGGTCGCAGGAACCGTTGGCCACCGTGATGAAGTACGGCAGGAGCGTGCCCGCCGCGTCCCGCACCGGCAAGTAGCGCTGGTGTTTGCGCATCACCGTGGTCAGGATCTCCTGCGGCAGTTCCAGGTAACGTTCGGCGAACGAGCCGAGGATCGGCGTCGGCCACTCGACCAGGTTCGTGATCTCGTCCAGCAGCGCGGCTTCCGCCACCACGTCCACCGTGCCGCCCACCTCGGCGGCCAGTTCCCGTGCCGCCGTGACGATCCGCGCCCGGCGCTCCGCGGCGTCCACGAGAATGCCTTGTCCGGCAAGGAAGTCCGGATAGCCGACCGCGGTGGGCACGGACACGGTCGGCGTGTCGGCACTGCGGTGCACCCTGGTGGTTCGGCCGCCGGCCAGCGCGGACACCGCGATCGGCACCTCGACGTCGTCCAGCAGCGCGAGCAGCCAGCGCACCGGGCGGGTGAAGGACAGCGCGGGATCGCGCCACCGCATGTTCTTCTCCGCGCGCAGTTCCGCCACGACCTGCGCGAGCACCCCGGACAGCACCTCCGCCGCGCCATGGCCGGCGTCCGTGCGGACCACCGCGACGTGCTCGACACCCTGCACGTCGACCCGCACCAGGTCGGTGGCCGCCACCCGCTGCCCCGCCGCGAACCCGGTGGCGGCACGGGTGGGGTTCCCGTCGGCGTCGAAGGCCGCGGTGACCCGTGGCCCACGCACGGTGCGTTCGGCGTCCGGCTCGCGCGGCGCGACGCCGTCGACGAGCGTGACAACGCGGCGCGGGGTGGCGTAGGTGCGGACGGTGCCGTGGTCCAGGCGGGTCGCGGCCAGCTTGTCGATCACGGCCTGCCGTACTCGTGTCGCGGTGCGGGTGACCTCGGCGGCCGGCAGTTCCTCGGTGCCGATCTCGAACAGCAGGGTCGACGAGTGGTCGATCTCGGGCGGCGCGGCCGGCAGCACGGCGGGCGGTGGCGGCTGGTACTCGCCGAGCGGGTGGCCGAGTTCCGCGCGCCGCTCGCGCCACAGCGCGGCCACCTCGCGGGCCAGCGCGCGCATCCGACCGAACGCCCGCGCGCGTTCGGTCGTGGACACGGCGCCGCGCGCGTCCAGCACGTTGAAGGCGTGCGAGCACTTGAGCACCTGGTAGTGCGCGGGCACCGGCAGCCGCTGGTCCAGCATCCGCCGTGCCTCGGCCGCGTACTCCTCGAAGAGGCGCTTCGTCATGTCGACGTCGGCGTCGTCCAGGTAGTAGCGGCTCATCTCGTACTCGGCCTGCCCGAACACCTCGCCGTAGGACAGGCCGGGCGCGTAGGCGATGTCCCGGAAGTGGTCGACGTTCTGCAGCGCCATCATGATCCGCTCGACGCCGTAGGTGATCTCCACCGACACCGGATCGACCGTGATGCCGCCTGCCTGCTGGAAGTACGTGAACTGGGTGATCTCAAGGCCGTCCAGCCAGACCTCCCAGCCAAGCCCCCACGCGCCCATCGCGGGCGACGCCCAGTTGTCCTCGACGAACCGGACGTCGTGGGCGCGCACGTCGATGCCCAGCGCGGCAAGGCTGCCCAGGTACAGCTCCTGCGGGTCGCCAGGGTCCGGCTTGAGGATCACCTGGAACTGGGTGTGCGTCTGCAGCCGGTTCGGGTTCTCGCCGTAGCGCGAGTCGTCCGGCCGGACGCTCGGCTCGACGTAGCCGACCCGCCACGGCTCAGGACCCAGCACGCGCAGCAGGGTCGCCGGGTTCAGCGTGCCGGCGCCGACCTCGGTGTTGAACGGCTGCACCACCATGCAGCCACGGTCCATCCAGTACCTGGTCAGCGCGAGCAGCGCGTCCTGCATCGTCAACACAACGGACGAGTCTATCGACGCAGCACGACACCCCGGACGAACGCCGCCTGGCCGACGTGCTGCATGTCGTCGTTGACCACGCTGACCAGCCGAACGCCCAGCGTCACCGGCGGATCCCAGCCTTCGTCGACGATCCGGTCCAGATCGGCGTCCGTCAGGCCGCGCACGTACCGGAGGGTCCGCTCGTGCACGGCTTCGTAGTAGCCGGTCAACAGCTTGGCCGACGCACCGGCCAGTTCGGCGACCTCGTCGGCGTCGTGTCCGTATCCGACGTCGGACGCGGCGAAGGGCAGCCCGTACCGTTCGAGCCAGCCGTCGGCCGTCCAGGCCTGTTCGTGTTCGGCGACGCCGGCCACGTGGTCGTCCTGGATCCGGGTGAGATGCCAGACCAGCCATGCGATCGAGTTGGCCTCGGGGTCGACGCGGTACGCCAACTGGTCCTGCGTCAGCCCGTCGACGGTGCTGTGGACGGAATCCCGAACCCGCCCGAACGCGTCGGCAAACACATCAGCGACACTCATTCGCGCCTTCCTTTCAGCTATAGGCCAAGAGCTTCCCACCGCGCTGCGCCATCCGGACCACCGGTCTACTGCGGCTTGGCGCCTTTCCCGCCAGTAGACGCCAGATCACTACACTTCGCCGTGCCGTGCACAACGGGTGTACTGATACCACCGAGGACTGACGACACATGGACTCCGCATCCGGCACCAGATTCGGCAGCGCGGCACAGGCCTACCACCGGCTCCGGCCGACACCACCAGCGGTCGCCGTCGACTGGCTGACGGCCGGCACCATCACGACGGCGGTCGAACTCGGCGCCGGCACCGGCCTGTTCACGGCGCCGCTGGCCGAACGGGTACCGACGGTGTTCGCGGTCGAGCCGGACGCCCAGATGCGGGTCCGGCTGGCCGGCCACTGCCCCGGTGTCACGGTGCTGGACGGCACCGCGGAACGGATCCCGCTCGGTGACGGATCCGTCGACGCGGTGTTCTGCCACTCGATGTGGCACTGGGTCGACCCGGAGCGGGCGTTTCCGGAGATCGCGAGGGTGCTCGTGCCCGGCGGACTGCTGGCCGTCGCGTGGACCATGCCCGACCGCAGGGTCGGCTGGCGGGCCAAGCTGGACGAGATCGCCGGCATCCACGGCGGATCGGGACGGCGGCCCGGCCGGTTCGAGGTGCCGCCGACGGTCGGCTTCGACCAGCCCGCCGAGTTCTCGCAGTCGTGGACGCTGCGGATGACCACAGAAGACCTCGTGCTGTCGCTCGCCACGTACGACCACGTGCTCGGACTGTCCGAGATGGACCGGAACGCCATGCTGGACAACGCCCGCACCTACCTCAACGGCAACCCGGCCACCTCCCGCGGCACCATCGACGTCCCGTTCCGCACCGTCTGCTTCCGTACCCACCGCTGACGGAAACGGTGCCATCGGCGCCCCGCCGATGATCGTCCCGCGACAATCACCACGCCGTCCCCGCCGAGCAGGGAGTTCGACGTGACCACAACCGCCAGCACCGGACGGACCACCGCCGCCGACGCGGGCCTGCTCATCCTGCGCGCCGCGCCCGGCCTGGTCGTCGCGGTGCGCGGGACGAACGAACTGCTCGGCTGGTTCGGCGGGAACAACTTCGCGGCCGACGTGCACTACTACGCGTCGCTGGGCTACGCGCCGGCCAAGCTGTGGGCGATCGTGTCCGGCGTCACCGAGATCGGCGGCGGACTGCTGCTGGCACTCGGCCTGCTGACACCGCTGGCCACCGCGGCCGTGATGGGCGTCATGCTCAACGCCGTCGTCGCAGGTGAGATCCCGTACGGCTTCCTGCGTGTCGGCGGCGATCTGGTCGCGGCCATCGGCCTGGCCGCGGTCGGCATCGCCTTCACCGGTCCCGGCACGATCTCGTTCGACCGGCGCCGCTCGTGGTTGCCCGGCAGGCTGAACTCGACGGTATTCAGCCTGGTACTTGGCCTTGGACTCGGCGCGATCGTGCTCATCGTCCGAGCCGCCAGGTGACCCGGGAGTAAGGTCTGGCTGGAGGGAGCCAGCCGACCACGCGTGCGGTATCCGCGCGCCACGACCGGGGAGAACGACCCTGTGAGTGCCGAGACGTTCTACGGGGCCGACGACCTGACGCATCTGGAAGGCCTGGAAGCCGTCCGGAAACGGCCCGGCATGTACATCGGGTCGACCGACAGCCGTGGGATCAACCACCTGTTCACCGAGGTGGTGGACAACTCAACCGACGAGGGCATCGGGGGCCACGCGACCAGGGTCGTGGTCACCCTGCACGCCGACGGCAGCATCCAGGTGGACGACGACGGCCGAGGCATTCCGACCGGCGTGCACGCCAAGTCCGGGCTTTCCGGCGTCGAACTCGTGCTCACCAGGCTGCATGCCGGCGGCAAGTTCGGCGGTTCCGGGTACAAGACGTCCGGTGGCCTGCACGGCGTCGGCGCGTCGGCCGTGAACGCGCTGTCCGTGCGGTTCGACGTGACGGTGAAGCAGGACGGCAAGATCCACCAGATGTCGTTCGCGCACGGCGTACCCGGCGAGTTCGACGCGATCGGCCCCAAGGCGAAGTTCACCCAGCGCTCCGGCCTGCGGGTGACCGGCAAGATGAAGCGCGGCGAATCCGGTGGCACGTCGATCCGCTACTGGTACGACCCGCGCTACTTCGATCCCGGCTCCGCGCTGAACCTCGACGCCGTGCGGAGCAAACTGCGCAACACGGCGTTCCTCGTGCCCGGCGTCACGTACATACTGCGGGACGCGACCGACGGCGCGATCGTCGACGAGACGTTCCACTACCCCAACGGCCTGTCCGACATGGTCGACTTCCTGACGCCGGCCAGCGAGAAGCCGGTCACCGGCACACTCATGGCGCTGGGCACCGGCACCTATCTGGAGAACGCCGCCGACGAGAACGGCGTCATGCGGTCCAAAGTGGAGCGTCATGCCGAGGTCGAGGTGGCGTTCCGCTGGGGCACCGGCTACGACCGCACCGTCGAGTGCTTCACCAACACGATCCACAACGTGCACGGCGGCACGCACCGCAAGGGCTTCGACCGCGCCGCGGTGAAGGCGATACAGGAAGCGATCACCCGCAGTCGCGGCCTGCTGAAGCCGAAGGAGGACCCGCCCACCCTGGACGACGTGCTGGAAGGCATGACCGCCGTCATCCACGTGCGGATCCCGGAGCCGCAGTTCACGTCCCAGACCAAGGACGAGCTGTCCACATCGGGGATCACCAAGGTCATCCAGGCCGTGGTGGAACAGCACATCAGGGCGTGGACCGAGGACCGCAGGACCAAGGCGGAGGCCAAGGTCGTGCTGCAGAAGGTGGTGGACGCCGCGCGGGTGCGGCTGACCCAGAAGCAGCAGAAGGACGCGGCACGCCGCAAGACCGCGCTGGAGGGCGCGGCCATGCCGTCGAAGCTGGTCGACTGCCGCACCACCGGCGTGTCCCGCAGCGAACTGTTCCTGGTCGAGGGCCAGAGCGCCCTCGGCTCGGCGAGAATGGCGCGGGTGGCGGAGTACCAGGCGCTGTTGCCGTTGCGCGGCAAGATACTCAACGTGCAGAAGGCCAGCATCACCGACGCCATGCGCAATGTGGAGATCGAATCCATCGTGCAGGTGCTCGGTTCCGGCACCGGCCGCACGTTCGACCTGCCCGCGATGCGCTACGGCCGCGTGATTCTCATGGCGGACGCCGACGTCGACGGCTCCCACATCCGCACGCTGCTCATCACGTTGTTCGCCAAGTACATGCGCCCGGTCATCGAGGACGGCCGCCTGTACTCCGCGATGCCGCCACTGCACAAGGTCGTCACGAAGGGCCGCAACACCGAGACCCACTACACGTTCAACCAGCGGGAAATGGAACAGACCGTGGCCAGGCTGGAAAAGGCCGGCAAACAGATCATCAAGCCGGTCCCCCGGTTCAAGGGCCTCGGCGAGATGGACGCGGACGAACTGTGGGAAACCACGATGAACCCGGTGACCAGATCCGTCCGCAGAATCACGATGGACGACGCACTGGCCGCCGACGAGGCGCTGGAACTGCTGATGGGCGAGAAGGTCGAACCGAGGCGCAACTGGCTGGTCGAATCGGCCGCGCGGGTGGACCGGGAAGCAATCGACGTCTGACTTCGGCTTTGTTTCGGGTTTGTTTTGGGTTTGAGGGAGAACAATGGCACGCCGCAAGACCCCCAGCAGCAAGGTCGACCCGTCCGCGTTCGACAACGCGGGCGCGAACGTGATCGACAACCCGATCCGCACCGAGATCGAGGATTCGTACCTGGAGTACGCCTATTCGGTCATCCACTCCCGCGCGCTGCCCGACGCGCGGGACGGCCTGAAGCCGGTACACCGCCGAATCCTGTACTCCATGAACGAACAGGGTTTCCGCCCGACCCACGCCTACGTGAAGTCGTCCCGGGTCGTCGGCGATGTGATGGGCAAGTACCATCCACACGGGGACCTGGCCATTTATGACGCGATGGTTCGCCTCGCGCAGGACTTCTCGCTGAATGCGCCACTGGTCGACGGGCATGGCAATTTTGGATCGCCGGACGACGGACCGGCCGCGAGTCGTTACACCGAGGCAAGGCTGTCGAACGAGGCCATGCTTCTGGTCGGCGAACTCGGTGAGGACACCGTTGATTTTCGGCCCACCTACGACGGCTCCGAACTCGAACCGACGGTCCTGCCGGCGGCTTTCCCGAATCTGCTGGTGAACGGCACGTCGGGTATCGCGGTCGGCATGGCGACGAACATGATCCCGCACAATCTCGGTGAGGTGATCGCGGCCGCGCGTTGGCTGATCACGCATCCGGACGCGTCGCTGGACGACCTGATGGCGCGGGTGCCCGGGCCGGACCTGCCGACCGGCGGGCTGCTGCTGGGGCTGGACGAGGTGCGCAAGGCGTACGAGACCGGCCGTGGCGTGGTGCGGATGCGGGCCAAGGTCGAGACAGGTCCGTTGGAGGGCAGCCGCGGTCGGCAGGCGATCACGGTGACCGAACTGCCCTACGGCGTCGGGCCGGAGAAGATCATCGAGAAGATCACCGACGAGGTCACCAAGTCCAAGCGGCTGACCGGCATCGCCGACGTCAAGGACCTGACCGACCGGGAGAACGGCACCCGGCTGGTGATCGAGTGCAAGGTTGGCGTGAACCCGCAGGCGTTGCTGGCCGACCTCTACCGGCTCACCCCGATGGAGCAGTCGTTCGGCATCAACAACCTCGTGCTGGTCGACGGCCAGCCGCGCACGCTCGGGCTCAAGGCGTTGCTCGAGGTGTTCCTCGCGCACCGGTACGAGGTCGTCACGCGGCGCACCCGCTACCGCCGCCGCAAGCGTGAGGAGCGGTTGCACCTGGTCGAGGGCCTGCTGAAGGCGTTGCTTGACATCGACAAGGTGATCAAGCTGATCCGCAACAGCGAGAACGCCCAGGCCGCGAAGGACGGCCTGATGAAGCAGTTCAAGCTGTCCGAGATCCAGGCCACCTACATCCTGGACACGCCGCTGCGCCGCCTGACCCGGTACGACAAGATCGAGCTGGAGTCGGAGCAGGACCGGTTGCGCGGCGAGATCGCGGAGCTGTCCAGGATCCTGGACGACGACAAGATCCTGAAGAAGCTCGTCTCGGACGAGCTCGCGAAGATCGCCAAGGACCTGGCGGGCGAGCGCCGCACGTCGCTGATCGACGGTGACCTCAAGGAGGTGCTGGCCGCGTCGAAACCGGCAGGGCCGTTGGAGGTCGCGGACGATCCGTGCCAGGTGATCCTGTCCGCCAGCGGCCTCGTGGCGCGGACGGCGGCCGAGTCGGAGGAGTCGTCCGAGGCCCGCCGCCGCAACGGCCGCACCCGGCACGACGCCATCACGGCCGTCGTGCACACGACCGCGCGGGGCCAGATCCTGCTGGTCACCAACGAGGGCCGGGCCGTGAAGACGGATGTGCTGCCGTTGCCCGTGCTGCCGCAACATGCCGGCACGGTGTCGATGAGCGGCGGCATGGCAGCCAGTGAGCTGGCGTCGTTGCATGCCGGTGAGAAGGTCATCACGATCGCGCCGCTGTCGGAGGACACGGACTCGCCCGGTCTGGCGCTGGGCACGCGGCAGGGTGTGGTGAAGGTGTGCGCGCCGGAATGGCCGGTCCGATCGGACGAGTTCGAGGTGATCAGCCTCAAGGAGGGTGACGTCGTCGTCGGCGCCACGTGGCTGACCGACGGCACCGAGACGCTGGCGTTCGTGTCGTCGGACGCGTCCCTGTTGCGGTATCAGGCATCCATGGTCCGGCCGCAGGGACTGAAGGGCGGCGGCATGGCCGGCATCAACCTGGCCGCCGACGCCGATGCGGTGTTCTTCGGCGCGATCCGCACCGACGACGAGGAACACGGTGAGCCCATGGTGGTCACCTCCACCGGCGTCAGCGTGAAGGTGACGCCGTTCGCCGAGTACCCGCCGAAGGGCCGAGCGACCGGCGGCGTGCGCGCGCAACGTTTCCTGAAGGGCGAACACCACCTGCGACTGGCATGGATCGGCCCGAGGCCGGCCGGCTCGAACGACAACGGTCAGCCGGTGGAACTGCCCGAAGTGGACACACGCCGCGACGGTTCCGGCGCGGCGCATCCCGGGCCGGACCTGGTCGGCCACCTGATCGAACGATCCTGAGAACCGCGGCCCCGCACGGCAGCTGAGCTGTGTCGCGACCGGATAAGCATGTCGTGACCGGATAAGCGTGTCATGACCGGATAAGCTGGTGTCGCGATCGGACTCACGTCCGGCGTGCTGATGGGCTGGTCAGCCAGCACGTCGCCCCCGCCGCTCTCACTCGATCAGGTGATCATCCCCGAATCCGGGATCAAACCACCCGGTCCCGTTCGTTGAGCGAAAAAGACAGCGCACCTCGCGACCAGAACCATCGCCGCGCCACCCACGACCCCAGAACGGAGACGATCACCCTCGAAGCCTTCTCGGACAGCACCGCACCACCGATGCCAATCCCCGATCGGCGTCGCCCGATGAGCGGACCGAGTTGGGTTACTGGGTCTGCCGAGGCGCCGGCCGTTGGACACCGGTGACAAGGCCAGCTGTCATACGAACGATGCGCGACGAGGCGACGTGATCACGCCACTCCAGCCGAGCAGGGCGGCGACAGTCAGTGTGGACACCCCGACCGAGGCGGCCATCCGGATCCAACCGCCCTCCGCGAATACCAACCGATTCCCACCCGCGGCGACGAGCAACCCGGCAGCAAGAATGCCGACGCCCACCGCGACCCGGGCGCTACGGGTGCGCAGCGCGGTGTCCACATCGGCCCGACCATCGGCCGGCCGCACCATGGCCAGCCACGCGATCCCGTACACCACAAGGGAAGTCGCCAACGCCAGCACGATCAGATACCAGCCACCCGCCCACGGCTGAGCGACGACGGCGAACACAACGGCCACCGTGGCCAGCCCGAGTTGCAACCCGACAGCCCACCGCGGCACGAGCCACCCACGCCGACCAAGAGCGGCCGTACGCGCCGAGCCCCGCTCGGGCTTGATGCGTGGATCTTCATCCCGACGGTCGCGTTCGGTTCGGCGGGCACCAGGTCGACGGGGCGCGGTGGCCAGTAGTTCGGCCAGCAGCCAGGCCACCAGCAGCGAGCCGAGCAGGTGGTAGGATCCCAGGTCATCGGCCGGCGCCAGGATCGCGGGCATCGCGCGGGCCGTCAGCGGGGCCAGGAACATCAGGGGTAGCACCAGCAATCGGCGCTTTCGCATGTACCGCACCACAACCGCAACCTGGTCCCGGTCCGGTTCGGTGATATCGCTCCAGCGGCGCAGCACCCTCCGCCCTGCGCCGGGCATCGGCCAGGTCACCAGCATGAGCGCCAGGCCACACAGCGGATACAGGTACGGTGCTGAGGCGTCCAACAAGCCCATGTCGACCCCCTTTGCGTCGACATTAGCGCAAGGCAGCGGGCGGCGGCGGCGGAAGTGGCTCGGCGTGCGGGATGGCCAAAGGGTTGGATTGCCCTGGTCAGGGCCCCTGCCACGCGGCCGCGCCGTGATCGATGGTGATCTCGGACCGGTTCGAGGTCGATCGCTTGGTGTGCGGGATGGCCGGGCGTCGAGTCGCCTTGGTCAGGGCCTCTGCCGGCCGCGCCGTGATCGGTGGCGATTCGGGCCGGTTCGAGGTCGATGGCTTGGTGTGTGGGATGGTCGGGCGTTGAGTTGCCTTGGTCGGGCCACCTACGACGCTGCCGCGCCGTGGTCGGCCATGGATTCGCGTCGGTTCGATGTCGATGACGTGTCGAACTCCTGGGCCTTGGAGTGCTCGGGGGTGTTGCGTGCTGCAATGCTTCGGCTATTTCCGGACTGCGGTCACCTATTCTGCCGCCAGGTTCTGATAGCAGAACTTGATTGGGGGAGGTTTGACAAGCGAACGGCCCGTCTGATAGCTTGCTAAAGTGGCCAAGAATGCAGCCACTCCTCCCTTTCTCGGAATGGTGGATTTTGTGCGCCTGCGCGCATCCAGAAAGGTTGAGGTGAGTGCTGTCCATGCAAAACTCCTGGTCTGTTAACTTGTGCACGCTGCTCCGTCCGGGTGAACTCCGCTAGAGTGAATGCATTGCGACTAACGGTCGACGCATCGTTGCGATGTTCGATATGACGCCGTCGTCACTCCCGTAGCACGAAGCGGCGTTGCGGGGGCCTATCCCTTTGGCACGCCCAACGGAGGATCCAGGGTGCGCGGAGCACGCACGTCCATAGTCGCTACCGACATATCGTCGCAATCCGCCGTCGCCATGGTGCAACAACGATTAACCCGCGCGTTGTTGACCGTCGTCGTGCCAACGCTGAACGAAGCGGCGAACATCGCCTGGGTGCTCGGCCGGATGCCCGTGGAAGTCGACGAGATCATCGTGGTCGACGGCCGTTCCACCGACGGGACCGTCGAGGTCGCGCGCCAGGTGCGGCCGGACCTGGTCCTGGTCAGCCAACCCGCGCGGGGCAAGGGCGCGGCGCTGCTGACCGGGATGGGCATGGCCACCGGCGACATCGTGATCATGATCGACGCGGACGGCTCGATGGACCCGGCCGAGATACCGGCGCTGGTCGGCGCATTGTTCGCGGGCGCCGACCTGGTCAAGGGTTCGCGGGCCAGTTCTGGTGGCGACTCGCTGGACATCTCGCCGGTGCGCCGACTGGGCAACTGGGCACTGACCAGGACGGCCAACCGCGTGTATCGGCAGCGATGGCGCGAACTGTGTTACGGCTACGCGGCATTCTGGCGGGACGTGTTGCCGGTGCTCGGCATCGCCGATGTGGTCAGTACGCTGGTCGAACAGGCGATCGTCGACCCGGCCCATGCGAATCTCACATCGGTCACCGACGTGAACGGTGGCCTTGGTTACGGGTTCGGCTTCGAGATCGAGGCACTCTTGTTCTGTCGGGCGGCACGCAGCGGGCTGCGGATCGCGGAGGTCTTCAGCTTCGAACACCGTCGACGCAGCGGTGAGTCCAACCTCGCCACCTGGCGCGATGGCTGGCGCGTCGCGACCACGCTGTTCCGGGAACGCAAATTTCCCGGTGTCGGCGAACCACGCCGCACCGCGCGTGCCTATCCGATCCTCCCCGCATTGCACGAAATCGACGTCCGGGAGGGACGGCCGTGACGCCAGCAAGATGGTGAGCCACGCGCCGGCGACCACCGGCGGGCACCGGCGCCGTTCCCACGACACGACCGAGCTCGGGGTGGCCCGGCTGGCCGGCCACGCCGAGGTGGCCGCGTTGGCCGCCGAGTGGCGGGCACTGTACGAACTGGGCGCGGCCGGCAACCCGTTCGCGTCACCCGACTGGACCGGCACCTGGCTGCGGCACTTCGTGGCCGAGCGGGACCTTGCCGTGCTGGCGGTGCGGCGCAACGGGCAGCTCATCGGCGTCGCGCCATGGTACGTCCGGCGACTGGGTGGCGTGGTCCGCAGTGTGCAACTTGCCGGCACGATCCGGCATCCGGGACTGACCGAGCTGCCGCAGGTGCTCACGGCACCGGGTGAGCATCGTTCAGTGTTGCGCGCGGTGCTGCGCTACTGGTGCGACCGGCCGGACGAGTGGGACTGGCTTGAGCTGCCGATCGAACACGGCCAGGGCTGGCTCGAACCGGAATGGATCGGGCCGGCGTTCATGGTCCGGCACAAGGCGGTCCGGCCCGCGGTGGTGCTGCCACTGCCGGCGGACGTGGACACGCTCCGGTCGACGTTGAAGCGCAACGTCAACGAAAGCCTCCGCAGGGCCCGCAACCGACTTGACAAGTCCGGGCAGGCCTGGACGATCACCACGCACACCGAGTCGATCGCCGACGCCCTGCCGGTGCTGCGCAGGCTGCACGGCCTCAGAGCCAGCATGTCCGGTCGTCGTCGGCACCCGGACATGTTGGCCGACGACGACCGGTTCGACTGCTACGCCGAGGCGGTGACGAAGCTGGCGGCCGGCGGCCGGGCGGAGTTGCTCACCCTGGACGTGGCCGGGGCCGCGCGGGCGGCACTGCTCGTGTTGCGGGCGCCGGGCGCCAGCTACTTCGCGGCCAGCGGCGTCGATCCCGACTGGTGGCAGGTCAGCCCGGTGACGTTGTTGCAGTGGACCGCGATGGGCCGGGCCGTGGCGCGCGGCGACAGCGAGGTGAACCTGTCCATGGGCCCCGATGTCGCGAAGCTCCGGTGGAGCGAGAAGGTGGTGCCGCACATGGAGTTCGTGGTGTGCGGGCCGAGGACGCGGTCCCGCCTGCTGCTCGCCGGGTACGCCGCGGCCGGCGCGGTGGCCGCCATGCGCCGCGAGAAGCGAAGACACGAGGTCGCCAAGGCAGACATGCGGCCACGTCGGTGACCGACACCTGGACGAAGAAGATGCGGCGACAGCGCGCCGCGAAGGAGAGCGATCGATGACTGGACCCCGGGTCTGCGTCGTGGGGTCGGGCTGGCGCTTCACCAGCGGCATCAGTTACTACACGTGCCAGCTCAGCGGCGCGCTGGCCGAGCGCGCCAACGTGTCGGCGATCCTGATGCGGCGGCTGCTGCCCAGGATGTTCTATCCCGGCCGGGCGCGGGTCGGGCGGCCGCTGGCGCGGCTGGCGTACGACGATCGGGTGCGGGTGTTCGACGGGGTGGACTGGTTCTGGCTGCCCAGCATCGTGCGTGCGATCCGTTGGCTGCGGCGGGAGCGGCCCGACGTCGTGGTGTTCCAGTGGTGGACCGGCACCGTGGTGCACAGCTACCGGCTGCTCGCGGCCGTGGCCCGGGCGGTCGGTGCGCGGGTGGTGATCGAGTTCCACGAGGTCCAGGACACCGGCGAACTGCGGGTGCCGCTGGCGCGGGCCTACACCGACCGGGCGCTGGCCGGGCTGCTGCGGCAGGCGGCCGGGTTCATCGTCCACTCCGGACACGACAGGGACGCGCTCGCCGCCGCGTACGACCTGACCGGGCGGCCGGTCACCGTGGTCGGGCACGGGCCGTTCGACCAGCACCGGGCGCAACGGGTGGCAGGCGCGGACGGCGTGTGTCGGCTGTTGTTCTTCGGCACCATCCGGCCCTACAAGGGACTGGAGCACCTGGTCGCCGCGTTCGGCCGGCTGACGGACGCCGAGGTCGCCGGCTATTCGCTGACCGTGGTCGGCGAGACCTGGGAAGGGTGGACGGCGCCGCTGGAACTGATCGCCGCGTCGCGGCACCGCGACCGGATCACGCTGGTCAACCGGTACGTCAGCGACGACGAGGTGACCGACTGCTTCGCGCGGGCCGATGTCGTCGTGCTGCCGTACCTGCGGTCGTCGGCCAGCGGTCCGCTGCACATCGCGATGAGCAACGGCCTGCCCGTCGTCGTCACCCCGGTGGGCGGCCTTGCCGAGGCCGTGGCCGACTACTCAGGCGCGCTCACGGTGCCGCCCGCGGACGTACCGGCTCTGACCGAGGCGTTGCGCGCGGCCAGGAACCTGGCCGGACAGGTCTATGCCGATCCGCACTCCTGGCAGCGGAACGTCGACGCCGTCCTGGCCTTCGCGCCGACGATGGAGCCGGCGTGATGCGGATCGGCATCGTGAGTCCGGGGTATCCGCCGGCCGTCGGTGGGGTCGAGGTCGTCGTGGCGCGGACCGCTCGGGCGCTGGTTCGGGCCGGACACGCGGTCGAGGTGCTGGCCGCGGAGCGGCGGCGGGAGCTGGTGCCGCTGGCCGATGACGACGGTGTCGTGGTGCGGCGGTTCGTGTCGTCGCGGTCGGCCAATTTTCCGGTGGCGCCGGGCTTGTGGCGGTACGTGCACGAGTTCGGTGATCGGTACGACGTGCTGCACGGGCACGGTTATCACACGCTCGGGGCGCTGGGCGCGGCGTTGGCGGCGCCGCGTACTCGGTTCGTGTTCTCGCCGCATTACCACGGCACCGGGCATTCCGCGGCGCGTGCGGCGTTGCATCGGATCTACCGGCCCGCCGGGCGGCTGGGGTTTCGGCGGGCGGACGCCGTGGTGTGCGTGTCGGCCGCTGAAGCGAAGCTGGTGCTGGCGCACTTTCCCGCGGTGGTAGGCCGGATTCGTGTCGTGCCGAATGCGGTGGACGTGGCCGGAATCCTTGCCGCGCAACCGTTTGCCGATGAGGTGCCGACGGTGTTGAGCGTCGGTCGGTTGGAACGGTACAAGCGGGTGGACCGGCTGGTGCGGGCATTCGCGCTGGTGCCGGGCCGGGCGCGGCTGGTGGTGGTCGGGGACGGGCCGGACGGGGCGCGGCTGCGGGCCATGGCACGCGGTGACGTCCGGTTTCTCGGGCGGATCGAGGATGGCGAGCTGCGGCGCTGGTATCGCACGGCACGCGTCGTGTGCAGCCTGTCCGAGCACGAGGCGTTCGGGCTGACGGCGGCCGAGGCCGTTGTCGCGGGCGCGCGGGTCGTGCTGTCCGACATTCCGGCCCACGCCGAGCTCGGCATTGGCGCCCTGGTTCCGGCGGGCGCGGGCGACGCCGAGGTGGCCGCCCTGTTGACACAGGCGTTGCGCGACAACGGTCCTGGGCCCGGTGCCGACGGTATCGCGAGTTGGGACGACGTGGCAGGCCGGTTGGCCGCGATCTACGACGAAGCGCGGTGCCTGACGTGACCGTGGCACAGGCGCTGGCGCGGCCGAGGGCGCTGTGGCCACTGCTGTGGCTGACCGCGACGGCGGGCGCGGTGCTGCTCGCGGTGAGCTACTCGATGGCCGCGACCAGGGGCGCGGACCAGGGGCACTACGCGGTGTTCTGGGCCGGGATGCTCGTGTTCACCGTGCCTACGGTCGCGGTCGCCGGATCGCGTCAGGTGTCCGACCGGCTGCGGTTGGGCTGGCTGGTGACGTACGCGCTGTTCACGTACCTGCCGAAGCTGCTGCGCAACCCGACCGGACCGCTGTACCACGACGAGATCGCGCACTGGCGACAGACGGTCGGCATCGCCACCACCGGCCACCTGTTCGAGCCGAACGCGACGATCGGCATCATCAGCCGCTTCCCCGGCCTGCATATCGTGGTCGCCACGCTCAGCAGGTCCACCGGCCTGACCGTGTGGCAGTCGGCGTTGCTGGTGCTCGTGTTGGCGCACGTGCTGACGGTGCTCGGCGCGGCGGTGCTCGGCGAGAGCCTGTTCGGTTCGGTGCGGACCGGGATGGCCGTGGCGCTGGTCTACAGTCTCAACTCCAGTTTCGTGTACTTCGACACGCAGTTCGCCTACGAGTCGTTGGCGATTCCGCTGTTCGTGTGGTGCCTGGCTGCCCTTGCCAAGGCGCACAACGCGACCGAGCGCGGTGAGCGTCTCGGGTGGACGGTGACCGCGGCGGTGATCGGCGGCCTCACCGTCACGGTGCACCACCTGACGGCGCTGATCCTGTTGCTGGTACTGGTAATTGTCACCGCTGTGACGGCGTTCGCGGCGCGGCGTGGCCGGGTGCCGTGGGGCACCGTGTGGGACACGTTGGCTGTGTTGGTCGTCAGCGGTGGGATCACGGTGGCGTGGATCGTGTTGGTGGCGCCGCAGACGATCAGCTACCTCTCCCCCTATCTCGGCGGCGGGCTGAGCCAGTTGTTCCACCTGTTCGCCGGGTCCGGTGGTGGCCGGACGTTGTTCTCCGCCAGCACCGAGCCCGGCTACGAGCGGGTGTTCGCGTTCGCCGCGCCCGCGGCCATCGGCGTGCTGGCGCTGCGGGTGGTGGTGCCGCAACTGCGGCGGGCCAAGCGGGAACCCTGGTCGCCGATGCGGCTGGGGCTTGGCGCGTTCGGGTTGGTGTACTTCCCGTCGGTGCTGTTCATCCTGATCTCCTCAGGCGCGGAGGGGGCGCGGCGGAGTTGGGCGTTCACCTATCTGGGGCTGGCGGTGCTGGTGGCGCCCGCGGCGCTGGCCATCTGGGACCGGGTGCGGTGGCCCGATCTGGGCCGCACCATCACCAGCTACGTGGCCGCGTTCGCGTTGTGGGCCGCGATGCTGGTCGGCAACGTCGCGGCCGGGCTGGACGAGAGCTACCGGTTTCCCGGGCCGTTCATCTTCGGGTCGGACACCCGGTCGCTCACGCCGGAACTGCTGGCCGCCGCTACCTGGTTCGACCAGCACGTCGGTGCCGGCGTGCGGATCGTGACGGATCGCTACAGCGGGCTGGGTTTCGTGCTCGACGCGGACTCGTGGACGGCGTCGCCGAGCGTGGGTTTCCCGGCGTACGACCTGTTCTTCAGCGACAAGCCGCCGTCCGCGGCGCTGGTGGAGGAGCTCGCGTCGTCGGACTACAGGTACCTGATCGTCGACAAGCGCGTGGCCACCGACATTCCCTATCTCGACAGCTACTTCGACTACGAGCCGTCCGACGGCTCGTCGGTGCACCCCGTTCCGGCCGGCAACATCGACCGCTACCGGAACACGCCGTGGACCACCGAGGTGTTCGAGAGCGACGACTTCCGGATCTACCGGTTCGACTTCAACGCGATCGGCGACCACCTCACGGGGGTGAACCCGTGAGGGCGATCGCGGTGCGGCTGGCGTTGCCGGTCGCGCTGGTCGCGGCGGCGGCGCTGGGCTACGCGTTCGCGCCCGCCGGGGTCGTGCGCGCGGTGCTGGTGCTGCCGGCGGCGCTGTGGGTGCCGGGCCGTGGGCTGGTGGCGTTGCTCGGTGTCGGGGCGAGCGCCGGGCGGTGGCGGACACCGTTGTCGGTGCTGTTCAGCCTGCTCACGTTGATCGTCGGGGCGCTGGTGGCGAACGCGGTGGGCGGGTCGGTGCCGGTGACCGCGTTGCCGTTGGTGCTGTCGGTGGTGCTGTTGCCGGCGCACATCGCCGGCGATCCGGTCGACCGGCCGACCGTGCCCACGAGCGTGCTGGCCCGGTTCGGCGCGCTGTTCGCGGTGGCCGCGCTCGCTTCCGGCGCGGTGGTCCTCGTTGTTGTCACCGCTCTGCCGAAACAGCCCGCCGCGCCGGACCTGGAGTTCGCGCTGAGCGGTACGTACGCGCAGGTCACCGGCACGGTGCCGGTGACGGCGGGACAGCGGTTGCGAGTGCCGGTCACGGTGTCGAGCGCCAGTGGTGGGCTCGCGGTGCGGGCGAAGATCAACGGTGTTCCGGTCGGGGCGCTCGTGCCAATGACCGGCACGAGCGCTGAAGTGGATGTGACCGCGCCGGCCGGGTGTCTGAACCAGCTCGATCTGGTGCTGGTCAAGGGAACGGCCGAGCTGCGTAGTGTCGACCTGTACCTGAAGTCGAACGCCGGTTCCTGTGCGCACGGGTGAGCTGATCCGCGCGGTGCGCGGCGACTCGCTGACCCGCAACAGCGTCAGCATCATGGCCACCACCGTGGTCAACGCAGGCCTCGGCTACCTGTACTGGACAGCGGCCGCGCGCCTGCTGCCGGACGCCGAAGTCGGCCTCGGCTCGGCGGTGACGTCGGCGATGGTGATCCTGTCGCTCGTGGTGCACCTGGGTGCCGGCGCCGGCCTGATCGCGCGGCTGCCGCTGCGCCGGTCCAGGGCGGACTGGCTGCTCACGGCGCTGTCCACGCAGTTGGCGTGCGTCGCGGCCACGCTGGTGCTCGGCGTGGTGGCGCTGGTGCCGCTGGCCGCGTTCGTGCCGCCGCTGCGGTCGTTGGCGACCAGCCCGGCGATGGCGGTGTGGTTCGTGGTGGGCGCGGTGTCCTGGACGGGTTCTGGCCTGTTGGACTACGTGTTCATCGCGCAGCGGCGCAGTGGCCTGATGTTGTACCGCAACGCCGTGGCGTCGGCGAGCAAGCTGGTCGCCCTGGTGGTGATCGTCGGGCTCGACCGGCACGTGGGGGCGGCCGCGATCGTGGGCACGTGGGCGGCGAGCGGGGTGGTCGGTGTCGCCGCCGGGCTCCTGTTGTGTCATCGCCGGCTGGTTCCGTTGGGGCGCATACGGTTGCGGGACGCGCGGACGGAGCTGCGCACGTTGCTGGGGCCGACCGTCGGGCACCACCTGATCAGCGTCGGCGGTCTGGTGCCGACGTACCTGCTGCCGGTGGTGGTGACCGCGCAACTGGGCGCGCGGGCGAACGCGTACTTCTACATCACGTGGATGGTCGGCAGCGCGATCTTCATGATCAGCCCGGCGGTGGCGTCCGCGATCTTCGCCGAGGGCAGCCACGACCCGACCCGGCTGCAGCGGCTCACCGGGCACGCGCTGCGGGTGGTGCTGGCGTTGCTGGTGCCGGCGATCGCGGTGATCGCGGCGGGCGGCCGGCTCGTGCTGCATGCGTTCGGCGCCGGGTACGCGGCCGCGGGCTATCCGTTGTTGTTGGTGCTGTTGGCATCCGCGTTGCCGGACGCGGTGACCAACGTCGCGGTGGCGACGTTGCGCATCCGGGGTCTGCTGCGGGACGCCGCGCTGCTCAACGGGTCGATGGCGACGATCGCGGTGCTCGGCGCGTGGCTGCTGGCGCCACGGCTGGGCATCATCGGCGCGGGCTGGGCGTGGCTGGGCGCGCAGGTGGCGGGCGCGCTCGTCGTGCTGGCGGTCCGACGCCGGATCTGGCCGCCCGAACTGGGAACGTGACGATGCGCATCCTGAACCTGTCCGATTTCTACCGGCCCACCATCGGCGGCCTCGAACGGCACGTGGAAACCCTGTCCCGGGAGTTCATCGAACTGGGGCACGAGGTCGACGTGGTAACGCTGCGGGTCGGCGACCGGCCCGCGCACGAGGTGTGCGACGGCGTGCGGGTGCACCGGATCAGCGGGTGGAGCGCCGCGTTGGCGCCGTACTACGCGGATCCCAGCAGGCCGTTCCATCCGACCGTGCCCGATCCGGGGCTGGTGGCGACGTTGCGTCGGATCATCGCGGCGGTGCGACCGGACGTCGTGCACAGCCACAGTTGGCTCCAGTACTCCTACTTCCCGCTGCACCGCCGGCAACGCGGCCCCGCGCACGTGGTGACGCTGCACGACTACGGGCTGGCGTGCGCGAAGAAGACGTTCCAGCACAACGACGAGCAGTGGTGCGACGGGCCGAGGCCAGCCAAGTGCGTGCGGTGCGCGACCGGACAGTACGGCCCGGTGAAGGCGACCGCGCTGGTCGCCGGGCTGCGCGCGAGCCGGCTGTGGCACGGCCACGCCGACGCGTACATCGCGATCAGCTCGTCCGTGGCCGAGTCGGCCCGCACCGTGCTGCCGCCCGGGATGCCGGTGCGGGTGGTGCCGAGCATGGTGCCCGACGACATCGTCGCGGCGCCGGTCCGGCCGGCGTTTCTGCCTTCCGGGGACTACCTGCTGTACGTGGGTGCGCTCGGCCGGCACAAGGGGGTCGACGTGCTGCTGGCCGCGCACCAGCGGATGCGCAGTCGTGTGCCGCTGGTGTTGATCGGCACCCCGCACGGCGATCTCGACCTGTCCTGGCCGGGTGTCACCGTGGCGCACAGCCAGCCGCACGCCACGGTGATGGCCGCGTGGGAACGGGCGGCGGTCGGGGTGGTGCCGTCGGTGTGGCACGAGCCGATGGGCCAGGTCGCGGTGGAGGCCATGGTGTCCGGGCGGGCGGTTGTCGTGTCGGACGTCGGTGGGCTGCGGGACATCGTCGAGGACGGCGTGTCCGGGCTGCGCGTGCCGCCGGGTGATCCGGACGCGCTGGCCACGGCGCTGGACGAGTTGGTCGGTGATCCGGCGCGCGCGGCCGCGATGGGCGCGGCCGGGCGGGCGCGGGCGGCGCACTACCAGGCGAGCGCGGTCGCGCCACGGGTGATCGAGGTGTTCGACGAGGTCATCGCGCGGCGGGCCGGTCGTCCCTGAGCAGGCGGTAGATCGGGGACTGCCGTCGGAGCACGGAGTAGTGCACCTCGTGGGCGCCCCAGTCGCGCTTGTACCGGGCGACGCCGTCGGTTGGCGCGCCGACCAGGTCGAACTCCTCGCAGCCCTGGTGCAGCGCCCAGTTGATCGTGTCCCAGTAGAGCAACGGCTGTGCCAGGGAGGCCTGCGGTGTGCCGGCGTTGGCCATGACCCAGGCCACGGCTCGCGGCGCGCCCGTGAAACTTACCTGCACGCACACCGGTTCGCCGTCCAGCACCGCGGTGGAGAACCGGGCGTCCGGCGAGTGCCGAAACCGCGTCCAGACGGTGGCGTAGCCGGTGGCCGGGTAGGGCGCGGGCAGGCCCTGGGCGGCGAACGTGGCGTGCGACCAGGCCGGCAGGAGGCTCTCGATGTCGTCCTCCGTGGCCGGTCGAACCACGACTCCCTGGCTCGTGGCGCGGCGAATCTTGGCCCGGCGCTTGGGTTCCACGCGTCGCAGCAGGCTGTCCTCGTGCTGGCCCTTGAGGTCGACGACGAACGTGCGGTCCCGGTGGCTCTCCTGGTCCATAGTGGACATGAGGACATGCTGCGAGCGCACGCTGCGCATGCGCCGCTCCCAGGCGCTCAGCAACGGCAACAGCTCCGCCAGCACCGCGCGCGGCACCAGCGGCCCGACATACGGGAACGGAACCCAGTTCACGGTCCGGAACGGCCCGATGCGCTTGACCAGCATGGGCGCGACCCCGACCGGCCGGCCATCGGCGTGCACGGTCAGCGCGTGGAAGTCCAGCCCCAGCACGTCGGCCATGATGGTGAGCCAGTCGTACCGCTGAAAGAAGCACCCGCCGTTGTCGGCAACCAGCGCGTCCCATTCCTCCTGCGACGTCGCCGAGCCGAGACCAGTGTCACTGCGCACCCGAACAGCCTAATCTGGTGCCCATGTCAGCCACTCCCACCGTGCCGCCGTTCCGGGCCGATCATGTCGGCAGCCTGCTGCGGCCCGCCGCCCTGCTCAAGGCTCGGCAGGAACATGCCGACCACGTGATCGACGACGCCCGGCTCCGCGAGATCGAGGACGACGCGATCGAATCGGTGATCCGGACCCAGGCCGACGTCGGACTGCGCACGGCCACCGACGGGGAGTTCCGGCGTGCCTCATGGCACATGGACTTCATCTATCGGCTCGGCGGCATCACGCGGGCCGCCGACAACATGGAAGTGCAGTTCCGCAACGCGGAGGGGACGATCTCCTTCACGCCTGCCGCGCTCCGGGTGAGCGAGCGGATCCGGTTGAATCGGACGATCTTCGCGGACGACTTCACCTTCCTGGCGCGGCACACGTCCGCAGGCCAGACGGCGAAGCTGACCATTCCCTCGCCCAGCATGGTCCACTACCGGGGCGGGCAGGCCGCGATCGACCGGTCGGTCTACCCCGACCTCGACGAGTTCTGGGACGACCTGTCCGCCGCCTACGCCGAGCAGGCGCGGCGGATCGCCGAACTGGGCTGCACCTACCTGCAACTGGACGACACCAGCCTCGCCTACCTCAACGACCCGCGCCAGCGCGCCATGATCGCCGACCGGGGCGACGACGCGGAACACCAGCACGAGCGCTACATCCGCCAGATCAACGCCGCCATCGCGGACCGGCCGGCTGGCTTGCGCGTCACCACCCACATGTGCCGGGGGAACTTCCGGTCGTCGTGGGTCGCCGAGGGCGGCTACGACTTCGTGGCGGAACAGCTGTTCAGCGAGCTGGCCGTTGACGGGTTCTTCCTGGAGTTCGACGACGTCCGGTCCGGCACGTTCGAGCCGCTGCGGTTCGTGCCCAAGGGGAAGATGGTGGTGTTGGGCTTGGTCACCACGAAGCGTGGTGCGCTGGAGAGCAAGGACGAGCTGAAGCGGCGGATCGACGAGGCCGCCAGGTACGTGCCGCTCGACCAGCTGTGCCTGTCGCCGCAGTGCGGGTTCTCGTCCACCGTGGAGGGCAACACGTTGACCTTCGACGAGCAGGTCGCCAAGCTTCGGCTCATCGTGGACACGGCCGCCGAGGTGTGGCACTGACCGAAATACCGGCGCCCCTGCGTCATAGTGGTCCGTACGACCGCAGCGAACGAGGGAGCCATGGCCACGAACTCCGAGGGCTCACGCCTGCTGCGCCTGCTCACGGCGGCGGGTCTCGGCGTCGCGGCCTACGTGCACATCCACCTCGCCGGCAAGTACAACGGCGTCGTCGGCAGCAGCGGCCTGAGCCAGGGGCTGCTGTTCCGCGTCGAGGGTGGCGTGGCGCTCCTGCTCGCGCTGATCGTGCTGGCGTCGGGCAGCCGATTCCTGCACTTCCTGGCGTTCCTGGTGGCGGCGAGCGCGCTGGGCGCTGTGCTGCTCTACAGCTACACCAACGTCGGCAGGCTCGGGCCGCTGCCCGACATGCACGAGCTGGCCTGGTTTCCGCAGAAGGCACTGAGCGCGGCCGCGGACGCCGTCGCGACGCTGGCGTCGGCGGCCCTCGTGTTCCGGTCACGCGGCGGTGGCGGCGCCGCGAAGACGCCGAAGCGGCGGTTCAGGCAGTCCGCCTAGCGAACCGGTCCGTCGCGGCGACCAGGGTGTCGACCATGCTGGCCGTCCTTGTCTCGTGGCCCGCGTCGGCCAGCAGGATCAGCGCCATCCGGTAGTCGGGGTCGGCGAATCGCGCGTGGCCGTTGGACAACGGCGCGATCGCATCCTCCCAGGCGCACCATTCGCGTGCGGCCGCGGCCCTGACCTCGGGATCCGAGTCGGACAGCAGCTTGTGGTACGCGTCGGCGAGGTCGCCGTCGCGGTCGGTCTCCTGGACGGCGTCGCGGAATCGGGCCCAGGCATCGGGGTCAGCGGCGCGAGGCCGCGGGTGAGCAGGTCCGTCTCGCCGCGGCGGCCGGTGGCGACGCCCATCAGCACCAGTTCGCCGACCCGGTCCGGGTGGCGTTCCGCGTAGCGCAGGCCCAGAATCGAGCCCCACGAACCGCCGAAGACCAGCCATCGGTCGATACCTAGGTGCGCGCGCAGGGTTTCCAGGTCGCCAAGCAGGTGCTCGGTGGTGTTCGTGCTCAGGTCGGTGGTCGGGGCGCCGGCGTGTGGCGTGCTGCGGCCGCACTGGCGCTGGTCGAACAGCACGATCCGGTAGGCGGCCGGGTCGAAGTAGCGCCGCAGGTTCGTCGAGCAGCCGGCGCCGGGGCCGCCGTGCAGCACGACCGCGGGCTTGCCGTCCGGGTTGCCGCAGGTCTCCCAGTAGAGCCGGTTGCCGTCGCCGACGTCGAGCATGCCGTGGTCGTACGGCTCGATCTCCGGGTAGCGGCCCACCACGTCAGTTTCCGTCGCCTTGCGCGGCGAGGACGGCGGCGGTGATCTTGTCGACGAGGGGAACAAGTTTCGGCAGTTCGTCTGCGTCGACCTTGAAGCGGGACCCGAGGATTATCTCGACCCGCCCTCGGTAGTCCGGTTTGCCGACCTTCGGCTTCCGCATCAGGGCGACGTGGTCACGGACGGCGTCGTAGGACGTGCCGAACACCTCGACCACCCGGCCGTCGAACTGGATCACGATGGTGCGGAGGATGACTTCGTCCATACTGCGCATTATCCGGTCCTCGGTGGCGGCTGGGTGCGACCCGCGGCGCGCATTGCCCGGATGTCAGTTCGCCTCCGCCGCCTCGCCTGTCCCCTCCTTCGCCTCGCCCGCGGGCTCCTCACCGAACAGCGCGCCGAGGACGTCGGGGACGGGCGCTTGCGGTGCCTGTTTCGGCAGGCCGATGAACGTGGCCATCAGGTCGACGGCGTGGTCGAAGAACTGCTCTGCCGGGTCCACGCTGCCGACGAACTGGCCGAACAGCTCGAAGCTGATCATGCCGAACAGCTGTGACCAGGCCATCAGCGCTCGGATCAGCACGGGGCCCGGCAGTTCTGGCGCGATCGTGGCGGCCAGTTGCCCGGCCTGCCGTGCCAGGACGACGCCCATGATCCCCGGATCGGGCTCGGCCAGGGTGCCGGCGGCCGACGCGTCGCGCAGGACACCGACCAGGGCGAGCGGCACGCGGGCGGCCTGCGCCACGGTGTCCTGCGGCGCCTGGTAACCCGGCACGGGCGAGCCGTAGATCAGGGCGTACTCGTGCGGGTGGGCGAGCGCCCACTGCCGTACCGCGCGGCAGGTGTCGCGCCAGCGGCGGCGCAGGTCGGTGCGCTCGACGACCGCGTTCGCGGTTTCCGCCGCGTCGCCGAGCGCGTGGTAGGCGTCGACGATCAGCGCGGTCAGCAGGTCGTCGCGGGTGGGGAAGTATCGGTACAGCGCCGAGGACACCATCCCCAACTCTCTGGCCACGGCACGCAGGGACAGGGCGGTCGCGCCGGACACGGCCAGCTGGCGCCGCGCCGCATCCTTGATCTCGTCGGTCAGCACGGCGCGAGCGCGCTCACGGGCGGTTTGGCTGGTGTTCATGACGGCAGTATGCCAGAAGCGAGAGCACTGCTCAAATTCGAGAGCACTGACCACATTCGAGAGCAGTGCTCTTGACGTAGAGCACCTGTTCGTGTTCACTGCTCTTAACCGAGAGCAGTGCTCTCGCAACCTGAGGGAGTCGAGATGACCAGCCGATACATCAAGCCCAAGACCACCACCGGCACCTTCAACCGGATCGTCGCCGGCCTGACCCACATGGGGATCAGCGTCTGGGGTTCGCGGGTGCTGTACGTCCGGGGTCGCACCAGCGGCGAATGGCGCAGCACCCCGGTCAACCTGCTGACCCACGACGGCGACCGGTACCTGGTCGCGCCGCGCGGCCACACCCAGTGGGTGCGCAACCTGCGCGCCGCCGGTGCCGGCGAACTGCACCTCGGCCGCCGGGTGGAACGCTTCGTCCCGACCGAACTGGACGACGCGGACAAGCCCGCCGTGCTGCGTGCCTACCTGCGCCGATGGAAGATGGAGGTCGGTGTCTTCTTCGACGGCGTCGACGCGACCGCGTCGGACGAGAAACTGCTGGAGATCGCCCCCGGCTACCCGGTGTTCCGAATCAGGACCGCGCCGGCCGCCGACTGATCGGTCACGGACAGGTCATGGGCGCCTCGTCCGTTCGAGGTCGATTGCGCTGTCGTCCACCGTGATCGCCATGATCGTCCCTATGCTCATCTGATGGACAAGGTTCCGACAATCAAGGACGTGGCCAGCCTCGCGCAGGTCCATGCCGCGACCGCGAGCCGGGCGTTGAACCCACAGACCAGGAGCAAGGTCAGCCCGCCGACGGCGACCCGCATCCTGGCGGCGGCGAAGGCGTTGGGCTACGCCCCCAACTCGGCCGCGCGCAGCCTGCGCACGAGGACCTCGCTGGTGGCCGGCGTCATCATCCCGGACCTGCGCAATCCGGTGTTTCCGCCGATCGTGCGCGGCATCGAGGACGTGTTACGCGAGGCCGGCTACATGGCCCTGCTCGGCAACACCGACGGCGACCCGGACCGGGAGCGGGAACTGCTCGCGGCCATGCGCGGCCGCCAGACCGACGGGTTCATCCTGGCCACCGGCCGGCGCGACCTGCGACCCGAGACCGACCGGGGCGGCCGGTGCCGACCGTGCTGGTGAACCGGCGCAGCGACGCCAGCGACGTGCCGTCGGTCACCGCGGACAGCCAGGCCGGGATCGCCGCGCTGGTCCGGATGCTGGTCGAACTGGGCCACCGGCGGATCGCGCACCTGGCCGGGCCGCAGGACCTGTCCACCGGATGGGAACGCCACCAGGCCTACCTGGCCGCGATGAGCTGCCACGGGCTGACCGTCAGCCCGCGCGCCATCCGGTACTGCGCGGCGTTCACCGAGGAGTGCGGCATCCGCGCGGCACGGGACCTGCTCGCCGCGGAGACCGACACCACCGCCGTGGTGGCGGGCAACGACCTCATCGCGCTCGGCTGTTACCGGGCGCTGGCCGAGCGTGGCCTGACCTGTCCGACCGACGTGTCGGTGGTCGGCTTCAACGACATGCCGTTCCTGGACAAGCAGCGCCCCGCCCTCACCACGGTCCGGATCCCGCACTACGAACTCGGCGTCGAGGCCGCGCGGCTGCTGCTGGAACGCATCGCCAACCCGACGACCTCGGCGAAGCAGGTCGTGCTGCCGATCCAACTGGTGGCCCGCGAATCCGTTGCCCCACCGCGCGCCTGAAACCGCCTGTGGACAACTTCACAGGCGGCGCATTTTCGCAGCTCAGGGCTTGGGGATCCCCCCGTTTTCCATCCTATTCGATCTTGAGCGGGGCTGCGACTCGATTCGCGTGGATTGTGGACAACTGGAGAGTTGGTTACCTGACCTCTTTCAGACGGCGCCGCCGCGACGCAGCGCCCGCAGGGCGGCGGCCTGCTCGACGGTGACGCCGGATGCCCGCTGCGCCACGGCTTCCGCTGCGGTGAGGCCGGCGCCGAGCCACTCCGCGACCTCGTCGAACGGGATGCCGGCGCGCCACCACTCCTTGATCACGTCCACCGGCGTGCGATCGGCCTTCCGCAGTTCACCCGCCTCCGACGCGGTCAGGCCGAGCCCCCGCCACAGCCGAGCATCGCCGGCCTGGATGTCCTGTTTGGCCCAGGCGATCGCCTCGGTGTCGTACCACTGCGCCTCCATGTAGCCGCGCAGCACCTCGTGCGGGACACCGGCCTGCATGAGCTGATGGATGCCCGCGGTGGCCTGGATCGGCCGGCCGGGACGACTGGTGATCTGTGGCGCTATCTGCGACATCAGGTTGCGCCGCTGGAAGACCTGGTCCGGTGACTCGCCGTTCTTGGCGTACCCGCGGGCCTCGTCGAGGCCGAAACCGAACTCGTGCCAGCGGATCGCCTCACCGGGCCCGATCTGCGCGTCGACCCACTCGCCGACCTTCTTCGGTCCGACGCCCGCCGCCTGCCACTGCGCGGCGAGCAGTGCCTCGGTCACGCCCGCCGTCCGCCAGTCGAGTGTCTGTTCGAGCGTGAAGTTCCAGCGCCGCCAGGACAATGCCTCGGTGCGACGCAGGCCCGCAGCGAGCCACGCGGTCAGGTCCTCCGGCCGCTCGTCGTCGTCGAAGCGGCTCATCGAGCCACCACGCTGTCCCCGACGGGCACCGACACGGCCCAGTCCGGCACCGATCCGGTCGCGTCCATCAGGCCCACCACGACTTTCGCGCGGCGCGGCGGCGCGGCAGGCCACGGCGTGTGCCCGTCGGTGAGGACGACGACCAGGTCCGGGCGCGGCCGCAGGTCGGCGGTTGCGGCGAGGCCGGCACCCATGTCGGTGCCACCGCCGCCGAGCAGCCGGACCTCGCGGGCGTTGAGCACCCGTTGCGCCTCGAACGCGGCCGCGTCGCAGCACACCACGTGCAGCCGCTCGCGGGCCACGCCGAGGCTGGCCAACAGACCCGACACCTCGCCGAGCACCTGGGCCAGCATCTGGTCGCTCATGCTGCCCGACGTGTCGATCACCACGGCGACGGTGGGCAACGGCTGGCGCAGCGTTGGCAGGATCACTTGCGGCACAGCGGAAGCGCGGCGCGACGGCCGGCTGTAGTTGAAGTCCACCCGGCCCGCGACGTCCGCGACCGCGCGGCGGATCGCCGAGCGCAGCACGTGCCGCCAGTTCACCACCGGCTCCAGCACGTCATCGGCCCAGCGCTGCCAGCCGGCCGGCACGGTGCCGCGGGTCCTGTTGTGTTCGCGGATGCGCCGCGCCACGTCACGGCACAACAGCTTTTGGCTGGTCTCGGACAGCCCGGGGAAACCGCCGTTCCACGCACGGGGCTGGCCGTCGCAGCCGGTGCCGCAGTCGGGCTGGTCCTCGGGCAACGGGTTGTCGGCGAGCGCTTCCCAGTACTGCTCGGCGATCCACGCGTCCGGCAGGCCGAGACCGCTCGGTGTGACGGCGCGCGGAGGCAGGCTGAGGCCGTCCACGGTCAGGTCGTCGTCGATCTCGGCGTCGCCGGCGAGGTTCCAGCGGCACTGGTCCTCGTCGCGGCCCGCCATCGGTGTCCAGTCGGTCGTCGTCTGCGCGCCCGGATAGCGGTCGGCGTGGTGGCGCAGCAGGTGGGTGACCTGGTGCAGCAGCCAGAACCCGATCTCCGGCACGGCGGCGGCGTCGACCACGTCGGGATCGAGGTACACGTGCCACGCGGGATCGGACGGGAAGGCACGCAGGTCGTGGGCGGGCGGCTGGTCCTGCTCGACGACGATCGGCTCCAGGGCGAGCAGCGCGGACGCCAGGTACGGCGCCTGCCGCGCGGTCCACACCCGCGCCGCGGCCCACTTCTGCCGCTGGGCGGCGGACAGCGCTTCGATCCGGCGCAGACGCGGGGTCATCTCACCGCCCGTCCGTCTGGTCGCCGAGCAGGCCGGCGGCCCGTAAGACCGGTGCCAGCTCAAGGACTTCCGGTGGCAGGGCGGCACCAGCGGGCCGTGCCGCGGCCAGGGACTGCGCGACGAGCGTCGCCACGTCCGGCGCGGCCGCGGTCGCCTTGGCCAGCACCCGCCAGGCCGCGGTCCACGACGCCGCGTCGCCGTGCGCGATCGCGACCGACGCCACCGCGGTCAGCACCGCGAAGGCCCGGTCGCTGCGTTCTGGCAGCTCGAAGGAGTCCGGATCGGCCAGCACCGCTTCCGGATCCGGCAGGTCGGCGTTGGCCAGCCAGGACAGGAACTCGATGCCGGCACCCTCGCCGACCGAGCCGGTGACCAGCGCGGCACGCACGTCCTCGTCCACACCGGCCGTGTCACACATGCCCAGCAGCACCGCGACCGTCTCCCAGCTGCGTGGGCTCGGCCAGCCGCGACCGGCCTGCGCGGCGACCGTGGGCACCTGGAGCACGAGAGCGGGCCGGACCTTCAGGAACGCGCCGACGGTGGCCCGCGCGGTCGCCAGCCGGGCCGGGTCCGGGCCGGCGTGCCGGTGTACGGCGGGCGCGGGGAAGCCGACGGCGAGGCCGTCCGCGACGGCGCTCGCGTCGACCGGCCAGTCCAGGTGTACCAACCGATTCGCCAGCGGCGGCGTGAGTTCCCAGCCGTCCGCGGCCTGTTCCGGCGGGTTCGCCGCGGCCACGACACGCACGCCCGGCGGCAGCGCGAGATCACCGACGACGCGCTCCAGCACGATCCGCAGCATCGCCGCCTGGACGGCGGGCGGCGCGGTGGTCAGTTCGTCGAGGAACAGCACGCCCTCGCCCGCGTCGGCAAGGCGGCGCGCCCAGGTCGGCGGCGCGAGGCGCACGCCACCGTCCACCACCACGGGTAGCCCTGCGAAGTCGGTCGGCTCACGGATCGAGCCGACCACCACCTCCACCGGCCAGCCGAGCGACTCGCCGAGCGCCCGCACGACGGATGTCTTCCCGGTGCCGGGACTGCCCCACAGCAGCACCGGCACCCCGGCCGTCACGGACACGGCCAGTGCTTGGTGCGCCACGGAAATCTGGATGGTCTTGTCCCCTCGCTCACCATCCAGTGTTACTGGTCAACACGCGCCCGGGGTTGACCAGGTGAGAGCGTGGTGAACCCCGGGGTTCACCTTGTTACGCCTGCCCGGCGGCACCCGGTTAGGGGCGGGAGAGGACGAAGGTGGTCAGGCCGGCGGTGATGGCGCGGGCGGCCCGGACCTGCCAGCGCGCGGATGTCACCAGGGCGGCGTCGGCGGCGTTGCGCATGTTGGCGCACTCGATGAACACCTTGGGGACGGTGGACAGGTTGACCCCGGCCAGGTCGTCGCGGGGCTGGATGCCGTCGATGCCGTCGTAGGAGCTCAACCGGCTCGCCGGTCCTGGCGGCGACTTGGAGAATCCGATGACATAGGGAGCGTTGATCTCGCCGTGCGCACCCAATCTTCCGTGGCGCGTCTGACCGTTGACCGTGACTCGCCGGCCCCCACCACCGAGTTCCTCGGCACGCTCGACGCACAACGCGTCGGTGTTGGCTGCCGCGACGCGGTCACGAACCCAGGCGGTGAACAGCGTGTCCTTGTAGGCAAGCTTGCCCGAGACGTAGGCAGGATCGGACCCCCCTGCGTGTCAGGATCGGATGAGGCCAGCGGCTCGTAGCAAGTCCGTCTGACGCAGGGCGAGAACCGAATGCCGGTGATGCCTGCTGTACCGATGGTCCAGGATGACGTGGTGAGTACTCCTGGACCACGCGAGGGTGGCCCCCGACGCCGTCGGGACGTTCACCCTGGCCTGAGAAACTCGATCACCTGACCGCGTACGAAACCGCGTGCGTGACCGGCGAAGGCGGCGCCTACCTCCGCAGCCACGGCGTGTACTCCTCACAGATCTCGGAATGGCGCCGGCTGCGCGACGCCGGAATGTTCCAGGGCAAGAAACCCGGCGCGACGATCGGCCGCCCCACCGCCGAGCAAAACGACATCGCCCAACTCAAGCGAGAGCTGGAACGGACCCGCCGCAAACTGACGAAAACCGAGACAGCGCTGGAGATCATGGGGAAAGTTCACGCGCTCTTGGAGGAGATCTCCGAGAGCGCGGACACCCGAAGACAAGCCAC
>CAVPCF010000003.1:0-19479 GCA_963702275.1 Candidatus Melainabacteria bacterium
CAAGGCGTTGTAGCCCATGAACTTTATCAAGACGCCGCCGACCACGGGCGCGACGAATTGCGCCGAGGCGCCGGCCATCACCAAGAGAGCGAGGTCGCGGCCCGCCGAGTCGCGGTTGGGAAGCAGGCGCGACATCAAGGTCAGGTCGATCGCGGCATAGAGTCCAATCGCGACGCCGCCGAGGATGCCGTAGGCCAGCATGCCGATCCAGGTCGGGCTCAGCACGGGAACGAGCATCGCCGCCGCCATCAAGACGGCATAGGCCTGCGCGAAAATCTTCCGCCGCTCGGTGCGATTGGCGAGCGCAAAGCCGAGTGCGATCGCCGCGACCGTCGCGGCCGTGCGCAGCGAATTGAGCTCTCCCGCCGCGATCTGGGCGTTGCCCGAAGGCAGATTGGCGACGCCGATCCGGTCTTGCAGGATGTAGAACAGAAAATTCGTGATCGAAAACTGCGCTATGAACATCAAGAGACGGAAGCCGTAAGCGAGCGAGAAATCGGGCGAAGAAAAGCTCCGGAGCAGCCCCCACGAAATCCGCAAGCCGGCTTCCCGGCAGATTTCGCCTCCGCCGGCCGTCGCGCGCGTGGCCACGGCGCTTCGCGGGCGAACAGCACGAAGGCCGCGGTCGTCGCGAGCAAGCAGGACGGCGAGCGCCGCGTTCCCGGTTTTCGAGGGCGCCGTCGCGGCGATGCTGACGCCGACGACGGCGCCGATCGGTCCCGCGACCGCGAAAACCGAGGAGGCGAGGCTGCGCCGGCTATCGGGCACCCGATCGGGCGCCACGGCGAGCAGGGCGCCCTGGAAACAATTGAGCGAGAACCACAGGGCGCCGCACGCCAGGGACACGCCGACGAGGCCGCGCTGGAAGCCCAGCCCATCGACAGAACAGCCGAAAGGATCGCCATGCGACCAGCCAGGGCGCGCGCCGGCCCCATCGGCCCCGCGTCGCGTCGGACCCGGCGCCCCCCAACGTCAGGCCGAGCACGCCGGTCACGGCGCAGATCATCGTCACCAGCGCCATGTTGCCGATCTTTCCGCGCGGATCGATCGCCTCCACCTGCATCGGCACGAGGATTTGCTGCAGCCCCTGAAAGTTGGCGTACAAGCCCATCGCCGTCGGCAGCAGCAGCGACAGCAACCGCGCCATCGGCGCAGGCCTGGACGGAACGATGGCTTGGGATCGGATGCGGATGGCTGGCGGATGCTGAAAAAGTCACGAGGCGCTTTTTTTATTGGATCGTCGGCGGCGGGCCGGCCCGGTGTCGGGCAGGACCTCGAACGATCTGTTTCGGCTGGCCTCACTTTAGGCGTCGACGTCTTACCTGGGGCTTATATCTGCGGCGGCTCACGCGGATGTGAAGCGTGAGACGAGCCCAAACCGTCATTGCGAGCGCACAAAGCAACCCAGGGGCCGCATCATGCGGCCCCTGGGTTGCTTCGTCGCAAGAGCTCCCTCGCAATGACGGGAGCGAAAGGGCGCGACCTTCAAATCGCCGATCCGCCCTCTCTAAAACGCAATGAGTAGCGCGTCAGCAATTGGTCTTGGTCTTGGTTTCGCTGTTGCCCATCGAATCTTGCCGGGTCACAGACTTGGTTTCGCAGCCGACGTTGTCGTCGTGATGCTCGACGACGGCGGGATGCGGGTCGTCATTGCCGAGGATGCACGTTCCTATCGGGCCGAGGTGAAAGCCGGCGGCGCAATCGACGTGCTGGATATTTGGCGTCGCGTAGTGAGTGACGGGATACATGGTGGCTTGCGTCGGAGCTATCGAGACGAACGTAGCTCCCACTGCGACAACGGCGGCAGCAGAACAGCCGAGCAACTTATGTACAGGCATGACGTTACCTTTCGTGTGCGCGTTTGACGGCGAAAAGACTTCGTCGTTCGCGTCCTAACGCTTTCCAGCCGAAAGTGTTCCACCAAGCGGATTTCCCTCCACCGCGCCCGTCAGCGCGCCGATTGCGCCAACCCCCGCTGCACGATCAGGGCTACGGGCCGGCGTAGAAGAAGTGCGACATGAACCCCCCGTGACGACGTTCGGATCGAGGTAGTCCGGGGGGTTCGAGGAGGCGATCATGATCGCGAGCAGATCGACACCCCGGTTGAGGCTCGGCGGGGCCGCCGCCAGCACCAGCGGCGGCAAAGCCGTCGAGACGTAAAAGCCGGAACCGCGCCGCGCCTCCACCAGACCCTCGGCCGCGAGGCGATCGTAGGCCTCCACCACCGTCGATTTCGAGACCCTGAGTTCTCGGCGAACTTGCGCACCGAAGGCAGTTTGGCGCCTCGCCCGATCGCGCGGGCGTCGATGCGGGAGCGAACCGCCGCCATGACGAAGCCGACGCGCGTCGCCGCCGCGGGAGGGTTGTTAAACGGCGCGTCCATGAAAGTCCTCCGCCTGTCCGGGGAGTGTAGCAGTACAGTTTGGACGAAGTGTATCGGATTGTTTCTGGCTTGGCGAGTGGGCGGGGCGCACGATGTCGGCCAAGGAGAACGCCGATGCCGAACCTTGCCCTGTCCTACCTCGTCAACGCCTGCCTCTGGCCGGCGCGTGTCGCCCAGGCGCGCCGCGACCTCGCCATGCTGGCCTCGCTCGACGATCGCGGGCTCGCCGACATCGGCTTGGGCCGGCACGACCTCCGGGACGCCACGGCTGTGAGCCTGGGCAAAGACCCGACCGCGCTGCTTGCGGCGCGGGCTCGCGAGCGAGCCCGGACTGCGAACGGGCGCGCCTAGCCGTTGCCTTCATTCCTCCGGCATCCCGGCCTTGCGCAGGCCGTCGCGCAGCCGCTCACACATCTCGACGAAGCGCGGATCGCCGCCCAGTCTCTCGGCGTTCGCTTTCCATGCTGCGATCGTCTTGAGCTTGGCGGAGGGCAGCGCGAGGTAGCGCTGCAACGCCTCGCGCGCTTCCGCATTCCGACCGGTCAACGCGAGCGCCGCGACGAGGTTTGTATACGCCCACGGGATGTAGTTCGGATTGAGCGCGATCGCCTGGCGAGCCAGTTCAATCGCCTGGTCGTAACGCTTCAGCGCGAAATTGTCCTCCGCCTTGCCGGCGTACCAATAGCCGAGCGACCGATCGTATGGGCTCCCCCGCATCGCTTTGTCGAAAAATTCGACGCTTTTGTCGAATTCCCCGAGGCGTTCGAAGTCGAAGCCAAGCTCGCCGGCGGCGTCCGTGTTGGACGGGTCCAAAGCGAGCGCGCGCCCGTGCTCGGCGACGGCTTCCTCGATGCGTCCCTCGCTGCACCATCCCGGTGTCGGCGCGACCACGGCCGACGACGTGACGCTTGCCGGGATCAGCCGCATGCAGGAGGGCGTGCTGGCCGACCTCGGTCTCGACGAGCCGGTGCACGTCGTCGGCGCCTCGGTCGGCGGGATCTTCGCCCAGCACTTCGCGGTGGCCCACCCGGCGCGGACGGCGTCGCTGACCGTGGTCTGCGGCTCGTACCGCTACGCCAACCGGAAGGGCGAGATCAACCTGCTGTCCGATGTGGTCGCCCAGGACATGGACGGCCTGCCGCTGGCGCCGGCCGAACAGGCCGAACACGGCAGGCGGCTGCTGGACTGCGAGAGCATGAACCCGCGGATCGGCCTGCGTTACCTTGACGTGTTCGCGGCAGAACCCGACCTGCGGGATCGCCTCGGCGAGATCCCAGCGCCCACGCTGATCATCCAGGGCACCCGGGACACCGTGATCCCGAGGAAGACGGCCCACACGCTGCACGCGCTGATCCCCGACGCCCGGTACGCCGAGATCGACGGTGCCGGCCACTTCCCGTGTGTCACCCACGCCGACCAGGTCAACCGGCTGCTCGACGAGTTCCTCGCCGAGCTGACCGGAAAGCGGGGGACATGAACGAGGGGCGCCCGAGCTACGGCATCGAGTGGCTCAACGTGTACGGCGGGGTCACGGCGCTGCCCGTCGAGGAGATCTTCCGTGGCCGTGGCCTCGACCTCGGCCGGTTCGGCAATCTGATGATGTCGGCCCGCTCCGTCGCGCTGCCCTTCGAGGACCCGGTGACCAACGCGGTCAACGCGGCGCGCCCGATCACCGACCTGGTGGGCACCGAGGGCATCGAACTCCTGGTGACGGCGACGGAGTCGGGTCTCGACCACAGCAAGTCGGTGGCCAGCTTCGTGCACAGGTACCTCGACCTGCCATCGGCCTGCCGACTGGTCGAGGTGAAACAGGCGTGCTATGCGGCCACCGCCGCGCTCCAGTTGGCGATCGGCCACCTGGCGGCACGGGCCGCGCCGGGTGCGCGGGCACTGGTCATCGCCACCGACGTGGCCGTGGTCGCGGAGGACGGCGAGTACGCGGAGCCGGCCACCGGCAGCGGCGCGGTCGCGATGCTCGTCGGCGCGGACGCCGGTGTGCTGGCCGTCGATCCGGGCGCGTACGGCATGCACAGCTTCGAGACACTGGATTCGGCCCGGCCGGAACCGGACCGGGACCTGGTCGACGTGGACCAGTCGCTCGCGGCCTACCTGCAGTGCGCGGGCCGCAGCGTCGGTGACTACCTCGCGCGGGTCGCCGACGCCGACATCCGCCGGACGTTCGGCTACCTCGCGCTGCACACGCCGTTCGCCGGCCTGGTGAAAGCAGCGCACCGGGCCCTGCTGCGCGAGTTCGCGGGGGCGGTCGGAGCGGTGGTCGACGAGGACTTCGCGCGTCGTGTCGAGCCGTCGCTGCGCTACCCGGGGCTGGTCGGCAACCTGTTCTCCGGGTCGCTCTACCTGGCGCTGGCGAGCCTGATCGACACGGCCCGGCCGGCGTCCGAGACCAGGGTCGGCCTCTTCTCCTACGGATCCGGCTGCTCGTCGGAGTTCTTCAGCGGGGTGGTCGGCCCCGAGTCGGTCCGGCGGCTCGCCGAAATGCGGATCGGGGATCGGTTGGCCGCCCGCCGGGTGTTGAGCTTCGCCGAGTACACGGACCTGCTGCCCTACGCGCGGTCCTGCCTGGTGCCGCGCCCCGACCGGCACATCGACGTGGACCGCCACCTGAAGCTGGCCGTCGACGGCGCGGCCGGCGCTCGCCTGCTCGCACTGACCGGCGTCCGTGCCTACCGGCGTACCTACGAATGGATCAACTAGAGGAGGCTGGCGTGCTCGATCAGGAATCCGCGTTGGACGTCCTGCGCGTGACCACCCGGGAGATCATGACCGACCTGGATCCCGCGGCGTTCGATCCCGGACGCACGCTCAGCGAGCTGGGCTGCAACAGCATCGACCGGGCGGAGATCATCACCCTGTCGATGGAGCGGCTCGGGGTGGCCGTGCCGGTCACCGAACTGCATTCCGGCCTGCTCATCGCCGATCTGGTCGCGTTGCTGCAGAAGCACTCGTGAGCACCGGTCGGACACCGGTCGCGGTGACCGGACTGGGTATCGTGTGCTCGATCGGCGCCGACGTGCCCTCGTTCACCGAGGCGCTGCGGACCGGGGTGTCCGGCATCGTCGCCCGCCCCGGCGACGCGGGACCACCGCCGTTCGCCTCGGAGCTGCCCGGCTTCGACTTCCCTGGCGCACTGGCCGACCTGCCGGCCGAGCCGGCCGAGCGGGCACACCGGATGGCCGGCCGTGCGCCGCTGCCGGTTCGCGTCGCGACCGTCGCGGCTCTCCAGGCGTGGCGGGACGCACGGCTGGGCGGCGCAGCGCCCTGTGCCGAGCGGATCGGACTGGTCGTGGCCGGCACCAACCTCACGTCCGGTCATGCGGAGGAGTTGCGGCCGTCGTTCGAGCGCGACCCCCGGTTCGTGTCGCCCCGGTTCGCCCTGCGCATGTGGGACTCCGACCACGTCGGCGTGCTCAGCCATGTCCTGGGCATCAGGGGAGAGGGCCACACCGTGGGAGCCGCGTCGGCGAGCGGGACCGTCGCGATCGCGGTCGCGGCACGGTTGGTGGCCGGCGACACGATCGACGCCTGCCTCGTGGTCGGTGCCCTGGCCGAACCGACGGCGATGGAGACATCGGCACTGCTCAACCTGGGGGCGATGGCGTCCGGTGCGCAGGACGGCCGGCCAGGTCAGGCATTCGACGCCGCCCACCGCGGTTTCGTGCCCGGCCAGGGCTGCGCCTGCATCGTGCTGGAGTCCACGGCGTCGGCGGCGGCCAGGGGCGTGCCGACGCTGGCCGTGCTCTGCGGGCACGCCGTCGTGTTGGACGGCAACAGCCTCGCAGACCCCGCCAGGGCAGGCGAAGCCCGCGCGATGGCCACGGCGCTGGCCATGGCCGGCGTCGAACCCGCCGACCTGTCCTACGTCAACGCGCACGGCACCGGATCGGTGGTGGGCGACCGTACCGAACTGGCCGCGCTGCGCGACGTGCTCGGCCGGTCAAGAGGGCGGCCGTGGCTCAACGCCACCAAGGCGCTCACCGGCCACTGCCTCGGCGCCGCGGGCGTGGTGGAGGCGGTGGCCTCGGTCCTCCAGTTGCGGCACGGCTTCGTGCACCCCAATCCCGACCTGCGGGAGCCCATCGAGGACGGCTGGCGGTTCGCCGGCCCGGTGGTCCACCGTGAGCGGCTGCGCTCGGCGTTGTCCAACAGCTTCGGATTCGGCGGGTTCAACGCAAGCATCGTGTTACGGGAGGCGACATGACTGCCACGGCCGGCCATCGGCGGCACGACGAGTCCGTACCGGAGGGCGACCTGCCGCCCCGCAGCACCATTCGCCTCACGCTGGGCGGCATCGGCGGCGACTCCCACTCGGTCGGCCTGATCCTGCTGCGCGGCATCCTGGTACGCGCCGGCTTCCAGGTGCAGTACCTGGGCATCCAGAACAGCATCGCGAACTTCTGCGTTGCGGCGCGGCTCGCCGACGCCGTTCTGGTGTCCAACATGGACGGGCACGCCGCCGTCTACCTGTCCGACCTGCCGGCGCTGCAACAGGAGTACCGCGTCGCCGGCCGGGCGTGGTACCTCGGCGGCCACCCCGCCATCCACCTCGACGAGGACGCGCTGGCGTCGTTGCGGCGCCTGGGCTTCCGTCGCGTGTTCGGCGGATACGTCGAGCCGGCCTCGGTCATCGCCATGCTCGACGAGGACCTCGGGGTGCGTGCGGGCGGTGTCGGCGCGCTCATCGAGTCGACCGGGCCGACGCCGCGGCCCGCCGTCGTCGAGCCCCCCGTGACCGGGCTGTTCGGCCAGCGCGACGAGGTGCTGGCCCAGTGGCACACCGGCAGCGCGGCCGTCGACCTCGTGGCCAACGCCATCACCCTGTCCGGCAGCCGCCCGCTCAGCGAGGCCCAACAGCAGGCCGCGGTCACCAGCCGCTGCCTGATCCAGCCGAGGACCGGCACGGCCCTGGTCAACGGGCAGCGCGACCTGTTCCGGGCGATGGCCGCCGCCGACGCGGACGTGCTGTCCTTCCAGATCGACTCCCTGACCCGCAACAACCTCTACGAGGAGGCCGGCCTGGTGCTCAAACGGCTGGCCGGCTCGGCGTGCGGGATGCCGGCCGGCGGCCTGAACGGCTTCCCGGCCGTCAACCACGGGGTGGCCGCGCTGCGCGAGTTCAGCGCGGAGTTCGGCGACCGTCCACTCCAGGTCCGCCACTCGACCCACGACCCCCGGCTGCTCGCGGAGATCACGTTCGCAGGCGGGGTGGCCGCCTTCGAGGGCGGCGCGATCACCTACAACCTGCCCTACTACCCCGACTATCCACCAGAGCAGGCGCTCGTGTTGTGGCGCTACGTCGACATGCTGGCGGGCATGTACCGGCAGCGCTTCGGGATCGCGATCGACCGCGAGTTCTTCGGAGTCCTCACTGCCAGCCTGGTGCCGCCGTGCCTCGCCGTCGCGGTCAATGTGCTGGAAGCCATGCTCGCTGCCCGCGAGGGCGTCGTGTCCCTGTCGCTGGGCTACGCCGAACAGGGGCACCGCGCCCAGGACGTGGCCTCGGTGCGGGCGCTGGCCGCAGTCGCCACGCGCTACCTGCGCGACGCCGGCTGCGCCGACGTGGCCGTGCACACGGTGTTCCACCAGTACATGGGCGCGTTCCCGACCGATGTGGCGCGCGCCATGGACGTGCTGCGCGGTTCCGCGGTGACCGCGGGGCTGAGCGGCGCGCGGCGGGTGATGCTCAAGACCTATGTGGAGGCCGTGCGGATCCCGTCCGCCGAGGAGAACGCGGCCAGCCTGCGGTTGGTGCGCGACTCGCTGGCGTCGGTCACCGGCGACGAGGTCGACTGGGCCGAGGTCGCGGCGGAGGAGGAGCTGATCATCGCCGAGTCCTCGGCGATCCTGGACGCGGCGCTCGCCGCGGGCGGCGGCCTGCCGGGTCGGGCGGTCGTCGAAGCCGTGCGCCGCGGTTACCTGGACATCCCGTTCTCGCCCAGCCGCTGGAATGCCGGCAGGGCACTGGCCATCCGGGACACCACGGGTGCCGTGCGGTTCGCCGAGACCGGCGGCATCCCGCTGCCGCCGGACGTCGCCGACCGGCACCGGCAACTGGTCGACGCGCGGGTCCGTCAGGCGCGCGGCCGTTCGTTCGAGGAACTGGCCGAGGACGACGTGCTCGCGCTGGCTCGGGGCGGCGTGGACAGGTGGCCCTACGGGGTGCGGCCATGACCACCGTCGACTGGATCGACGGCGCCGACCGGCCGGGTGACGTGCGGCTGTTCTGCCTGCCGCACGCCGGTGGCGGCAGCCGCGTCTTCCGGCCGTGGATCAGTGCACTCGCGCCCGCCGTGGCCGTGTGCCCGGTGCTGCTGCCGGCTCGCGAGCAGCGCTGGCGCGAGCCACCCGTCGCCGTGATGGCGGAGTTGGTAGAGCCGCTGTGCCAGGCGATCGGCGGGCTGGCCGACCGGCCCTTCGCGCTGTTCGGCCACAGCATGGGCGCGGCGATCGCACATGCCGTGGCCGTCCGGCTGCACGGCCGACCCGAGGCGGCGCGGCCGTGGCACCTGTTCGTCTCCGGCCGGCCGGCCCCGTGGCTGCTGCCCAGGGTGTACGCCGCGCACCGGCTGCCGGACCAGGACTTCCTGGCCCGCCTGCGGTTGCTCAACGGGACGCCGGCCGAGGTGCTCGCCGAACCGGCGCTACTCGCCGCGCTGCTGCCCGTGCTGCGGTCGGACTTCGCGGTGAGCGAGAACTACCATGTGGCCGCCACACCGCGGCTGGACCTCCCGGTGACCGCGTTCGGCGGCCGGACCGACCCGCTTGCCGAGCCGGACGAGCTGCTGGCCTGGCGCTCGGCCACCACGGGCCCGTTCGCGTTGCGGGTGTTCCCCGGCGACCACTTTTACCTCACGTCCGCCCCGGCGGCCCTGCTCGCCGCCATCACGGGGGCGTTGACACCGAAGCCGGCCCCGGCCGGCCGCGTTCCGTCGTGACGGACGCGGCCGGCCGGCGGATCACGGAGGTGAACCGAGATCAGGCCGACTTGCGGTACGCCCGCACCGCGAGCGGCACGAACACGAGCAGCAGACCGACGATCCAGCCCAGCGCCTCGATGACCGACGAGGCGGTCGCGTCGCCCAGCATCAGCCCGCGAACCGCGGTCAGCGCGGCCGACAGCGGCTGGTGTTGTGCGTAGGGCTGCAGCCAACCCGGCATCGTCGACGGCGGCACGAAAGCGGACGAGGAGAACACCAGCAGGATCATCGGCGGGAAGGTGGCGGCCGTGGCCGCTTCCGGACTGCCCACCGCGAGGCCGATCGTGGCGAATATCCACGATGCCGCGAACCCGAACACGATCATCAGCAGGACACCGGCCACGACGGCGCCCACCGAGCCGCCCGGCCGGAAGCCCAGTGCGAAGCCCAGCGCCAGCACCAGCACGATCACGAAGGTGTTGCGCAGGGTATCGGACAGCACGCGGCCGGTCAGGAATGCGGGCCGGGCCGTCGGCAGCGACCACATGCGCTGGATCAGGCCCGACTTGGCGTCGGCAGCCAACCCGACCGCCGTGCCCTGCGCGCCGATGATCACGCTCCAGCCGAGCACCCCGGGGATCAGGTAGTCGATGTAGCGGTGACCGGATCCCTGGATCGCCCCGCCGAAGATGAAGTCGAACAGGATGACGGTCATGACCGGCTGCACGGTCGCCGCGATGAGCATCGCGGGCACGCGGCGCAGGTTGAGCAGGTTCCGACCGGCGACGGCGAGGCTGTCGGTCACCCAGCCCGCCGAAGCGCTCGGCGTCCGGTCCGCAGGCACGGTGAGTTCGGTCATCGCGCCACTCCAATCGTCGCCGCGTCCACGTCGCCGCGGCTGGTGAGGGCGAGGAACGCGTCGTCAAGGCTGGGCTCGCGGAGCGCCAGCGTGCTGGGCCGCAGGTCGTAGCGGTCCAGCAGCGTCATGGCGGCCATCGTTACCTCGGCGCCGTCGTCGGTGCGCAGCCGCAGCGTGCTGCCATCCCGCTCGGGCACGGCGCCCCGCAGTCCCGCGAGCGCGTCGCAGGCCCTGACCGCCAGCGCGTCGTCGGCGAAGCCGAGTTCCACCACTGCGGAGCCCACCCGCGCCTTCAGCTGCGCCGGGGTGCCCTCGGCCACGACGCGGCCGCCGCCGATGATCGCGACATGCTTGGCCAGCAGGTCGGCCTCTTCGAGATACTGCGTGGTCAGCAGCACGGTGGTGCCCTCGGCGACGAGGTCGCGCACCATCTGCCAGAGCGTCTGGCGGCTCTCCAGGTCCAGGCCCGTGGTCGGCTCGTCGAGAAAGAGCACCGGCGGCCGGTGCAGCAGCGCCGCCGCGACGTCGAGCCGGCGCCGCATACCGCCGGAATACGTCTTCACCTGCCGGTCCGCGGCCTCGGTGAGACCGAACCGTGCCAGCAGTTCGGTGACCCGACCGGGGATGTCCCGGCGCCGCAGGTGGGTCAGACGGCCGATCAGCCGCAGGTTCTCCCGGCCGGTCAGCATGTCGTCGACTGTGGCCGCCTGGCCCGCCAGGCCGATGTGCGCACGCACCGCGACCGGCTGGGTCGCGGTGTCGTAGCCGAGAATCGTGGCCCGTCCGGCGTCCGGCCGCACATTTGTGGTGAGGATTCGGACGGCTGTCGTCTTGCCGGCACCGTTCGGGCCGAGCAGCGCGAAGATCTCACCCGCGCCGACCTCAAAGGAAATGCCGTCCAACGCGGTGACGTCACCGAATCGTTTCTTGATGCCGTCAACGGAAATCGCGGCTCGGATCATGGACAACCCCTGGGCGAGTAGGACGATGGTGCGCGGTCCGGCGGCACTTGAACCCACCTGACCGCGCCGGGGCCATCGTAGTGTCAGCCGCGGCGCGCCGCGACGGTGTTCGGGTCGGATTTCACGGCCTGGGGAGCCGCCCCGTTGGTCGAGGACTTCGCCCCGTCCGAGGCCCGCAGGTCGACGGCGACGGTCTTCATGAGCTTGTCGGCCAGCGTCTGCCCCTTGCTGTCCCACACGGGTCGGACGTACCCGGCACCCAGGGTCAGGATGTCGGCCATGTGAGCGCCTTCCCGAATCACGGCGCGGGTCAGGCCCATCGGGCCCTGCTTCTCCTCGGCGAGCAGCGCGAACTTCATCGCCTGCTTGCCCCACGACTGGCCCGTGTTGCCCATCAGAACGCACTTGTTGTAGAAATTGGCCCAAATGCCCAGGCCGGCCCAGAAGTAGAGCATGTTCTTGCCGATCTTGGGTGGCAGCACCTTGGACAGCGCCATACCGATGGCGAAGTACGGCTGCATGAGCAGGAAGTCGATGAGGAAGGCGATGGCACGCCTGCCGAACGGGGCGTAGGTGATCGGAGTTCCCTTGGCCACGGGATGTCCTTTCCTGGCGGCGCCGAGCCCGGTTGGTCGTCGGCTGGCCCATGATGTGGCGACGGGCCGGGCCGTTCTGCTCAATACTGAGCTGAGTCCGGACACGGTGGTCGGTGATGCTGTGGCGACCTGACCCGGCGCCGCGGAGGAACCAATGCCCGCAGTCACGAATCTCGCCTATCCATTTTTCCTGCAATTGGCTGTGGTCCTGGTGCTGTGCGAACTGCTGTGGCTGGTGGTGCGCAGGCTGGGCCAGGTGCGGGTGGTCGCGATCATGCTCGCCGGCTTCCTGCTCGGCCCTTCGGTGTTCGGGCTGATCGCGCCGGCCTGGCAGCACTGGCTGTTCCCCACCACCGCGAAGGCGGGCGGCATCAGCACCTATCATCCTTCGGTCGCCGTTCTCTTCGTGGTCGGCCAGCTCGGCCTGGTCATGTACATGTTCCTGGTGGGCACGTCGTTCGATACGGCGATCTTCCGGCGGCACAGCCGTCAAGCCGTGACGGCATCCGCGTTCGGCATCGTGGCACCGATGATCCTCGGCGCGGGTGTCGGCGCGTACATGGTCGTCGAGGGTGGTTTCTTCCCCGGCAGGACGCACGCCTGGGAGGCGGCTCTGTTCATCGCGGCGGCGTTCGCGATCACGGCGTTCCCCATGCTGGCCTGGATCGTGCACGACTCGGGGCTCGCACGCACCAGGCTGGGCACGGTCGCCCTGGCGTGCGCGGCGACCGACGACGCCGTGGCGTGGATCTTGCTCGCCGGGGTGGTGGCGGCCACCCTCGGCAGTGTCGGCACCGTGTTGGTAGCGCTGGTCGGCGGGGTCGTCTTCGTGACGTTCATGCTGACGGTGGGCAGGCGTGCCCTGCGCGTGCTGGGCAGATGGGCGGACGCGAAGACGGCGAGCGGCACGACGATGCCGGTGGGGCCACTGGTGATCACCTTGGTGGTCATGCTGCTGGGCGCCTGGGCCACCGACTCCATCGGCGTCTATTCGGTGTTCGGCGCGTTCATCGCCGGTGTCGCCATGCCACGTGGGCAGTTCGTCGTCGTGTTGCGCGAGCGGTTGGAACCGGTCGTGGCGTATGTGCTGCTACCGATGTTCTTCGTCTACTCAGGACTGAACACCAAGCTGTCTGTCATCTTCGATCCGCAGACGCTGATCATGCTGGTGATCGTGATGATCCTGGCCTTCGTCAGCAAGGGCGTGGCGGTCGGACTCGGTGCGCGGGTCCAGGGCATGAACGGCAAGGATGCCGCGTCGCTGGGCGTGCTCATGAACGCGCGCGGCCTGATCGAGTTCATCCTGCTCAACGTCGGCCTGACCGCAGGCATCATCGGCACGAAGATCTACACCATCTTCGCGATCATGGCGATCGTCACCACCGTCGCGGCCACACCGCTCTACAACGCCGTCCAGAAGCACTGGAAGGGACCCCGCGCCGCCGACGAGAAGGAGCCGGAACCCGAGTTCGCCCTGGCTGGCGCCGCCACAGCACCGATCAAGGCCGCCGCACCGGGTCCGAGTTGACGGCCGCGCGGACAACAGCCCCACTGCTCGCTCAACCGAACTCCCTTAGCCACGGCTGCGCATGCCGGTTGGGCGCTGCGGTTCGCGGCGCCCAACCGGTAGCTTTGATGCGCGGAGCAGCGGTCAGCCACGCCGTCCGTCGAACGTGTGGACGCGATGGCCGCCGTGACTGGTGGTTGCGAGCGGCGTGCCAGAATCGCCTCGGCTTCGCTGTGGTGATCGCCCAGATCCGTGAAGCTGACGACAGCTTGGGCATGGTGGGTAATTGCTTCGTCGAATCGCCGCACCTCGCGGAAAGCAAGGCCGAGACCGTTCAGCGCACAAGCTTCGCCGTAACGGCCACGCCCGCCCAGCGCTCGGTGGATTGATCGCGTTGTAGGCCTGCTGGTCGATGGTGAGGTCCTCCGCCTTGGGGCTTCTTAAACGGGATGGTGAACGTCTCGGGCTCTCCTTCGTAGCCCAGATCCGCCAGGCGAGGGCCGCCGTCACTGATCCAGTCGGTGATCCGGGCCAGCAGATCTGGGTCGGCGCGGGCGGCGCTGGTGTCGTGTTCACGGCCGAGCCGTACGTCGGAGGTCCACAGTGGCCACCCATCCGGGGCGGAGACGACCTGGATGTTCCCGCCGTGATGGCGGTGCTTGCCGCTCCGCCACAAGTCCACCACGGGGTGGGTCCTGGGGTAGCGATCCTCTGGCCAGTCGGCGGCGGTGATGCCATCGGTGTGGCCTGCGGGCCACTGGACGAGTTCGATGAGGTCACCTGGCGTCGCTCGGCGAGCCTCGCCGAGGACCTCGAGAGGCTGAAGTTGCGCGCCGTCTCGGCCTTCGAGCACATGAGCGAGGAGATCGTCGAAGCGGGCTTCGCCGGAATCGAGGCAGCGCTACCCTCACTCGGCGACGGGTCGCAATACGAGACCAGCGACTGGGTGCACCGCCCGGCGGGGTATTACAGGGATTTCTGCGAGTTGAACACGGCAGTGCGGACCGGTTGGTGGCAGCTGCGGCAATGTCAGTTCGGCGGGTCGATCATCTCCGTTCTTGCCTACCCCAACGGATTCGCTGGCGGAGCGTGGGGCCGAGCCCTACTCTCGACATTGTAAGGTCCGTGAGATTTTCATACGAATGGAGTGAAAATGACCGCCGTTCTCGCTTGGAAAGACGTCGACTACCGCGCCGCGCTGAACGAGACCGTCGACCACCCCGCCGGCCTGGTGGACCTGACCGAGGACATGTTCGCCGAGGAGCTTGACATGCGTGCGGCCTCGTCCTACTTCCCCACCTCGTCGGCGATCGGGTACGCGTGCTGCTGACACTCGTCCGCTCATGGTGACGAATCGCCGCATCGGCGCAGGTTTCTGTGCCGATGCGGCGCAGGAAGGAAAGCGGCATGTTGGCTGAGGATTTCTGGGTTCCCGCCATGACGATCGCCGAGCGCGCGGCGGCACACGCCCCCGTCGCGATCGATCATGAGCGCGCCCGGCGCCGGCTCGACGCATGGCGGCAGCTGTCCGCGCTGCGCGGCGACGCGTTCGACCAGAAGCTCGGTCCGCTCGGCGTGACCGCGGAGCGGCTCGGCCAACTGTTGGGCGAGCCTGCCGATCACCTTGCCGCGCGGCTCGACCCACCGGCCTGGGTCGCCACCTTCCGCGCCGCCTTGGCCGGCCACGCCGGGGACCGTTACCCGGGTTTCCTTGGTGTTGCCGGATTTCTGATCCGGCACGCCCAACACCGGCTGCGCGCCGCCCTCCCCGCCGGGGAACTGGCCGAGATCCTCTGCGCGAGCCTGCCCCTACAGCAGTTGATCGTCGCCGTCACGCCCACCGTCACGCTGGAGCTGAACGTCGCTCGCGTCCAGGGCCGGCTCACCGGCGACACCGCGCAGCAGCACGACTCCTTCCTTGCCCTGCTGGGCGAGCGCGAGTTCCAAGCGACATTCTGGGCGGAATACCCGGTGCTCGCCCGCTACCTGACGCATGCACTCGACCGCTGGGTCGACGCACGAATTGCCTTCGCCCAACGCCTTGCCCAGGACCTGCCAGATATCGGCCGCATCCTGCTGCGGCGGGATCCTGGGCCGCTGCGCGGCGTCTCGTTCGGTGCCGGCGACTCGCACCGGGGCGGCCAGAGCGTGGCCACGGTAGAATTCGAGCACGGCAGCGTCATGTACAAACCCCGCGCGCTGTCCGGCGACGCGGTATTCGCCGAACTGCTCGACCGGTTCAACCGCGACAGCGAACTCGACTTGCGCACACCCCGGGTGATCACCCGCGACGGCTACGGGTGGGCCGAATTCATCGCCCCGGCCCCCTGTTACTCGGCGACCGAGGCGCGGGCGTTCTACTGGCGCTTCGGGGCCACCGTCGCGATCATTTACGCATTGAACGGCACCGACCTCCACTACCAGAACCTGATCGCCTCGGCGGGGCACCCGGTGCCGATCGATCTGGAGGCGCTGTTCAGTCCGGGTGTGGAAGCCGGGTCGATCGCGCGGGACGAGGACCCGGCCGAGACGGCGCTCCGCCAGTCGGTCCGCGCCACCGGCTTGCTGCCCGGCAAGTTCGTCTTCGACGAGAACGGCCGGTCGCGGGCCACCGACATCGGCGGCATGGGCGGCGCAGACGGGCAACTGTCGCTGGTCCGCGTCCCCGTGTTGCAGGATGCCGGCACGCCGTGGATGCGCCTGGTGGAGCGGCGGGTCGCACTGCCGGCGGAGGCCAACCTGCCGCGGTGGGCGGACGGTGCCATCGTCAATCCGGAGCCGTACCAGTCGGATGTCCTGCGCGGCTTCCATTTCTGCTACCAGTGGCTGGCCGCGAACCGGGACGAGTTGCTCGCAGAAGGCGGGATCATCGCCAGGCTCGCCGGCGTCCCCATGCGAATGATCCCCCGCGCCACCGCCTCCTACGGCAAGCTCATCCTGCAGAGCTTCCACCCCGATTTCCTGCGGGACAGCCTGGACCGCGAGCGGAGCGTGGCCAGGCTGTGCACCGGCTGGGACACGACACCCTGGCGGGACACGCTGATCCGCGCGGAGATGGACAGCGCACTGGCCGGCGACGTTCCCTTCTTCCAGTTCCGGCCCGACTCCACGGACCTCCAGTTGGACGGCCCCCTCACCCTGCCCGGCTTCTTCGACCAGCCGCCGGCCAGGACCGTGGCGCAGCGCCTTGCCGGGCTGGGGCCACTGGACCTGTCCCGACAAGAGCTGATCATCAGCGGCTGTTTCGTCGGCGTGGCCGAGGAAGCCGACACCGCGCCGCCAGTGCCGACGCTACGGCGCAGCTCACCGGTGGTGTCGCCGGAGCGGTTCCTTGACGAGGCGATCAAGGTGGGCGACCGGGTCGCCCAGCTCGCGATCACCGCGCGCGGCCGGGTCGGCTGGCTCGTCCCGCAGTTCATCGCGGAGGACTCCTGGGACCTGGTGCCCGCGGGGCTCGACGCCTACGACGGGCTGTCCGGCATCGGTCTCTTCCTTGCCTACCTGGCAATGGAAACCGGCCTTGCCCGGTTCGAGGAGCTGTCCGGCGCGGTGACCGCCGAGGTGCTGCACCGGCTGCCGCGAACCGGACCGCCGGCCACACCGCACCGCGAACTGGGCGCCTTCGGGTCGACCAGCGGCCCGCTCTACTACCTGGCCCACGCCAGCGCGCTGGACCGACGGCCCGAGTATCTCGTCGCCGCCCGCGAGTGCCTGCTTCCCCGGATTCCCGCGCTGCTCGACCAGGACGTCAGCCTGGACGTGCTCGGTGGCGCGGCCGGCGTGATCCTCGCACTACTGGCCTGGCACGCCGTCGACGGCGGGCCAGAGCCGCTGAGCCAAGCCCGGCACGCGGCGCGGCGGCTGCTGGACAAGCGCACCTGGCAGAGCGAGCTGATCCGCAGCAGCCAGCCGCTGACCGGGTTCGCCCACGGCGCATCCGGTATCGCCATCGCCCTTGCCAGGCTGGACGCGGTGACCCCGGACGACCGTTACCGGCAGGCCATCCGCGACGCGCTCGACTACGAAGAGTCCACATACGACAGTGAGCACGCCAACTGGCCGGACTTTCGCGCCGACGCCCCGTCCCGGTACCGGCCGGCATGGTGCCACGGCTCGACCGGCGTCGGCTTCGCCCGACTCGACCTGCTCGGTACCCCCTTCCTGGCCGACCGCCGCGACCGGCTGGCCGGCGATCTGGCCACCGCACTGCGGCCGGACCGGCTGACCGGCCGGGGAAACCACAGTCTTTGCCACGGTGACCTGGGCAACCTCGACCTGCTGCGCTCTGCCGAACTGGCTGGCCTGCCGGTGCCGGACGGCCAGTTCGACCGGCTGGCCGCCCAGGTGCTCGGCGAGCGGCGCTGGCGGTGCGGTGTACCCGGCAACACCGAGACACCCGGCCTGCTGACCGGCCTCTCCGGCATCGGAATGAGCCTGCTGCGGTTCGCGAACCCGACGACCGTGCCCTCCGTACTGGGATACGGACCGGGCGGCGTGACGAGCAGCGAGCCGCAACAGATCCCACAACCGCGCGCCGCGTAGTCAGCCGGTGCCGGGATCACTCAGCGCGGCGGCATTCGTCGCACCCTGCCGGTCGGCTTCCAGCACGTCGACACGCTCGGTCGAGATCGCAACTGCTTGTTCGCGCAGCCGCGCGGCCTCGGCCAGGTTGGTCTCCGCATCGTGCTGGTGCCCCAGTCTGATCAGCCACACGCCGAGATTGTTCAGTGACCGCGCCAGGTGTGGGGTGTAGGTAACCGGCTCGGTTTCGGCCAATGTGCGGTAGAGCACCACGGCCTCGGCTGTCGCGTCGCGCGCTTCCTCCCAACGCTGGAAACGATCGAGGTAGACGCCAATATTGCTCAGTGTCCACGCCAGTTCGGGATGGAATCGTCCCGGATTCTCGTCGGCCAGCGCGCGGTGGAGTTGGAGCGACTCCCGCACTGCCGACAACGCATCGGCCGAGGAGTTCACATAGATCAGGCTCGTGGCGAATTTGCTGAGTAATCCGGCGAGTCTGTCGCGCCGCTCGGTTGCATTGTCGCGCGCGAGTATGCGGGCGATGCGTACCGCCTTCCTTCGGTGCGGCACAGCCTCCGCCCACTGGTCCAGTGTGGACAGCCGGTTACCCAGGGCGTTGAGCGCATCGGCAAGCTCGGGCCAGAACGTCGCCGGATCGGCGGCAGCCAACACGTGGTATTCAGTTACCGCGTTCCGCGCCGCGACCAGCGCAGGCTCGGCGCGTCCGGCCCTGGACAGAACGCGCGACAGCCGGCGCTCGGCGTTGGCAAGATCAGGCCGCCGGGCCGCGGGATTCTGGTCGACCAGTGGGCGCAGGAGGTTCACCGCCTCGGCGGCCACCGACACCGCGTCGTCGTGCCGGCCCAGATCGATCAGGTCGGCCGCGAGCCCGTCCAGGGAACTGGCGAGATCGGCGGTGAAGGCCAGCGGGTTGGCCGCCGCGAGTTCCCGGCGGATGCGCACTGCTTCCTCGTTGAGTGCCATTCCTTCCGCGCGGTCGCCGAGATCCGACAGCACGTTGCCGAGGTTGCCCAGAGCCCTGGTGAGGGCGAAGCGGAACGCGGCAGGATTGACAGCCACCAGATCTCGGTACAGCGCCACTGCTTCCCGCGCCGCTTCGCGCGCTTGGTCAAGTCGCCCCAGCCGATACAGGCAGGCACTGAGATTGGTCAGTGACAGGGCGATTTCGGATTGGCACTCCTCCGGGCTCGTCAACGCGAGGCGACGATAGATACGCAGCGCCTCCTCGTCGGCCGCTACCGCGTCCTCGTCTCGGTTCACCCCCGACAGCTGCACACCGAGATTGGTCAGCGCGCGGGCGACATCGATCTGATCGTCGGCGGGGTCGGCGACGACCAGGCCGCGGCGAAACCGGACCGCATCCTGTGCGGTTTCCAGCGCCTCGACGTGCCGACCCAGCCGGGACAAGCAGTTGCCGCGATGGTCCAGCGCCAACGCCACATAGTGCCGGTACGTGTCCGGTTCTTGTTCGGCGAGGGTCCGGTGTATGCACAGCGACTCCTCGATGGCGGCGAGCGCGTCCTCGTGCCGGCCTGACAATGTCAGCTGGGTGGCGAAGCTGAGTAGTGAGCGGGCCAGATCGGGTTGGAAGACGTCTGGAGCCAGTTCGGCCAGTCCGCGGCGGATGATCACGGCCTTGGCGATTGCTGCCAGCGCTTCGTCATGCCGACCGGCGAGGTCGAGCTGGTCGGCCAG
>CAVPCF010000004.1:0-7428 GCA_963702275.1 Candidatus Melainabacteria bacterium
GGCGTCCGGGCTCGGCGACTATGTGTTCGACACCACGCTCGTGCTGTGGGTGGCGACCGTGCTGGGCAGCGGACAGCGTTGGGCGCCTGCCGCGGTCAGCGGGATCATGCTGTCGGTCGGTGCGGCCGTGCTCGTGGTCGGGCCGCTGGCGGGCGTGTTCGTGGACCGGTGGAACCGCCGGGCCACGATGCTGCGCAGCGAGGTGATCCGCGCGGTCCTGGTCGACGGCCTGACCGTGCTGTCGTTCCTGCCGACCCGGACGCTGCCGATCTGGCCGCGGCTGGTCGCGATCTACGTGGTCGTGTTCGTGCTCAACGCGACAGGCCAGTTCGACGGCCCGGCGCGGCTCGCGGTGATCGTCGACGTCGTGGCGGGCACCGTCGACCGCACCCGCGCCATCGGGATCGGGCAGGCCACTGCGGCGACGGCCGCGATCATCGGGCCGCCACTGGCCGCGCCGCTGCTGTTCACCGTCGGGATCCAGTGGGCGCTGCTGCTCAACGCGCTGTCGTATGTGGTGTCGTACTTCGCGATCCGGTCGGTGCCGCTGCCGGACGGGCCGGCGCGGGAGTCGAAACCGCCGACGCGGCTGCGAACGGAGTTCGTCGCCGGGCTGAAGTTCTTCCGCGGCAACCGGTACCTGGTCGCGATCCTGTCGATCGCGGTGATCCGCAGTTCGGCACCGGCGCGCTGAACTCGCTGGACGTGTTCTTCGTGACGCAGAACCTGCACGCGCCATCGAAACTGTACGGGCTGATGTCGATGGCCGAGGGCATCGGCGCGATCGCCGGCGGCCTGACCGCGGCGTGGGTGGTCGGGCGGCTCACCGCGCGCCGCACCACCTGGCTGACCGTGTGCGTCGCCGGGCTGCTGGTGATCGTGTACTCCAGGATGACCGCCTTCCCGGCCGGGCTCGTGACCATCTTCGTGCTGGCCATCCCGGTCGCGATGATCAACACCGCGATGACCCCGCAGCTGCTCGCGATCACGCCGGAGGGCTATCTGGGCCGGATGCTCGCGGTGTTCAACCCGATCAACCAGGCGTCGTCGATGGTGTCCGTCGTGATCGGCGGATGGTTGGCCAGCACGGCGCTGCACGACTTCCACACCACGGTCGGCGGTGTGCACTTCGGCGCCATCGACACGATCTTCCTGGCCACCGGCGTGCTGATCGTGGGCGCCGGGATCTACGCGGCCATCGCGCTGCCACCAGAGCAGCCGGCGTCAACCGATCAGGGTTGACCTGGCGTGTCACGGCCGCGTTCCTGGTTGCGCGCCTGAAGCCGCTCCTGCCACCGCTTCCAGCGCGTGTACGTCCATGTCGGAATCGATAGCAAAGGTGTCGCTTCCGCCGCTGATCCAGTGCTGGTCGGCGACCTAGAGTCACTACGTGCCGGGGAGGGTTCCCGACGGCTGGGCATTGAATCCTGTCCAGGAATCACACTAGGAGATCGACATGGTCGACATGCGCCTCGAGGTCAACATCGTCCCGGTATCGGACGCCGAGCGAGCCAAGGAGTTCTACCAGCGCTTGGGTTGGCGGCTCGACGACGACGTCGCCCCGGCGGACGGCGTTCGCCTCATCCAGTTCACTCCCCCTGGCTCCGCCAGCTCGATCACCTTCGGCAGCGGAATCACCGCGGCCGCGCCCGGCTCGGTCCAAGGGGGACTGGTCGTCTCCGACATCGACAAGGCCCGTGGCGAACTCGTCAGCCGTGGCATCGACACGAGTGAGATCTTTCACGGCGCGCCGTTCCCCAAGGAGGGACGGCTGCGCGGCGCCCACCCCGAGCGCGCGAGCTACGGATCGTTCGTCTCGTTCAACGACCCCGACGACAACGAGTGGCTCGTCCAGGAGGTCACGGTACGGGCCCCCGGCCGGGACTGACTCGGCCTGGCGGCAATGATCGCCGAGGCGAAAACCCGCACGTCCTGAGCGTGGGCGACATTCAGCAACCCACACCGACATCCCGCGGGTGTGGTGACGGCCGAGTAGCAGAAGTTGCCCGCCGGTGCCGGGCAGACCGTTGGCGACGAGCGCTGGATACCTCCTGTTCCACCAGCGTTCAGCCAGGTCAGGTTGGTGGCGTTACACGCTGTGCCTACGTTCCCTGGGAGCTGGCTGAGAAAGGGTTCCCATGGAGACGACCGTCGCGGTGCGGGGGCGCGGGATCATCAAGTGCTTCGGCGATGTCGTCGCGCTCGATCGGGTCGACCTGAACGTGGCACGGGGGCAGATCCACGGACTGGTCGGCCCGAACGGCGCTGGGAAGACGACGTTGCTCGGCCTGTTGCTTGGCCTGGCCGTCGCCGACGAGGGTCGCCTCGAAATCCTCGGCATGCCGGTCGGACGAGCCATGGCGGCTCCGGACGGCGTCGCGGGTTTCGTGGACGGGCCCGGCCTGTATCCCTCGCTCACCGCCAGGAAGAACCTGGCCGCACTGGCCGCACTGCGCGATCGCGACACGCGCGCACCGCGGATCGACGACGTGCTCGACCAGGTCGGGCTCACCGATGTCGCCGACGACCGGGTGCGGGGCTTCTCCCTCGGCATGCGCCAGCGCCTCGGGCTGGCCGCGGCGCTGCTCACCAACCCCCGGCTGCTGGTCCTCGACGAGCCGTCCAACGGCCTCGACCCAGCCGGCAAGAAGCACATCCACGGTGTCCTCAACCGGCTCGCGGCCGACGGCACCACGGTGGTGCTCTCCAGCCACCGGATGGACGACGTCGAGGCGCTGTGCGCCGAGGTCACGATCCTCGCCACCGGACGCGTCGTCTTCTCAGGCCCGCTTGGCAAGCTGTCCGCCGAGAACCGCGAACTCGACTACCGGCTACGCACCTCCGACCCGGAGGCCGCCCGCGGGCTGGCTCTTGACACGTCCGGGCTCCGCGTCGTCGACGGCTCCGACGCCGTGGCGCGGCAGGACGCCGAGGTGCTCGTGGTGCGCGCGCTGGTGCCCGCACTGGACGAACTGGTGGCGCGGCTGGTGCGCGCGGACATCGCGGTGCGCGAACTCGCACCGGTGGTGTCGCCACTGGAGACCGCGTTCCTCGCCCTCACCGAGCAGAAAGAGGTCGGCCGATGACAGCGGCCCTCGCCGATGCCCCGGCCGTCCACCCGGTCTCAGTGGCCCGCGGCTACCGCTTCGAGCTGGTCAAGCTGCTCTCCCAGTGGCGGGTACGCCTGCTGATTCTCGCCTGCTGGATCGCGCCCGCGCTGTTCGTCGCCGCGGTGAGCCAGCAGAGTTCCCTGCCAACCGACACCACCTTCGGTCGCTGGATGAACGCCTCCGGCTGGGCAGGGCCGCTGGTGATGCTCGGATTCGCGGGCACCTACGCGCTTCCGCTGCTGACGTCGCTGGTCGCCGGTGACGTGTTCGCGGTCGAGGACCGGCTCGGCACCTGGCGGCACCTGCTGGTGGCCGTGCGGTCGCATCGGCGGATCTTCGCGGCGAAGACGCTGGCCAGCCTCACCGTCATCCTGCTGCTCGTGGTGGGGCTGGCCGGTTCCGGGGTGGTCGGCGGGCTCGCCGCGGTCGGCGATCAACCCCTGGTCGGGCTCGACGGTCACCTGCTGGGTTCCGGCGACGCCGCCGGGAAGGTCCTGCTCGCCTGGCTCTGCGTACTCGCCCCGACGCTGGCCCTGGCGGCCATCGGGTTGCTCGGCTCCGTCGCGCTGGGGCGGTCCCCGATGGGCCTGCTGCTCCCCGTCGTCGTCGCCATCGCGATGGATCTCGCCCAGATGCTGCCGCTGCCCGTCGCCGTACGCGTCGCGCTGCCCAGCTATGCCTTCATCGCCTGGATCGGGCTGTTCACCAGCCCGGCACAGCTCGGTCCGCTCCTGATCGGCGTCGGGGTCAGCCTGGCGTGGGCCCTCGTCGCGGCCACGCTGGCCTACCTGATCTTCGTGCGACGCGACTTCACCAACGTCGGCCACGACGGCGTGGGGCGCCGAGCGCTCACCGCGGGAGCCCTGCCGCTGGTCGTGCTGCTCGCGCTGACGATCGGGATCGTCGCCGTGTCGACCCAGGCCACGGGCTCCGGGATCGGGCAGGACAAGGTGCAACGGTCGGTCGCCACGGCGTTCGCCCACCTCTACCGGCTCCAGACAGCGCAACTCCACCGCCCGGACGTCACCGAGGCGGCGCTGAACGCCACGGCGGCGTGCACCAAGGGCGACGGCCTGGTGGCCCCCGAAGGCCCTGGCAACGACTGGCGTTGCGTCGTCTCCTGGCATCTCCCCGGCATCGCGGCCACCGGATCGGCCATCTACCAACTCGACGCCGCGTCGGACGGGCGGTACGTCGCCGACGGCGACGGCCCCAAGGAAGTCAACGGCTACTTCGTGGTTCGGACTCCGACCGGGGACGAACCGAACCCGCTGTGGCAGTTCGACGGCAACGTCGAACTGTTCTCCACCCACTGAAGGGACGACTCAATGCAGGTAACCCGCCGCCGACGGCAGGTCGGGAAGGGCCGCTCGGGTCGACCCGGTGGCCGGCGCCGCATCGTGAAGGCGGGCGTCGCGTCGATCGCCCTCGCCTTCACGGCCGCCGGCGTTGGCTCCGCGTCGACGTGGCAGTTCGGCACGCAGCAGGTCGGCCAGATCACCGACAGGGGCCAGGTCGTCTCCAGCGACCAGTACATCAACCCGATCGGCGACCGGCTGGTCATCAACAGCGGCAAGATCATGGCCTCGTCGGTCAGCCCGGACGGCACCCACCTGGCGGCCCTGGTCGCCGACGGCCCTGTCGCGCTGACCATCGTCAACCTGAAGAACTGGCAGGTTCAGCAGCTGGTCGGCAACTCCGCGTCGGCGGACCTGAAGATCAGCGGCAACGACGTCGGCCAGGAGGGGCCGTCCTACTCCCCCGACGGCAGGACGCTCTGGATGGCCCAGACCGACGGGTACCGCAGGTTCACGGTGAACCCCGACGGCACCCTGGCCAACCCGACCTTCGTGTCGATCCCCGCGGACGGTCCCAAGCACGGGCTGCCGGCTCAGGCGGTCTTCTCCGCCGATGGCGCTACCGTCTACTCCGCCGTCAACGGCCAGAACCGCGTGGTGGCCATCGACGCGGCGACCGGTGCCATCGAGCAGAGCTGGGCCGTTGGCGTCGCGCCGCGTGACCTGGTCCGCATCGGCACCAAGATCTACGTCGGCAACGAGGGCGGCCGCACTGCCGATTCCGGGCGACACGACGCTGAACTCCTACAACACCCAGGTGCCCGCCAGCCTGGTCACCGGTTCCACCACCACCGGCACGGTCAGCGTCATCGACACGGCGAAGCCGGCGACCGCGGTACGGAGCATCAACGTCGGCCTGCACCCGACCGCGCTGTACGCCAAGCGCGGGGTGTTGTTCGTGGCCAACACGAACAGCAACACCGTCTCGGTCATCGACACCGCCAAGGACAGGGTCGTCCAGACGATCGCGACCCAGCCGTGGCCGGAGGCCTCGGTCGGCTACGAGCCGGACGGCATCACCCTCACCGACGACGGTCATCTGCTGGTGACGCTCGGCCGCGCCAACGCGGTGGCCGTCTACCGCTACACCAGGGCGCTGGAACCGGTCAGCTACGTCGGCCTGCTGCCGACGGACTACTTCCCGGAGGACATCACCACGGTCGGCAGGACCGTGCTGGTCTCCAACACCCGTGGTATCGACGCCCGCCGCCCCACGACCGCGGCCGGGCACAACACCCACGACACGACGTCGAGCCTGCAGAAGTTCACGCTGCCGGACGACCACGCCATCCGCGGGTACACCGCCGAGGTCTTCCAGCAGAACGGCTGGACCAACCACGCCATCCAGCAGGCCGACAACAGGGGCCGCACGAAGCCGGTGCCGGTCCCGCAGCGGCTCGGCGACCCGTCGACGATCAAGCACGTCTTCCTGATCGTCAAGGAGAACCGGACCTACGACCAGGTCTTCGGTGACGACCCGAGGGGCAACGGCGACCCGGCGCTGACCCAGTTCGGCGAGAACGTGACGCCGAACCAGCACGCGCTCGAGCAGCAGTTCGGGCTCTACGACAACACCTACGACATCGGCACCAACTCCGCTGAAGGCCACAACTGGCTGATGCAGGCCGACGACCCGCAGTACACCGAATCCTCGGCAGGCGAGTACCTGCGCAGCTACGACACCGAGGACGACGCCCTTGGCCACCAGAGTTCCGGATTCCTCTGGACCGGCGCCCAGGCGGCCGGGAACACGGTGCGGGACTTCGGCGAGTTCCAGCAGTTCCTGACCAAGCCGGCAGGCGCCACGTGGCAGAACCTGTACTGCGACGCCAAGAACATGTCCGCGACCGGGCAGTCCACCGCCTATCCACTGGTGTCGGCCTCGCCGATTCCGTCGCTGAACACCGTGTCGGTGCCCGGCTTCCCGAAGTTCGACACCTCGATCCCGGACATCTACCGGTACCAGATCTGGAAGCAGAACTTCGAGAAGAACCCGCCGGCCAACCTGAACATGTTCTGGCTGTCCAGTGACCACACCGGTGGCCCGCCGAGCCCGGCCGCCCAGGTCGCCGACAACGACCTCGCGGTCGGCCAGATCGTCGACACCATCTCGCACAGCAAGTACTGGAAGGACTCGGCGATCTTCGTCGTCGAGGACGACTCCCAGGCCGGCCTCGACCACGTCGACGGCCACCGTGCCCCGATCCAGATCATCAGCCCATGGGCCCAGCACGGCACCGTCGACAACCACTACTACTCGCAGATCACGATGATCCGCACCATCGAGCAGATCCTCGGCATCCAGCCGATGAACCAGAAGGACAGCGCCGCCACACCGATGACCGCGGCGTTCACCCAGAAGCCCGACAACACACCGTTCAACGCGGTGCCGAACCGGACTTCGCTGACGTCGGGCCTGTCGACGCAGCCGTCCTGCGGTGCGGACCCTGTCGCGCCCCAGTTCGCCGCGTCTGCGCCAGCCACCACCGTGCCCGCGAACGAGCAGCAGATAGCGGCTCAGTGGCAGACCTGGCAGTCGCAGCAGCGCCTGACCGGCCCGAACGCCGTGCCGGACTACGCCAACCCGGCGCAGATGAACCACCTCACGTGGTACCAGACGCACGGATGGACGCAGCCGTACCCGGGCGAGGCCAAGATCTTCGCCCCGAACCAGGTGCCCGGCGCCTACCTCCCGTCATCGGAGTCCGACGGCTGACACGAAGCCTGACCAACGCCGGTGATCAACCGCGGCCTTGGTCAGGGCTCCAGCGAGACGCTCGGCTGGACTACCCAGCCGAGCGTCTCGCATGGCCGGCGGTCCGGACATGGTCGCCCGGATCGTGCTGAGGTCCCTCGGTGCGTCAACGGTAAGCCCTTTCCGGCGTCTTTACAACGTTGTATCAACGATGTAAAACGAGGACGTCCAGCGCCGAAGCTGCGAGGTCGCCATGTCGCATCTC
>CAVPCF010000005.1:0-20256 GCA_963702275.1 Candidatus Melainabacteria bacterium
GCCGTCCGGATAGGCTCCCCGGCCGGTGCGGTCGAAGTCGGTCTGTGTTCGATGGCCTGCGTTGGGCTGGGCCGTACTGACCAACCCTGCGAGGCGGCTAGTTCGCTGAGACCGGTTGGCCGGACAGGGTCACCGTGATGACGTTGCCGTTGTTGAGGGTCAGCTTCATCTGGTCGCCCGGTGCGGCCGCGTGTACCGCCGCGACCAGACCGTCTGAGCTGGTTACCAGGCGGCTGTCCGCCTTCACCACTACCGCGCCGACCTTCAGGCCTGCCTTGTCTGCTGGGCCGCCCGCGGTGACGGCGCTGATCAGGGCGCCGTTGGGCAGGATGCTGGGCTGCCCGCCGCTGGTGGGCACGTTGTCGGTCACCTTGACGCCCAGGACCGTCTGGATCGCCTTTCCTGTTTTCACGATCTCGTCGGCGATGCGCTTTGCCTGGTCGATCGGGATGGCGAAACCGATGCCGACGTTGCCGCCCTGGCCGCCTTGCAGGCCGCTGCCGGAGTTCGGTGAGTAGATCGCCGAATTGATGCCGATCACCTGGCCCTGCATGTTCACCAGCGGGCCGCCGGAGTTGCCGGGGTTGATGGGGGCATCGGTCTGGATGGCGTCCAGAACCGTGGTCTGGCTGCTGGTGCTGTCACCGGCCGCGGTGGGGCGGTGCAGTGAGCTGACGATGCCGGACGTGACCGTGCCGGCCAGGTCGAACGGGGCACCGACGGCCACGACCTGCTCGCCGACCGCCACGTTGTCCGACCGGCCGAGTGCGGCGATCGGCAGGCCGGTCACGCCTTGGGCCTTGATCACCGCGATGTCGGTGGTCGGGTCGCGGCCGACGATCGTCGCGTCGACCGTGCGGCCGTCTGCGAAGATCGCCTGGATCTTGCCGCCGGTCGCGGCGCCCGCGATGACGTGGTTGTTGGTCAGGATGTTGCCGTTGGAACTGATCACTATGCCCGAACCGGTGTCGCCGGTCGTGCCGTTGGTGGACTGGAACTCGGCCGCGATGGTCACCACGACCGGGAGCACCCTGTTCGCAGCCGCCTGGACGCTGCCGGCCGGCGCGTTCGCGGTCTGCTTCGCCGGTGCCGGCTGTTGCAGCGAACTGATCCCCGCGTTGCTGCCGGAGCCGTTGGACACCAGGTAGCCACCGAGGCCACCGGCCAGGCCGCCGACCACCAGTGCCAGCACCGCGACCCCGGCAACCAGGCCGCCAGGCCCCTTGCGGCGCGGCTCGGCGACACCTATCCGGTACGGGGCCGGACCCATCATCGGGCCGGTGAGCGGACCAGTAGGTGGACCCGCGATCGGCTGATAACCGCCGTAGACGGGCGACGCCGATTGCTCCCCATAGGCGGGCGCGGGCTGCTCGCCATAGGTGGAGGGCGCCGACTGCTCGCCATACGAGGGCGGCGCCGATTGGTCGCCGTAGTGCGAGAACCCGGAGGGGGCCCAGGGGCTCGCCTCCTGCGCGGGTGGCTGGGGGGCCTTCCGGCTGTCCGTGCCAGGGGTTGCCGCCGCTGTCCTGGCCGGTCGGCTGGGCGGAGCCCGTTTCGGCACGCTGCTCGGAGTGCCGGGGGTCCTCCGCCGGGCCGCCGCCTGCGCCCGGGAAGTTCTCGGTCATGGTCTTACTCTGCGCCATCCGCCTGAGAACTCGCTGAGACGCTCCTGGGTACACCGAGTGAAATCGCCCAGTGGACGAGGAGCTCAGTGGCCGGGGAGCTCAGTGGACGAGGACCGGGTCGTTGGCGCGCAGCCGGTCGGCGATCTGTTCCGGCGTCACGTCGTTGACCCACACCGCCATGCCCGACTCGGAGCCTGCCAGGTACTTGAGCTTGTCCGCGGTGCGCAGCACCGAGAACACCTCGAGGTGCAGCCAGGCCACGTCCCGGTCGGCCAGCACCGGGGCCTGGTGCCACGCGGCGACGTAGGGCAGCGGGCGGTCGTACAGCGCGTCGAGCATGTGCAGCACCTTCGGGTACAGCTCGGCGAAGTCGTCCCGCTCGTCCGGGGTCAGCGCGGGCAGGTCGGGTACCTGGCGGTGCGGCACCATGTGCACCTCGACCGGCCAGCGCGCGGCGGCCGGCACGAACGCCGTCCAGTGGTCGCCCGCGGCCACCACCCGACGTCCCGCGGCCCGCTCGGCGGCCAGCAGATCCGCCATCACCGGGCGGCCGTGTTCGGCCTGGTAGTCCCGCGCGGTGGCGAGCATCCGCTCGGTGCGCGGCGTGACGAACGGGTAGCCGTAGATCTGGCCGTGCGGGTGGTGCAGCGTGACGCCGATCTCCTCGCCCCGGTTCTCGAACGGGAAAACCTGTGCCACGCCGGGCAACGCGCTCAACGCGGCGGTCCGGTCGGCCCACACGTCCATCACGGTGCGAACCCGGCCTCGGGTGAGCTCGCCGAACGAACTGTCGTGGTCGGCGGTGAAGCAGACCACCTCGCACCGGCCCCGGCCCGGTGCCCGGGACACCATCGGCAGGCCGTCGACGAACGGCGGCGTGTCCGGCACGGACTGGGCGAACGAGGGAAACCGGTTCTCGAACACCACCACGTCGTAGCTGGACTCGGGGATCTCGGTGGACCGCCCGGGGCTCGACGGGCAGAGCGGGCACAGGTCGGCGGGCGGGCGGTAGGTGCGGGTCTGGCGGTGCGCGGCCATGCCGACCCACTCGCCGGTCAGCGGATCACGGCGGATCTCCGCGTGTGGCTGCTGCACCGGCAGTTTCCTGCGGTCGCGCGCCACGCGCTCGGGTGTGCCCGGTGTGTCGTCGAAGTAGATGATCTCCCGCCCGTCGGCGAGCTGCCGGACGGAGCGCCTCACGCGGTCTCCTCCCGACGACCGCGAACGGGCACGATCAACAGATCGCCAACCTGGTCGGTGAGGAACTCGCGGGCCTCGGCCGGCAGGCCGTCGTCCATCACGAGCACGTCGGCCTCGTCAAGGGTGGCGATGGTGGAGATGCCGACGACACCCCACTTGGTGTGGTCGGCGACCACGACGAGCCGGCCCGCCGCGTCGACGAACGCCCGGTTGGCCTCGCTCTCGTTCAGGTTCGGGGTGGTGAAACCGGACCGCTGGGCCACGCCGTGCACGCCGAGGAACACCACGTCCAGGTGCAGCGTCCGTAACGCCTGCACGGCGACCGGGCCGACCAGCGCGTCCGACGGCGTGCGCACGCCGCCGGTGAGCACCACCGTGCGGTCGGTGCGGCCGCTCTGGCGCAGCACGTCGGCGACCCGGATCGAGTTGGTGACGACCGTGAGGTCGGGCACGTCGGCCAGGAATCTGGCCATGGTCCACGTGGTGGTGCCGGCCGAGAGGCCGATCGCGGTGCCCGGCCGGACCAGGGTGGCGGCCTGTTGGGCGACCGCCTCCTTCTCCGGGAGCTGACGGACGGACTTGGCCTCGAAGCCCGGCTCGTCCACGCTGCGGCCGGCGACCGACGTCGCGCCGCCGTAGACCTTCTCCACCAGGCCACGGGCCGCCAGCACGTCGAGGTCCCTGCGGACCGTCATGTCGGAGACGCCGAGGCGTTCCACCAGGTCGCTGACCCGGACTGCCCCGGTGCGCCGGACCTCGTCCAGGATGACGGACTGCCGCTGCCGCGCGAGCACAGGACACCTCCCCAAACCTGACCGGCGAATACCTCAAAAGTCTACACACTCCAACAGCAAATGTGTTCGGCTTTGTTGCCCTAACGAGACATGTCGACTCGACTTACGGGCGGGAGGCTCAGGAGGATCGGCCGGGCAGCCGAATGGCCAGCAACGCGCCACCACCCGGCGCGTGCATGGCGTACGCCATGCCACCGTGCCGCTGCGCGGCCTGCAACACGATGGAGAGCCCGAGCCCGGAACCGGGCAGCGTGCGGGCCTCCTCGGACCGGTAGAACCGCTCGAACACGTGCGGCAGGTCGGCGTCGGAGATGCCGGGGCCCTCGTCGGTCACCTCGATCACCGCCGTGCTGTCGCCGAGCGGACGCAGAGTGACACCGATCACACCGTCCGGTGGGCTGAACTTCACGGCGTTGTCCAACAGGTTCAACACCGCCCGTTCGAGGGCACTGGAATCACCCAACAGGGTCCACGGCTGCAGCGACACGTCGAACCGCACGCCGGCCGCCCGCCTGCGCGCCCGGTCCAGTGCCCGCTCCACCACCTCGACCAGCTCGACCGGCTCGTGCACCACCTGCGGGGTGTCCTGACGGGCCAGTTCGACCAGGTCGCCGATCAACGTGGTCAGCTCGTCCACCTGGCCGCGCACGTCGGTGTAGAGCTCCGCCGTGTCCTGCGCGGACAGCGTCGGCGAGCCGGGCTTTGACGACTCGATCAGCAGCTCCAGGTTGGTGCGCAACGAGGTCAGCGGCGTGCGCAGCTCGTGGCCCGCGTCCGCGACAAGTCTTCGCTGCTGCTCGCGGGACTCGGCGAGGCCGCCCAGCATCGCGTTGAAGCTCGTGGTCAGCCGGGCCAGCTCGTCGTCCCCGCTGACCGGCATCGGCCGCAGGTCACCGGTCTTGGCCACCCGCTCGGTCGCCTCGGTCAGCCGCTGCACCGGTCGCAGGCCGCCGCGCGCCACGGCGGTGCCGGCGACCGCGGCCACCACCACACCGGCCGCGCTGATCAGGATCAGCACCACGCTCAGCGACTTGAGCACGGCGTCGTCGTCGGTGAACGGCTCACTGGCCACCAACGCCGTCCCGGGTAACCGGACATAGGGCACCGCGACGACCTCATAGCCGTCTGCCACACGCGACGACGACAGGGCCCCGCCGGCCGCGACGCTCTTCTCGTCCCGCCCGACCAGGCCGTGCGGCAGTTTGAGGCTGGCCGCCGAGCTGGAGAACGTGGCCTGGCTGACGCCGTTCTTGTCGACGAGGTCGAACTGGATGTCGGAGAACTGGAACGCGCTGGCGTTGATGTTCATCCGCTCGCCGAAGCCCTGCGGCGCCGCCTGGGCCACCGCGACCGCCTTGGCCATCAGCTGTTCCTGGAGCTTGCTGTAGAGGCTGTTGCGCACGGTCACGAACGCGCCGAGCGACACCAGCGCCACAGCACCGGCGACACATGCGGCGACCAGCATGGTTACCCTGGTGCGCAACGACATCCGCTGCGTGGACCGTCGGGCGCCGAGGGGAACGGTACGGCTCACGGAGGCGTCTCTCGCAGCACGTAGCCGACGCCGCGCACGGTGTGGATCAGCCGGGTCTCGCCGGCCGCCTCGGTCTTGCGGCGCAGGTAGCCGACGTAGACCTCAAGGGCGTTGCCGCTGGTCGGGAAGTCGTAGCCCCAGACGTCCTCCAGGATGCGGCCCCTGGTGAGGACCTGTTTGGGGTGCGCCATGAACAGCTCCAGCAGCGCGAACTCGGTCCTGGTCAGGCTGATCGGCCGCTCGCCGCGGCGGACGTCGCGGGTGCCCGGGTCCAGTTCGAGATCGCTGAAGTGCATCGCTGGTGGCGCGTCCGAGCGCAGGTCCGATTCGGCGGCGGCCCTGCGTAGCAGTGCGCGCAGCCGGGCCAGCAGTTCCTCCAGCGCGAACGGTTTGGGCAGGTAGTCGTCGGCGCCCGCGTCGAGGCCGGCGACCCGGTCGGACACTGCGTCCCTGGCGGTCAGCACGAGGATCGGCAGGTCGTCCCCTGTGCCACGCAGTCGTCGGCACACTTCGAGGCCGTCAAGGCGCGGCATCATCACGTCCAGCACCATCGCGTCCGGGCGCTGGGCGATCACCGATTCCAGCGCCTGGTGACCGTCGCCGGCGAGTTCCACCTGGTAGCCGTTGAACTGCAACGACCGCCGGAGGGACTCGCGCACGGCGCGGTCGTCGTCGACTACGAGGATGCGCATGTGGACAGTGTTACGACCCGTCCTGAGAAGCGCCTGAGAGGAGGCTATGGACACGCCCCACTTGTCGCGGATTTCACCCGGTCATGGCTATAAGCGTCACGACGTGCCCGGCGCGGTGGGCGCGTTCCACCGCCGCCACAGTGCCACAACTCGGATCGCCACCACCAGTGCCGCGCCCACCAGCGCGACCGGCCCTGCCGGCAGCCGCAGCCAGTCGCCGAGCACCACCAGCACGCCCCCGGCCAGGGCAGCCAGCGCGTAGATCTCCCTGCGCAGCACCAGCGGAATCTCGCGTAGCAGCAGGTCCCGGACCACGCCGCCGCCGATGCCGACGGTCATGCCGACCAGCCACGCGTCGTAGCGCGGCACGCCGAGCGCCAGCGCGGTGGATGTGCCCGACGTCACGAAGACGCCGAGGCCGACCGCGTCCGCGAGCAGCATCGACCGACGCAGCCGAACCACCTGCGGCTGCAGCCAGAACACCGCGAGTGACACCACGGCGGCAACCGTCAGGAAGGGCCAGTGCAGCAGTGCCGTCGGCGGGTGCACGCCGAGCATCACGTCCCGGATCACGCCGCCGCCCAGCGCCGTGGTGACACCGACCACCGCCACGCCGAACACGTCCAGCCGCGCCCGCGCGCCGGCCAGCGCGCCGGACATGGCGAACCCGGCGACCCCGATCAGTTGCAGCACGTTGAGCAGCACGGATCGGCAGCGTACGTGCGGTCGTGGGTCACTCGTCCAGGACGTCCGCCGTGAACATCGCGACCAGTTCCATGCCACCCGTCTCGACCAGGTTCGCGCCGGACGCCTGCCACTCCGGTGACCTGAACGCCTCCTTCGCCGTCGCCGCCGACTCGAAATACAGCTCCGCGATCAGGTACGGCTCGGTCTCGCCGAGAAATCCGGGCACGAATACCCGCCGCACCTTTGCCACCTCGGCCCGCAACAGTCCTGGTGTCCGCGATACGAGCGGTATGTGCGAACCGAAGTAGGCCTCGTCGAACGCGGCCGGATCCGCGGGTTTGCGGTACAGCGCGATGTACTTGTGCACGGCGGTTCTCCTTGTCGCGCGCGAAGAAACTTTCCGCGACCCTAGCCGCACGGATGGCCGCGATGCGTGACGTTGACATCGGATCTACCGCACGGCGGGTACCTGTTTGCTGACGGTCGTTAGTCCGATCCGGCGACATTGGTCCCAACGGGCACCACAAAGAGCGATCATCACCGGTAGCCTGCGTGGGCCGATGTCGTTAGCGACCGTCTGGCGGGGAGTGTCGAGACTGAGGTGGAGCAGGAAAAGCCGCTGACAGCGGGCCAACTGCCGGAAGCCGACCGCGAGGTACGCCGGTTGATGGAGTCTGGCCGGTTGGTCGAGGCGAACGTCCTGTTCGACAAGGTCATCGCGCACCAGCCGCCCACCGCCGACCACACCGTGCGGGCCGCCCTGCAGGTGTACCGCGCGATGATGGCCTGGCGCCTCGGTCGTATTCCACTCGCGCTCGAACTGGCCGCGGAGGGCTGGATCGATCTGGGCTCGCCCACCGCGGAAGGCCCGGCCGCCGCACAGACGTTGGGCAGGTTGGGCTATCTCCTTGAGGCCATGGGCAACCGGCGGGGCGCGCTGGAAACGCTGCGGACGTCGGTGCGCCTGGCCCGAGATGCCGGCAATTCGGACATTCTGGCCGGGAGCCTCCAGAACCTCGGCGGCACACTGAACTTCCGCGCGGTCGAACTGCCAGCGGAGCAGGCACGCCCGGTGTTCGAGGAAGCCAGGATGGCGCTCGCCGAAGGGTTGCGACTCAACCCGAAACCCAATTTGCACCGGGCGCTGCTGGGTGCCTACGGGCGTTCGCTGGCTGGTTTGGGCGAACTGGCCGCGGCCGCGGAAGCCGGCCGGCAGGTGCTGCGGCTGGGTACCGAGGCGGAGGACCAGTGGGCCATGGCGGTCGGCGAGTGGGTGTTGGCCGCTGTCAGCCGGGCTCGTGGCGAACTGTCCGACGCCCACGCGCAGGCCGCCAGGGCGGTCACGAACGCGGAGCGGGTCAGCGACACGTCCCTGGTCCTGCGGTTCTCCCAGGACCTCGCGGACATCTGCGCCGAACTCGACGACGCGGTCGGCGAGGCGGCGGCACTGCGGCGCAGCGTCGCCGCGTCCAAGAAGGTGGCCGAGACCATGCGCGAGGGCCTCGGCCAGGCCATGGAACAGCGACGGCTGGCCGCCGCCGCGCAACGGCTCGCCGTGGCCGCGCAGGAGGCGGCGGCCCGGGATCCGTTGACCGGCTTGGCGAATCGGCTCGGTCTCGAACGCACCGCGCCCGCCATGCTGGCCAGGGCGGTCGAGGACGGCAGGACCGCGTGGCTGGTCCTGGTCGACGTGGACTGGTTCAAGAACGTCAACGACATCGCGGGCCACGCGGCCGGGGACGCGGCGCTGCGTGAGATCGCCCAGCTCCTGCGGCGCGAGTGCCGCAGCGACGACCTGGTCGCCCGGTGGGCCGGTGACGAGTTCGTGGTCCTGCTCGGCGACGCCAGCGGCGACCGGGACGCCGGACCCGTGGTGGCCGAGCGGATCAGGGCGTCCGTGGCGGGCCACGACTGGACCATGGTGCTCGGCTCGGGCCGCAGGCCCACGGTGAGCGTCGGCGTCGCCAACGGGCCCGCCGTGCTCGACGAGCTGTTCGCTGCCGCGGATCTGGTGCTCTACCAGGCGAAACGTCAGGGTCGCAACCGTGTCGCGGTGTACCAGCAGCTCGACGACATCAGCCAGTTGGCCAGCGAGCGCTAGGCGATCAGGCCGCCCCGGTAGGCGACGAGCGCGGCCTGTACCCGGTTGGCGGCACCGATCTTGCCAAGCACCGCGGAGACGTAGCCCTTCACGGTGGCCTCGGACAGGTGCAGGGTCGCGCCGATCTCGGCGTTCGACATGCCCTGGCCGATCAGGGCGAGCACCTCGCGCTCGCGGTCGGACAGCACGGTGAGCAGCCGTCTGGCCGGCTCGGCGGCGCGCTCGCCGTTGGCCACCGCGGCCAGCACCCGGGCCGCCACCCCTGGATCGAGCACCGCGCCGCCCCGCGCCAGGTCGCGTACTGCCTTCACCAACTGGTTCGGTTCAGTGTCCTTCAACAGGAAACCGCTGGCGCCCAACCGAAGCGCCTCGCTCACGTAGTCGTCGACGTCGAACGTGGTCAGCATGGCGACGGCGGGCGGCTCTGGCAGCGCCAGCAGGCGACGGAGCGCCGCGAGGCCGTCCGTGGCGCGCATCCGGATGTCGAGCAGGACCACGTGCGGGCGGTGCAGCCGGACGAGTTCGGCGACCTGCAGGCCGTCGTCACACTCGGCGACCACCTCGATGTCCCCGGCGCTGCCGAGGATCATCCGCAGGCCGGAGCGGACCAGGTCCTCGTCGTCGGCGAGCACGACTTTGATCACGGATGCCTCCCCGATGGGCGTTGTGAGCCCTGCACGTCCACGCGGGGTATGCGCGGACGTGCAGGGGACCACGGCACTGCCAACGAGCAAAATCATCTCATCAGGTGGCACGGCGCGCGGACACCGGTCGGACACGCCATCGTCACCATCTGGTTGCCCCGCTAGGCCGGTCGGCGGAAGTAAACGTGAGGGACTTTCGCGATAGCCGTACTCGAGGGTAGCTTGTGATTCCGGACACGTCGGAGTGCCTGGAGAGGAGCGTCGGTCATGAGCCGATTGGCTCGTATACGGATTGTCATCGTCGCGGCGCTGGTCACGGTCGGTACCGTGGCCGGTACGTCGCAAGCCGCCACCGGAACGCCGTTCACCGTTCCCGACTTCTGCTCGGGACAGTGCAACGACATCCTGCCACCCGGCGAGAACGGCAACGCGACGCTCGCCGACATCCTCGCCAACAAACTGTTCGGCACCGCACCGGCACACACCAACGACCAGCTCAACACGTACGGCAACCTGGCAGACAACTACCAGAACCTGACCAACGCCACCATCGACTCCTACTTCAACGACTCGTCCTTCGGCGTGCCGGCCGCCCAGGTGGCCAGCAGCATCCAGCCACGTAGCGACGTGACGATCGTGCGGGACAAGGCAACCGGCGTGCCGCACGTCTATGGCACCACCCGATCGGGTACCGAGTTCGGCGCCGGTTACGCGGCCGCCCAGGACCGGCTGTGGCTGATGGACCTGTTCCGGCACGTCGGCCGCGGTGAGCTGTCCAGCTTCGCGGGCGGCGCGCCCGCCAACCGAGCGCTGGAGCAGACGTTCTGGGCCGCGGCTCCCTACACCGAGCAGGACCTGCAGAACCAGGTCAACACGATCGCCGCCAGCGGCGTGGCGGGCGCGCAGGCCATGCAGGACATCAACTCCTACGTCAGCGGCATCAACACCTACATCACGCAGGCGTTCAACGCGCGGACGTTCCCCGGTGAGTACGACCTGACCGGGCACGTCAACCCGATCACCAACGCCGGTTCGATCCAGCCGTTCGGGCCGACCGACCTGATCGCCATCGCCAGCGTCGTCGGTGCTCTGTTCGGCAGCGGCGGTGGCGGCGAGGTGCAGTCCGCGCTGGTCAAGGAGGCCGCCGACGCCCAGTACGGGACCACGGTCGGTGACCAGGTGTGGCAGTCGTTCCGCGAGCAGAACGACCCCGAAGCCGACCTGACCCTCCACAATGGCCAGTCGTTCCCGTACTCGGCCAGCCCGGCCAACGCGCAGGGTGTCGCCATGCCGGACGCCGGCTCGGTGAGTGCCCAGCAGGAGGTCTTCGACCCGACCGGCTCCGCGGCGTCGGCCGCCACCGCGACCGCGGCCACCACCCTCGCCACGACCGGCGCGGCCCTGGCCAACACCGGCCCCGCTGTCGTCCCCCGCAACCAGAACGGCACGCTGAACCTCAACGCGGCCAAGGGGATCTTCAACAACGGCGTGCTGCCCGGCAACCTGTTGTCCAGTAAGCACGGCATGTCGAACGCCCTGGTCGTCAACGGCAAGTTCACCGACGACGGTCACCCGATCGCCGTGTTCGGCCCGCAGACCGGTTACTTCGCGCCACAACTGCTGATGCTCGAGGAGTTGCAGGGACCCGGCATCAGTTCCCGCGGCGCGGCGTTCGCCGGCCTGAGCTTCTACGTCGAACTGGGCCGTGGCGCGGACTACGCGTGGAGCGCCACGTCGGCGGGCCAGGACGTGACGGACACGTTCGCCGTGCCGCTGTGCAACCTCGACGGCACCCCGCCCACCAGCAGTTCGACCGCGTACCTGTACAACGGCCAGTGCACCGCGATGCAGCCGTTGGAGCGGGACGACTCCTGGAGCCCCAACACGGCCGACAGCACACCGGCCGGCTCGTACAAACTGATCGTCTACCGCACGAACTACGGCCTTGTGCAGTTCCGGGCCACCGTCGCCGGCAAACCGGTGGTCTACACAAGCCAGCGTTCGTCGTACATGCACGAGGCCGACTCGATCATCGGCTTCCAGCTGTTCAACAGCCCCGACAACATGGGCACGGCGCAGCAGTTCGAACAGTCCGCCGCGAACATCAACTACACGTTCAACTGGTTCTACACGAACAACACGGACATCGCCTACTACAACTCGGGCTGGAACCCGGTCCGCCCGGCCAACGTCGACCCCAACCTGCCGATCCAGGCCGCCGCGCAGTTCGAATGGCAGAACTGGAACCCGGCAACGGACAAGTCGGACTACACGGCGTTCGGAGCGCACCCGAATTCCATCGACCAGGACTACTACGTCTCCTGGAACAACAAGCAGGCACTGAACTACACGTCGGCAGGATTCGGCAACGGCAGTGTATATCGATCGAACCTGCTGGATTCACGAGTGAAGTCGTTGGTGCGGAGCGGAAACAAGGTCAGCCGCGCGGACGTCGTCAAGGCCATGGCCGACGCCAGCGTGACAGACCTCCGAGGCGAGGACGTCCTGCCGACCCTGCTGAAGGTCATCAACAGCCAGCCGGTGACCGACCCGACCCAGGCCGCCATCGTGATTCAACTCACCGCATGGCAACAGGTCGGTTCGAAACTGGTGGAAACCGCACCCGGCAGCCAGTCGTACGTCAACGCGTCCGCGATCCAGACCATGGACGCTTGGTGGCCGCTGCTGGTCCAGGCCGAGTTCCAGCCCGCCATGGGCACGAGTCTGTTCGGCGCGATGGTCGGCGCGATCCAGATCAACGAGTCCCCGTCCGGCGGCCAGACCGGCCCCAGCGCCGGCCCGACCGACGTGAACCAGTCGATCCCGCACAAGGGCTCGTCGTTCCAGACGGGCTGGTGGTCCTATGTGGACAAGGACCTGCGTGCCGTGCTCGGCCAGCCGGTCCAGGGCGCCCTTGCCATGCCGTTCTGTGGCTCGGGCAACCTGTCCCAGTGTCGTCAGGCGTTGCTGACCAGTCTGACCCAGGCGGCCGCGCAGCCAGCCACCACGGTCTACCCGGGCGACGCGGACTGCGCGGCCGGCAACCAGTGGTGCGCCGACTCGATCATCCAACGCCCGTTCGGCGGCATCACGGACGGCAAGATCACCTGGCAGAACCGCCCGACGTACCAGCAGGTGGTCCAGTTCGTCGGCCACCACTAGTCAGGCCGTGGCCGACCGCGTCACTCCATGACGCGGTCGGCCATCTCCTCGTCGGCGGCGGAATTGGCAGGGAAGGCCCGCCAGATCAGGTAGACACCGTCGCGCCCAACTCGGCGGCGCACAAACCGGAACCCGAGCCGCTGCGCCACCGCCCGGCTGGGAGCATCGCCGGCTCCCGCGCAGACGGCGTAGTCGTAGGCCGTGCCTTCCGCCCACCCGCGCCTTGAGCCGACCACGAACTCCGCCGCCTGCTGTTCGGTGCAGGTGGCGCCGACCGGCAGCACCCAGGGCCGGATGTGCCCAAGGGACCGGTTCATGACCCGATGGAACGTGACCGCCTCGTCAGCCCGCCAACGACGCAAGGTGAGCTCACCTTCGGTGAGAACCTCCGCGAACCGGTCCATACCCCGAGCATCGCAGGCCGCACGACCCGTACCAGATCAAGCCCGGACCCACCGCAGTACACTCATCCGGTGTCCAGTCCACGGACGGCTGCCTATCGACCGTGACTCGGCCACTAAGCTGAGCAACGAACAACTGAAGCCCTTGTAGCTCAGGGGATAGAGCAACGGTTTCCTAAACCGCAGGTCGCAGGTTCGATTCCTGCCAAGGGCACCACCTTTCACCGGGTGATCCAAGGGCTTCCGACCACTGGTCGGGAGCCCTTGGTGTTGGCTGGCATGGCTCGTGGCATGGCTCCGCGTGCGGTGCTGTCGCGGGCATGATCGTCAACGGATCAGGCCGTTGGTCTCGGTCAGCAGGCTGTGCCGAGTGCGGGCATCCGTGCCACTTCCGTGACTGTGTAGTGCGCCAGCGTTCTCAATGTGGCTTTCATGACGATTTTGGACCTTTCTGTGGAATGATTTCCTAATCTGAAGAGATATTTGGGATGATTTCATCCCAGGCGGGCATCGATAGGGCCAAAACGGGGGCGGAGGCGGTCGGCGGAATTGAGTTCGCGCTAGTCTCGGCGGCGAGTCGGAGCGCGGAGGAATGGGTGACGGGAGACTGGACTGCGGTCGCGAGTGCGATCAATCAGCGCATGACGGCACTTGATCGCAGCCAAGGCGATGTCATCAAGGGCTCGGGTCTGGCGAAGCAGACCGTCGGCGAAATTCAGCACAACACGATCCAGCGCAATCGGAGTCGGCGCACCCTGGAAGCTCTGTCCGGTGCCCTCGATTGGCATCCTGACCACCTGGCCGCCGTGTTGGAGGGTCGGACGCCGCCCGCGGTCGGGGCCCCCTACACGCGATCGGCCGATGACATCCCGACGCGGTTCGACATCATCGAACACCGACTCGACCAGATGCGTGACGAACTCAAGCAAGCCGACGAGCGTTTCGACGAATTCAAGAAGGAAATAATCGCCGGAATTCAGCAGATAATCTTACGTCTGCGGCAACCTGGACGTTGAAGGTTTCCGTCCAACAGTCGCGATGTCGGCCGAGCCCGAACGTTGACGCCTGCTATCCGCCCAGTTCGGTTCCGTCGGCCAGTACTCGCGGGCCGGTTATCGTCACGGTGCCCTCTATTGAGACGCTGGCGCCGAAGACCACGTCGCCGTCCACGGTCAGGCTGGTGCAGCGGACCAGGGACGGGGGGCCGGCCGGGAAATGTCCGTCGAAGTCACGCAGCAGGCGGAAATATTCACGGCTGAGGGACACTACGGGTGGCGCGCCGTCGAACATCGGCGTTACCTCGCCGTCGTCCGACACGCTGTAGGCGTCGGAGCGGATCACCAGTAGGTCGTCCGTGGTCTTGACCGGTACGAATCTGGTCCGTGGTACCTCGACGGCCTGCGCGCCCGCTATCGATCCGATGGCCGCGCCCATCGCGGTCTCCAACTGGAGCACCGGGGTGCTGTCCGGGTCGGTCGGGTCGACCGTCTTGCGGTTGACGATGAGTGGCAGTTCCGGCGCTGCCGCGTTCTCGTCCTGCAACCGGCTCAGCGCGCGCAGGTCGATCCAGAGATTGTTGGTGTTGAAGAACTTCCAGTGATCCACATCCGCGAAGGACGGGTCGCCGTCGGGGACCTGGGCCGATTCGCGCAGGATGATCCGGCCGTTGTGCCGCGCCAGGTGGCCGCCCTTCCGGTCCGCCGCGGTGCCGCGCACCACCTCCATCGCGAACGGGATGCCCTCGCTCGCGATCCAGGACGCGATGCGGACGTCGACCCGCGAGCCGAGATTGTCGGCGTTGGAGACGAAACACCAGCGGACACCGGCGTCCAGCAGCCGTTCCGTGGTGCCGCTGGCGGTCAGCGACGTATAGATGTCGCCGTGTCCGGACGGGCACCACTCCAGCGCCGGGTTCGGCGGCCACTCGACCGGCAGCAGGTCGTCGGCGCGGATCTTGGGCTCCCTGCCCTGCAGGAAGTCCAGTGGGACGTCCTGCTTGCCCAGGTCGGCGTAGCGTTCGAGCACCTCGAGCGACGGGCCCCGCGTGCCGGACGAATTCATCAGCATCAGCGGCAGCCGCGTCTGGTACCGGCCGCGCAACGCCAGCACCTGTTGCGCGATGATGTCGAGGAAACTGGTGCCTGGCTTGACCTTCAGCGACGACTTCGGGCCGGACAGGCCCATGCTGGTGCCGAGGCCACCGTTGAGCTTGATGACCACCAACTGGTCCAGGACGCCGCGCGCCTCGGCCGGCGACGGCGTTGGCAGGTCGTCGAGCTCGCGCACGCCCGCCAGCGGTTCCAGGGCGTTGCCAGGGAGTTGTCCGGCATCCAGCTCAGTGAGTTGGTCCAGTCGGCGCCGCAACGCCGCGATCTCCGCCGGATGCGCCCCGGATTCCCGCATCTTGGCCAGAGTCGCCGCGACGTGATCAGGCATGCGAGCCATCCTAGCGGGTGAGTTCTGGCTCACCACGACTCCCACCAAGGGTTAACACGAGGTAAACTTGCCGGCTGGCGGCGCTGGTGCGTTGCCTGGCCGGAAGTCTACTGAGGACATGTCTCGGCCCCACGACCTATCGGAAGGGTGCCGAATGCGGTCCGACCTGGCCACGATCACCGTTGTGCCGGAGATGTTCCAGACAGCTATGACGCTGAAACCCGTTGTGCCTGCGGTGTTCTCTACTGATGGATCATCAGAATCCCGTACGCTGCTGGACATTCTGACGCAGACTGCGCGCCGGTACCCGCATGCTGCGGCACTGGATGACGGACGGACCGTGCTGCACTATCGGGGGCTGCTCGGTGAGGTGGAGCAGTTGCGGGCACGGCTGGCTGCGGACGGGATCGGGCGGGGGGACCGGGTCGGGGTGCGGGTGCCGTCGGGGACCGTTGATCTCTATGTGGTGATTCTGGGGATCCTCGCGGCTGGCGCGGCTTATGTTCCGGTGGATGCCGAGGATCCGGATGAGCGGGCCGACTTGGTCTTTGGTGAGGCCGGGGTGTGCGCGGTCATCGGCGCCGACCGGGTTGTCACCCACTCGGGTACTCCGTTGGGAGTGTCTGGGTCGGCTCAGACCGGTGACGACGCGTGGATCATCTTCACGTCCGGGTCTACGGGGAAGCCCAAAGGTGTTGCGGTGAGTCACGCTTCTGCGGCGGCGTTCGTGGATGCCGAGGCTGTGTTGTTCCTGGCTGAGGAGCCGATCGGGCCTGGGGATCGGGTGTTGGCCGGGCTTTCGGTGGCGTTCGACGCGTCGTGTGAGGAGATGTGGCTGGCCTGGCGGCACGGCGCCTGTCTGGTGCCGGCCCCTCGCTCCCTGGTGCGGACCGGCATCGATCTGGGGCCCTGGTTGGTCGAGCGGCGCATCACGATCGTGTCGACCGTGCCCACGCTGGCTGCGCTGTGGCCCTCGGACGCGTTGGACGACGTGCGGCTGCTGATCTTCGGCGGTGAGGCCTGCCCGCCGGAGCTGGCAGAACGCGTTGCCGTGGAAGGCCGCGAGGTGTGGAACACCTACGGGCCGACCGAGGCGACCGTGGTGGCGACGGCGGCCCAGCTGACCGGCGAGGGGCCGGTCCGGATCGGGCTGCCGCTGGCCGGCTGGGAGCTGGCCGTGGTGGACGAGGCCGGCGACGTGGTGCCGATGGGCGCTACCGGCGAGCTGGTGATCGGCGGCGTCGGCTTGGCCCGGTACCTGGATCCGGCCAAGGACGCCGAGAAGTACGCGCCGCTGCCGGCCCTCGGCTGGCCGCGCGCCTACCGCAGCGGTGACCTCGTGCGCGCCGAACCGGACGGACTGCTGTTCCTCGGGCGGGCCGACGAGCAGGTCAAGCTGGGCGGCCGACGGATCGAACTTGGCGAGGTGGACGCCGGCCTCCAGGCGCTGCCCCACGTCGTCGGCGCCGCCGCCGCGGTGCGGACGACGCGGGCCGGCAACCAGATCCTGGTCGGCTACCTGGTCACCGACGACGGGTTCGACCAGGCCGACGCCCTGGAACGGCTGCGGGCCACGCTGCCCTCGGCACTCGTGCCGCTGCTGGCCGTGGTCGACACGCTGCCCACCCGCACCTCCGGCAAGGTCGATCGGGCCGCACTGCCGTGGCCGCTGGCGACCGTCGCCGAGGTGACCGCGCCGGATGCGGAACTCACGCCGACCGAGCGCTGGCTGGCCGAACTCTGGGGCGAGATCCTTGGTGTGCCGCCCGGTCGCGCGGACACCGACTTCTTCGCGAGTGGCGGCGGGAGCCTGGCGGCGGCCCGGCTGGTTTCCATGATTCGGGCGCGGTTTCCGGACGGCTCGGTCAGCGACATCTATCAGTGCCCCACGTTGGGTGCGCTGGCCGCGCGGCTGGCCGAGCGGGAGGCGCACCAGCACGCGATCCGCGAGATCCGGCCGACGCCGAAGCGCGCCGCGGTCGCGCAACTGCTCATTACTCTGCCGCTGCTCACCGTGGTGGGCCTGCGGTGGGTGGTCGCGCTGGCCGCGGTCGACAACGTCATCGGTTTCGGGCCTGCCGTGTCGTGGTGGTTGGTCGCGCTGGGCTGGCTGGTGGTGATCAGCCCGCCGGGGCGGCTGGCCATCGCGGCGGGCGGGGCGCGGCTGCTGCTGCGCGGGTTGCGGCCGGGCAGCTATCCACGTGGCGGCAGTGTCCACTTGCGACTGTGGGCGGCCGAGCGGCTGGCCGAGCTGAGCGGGGCGACGAACCTGGCCGGCGCGTGGCTGACGTACTACGCGCGGGCGCTGGGCGTGCAGGTGGGCAGCGGCGTCGACCTGCACACGCTGCCGCCGGTGACCGGGATGTTGAAGCTGGGCAAGGGTTGCGCCGTCGAGCCCGAGGTGGACCTGTGCGGGCACTGGCTGGACGGCGACGTGCTGCACGTGGGCCGGATCCGGATCGGCGCCGGTGCGACCATCGGCGCGCGGAGCACGCTGTTCCCTGGCGCGCGGATCGGCAAGCGGGCCGAGATCGCGCCCGGTTCCGGCGTGGCCGGTTCGGTGCCGGCCGGGCAGTGCTGGTCCGGGGTGCCGGCCGGGCGGATCGGCAAGGCGGCGCACCGCTGGCCCGCGGACCGGCCGGCGCGCAGCGCCCGGTGGACGTTCGGCTACGGCATCACGTCGCTCGCGCTCGGCGTGCTGCCGGTGCTGGCCGCGTTGCCCGGGCTGCTGGTGCTGGGGCTGTTCCTGCTTGGCACCACCACGTTGGGCGACGCCGTGCGCGCCGCACTGCTGGGTGTGCCGCTGGGCACGGTGACCGCGCTGGCCGCGTACGCGCTGCTCATCCTCGTCGGCGTGCGGGCCGTCGGGTCCGGCCTGCGGGCCGGGCACTATCCAGTACATGGCGCGATGGCGTGGCGGGCGTGGACGACGGCGCGGTTGATGAGCATGGCGAGGGTCGTGCTGTTTCCGTTGTACGCCAGCCTGTTCACGCCGGTCTGGCTGCGGGCGCTTGGCATGCGGGTGGGCCGCCGGGTCGAGGCGTCGACGGTGCTCGCGCTGCCCAGCATGACGAGCGTCGGGGACGGCGCCTTCCTGGCCGACGACACCATGGTCGGCTCCTACGAACTGGGTGGCGGCTGGCTGCATCTGGCCAACGCGCGGATCGGCAAGCGGGCGTTCCTCGGCAACTCGGGCATGACCGCGCCCGGCCGCGCGGTGCCCAAGCGCGGCCTGGTGGGCGTGCTGTCGTCGACGCCGAAACGGGCCAAGGCGGGCAGTTCCTGGCTCGGCATGCCGCCGATCAAGCTGCCGCGCTCGGCCGACGAGGCCGACACCAGCCGCACGTTCGACCCGCCGCGCCGGCTGGTGGTGGCGCGGACACTGGTGGAGCTGTGCCGGATCGTGCCGGTGATGTGCGCGGTCGCGCTGGCTGTGCTGACCCTGGCCGGTTTTGCGGCACTTGTCGGGCGGTTCGGCTTCGCGGTGGCGGCGGCGCTTGGCGGGCCGTTGCTGCTGGCGGCCGGGATCGTGGCCGGTCTGGTGGCGATCGTGGCGAAGTGGTTGCTGGTCGGGCGGTTCAGGGTGACGGAGCACCCGTTGTGGAGCTCGTTCGTGTGGCGCGACGAGCTGGCGGACACGTTCGTCGAGGTGCTCGCGGTGCCGTGGCTGGTCAGCTGGATCGGCGGCACGCCGCTGATGAGCCTGTGGCTGCGTGGCCTCGGTGCCCGGATCGGGCGGGGCGTGTGGTGCGAGAGCTACTGGCTGCCCGAGTCCGATCTGATCCGGATCGGCGACGGGGCGAGCGTGAACCGGGGGTGCGTGGTGCAGACGCACCTGTTCCATGATCGGATCATGCGCATGGACGAAGTCACGCTGGCCGCCGGATCGACGTTGGGGCCGCACGGCATCGTGCTGCCCGGCGTGCGGATCGGCGAGCGGACCACGGTCGGCCCGGCATCGCTGGTGATGCGCGGCGAGGACGTGCCGGCGGACACCCGCTGGCTTGGCAACCCGATCACCGCGTGGTCCAGCAACGGATGAAGGCCGACGCCTACCTGCCGGACCACGGCACTACCGGCTACCGGGTCACCCACTACGACCTCACGCTGGACTACCGGCCGGGCGCCGGACGCCTGGCCGGCAGGGCCCGGATCGACGCGATCTCGGCGCAACCGCTGACCGCGTTCAGCCTCGACCTGATCGGGCTGCGGGTGGACCGGGTGCTGGTCAACGGTCAGCGGCCGGCCCGGTACACGCACCGCGCCGGCAAGCTGCGGATCCAGCCATCGGAACCTGTGCCGGCAGGGGCCGAGTTCGTCGTCGAGGTGCGCTATTCGGGGACGCCGCAACCGGTCCGCACCCGGCACTGGGGCGACCTCGGCTGGGACCGGCTGGCGGACGGCGCGCTCGTGGCGAGCCAGCCGATCGGCGCGCCGAGCTGGTTTCCGTGCAACGACCACCCGGCCGACAAGGCCAGCTACCGCATCTCGATGACCACCGCGTCGCCCTACACCGTGATCGCGGGCGGCACGCTGGAATCGTGGCGGGTCGGCGCCGGCAGCACCACCTGGGTCTACCACCAGCCGGCACCGACGCCGAGCTACCTGGTCACCGTGCAGATCGGGCACTACCAGGTGCTGGACCTGGCCGGACCGGTGCCGCAGTGGGCGGCCGTGCCGGCCCGGCTGACGGATGCCTTCGGCCACGATTTCGGGCGGCAGCCCGCCATGCTGGCCGAGTTCGGCCGGCTGTTCGGGCCTTACCCGTTCGGGGAGTACACGGTCGTGGTGGCCGACGAGGACCTGGACGTGCCGGTCGAGGCGCAGGGCGTGTCGGTGTTCGGCGCGAACCACGTGGACGGGCGGCGGTCCTCGGAGCACCTGGTCGCGCACGAGCTGGCGCACCAGTGGTTCGGCAACTCACTGACCGTAAGTGATTGGCGACACATCTGGTTGAACGAGGGTTTCGCAAACTACGCC
>CAVPCF010000006.1:0-4836 GCA_963702275.1 Candidatus Melainabacteria bacterium
GGCCGGTCACCGCGGTGCGTCCGTCGGTGCGCCAGATCGTGATCATGATGTGGTCCAGCACGGCATTGTCGGACCTGCGGGCCACCGACCCCTCCGCGGTGTAGCGGGCTAGGTTCCGGCCGGATTCGGGGTCGGTGAAGCGCCGGAACACGAAGCCGGGGGGTGAGTTCGGGTCGTCGATGAAGTGCACCGTCGGCGGCAGGAGCGTCGTGGCGCGGAACGTGGCCGTCAACTGCCGTGCCCGCGCGTCCACCACCGCGGGCGCGGGCGGCAGGACGGACGTGTCAACGGCCGGGGTCTGGTTCTGGTCGGTCGGCGCCGGATGGTCACGCAGCAGGACGACGGCGGCGACCACGGCCACCAGCAGCACACCCGCGCCGACCGCAGACCGAACCCGCATCAACCCAGGCTAGCCACGATCGGTCAGGCTGGGGAGCCCCGAGGGCTTGCGTTAGGCTCCCCGAATGGCGCAGTACGCGGGTGACGTTCGGCCGCTGTCGGACTGGGCGCAGATGCGCACCGTGTGCCACGGTTGCCGGGGCGTGTCCTACGAGATGGCCCACGACGAGGACGGCATGGCCGTCATGCGCCCGGTGGTCGTCCCCGGCGACGGCAGCATCACGCGGATGGTCTCGGCGGCCGCCGAGACCGGCGAGATGGCCGTCGTGGTGTCGTGCCCGATCTGCGGGGAGTCGGACACACCGGGCTGGGTCGAGGGCTTCGTTCCGTCGGTCTAGCCGTCGGCCAGACGTCGGGTTTCGGCCTTCTCGGCCTGCCAGCCGTCCTCGTTCTTGCCGCGCCGCCAGTACCCCGAGATGGACAGCAACTCCCGGGGAATCCCACGCAGGTGCGGACGGAGATCGGCCACGAACCCGGCCTCCCCGTGCACGAACGCCTGCACGACGCCGTCCCGGACCGAGACCGACCGAACGGCGACGACGAGCGCCTCGTTGGCCGCGGACGGCGACGGAAAGTCCGACCGGTACAGCCACGTGACGTCGACCGAGGCGGCGCTGACCAACTTGACCTGCTCCCCCTCGTCCTCGACCAACGCGAACACCGAAGCCGAAGTGCCGGCGGGCAGGGCTTCCAACGCGGCGCCGACGGCCGGCAGCGCGCTCTCGTCACCGACGAGCAGATGCCGGTCGGCCACCGGATCGGGTGCGTAGGCACCACCGGGACCACGCACGACGATCTCGTCACCGGGCCGGGCGGCGGCAGCCCACGGCGCCGCGATGCCCTCATCCCCATGGGTCACGAAGTCGATGGCCAACTCGCCGTCGGCCGGATCGAACCACCGGACGGTGTACGTCCGCGTGGTTGGCCACTGCTCACGCGGCCACGTGGCCCGGATGACGTCCAGGTCGATCGGGTCTGGATAGGTGACCCCTGGCTTGAGAAACAGGAGCTTCACGTACTTGTCGGTAAAGCCGTTGTCCACAAAGGACTCCGTGCCGAGTACGACCCGGACCAGGTGCGGCGTCACCCATTCGGTGCGCCGGACGACCATCCGAGCGATGCCGCGCTTCCGTTCCGCCATCTGAACCCCAACCCGAGTGCCGATCCCGCTAAGGCAAGCCTAGCCTAAACTGGTCGGTTTACGCGGAGCAGGCCCTCCTGAACCACGGTAGCGATGTGCGATCCGGCACGGGTGAAGAAGCGGCCGGTGGCCAGGCCTCGTGCATTCGACGCGGACGGCGAGACGCAGTCGTAGAGGAACCACTCGTCGGCCCGGAACGGCCGGTGGAACCAGAGCGCGTGATCGAGGCTGGCGCCGTGCACCTCGTCCTCGCCCCAGTACACCCCGTGCCGCGCCAGCACGGCGTCCAGCAGCGTCATGTCCGAGCAGTAGGTCAGCACGCAGACGTGCAGCAGCTGGTCGTCCGGCAGCTTCCCGTCGGCCCGCATCCACACCTGGTTGTGTGCGGCGCGTGGCCCGGTCGCACGGGAGAGCCATGCCGGCTCCGAGACGTACCGGACGTCGATCGGCCGTGGCAGGAACGCCAACCGGCCGACGTCCCCTGGCTTTCTGACGATCTGTTCGCCGTAGGTGGGCAGGTCCTCGGGCGCCGGCACGTCCGGCATCGGCTCGCTGTGCTCCATGCCGGGCTCGTCCACCTGGAACGACGCGGACAGCGCGAAGATGGCCTTGCCGCGCTGGATCGCGGTGATCCGGCGGGTGGTGAACGACCGGCCGTCCCGGATGCGGTCCACCTCGTACACGATCGGGATGCTCGGGTCGCCTGGTCGGATGAAGTACGCGTGCAGCGAGTGCACCCTGCGTTCCGGCGGCACGGTCCGGCCTGCCGCGATCAGCGCCTGGCCGGCCACCTGGCCGCCGAACACCCGCGTCGGCGACTGGGCAGGGCTGACGCCACGGAAGATGTTCTCCTCGATCCGCTCCAGGTCCAGCAGCGCGACGAGACGATCGAGCACCGGCTGGCCCTGCGGCACGCCGTCCACCGACAGCGGCACGTCGGCGCCATAGGAACTGGACGCCGCGCGTCGTGCCGCCTCGGTCATCAGTCCGCCCTTCGTACAGACAGGGGCGGAACGTCAGGCGTGGTCTTCCTCGCCGAGCCGGTGCACCCTGATCAGGTTGGTCGAGCCGACCGTACCGGGCGGCGAACCCGCGACGATCACCACGAGGTCACCCGGCTGGTAGCGCCCGATGGACAGCATGGACAGGTCCACCTGGCGCACCATGGCGTCGGTCGAGTCCACACTAGGCACCAGGAACGTCTCGGTGCCCCAGGTGAGAGCAAGCTGACTCCGAACGTGTGGGTCCGGCGTGAACGCCAGCAGCGGCAGCCGGGTGTGCAGCCGGGCCAGCCTGCGCAGCGTGTCACCGGACTGGGTGAACGCGACGAGTGCCTTGGCGTTGAGCCGCTCGCCGATGTCGCGCGCGGCGTAGGAGATGACACCCCGCTTGGTGCGCGGCACGTGGGTCAGCGGCGGCGCGACCACGGACTCGTTCTCCACGGCGCAGATGATCCGCGCCATGGTCTCCACCGTCTCGATCGGATAGCGCCCGACACTCGTCTCGCCGGACAGCATCACCGCGTCCGCGCCGTCGAGCACGGCGTTGGCCACGTCCGAGGTCTCGGCTCGGGTCGGCCTCGGGTTGTTGATCATCGAGTCGAGCATCTGGGTGGCCACGATCACCGGCTTAGCGTTCTCGCGGGCGATCTGGATGGCCCGCTTCTGCACCAGCGGCACCTGCTCCAGCGGCAGTTCGACGCCGAGGTCGCCGCGGGCGACCATGATCCCGTCGAACGCCAGCACGATGGCCTCGAGGTTGTCAACGGCCTCCGGCTTCTCGATCTTCGCGACCACCGGCAGCCTGCCGCGGCCGACCCGGTCCATCACCTGGTGCACCAGGTCGATGTCGGCCGGCGAGCGCACGAACGACAGCGCGATGAAGTCGACGCCGAGGCTGAGCGCGAACTCGAGGTCCTCGATGTCCTTGTCGGACAGTGCGGGCACCGAGACGTCCATGCCCGGCAACGAGAGGCCCTTGTTGTTGGACACCTGGCCGCCGACGGTGACCCGGCAGACCACGTCCTGGCCGTCGACGCCGGTGACGACGAGTTCGACCTTGCCGTCGTCCACCAGCAGCCGGTCGTCGACCCTGGCGTCCTTGGCCAGTCCCTTGTAGGTGGTCGACACGCGGTCGTGCGTGCCGGCCACGTCGTCCACTGTGACCCGCACCACATCCCCGGTGCGCCACTCCACCGGACCACCGGCGAACGTGCCGAGTCGGATCTTGGGGCCCTGGAGGTCACCCAGCACGCCGACCACCCGGTCGGATTCCGCCGCCGTGGTTCGGACCAGGTCGTACACCTGCTTGTGATCCGCGTGGCTACCGTGGCTGAAGTTCATCCTTGCCACGTCCATGCCGGCCTTGACCAGCTCGCGGAGCTTGTCCGCGGTGGCTGTCGCAGGGCCCATGGTGCACACGATCTTCGCGCGTCGACTCACGGTAGGCAGCTTAGACCCGTGGCCTGGACCGATCCAGGCCGCACACCATCCTTGGCCGCCCATTCGCCACGGCGCCACCCGGTGTTCAGGCCTTTCACCTGGTGCCCTGCTGCTCCGGGATGCCGATGTGGTCGGCTGCCCACTCGTTGAGCGCGCGCACCTGACGCCATCTGGTGCGCACCCGTTTGGCCGTATCCGGCTCGTGCAGGACGTCGTCGGGCTCCCACGTCGTCGACGCGTACAGCGTCTTGTGCCGCAGCAGTTCGACCCGGGGATGGTCCGCGTCGTAGCCACGCGGCGTGGTCTTCAGCCGCTCGCCGCGGATGCCCCAGCCCTGCTGGCGCAACCGGTCCAGCACCTGGGCCAGCGCCGCGCCACGCAGGTCGTCGGCGACCGATTCGCGCAGCCGTTTCAGCTGGTCCGGGCTGGTGTGGAACGAGCCGCCTGCGACGAGCAGCCCGTCGGAGCTGAGCTGCACGTAGAAGGCGCCAGCGCCGCGCGCCGGCTCGACCACCCCGCCGCAGTGCGTCTTGTAGGGCGTCTTGTCCTTCGCGAACCGCACGTCCCGGTACGGTCGGAAGATCTTGCACGTGCCGAAGTCGCCGAACTCGGCCATCAGGTCGTCCAGCAACGCCTGCATCGGCACCCGGACATCAGACTCGTAGGTCTCGCGGTTGTCCGTCCAGTAGGCCTTCGAGTTGTCCGCGACGAGGCCGTCGTAGAAGTCGACGGCGTGCTCGCCGAAACCCGTGAACTTCCCTGCTACCACGTGTACACACTATTGGTGGGCAGGTCAGGTCACCCACACGGGAGCGAGGCAGCATGCACGACGATCGGGCACTGGTCGAGGGCCGT
>CAVPCF010000007.1:0-12279 GCA_963702275.1 Candidatus Melainabacteria bacterium
GTCCGCGCGTGCGGTGGCCAGCACGAGACAGGCCGCGTAGCGCTGTTCGCCCTCCCGCTTGCCCGCGACCACGACGCAGTTCGCCGACGCGGACAGCGGGGAGCCGTAGGTTTCGCAGAACGCGGCGGTGTCGGCGAGATCGGGGTCGATCTCGGCGACCCCACAGCGTTCCCGGTCGGCCGGGTCGAGCGCGGCGAGCGCGTCGGCCACCGGGGCGGCCAGGAGGTCGGTGCGGTCGAGGATCGGTTGCACGGTCAGGCTGCCGGCGATGCTCCACATGCCGTCATCGTGCCAAAGCGGCCGCGGTCACCATTTGTTGCCGCCACGCCCGGCCTCGATCAGCTTCGGGCGCACGTCCACCAGGTACACCAGGACGGCGACCAGTCCGGCGATCCAGAACATCATGGTGAAGTTGTAGAACTGGAACAACGCGCAGGCGAGCGTGCCGCCGCCGGTGATCGCCAGCCAGACCGGCTTGGTCAGCTTGTTGGCGGCCGCGTAGGCGTCCGCCTTCTGCGTCACGGCGTGCAGGAACGCGAACAGCCCGACCGGAACCGCGGCCCAGTTGAGCACGAGGACGATCCAGGCGGTTGCGGTCACCTCTCTAGAGTACGACGAACACGACGAACCCCGGCGAGATGGTTCCCGCCGGGGTTCGTCGGTTATGCCGGTTCTACTTGTCGGTGCCGGGCTTGCGCGCGGTACCGGTCGTGCCGGTGGTCCGCCGCGCGGTGTTGGCGCGGTTGGCCGTCTTGCGGGCGGTGCTGCGCACCTCGTGCGCGGCCTCCTGACCGGCCTCGTGCACCTCTTCCGCGACCTCGTCGGCCACCTCGGTGGTGGCGTTCGCGACCTTCTCGCCGGTCGACCTGGTCCGCCGGACCACCCGGCCAAGGACCTCGTCGGCCAGCTCACGGGCGTCCTCGACGGCGGTCTCTGCCCGCTGCTGCGCGGCCTGGGCGGCCTGGTCGAACTGCTCGAAGGCCTTCTTGAACTGCGGCTGGCTGCGCAGCCGGTCCAGGGCCTGCTCGCCGTGCTCGGTCAGGTACTCGTAGAGCTTGACGGCCGCGTCGGCGTACTGGTCGACGAGCTTGCGCAGCTCGGCCGGGTCCAGCTTCTCGCGCAGGCTGGTCACGTCGGTGGGCAGGTCGTCCACGGCGGTCCTGGCCTGCCCGGCGCGCTCGGCGAACTGCGCGCGGGCCTTCTTGACGGCGTCGACGACGGCCTGGGTTGCCACGTCACCGGCACCGATCGCGGCCAGCAGCGGCTGGCGGACCTGCTCGAACGCGGCCGTCACGGCGGCCTTGGCCTGCTCGCCCGCCTTGCGGACGTCCTCTGCGGTGGGCACACTTGCCATCTTGATCACTCCTTGGTGTACGGGGCCCGTTCTGTCGTCTTCTCCTCGTCCACATCGGACCCTTCCACTGTGGACTGATAACCCGGATCGGTCGCCGCCTGCGCGTTCGCACGGCGGAACGTCTCGTAGACGTCGAGCAGCACTTGTTTCTGCCGCTCGGTCAGTTCGGTCGCGGCGCGGATCGCCTCCGTCACCGGCCCACCGGCCGGCGCGTCCAGGATGCCGGCCTGGACGTACAGCGCCTCCGCGGAGATACGCAGCCCCTTGGCGATCTGCTGCAGGATCTCCGCGCTCGGCTTGCGCAGGCCGCGCTCGATCTGGCTGAGGTACGGATTGGACACCCCGGCCAGCTTGGACAGTTGGCGCAACGAGATCTGCGCGTGGCTGCGCTGCTGGCGGATGTACTCGCCGATGTCCTTGCCAAGGCCGGCGACCAGGTCGATGGGACCGCGGCTGTCCGGATCTTCCACCGGGCCACCTCGCTTTCGGTACGCATCGGGTCTGGCAATACCGACCGTACGCGCTGCTGCTAGCAGTTGCAAGCAGAGTGCTTGCAGCTGTCGTGTGTTACCGGTCACGACTACCGTTGACATGCGATGGAGAACCGGTCGAGCACCACACCACGGGCCGCCCGCAGGCGTGCCCGGCTGACCCGCACGCTGCGCTCGGCCGGCGTGCTCGCCGACCCGGCATGGCGGGCCGCGTTCGCCGAGGTGCCAAGGCATGTGTTCCTCGGCCGGTTCTTCGTGGCCAACGGCGCGGGCTGCTGGCAGGCGGCCGACCGTACCGACCCCGGCTGGCTCGACCAGGTCTACGCGGACCGGGTCCTGGTCACCCAGTTGGACGGCGATCCCACCCGCTGGGCGGCGGCACGCGCGGCCGGACCGGTGTCGGGCGTGCCGACCAGTTCGTCCAGCCAGCCCGCGATCATGGCGGTGATGCTCGGCGTCCTGCGGGTGGCCGACGGGCTCCGGGTACTGGAGATCGGCACCGGCACCGGCTACAACGCCGCGCTGCTGTGCCATCGGCTCGGCGAGCAGAACGTGACCACTGTGGACATAGACCCGGCGCTGGTCGATGCCGCCCGCGGACGCCTCGCCGACTGCGGCTACCGCCCGACGTGCGTCGCCGCCGACGGTGCAGCGGGCCACCCGCCCGGCGCGCCGTACGACCGGGTGCTCGCCACGTGCGCGGTGGCCCGGATCCCGTTGGCGTGGCTGGAACAGACGGTCCCCGGCGGCCTGGTGGTGACGACACTGCACCGTCCCATCGGCGCCGGACTGGTGCGGCTCACCGCGGGCCCTGGCGCCACCGGGCAGGGCCGCGTACTGGCCGAGGACGGCCGGTTCATGCCGTTGCGGGCCCACCGGCTGGCCAGAGGTACCCGCCCTGCCCAGCCGACCGGCACGGCCCGCGCCACCGAACTGGACGGCGAGTCCCTGGTGAGCCCGCGCAGTGACTTCGAGTTCTACGCGGGCCTGTCGCTGCCGGAAGCAACGGTGACACCGGCCGAGGACGGCACGATCTGGCTGGTGCACCCGGACGACTCATGGGCCAGATACGCCCAACTGGGTAGCGAACGGCACGTCTGGCAGGGCGGCCCACGGCGCCTGTGGGACATCGTCGAGACGGCCCACGACGAATGGCTGTCGCTGGGCAGGCCGACCCGGGAACGGTTCGGCATCTCGGTGAACCCCGACCACCAGCACCTGTGGCTGGATGCGCCGGACAGCCCCCACCAATGGCCCCTGTAGCGGGGTTCGCTATTCGGTCCGTAAGGCGGACAGTCGGGTCGCGTTGCGCAGCGCGGGCAGCGTTGCCGCGGTGACCAGCAGGACCAACAACACCGCTGCCGCACAGAAGACGCCGATGTCCGACCAGTCCAGGACCATCCGGGTGCTGGTCATCCGCAGCACCAGCGCGGCGAGGCCGATCCCGGTCGCCGTCGCGGCCACCACGCCGACACCGACCGGCACCGCCACCTGCCACAACAGGGAACGGCCCAGCACCGCCCTCGGCACCCCGGCGGCGGCCAGGATGGCCAGCGGACGACGCCGCTCCCGGACCTGCTCCAGCGCCAGAACCAGCAGGCTGACACCGGCCAACAGCAGGGTGAACAGCGAGCCGATGAGCAAACCGTTGCGGATGGCCAGGAACGTCCGCTGATCAACGCTCAGCGATGCCGGATCGTCGAAGGTCTCGACGAACACCTGGAGTGGGTACGCCGCAACGGCATTCCGTACGTACTCCACGCCATTGGCCAGGTTCGGGTCCGTTCGGACGATCGTCTCGCCGTCCGGCGCGGGCGGCAGCCGTACCCCGGCGATCGCGCCCGGTGTGATCAGGAGCGAACCGCCTGGCAGGTTCGAGATGTCAGGTAGCGGGCGCAGGCGCGTTGGCACGGTCCACCGGCCGTAGGCCGTCGGTGGGCTGTTGCCGTCCGGCGCCATGGCGATGGCGGTCAGGTGGGTGCCCGTGGTGATCGGCTGATCGGGGTTGAGGGTGAAGGCGTCGCCGTCCGCGCAGTCGGCGACGCCGGTGAGGACGTGGATCGTGGCGCAGGAGGCGATCTGGATCTGCACGCTCTCGGCCTGCCAGTCGGTCAGGCTGGGCGTCACCATCAGCACCGTCGTGTGGAATGCGTGGATCAGCTTGTTCTTACGCAGCGCTTCGTTCGCCTGTGCGGCAACGGATCCGTCGATGCGCAGGCTGTATTGGCCGGGTGTGGCGCGCGGGAGCGTGGTGACGTCGAAGCGGGCCGACGCGGCTGCCGCCACGGTCTGCAGGGCGATCGCGCCGGCAAGGACCACAGCCACGCCGCCGACCACCCTGGCCGGCGTGCCGCTGTCCAGTTGCAGCCTGCGGATCGCCAATTGCCAGGACGACGGGCCGCCCCGAAGCGCGCCGACGGCGCGTTCCAGCAGCCACGGCAGCAACACGGGCACGCCGACCAACAGCGCCGAGCCGCCGACGACCACCATCTCCGTCCACAACGGACTCGTCGACGACACCCGTTGCGCGAGCAACAACACACCGACACCAATCACGACCAGCGCGGCCCGCCACCACAGCCTGCGACGCACCGGCCGGCCACCGCGGACCACGCCGAGTGGCTCGATCACGGTGCCGCGCAACGCGAACAATGCGCTCGCCACCGCGAGTACCGGCACCAGCAACACGATCAGCGCGATCAGCGGCCACGACGGCGTCACGTCGGACGAGAAGGCGCTCACGCCGAGCACCTCCACATGTGGCACGAGCCGGCGGAACACGCCGAACAGCACAGCACCCAGCAGCAGGCCGGTGGCCGCGCCGACGAGCGACTCGGCCGCGGCGATCCGCCGAACCTGCCGTGCGCCCGCGCCGACGAGCCGCAGCGCGGCAAGCCGTCGGTCGCGTTCGGCGCCCGCGATGCGGCTGCTGATCGCCACCATGATCAGGATCGGCACCAGCAGCGCGACCGCGCCGAGCAACACGAAGGCCTGCAGCACCGGGTTGAACGCGGACGAAACCGGGGCGGTAGGGCCGAAGGAGGACACCGGGCGCGGCGGCTGGCCGGTCGGGACCTGGTCGGCGGACAGGCCCGCGTAGAACGTCAGTTCCTGCGGACCGACCAGGCCTGCCGCGCCGATCAGGCCGATCACGTGTTGCGGAAAACGCGGCCGGAGCAGTGCGCCCGCAGGCGAGCCCAACAGCCCGGACATGGCCGGGGACAGCACGATCTCGTTCGGGCCGGGCAACCGGTCCACGCCGGGCGGTGCCGGTGAGGTCGGGCCGGTGGCGCGCAGGTAGACGCCGCTGAGGTAGGTGCCCTGGTACTCGGTCTCGGTGCGGTAGTAGTTCAGCGGCGCCACGCCCTCGGTGTGGGCGGCGGCCGGTTGGACGGCGTTCTCCCTGCCGTGCTCCGCGGCGACCAGGTGGCCGATCGAGGCGGACACCAGCAGCACCGCGGTGGCCAGGCCGATGCCGATCGTGCCGAACACCAGCCTGGCCAGCGAGGTCCGGCCGCCCCCGACGGCCAGCCGGATCCCGAGTGCCAGGTCGCGCGGCCAACTCGCCCACCACGCGGCGGCAGGGCGCGCGCCGGGCCTGGTCGGTACGAAACCCGTGGTCATCGGGCCGGCTCCAGGTCCATGGTCCGACCGTCGCGGACGACCACCTCACGATCGGAATAGGCGGCCACCCTTGGCTCGTGCGTGACGAGCACGACGGCGGTCCGGCTCTCCTTGGCCGCCGTGACCAGCAGCTTCATCACCCGCTCGCCGTTCAGCGAGTCGAGCGCGCCGGTCGGCTCGTCGGCGAAGATCACCTTCGGCTCGGCCACCAGCGCCCTGGCCACGGCGACCCGCTGGCCCTGGCCGCCGGACACGTCACCGGGCCGTTTCGCCGCGACATCGTCGACCTCCAGCCGACCGAGCCAGACACGGGCCGCGTGCTCGGCGACCGACCGCTTCACCCCGGCAAGGCGCAGCGGCAGGGCCGCGTTCTCCAGGCAGGTCAGCTCAGGCACGAGTTGGCCGAACTGGAACACGAACCCGAAGTCGGTCCGGCGCAACGCACTGCGCCGGGTGTCGGACATGGCGCCGATGTCCGCGCCGCCGTACCGGACGTGCCCCGAATCCGGGCGGACGATGCCGGCCAGGCAGTGCAGCAGCGTGGACTTGCCGGAACCGGACGGGCCCATCACCGCGACCACCTCGCCCGGCCAGACCGACAGGCTGGCTGCCAGCAGGGCGGGTGTCGGCCCGAAGGACTTGGTCAGCCCGGCGCCCGCCAGCAGCGGCTCACCCGCGCTGTCGTACGTCGCGCCGGTCATGACGTCACCGTGCCGGCGAGTTCGTCCAGTCGCGCGGTGGTGAGTTCCAGCCAGCGCAGGTCCGCCTCCAGGTGGAACAGGGCGTGATCGCAGATCAGCGCGTCCGCGAGGTCGCCGGTGGCCTTGCGCCTTGTCAGCTCGCGCATGGCCCGCAGGTGCTCGGCGCGCTGCACGTCCAGCACGTCGGCGGCGCTGCGCCCGGACAGCAGGGCGAGCACCACCTTCGTGTAGAGGACGTTCTGCAGGTAGGGCTCTGGCGGCTCAGCGGTGCGCAGCCAGTCGGCCACGTCGGTCACGCCCGCGTCCGTGATGGCGTAGCGCTTGCGGTCCGGGCCGTCGCCTGCTTCCACGCCGGAGACCTCGACCAGTCCGTTGCGCAGTAACCGGGACAGCGTCGAGTAGACCTGGCCGTAGGGCAGTTGCCGGTCGTGGCCGAAGCGTTCGTCGTACGCCCGCTTCAGGTCGTAGCCGTGCCGTGGGCCGGTCTCCAGTAGTCCCAGCAGGGTGTGTCCGATTGACATGCCGACCACTATACACACTGGGTATACATCGTGCGTATAGTGGTGTTCGCGCAGGTCAGCAGGCGCAGAGGCAGAAGGGGTGGCCGACCGGGTCCGCGTAGACCTGGAACTCGGGGTGGCTGTCGGACAGGTCCAGCGGCGTGGCGCCGACCGCGAGCGCGTGCCTGGCCGCGGCGGCCAGGTCGGACACCCGCAGGTCGAGGTGGAACATCTGCGGGCGGGTCGGGTCCGGCCAGGTCGGCGGCTGGTAGTCGGGCGCGGGCTGGAACTCGAGCACCATGCCGCCCGCCGGGTTGACCAGCCGAGCCCACGTGTCGTCGTAGATGAACTCAGGAGGCGGCCAGTCCAGCAGTGCGGCGTAGAACTCGGCGAGGGCCTTGGGGTCGGGACAGTCCAGGACCACGGATCCCGCCGTGACCAGGGCCGGAGCGCTCATCGCGAATCTTCCTGTCTGGTGTCGGAGCTTCACTGGTTACTAACCGGCGAAAACTTTATGGTGGTTGGCCGTTACTGGCAAGACCGCATTCCCTACAGTGGAGGCGTGACTGGTCTGGTGGCTGGCGCGCGGGTCGACCCGGACGTGGGATGGGACGAGAACCCGGGCGCGCACGACCACGACGTGGAACTGGTATTGGCCTTCCTCAACACGATCGACGTCGTACAGGGCACCGACGTGCTGACCGAACCCGGCCGCTGGCAGGACTGGGTGTCCGGCCTCCGGTTCGAGGCGCCCTCGGTCGACGATCGGGCGAACGGGCCGATCGAGCAGGTCAGGGCCGTGCGGGACGCGCTGCGGACCGCCGTGACGGATGGCGGCTCCCCCGCGAACGGCGCAGGCGGACACGTCAGGGTGGAACTGCTCGGCGGCGTGCCGACCCTGGTGGCCGGCGATCCGCTCGGCGCGGTGCTGGCCGCGGCGGCCCGGCTGGCCGTGCTCGGCGACTGGGACCGGGTCAAGATCTGCCCGGCGGAGGACTGCCGCTGGGCGTTCTTCGACCACTCCCGAAACCGGTCCAGGACGTGGTGCTCGATGCGGGTGTGCGGCAACCGCACGAAGGCGCGCAACTGGCGCGAACGCGCCCGCCTCCGCCCTTGACCGGATCGAGCTTTTGACCGGATCAGGGCGCTGATCCGGTCACGTCGCTGATCGCCTCAGGCGGCCAGGGCGGACTTGGCCTGCCACTGTGCCCAGGTCAGCGTCCAGTCGTAGAAGTCGCCGTCGGACGGGCCGAGTTGGATGGCGGATCCGCTGATCTCCACCGGGTCGCCGACCAGCACGTTGTTGTAGTAGGCGATGGCGTTCGCGTCGGACAGGTTCACGCAGCCGTGCGACACGTTGGTCCGGCCCTGCGCACCCACCGACCAGGGCGCCGCGTGGATGTACTCGCCGTTGTTGGAGATCCGGACCGCCCAGTGCACCTCGAGGTTGGTGTAGTGGTACTTCACGCTCGTCATGAAGACGGTCTGGCTGCGGTCCATCACCACGTGGACGCCGGAGTGGGTGTTGCGGCCGGGATCGGAGTCCAGCCCGAAGCTGGCCGGGAAGTCGGCCGTCTGCACGCCGTTGGTGAACACGACCATGCGGTGGGTCTGGGTGTTCGCCCGCACCACCTGTGACCGGCCGATGGTGAAGTTGGCAGACACGTCCGCCTTGCCGTAGACGCCGGGCGCCATCGCGACGCCGTAGAGGTTGGCGCTGACCGTGACCTGGGTGCCCGGCTGGTAGTAGGTCGCCGGCCGCCAGTGCACGGTCTTGTTGTCCAGCCAGGCCCAGGAACCGGTGGTGGGCACCGACGTCGTGACGGTCAGCGCGCGCTCCACGGCGGCCTCGTCGGACACCGGGGCGCTGAACGTGAGCGCGACCGGTATGGCGACGCCGTAGGTCTGGGCGTCGCCGACGTTGAGCCTGCCGCTGATCTGCCGGGCCGGGGTGACCGTGCTGAACGAGCCGGCGATCGGCACCGTCCTGCCGTCCATGCCGACAGCAGCGCCCGACCACGTGTAGGTCGTGCCGTAGCCGAGGTGCTCGGTGGCCGTCCAGGTGCGCTTGTCCGCGGACAGCTGGCCGGTGACCGCGGTACCGGTGGCGCTGGTCAGCGCGACAGTGGTGATCGTGCCGTCGGACACGCTAGTCGCGATGATCCCGCTGGGGCTCACCGCCTGCGTGCCGGCCGCGGGCTGGCTGGTGATCGTGGCCGATCTGGCGACTGGCTTGGCATGCAGGGCGTGGACCGCCTGATCGTGGCTGTTCGCACTGTTCGTCGCGCCGTTGGCTGTTGTGCAGCCGGCTAACAGTGTTGCGCCGATCAGTGTCGCGGCAAGCCATCGCACCGATCGAACCCGGTCGCCCCGCATCGTCACCCTCCGGTTCCGCATTGGTCGAACCAATGTGTGACCACCATCACGTTACGGTCCGCGTTCGGCCCGTTTCCGCGAGCGAGATCACCTGCACAGCGTATCGGCCCAGGGGGGTCCCGGGGAGGCCTTGTGATCGCTACCGAACGTCGATATCGCGCGCCATGTCCACCGTCAACCGGTATGGGGCAAGGGTACGAGATGGTAGTGCCAGCGCAATCAACCGACTACGCTGAGCCCGCAGGCCGTGGTTCTTCGTGTTCGTGGTCTCACGCTCGCGGAACGATGTGCGGGCGTTCTGTCTTCTCGGCGGAGAGCGTGGAACGGCCCGGGAACGGCCGGGGACTGCACGGCGCAGTCCCAGCTGATCCTGCGAGGAGGCAGGCGTGGCAGAGGGCACCGTCAAGTGGTTCAGCGCTGAGAAGGGCTACGGGTTCATCCAGCGCGAAGACGGCGGACCGGATGTGTTCGTGCACTACTCCGAGATCCAGGGCTCGGGTTACCGCAGCCTTGAGGAGAACCAGAAAGTGGAGTTCGAGGTCGGCCAGGGCACCAAGGGCCCGCAGGCCCAGAACGTGCGGGCGATCTCGTAGGCCGTAGCGGAACTCGACGGGCCCCACTCGACGCGAGTGGGGCCCGTATCCGTGGCTTGATGTCGATGGGTGGCGCTGGCGCTAGTCCGGCCAGGCCGGGGTGTCCCGGTAGGCGCCCGCGGCCGCACCGACGCGGGCGGCGCGCTGCTCGGCTTCCCAGCCGAGGCGCTGCATCACCCACTCCTGGGCCAGGGCCTGCGGGGAGGTACCGGTGGCGGCCGCCAGTTCACGCAGTTGCTCGTTCGCGGTGAGCTGCAGCCGTAGTTGGTAGACCTGGGCGTTACCGAACCGGCGACCGGAGCCGGTGGTCTCGACGTCGACCTCAGGAGCCAGGGCGGCGAGGTAGTCCTCGAGCTCGCGGCCGGGTGCCTGCGGGTCTTCTTCGGGCGCGACGGGGCGGTGTCTACCGGTCTTCGTCCGTCCAAGAGGTGGCATCTGCACGGCGACACGATAACGGTTCGATTGCGGGGATGCGCCAGGGGTGTGTTCTGTCCCACTCCCGCGTGTCGAAATCGCTGTTATTCACTCGCTCGGCGCTAGTACATGACATACGGTTCAACACATGGAGAGCCCCCGCGCCAGGGGGAGGAACGCGGGGGCTGGAGGGGATCTCCACAGGCGCTGACCGGGGGTGTGTCAGCAACTGAATTGTGACACGCGATCATGTCGACACGCGAGTGGTTGAGCGTAGAAATTTGTTGGCATCGTGCATCGACAGTTGGCGCGTTCGTGACCAAACTGCCCGTTCAGGCCGTTTTGAGCGGGATCTGCAATCGTGCCGAACTGGCCTGAATCGACGCAGTCCCGCATCGTGACCATGGCCTGAGGTGCCCGGTCTGCGGTGGCTCGGCGGGCCGGTAAATCTTCTGCAAATTTATCTTTATTACCCATTTTTAGATGAATGAGAAATCGTAAAAAAATATACCCAAATTTATTCGCCGTAACTTCAATGAGTTCATTTAAATCATCTATAGCTTCTAAATTTTTTTCAGCAGCAACATAACAAACGGCACGCCAACTTAACACTTTTTGACGTTGTTTTCTCTTAATCTCTAATACATTAAGTATTTCGCTAAATATTTCAATAGCATCTTTTACCCACTCAACATCTTCTAAATGGTTGATTTTTTTATCAAATCTCTTATCTCTTATAAGCTTTAAAAGCTTTTCTCCCCATTTCTTTAAAAAAGAGAATCAGCATCTTCTCCGGCCTGTTGTATTGTTTCTGCTAAACGAAGACCGTAAGAACCTAACATATCAAAGCTCTCTATAAAATAGTTGAGAGCGAAACTAAAATATTTGTAAGGTGCTTGACAAAGCAAATGATATACCTCTTCTAGGAAAATTTCTTGCCACTGAGAATTCTTTTGCTCCTCTTCTTTACCCAAGTTTAATTGGTACAACGCTCTTTAATGGTCTAAATTGCTCATGTAGCCTTGTCCATTCTTCAGGTGACTCAACATGTTTGTAACGTATCATCTGTGACCGTACTAGATTATGATAAATCCAGCCATTTTTATGTTCTTGCACAAAAGCTTGCTGTTTTAGCCAAGCAAAGTAGCTGTAAATATTTTGCTCTTCTACTAACAGAGAAAGAATGTCGCGGTTCAATAGCCGCGGAAGTGAAGCATTAACTGCTAACAATCGGTGTCCTAACTCATTCTCCCATTTTAGAAAGCGATCTACTGCTGTACCACTTGGATCGCCTACTTGATTGGGGTCGCTGGGATGTCCAACAGCTAACATAGCTACAAGTAAAGGTAGTCCTTTAGAAAGATGCCAAATAACCTGCATAACCTGTTCGTCTACTATTCCCTTACGTTTCAAATATTTGTAGGTATCTCCTATAAAGGCTCTAAAGAGAAACGAGTTACAAGAGCTTCATACGTTGCCCAACGATTTACATCTAACTCATTTTGTCCTGCAAGGGTCAGAGGGACAGTAGATGGAATTTAGCCGAAACGTCCACCTAAACAATCGATTAGCCAGTTATCTAAATAAGCACCTGTATATTCATATGTATCAAAGAAAAGTGCTATTAGTCTGCTCTTATAGTATCCCATAAATCTTCTAAAAAGAGTGGCGTCAATCTCTCAATCGGTTTTTGTACTAAGTTTGCCTCTTCATCCGACAATTTTCGTTTTAAGTGTAACACAAAATTGCTCATGTCAAGTTGCTCATGTCTTTGGCAAGGCTATCTTCATCTATAAATTCGAACAATGTTCCAACAGGTGTATGACGACCGACTCGAACACTGGCTCTCGTTAAACCACTGATAAAATCAGCAAGTCCTTGAGGCGCATCAGACGCTGTTATCACTTCTTGACATCGTTGGAGATATGTGTGGTAAGTCTTGCTGAAATTCTTTAATTCAAATCCTTGTTTTTTAAGCTGTTCAGCAATATTTCCCATCACTTCTATTACATCTTTTTGCGTTTCATCATTCCAGCTAACAACAGCATTTGTACCTTCGATTAATTGGCAGAAACGAGCGTGAGTTCGCACATCATTTCAATTAATCGAAGGTAAATACTGTGTACTGAATGATGAAACGCAAAAAGGGTAATAGAAGTGATGGGAAATATTGCTGAACAGCTTAAAAAACGGGGTTTAAAATAAGGATTACAACTTACCGCGCGT
>CAVPCF010000008.1:0-7829 GCA_963702275.1 Candidatus Melainabacteria bacterium
TACGCTTGCATGCGGTACTTGACTTGATACAGCAGCTTCTCGGCATTCATCCATGACGAGTCGTGCAACATGTGTATTCATTCAACCAATTGCGTGACTGTTTTATGTGGTGTGGTGCGTACGTCCCTCCGTCAAGCCTGATCCGCGTCGCACTTGATTGCCATCCTAGTGTAAGATTGAGTTTCATGAACCCCTGGAGTGCATTCGTTTGGCGGGGTTGGAGAGGTATGGCACCTCCCTGTTTGGGGCGCATGGCCCGAGACCCAGGGGTTCGCTAACGGCTGTAGCGGTCATGTTAAGCTTATCTGACAGAGAGTACAGGGCCTTAGTAGGGTACTTCGTCACTTCGAGAAGGTTGATCAGATTGGTAGATACAAATGCAGATCAATATGTACAATTCGTTATTACCCGACAACGAATCGATACCGTCACGTCACATGATCAGCTCGCCATCACGCCCTCACTCATCGCCTTACCGGGCAGATAGCCAGGCACATCCTCCAACTTAACATTAACCCTCTTCCGTCGGCCATGGTCGCCAGGTAGCCGGGGTCGCGGACCGCGTCGCCCGAGTGGCCGAGGACGACGCGGTTCAGGTCGACGGCCTCCTCCTTGAGCACCTGGAGGATCGCCGGGCCGTGCTGGCCGGCCGCGTGGGTGTGGATGGTGACGGGCGTGCCGCCGGTGGCGAGGTGCGCCCGGCACACCGCCTTGAGCACCTGCTCGACGCCCTCGGTCAGCCCCTTGGTGTCCACCGCGCACTTGAGCATGCCGGCCTTGACGCCGGTGCCTGCGATGCCCTCGGTGATGTCGCGGACGAAGAAGTCAGTCATCGCCCGCGGCGGGCGCCGCCAGAAGAACAGCGGCACCGCGTCGAAGGTGTAGACGCCGGTGGCGACGGGCAACCGGAGGCGATCGCCGCCGTCCGGAAGTGGAGCACCTACGCCGACGTGTTCGTGGTGCGCGACGCGCACCGGGCCGCCGGCTACCGCGCGCCGTGCACGCCGTTCGGTGACCCGTTCCAGCCCCGCGCGGTGATCTGGACCTACCTGGGCGCTGCCGCCCCGACGCTGCGCAACATCCTTGCCCTGCCGGAGATTGATCTCGACCTGCCGGAGTACCCGGTACCACCGGAATGCGCGGTCCCCGAGGCCGCCCGGCGGCCGATGACGCTGCGCGCAGCCCGGTGATCACCATGCACGCCTTGTCGGCGGATCGGTGGCTGTCTGGTCTCGATCTCCACCCCCCACCCGCGACACCTCGCCTGGATGCCGCTGTTGGCCCTGATCAGCACGTCGGTGTTCGGCAACGTCGCGCTCCTCTACGCCATCGACCACCTGGGTGTGGTGGGGGTCCATCGCCGACTTCAGGCGCACTGCCGTCACCACATCGAATATCCCCCAAGTCAGCTCGGTCGAGCCGACTGCGGCATGCCGGTATCCCACCGCAGGAGTTGCCTGGCGTGAACCACCAACCGCAGCACGCGCATATCCCCTCCAGCACGAATGTTGTGGACGGCGCCACCGGCAGCACCGTCGTGCAGGCGGGCGCCATTCATGGCGACGTGCACGTGCACGGCAGGCGGCCACCGGCGGCCGTGCCGCACCACCTACCTGGCCCCACCCGGTACTTCGTCAACAGACACCGCGAACTGGCGGCGCTGACCTCGCTGCTACACCAGCCGGCCGACCAGCGTCCCGCCGTCGTGGTGCTGGTCGGGTTGCCCGGGATCGGGAGTTCCGCGCTCGCCGAAACCTGGCTGGCCGCTCAGCAGAACCGGTTCCCCGACGGCGTGTATTCCACCGACCTCGCCGACACGGCGGTCAGTGACGTGCTGGGCCAGTTCCTGCGGGCAGCCGGCATCCCCCGGGACGAGGTACCCGACACCCTGGCGGAGCGCACACAACTGTGGCGCACACGCACCGCGACGGCCAGCGTCGCGGTCCTGCTGGATCATCCGCGACCAGATCAGGACATCCTGCCCCTGCTGCCGGCCGGGGCGAGGAGTGTGACGGTGGTCATCAGCCACCGGCCCTCGATCAGCCTGCTAGCCCAGGGCGCACACCAGATCCGCATTGGGTCCTTGGACCAGCACGCGTCCAGTGCCCTGGTGCAGCGATACCTGCAAGCGCACGGCCTGGACGCCAGCCCCGATGCCGTGACCGCGCTCACCGACGTGTGCGGCGGACACCCGCGCGCCTTACGGCTGGCCGTGGCCAGCATCGTCGCCCGGCCACACCGACCGATTCACACCGCCATCGCGACGTTGCGGCACGAACACGCCCGACACCCGCACGCACAGGAGACCTGGATGTCACCCGAGCACGCCGCTGACACGTCGGTCACCGCGGGCATCGTCGCCGTGCATGCCAGCCTCAGCACCCTGGCCGCCGAGGTCTACCCGGTCCTCGGCCTGCTACCAGCAGGCCGTGTCAGCGTCGAACTGCTGGTCGCGGCGACCAGCGTCGGCCATTCCGACGCCGAGGCCGTGATCACCGAACTCGCCGATGGATCACTGCTGGAGCCCGCCGGGCCAGGCAGCTATGTCGCGCTGGCCGCGGTTGCGCGGCACGCCCGTGCGTTCTCTATGGACCCCGACACGACGCGACACGGCAGCCGGGACGCGACCGTGCACCGGATCGTGGTGTGGTACCTGCAGGCCGTCCGCGCCGCCGCAGCCCTCGTGCTGCCCGCGCGGCGGGCGCTGCCCTGGGAGAACCCGCCCGCCGAGCTGCCACTGCCGCTGGCCACTGACCTGGACTCGCACCCGCTGGACTGGCTGGACCGTGAGCGCCTCGCCATCAGCTCCGCGGTCGCACTGGCCGTAGACAACGGCCTGGACCGGATCGCCGTTCTGCTGGCCGACGCGCTCCAGCCGCTGTTCATCATGCTCAAAGACGCCGCCTACATCATCGAAGTCGACCAGAAGGCCCTGCACGCCGCGCAGCGCGCCGGCGACCAAGGCCGGGCCAACTCCATCATCAAACGCCTCGTCCGCGCCCTGATCCGACTCGGCGAACTGGATCAGGCCGAGGCCCTGCACGCCGGGCAGGAACAGCAAGCCCGCGCGGCGGGTGACCGCCGCTGGCTGGCCAGCGCGGTCAAAACCACCGGGTTGATCGCGGCGGCCCAGGGTGATCCGATCGGAGCCGGCATTTCCTTCGCCCACGCCGTCACCATCCTGCGAGACCTGGGTTACGACCGCGCCGAGGGGCTCGCGCTGATCGAAGTGGCCGACGCGACAGCCCGGGCGGGTGACCACCGTGGCGCAATGGGACATCTACGGCGCGCCCGTGCACTGCTGACCGGCCTGGACACCCCTGACGCCTACAACGCGGCCCGCGCCGAGATCACCCTCGCGCGGGCTCTGCTGCACAGCGCCGCACCCGGCGCGGACGAGGAGATCCCCGCCCTGCTGGACGCGGCGTTGGCCACGATGGCGGCCCACGGCTCCACCGTGCAACAGGCCCGTGCCCACGAAACCTACGCCGACCATGCCGCGCTCGTCGGTCGACCCGACCTGGCCGCCGAACACCGTGCCGCCGCCCTGGAGCTGAGGGGACCGTGCTGAGTCGGCTGGCCGGAAGTCGAACTCGCCCGTCTCCGACCGGCGAATACCTCGCGTCGCCAGGCGCTAGGCCGTCCGACGAGCGAAGGAGAATGCCGGATGAATCACGCCGCCCTCCTGACTATCGCCGGCAGGCTGGTGCGCACGAACACGTCCCACGGCGTGAACATCGACCTGATCGCATGGGCGACCCAGCACGGTTGGACCCAACGGCGACGACAACGTCGGACTCGCCGCCGCAGCTCATACCCCGACCGCGCCGTGCCCGGCCAACGAGGAGCAACTCGTCCGCGGCGGACGTGGGCACAGAACTGGTTGACCGCGTTCGCGGTGCCCAAGGGCACGACTCGTCGAGATCGACGACGGGATCGCGCTGTGCCCCGAAGGCGGGGTGTCACTGCCAGGAGTCCATCCACAATGGATGGACTGATATTCCACGGTAGAACAGGAAAGGGGTCCAACGTGACCAGCCTCGGTATGCCGACCATGCCCGCCCCCGCACCGCGGGTTCAAGCCCAATCTGGACCGGTGATCTTCACCGACGGACACCACTTCCGGCTCAACGGCCAGATGTCCCTCGACGAGGTGGTCGCGCGGATCACCGCGCCGCTCTCGGTCATCCTGCAGATCACCAAACGCTGCGACTTCGACTGCAACTTCTGCTCCGAGACGCTGCAACTGCCCGACCCCACCCTGGAGCAGCTCGACACCATCCGCGCGAACCTCGCGGGCACACGACGAGTGTTCCTCTCCGGCGGGGAACCCCTACTGCGCCAGGACTTCGGCGAGTCGTCGACATGTACTCTCCCGACTTCCTCCTGGGCATCCCCACCAACGCCACCAGGGGCGCACAGTGGGCGCCACGGATGGTCGGCAAGATCGCTTACGTCAACGTCGGCCTGGACGGCCCGCGGGCGATCACCGCCCGTCTGCGCGGCGACTGGGACAAGATCATGGCGGGCATCCGCGCCTTCCAACAGCACGGTCTGCCACTGTCCCTGTCCTGCGTGGCACTGCGCTCGGGCCTACACGGCCTGCCCTACCTCTACCAGATCGCCGACACGCTCGACGCGGGCAAACTCAAGCTCATCATGCCGCTACGCAAGGGAAACGCCCTCAAGCTCCAGGAGAACGAGTTCATCAGCGAGGCCGAGGCCAAGGCCAAGTTCGACGAGCTGACCAACCAGGCCGCCATCTTCGGCTGGCGCCCGGCCTTGCGGCTGACCACATGGAACACCGACACCGAAGGCCACATGATCTGCATCGAGCCCACCGGCATGGCCAGCGCGTGGCCCGTCTACGACGCGAAAAACCTGTTCGAGCCGCTGGGCAACGTGCTCGAAGAGCCGATCACCCAGATCTGGCAGCGATACCGGTTCCAGCGCAACCACCTCGCCAAGTACCTGGGCACCAGCATCCACGCCACCCAGCGCGGAGGCGGACATGCGTAGGACCACCAACCTGCACTGGCCCATCGAACCCTTCGGCGCCACCCAGCGTCCCTTCGCCCCGGACCGGCCGATGATGGCCGCCGTCGCGGTCGGCCTGACCGGGTACGTGCGACGCCCCGAGTGGGCGTGCGTGATCTACCTCTACACCGACTCCACCCGCACCCTGTCCCTGGACGATCGGACCCTGAACGTCGGCTTCGAGGTCCTGACCAGCGACCCCGGCGACAGCCCGGCCACCCTGCCCGAACGGTTCGACGAGATCCTCGTCGCCGCCCGGCGCCACGCCAAGATCCTCGCCGGACACGACCTCGCCACCGACCTGGCCGCGGTCACGGCATTCGGCGTCGAACGCCGGCTTCCCGGCGTGGACAGTGTCCGGCAGCAATGGACCGCGCGCCATGCCAAGGAACGCGGGACCGCCACGGTGATCGACACCGCGCACGACATCGGCCAACCAGACGGGACCGACCTGAGCGCGGTGTGCGAACACGCCGCGCTCACGGCCGCCACGGTCGACCCTCCGCAGGGCACTCCGCCGGCCGTGACGGTTCGCCAGGCGATCACCCGCACCCTGGCGATCGCCCTCATCGCCGGCCGCGCGGCAGGCCGGTACGACTGGGCCAGCCCCGTCGACCTCGACGCCCTCGTCGCCGCCACGGCCTGGGACCACCTTGCACCCCTCGCCCAGAAGCCGTCCGACGCTGTCGCCCCGTGACCCGCTCGGTGGTGGCCCGTGAGCACGATGGACCGGGCCGCCACCCCGGCAGACGAAGGAGCGGACATGATCGTCACCACGAACATCCCCGGCACGGCCGGTCGGGCACCGCGCCGCCCCGCCGGGATGACCCTGTGGGCCTCCATCGATGTCGAGTGGACCAAGAACTACCGGATCACGAACGGCAACCGGCCGTTCTGCTACTCCGTGGTCTACGTTGCGCTGCCCCGCGGCGGCGACGTCGTGGAGCTGACCGAACTGCCCTTCTCCTACACCAGCGTGTACCTCGAAGATTCTGACGAGACAGCGGCGTTGCTGGCCTCGGCCAACGACGCGGTGAGCACAGCGTTCGCTGCCGCCGACCACGTCACCGGCCACCAGTTCACCAGCGACCTCGGCGTCCTGGCCAACGCCAGCCCCGACCTGCTGCCGGCCGTGGCCAGCGCGCGGGAGATCTGGCGCAGCCGCCGCGCCGACGAAGTGCCCCAGCGGCGTGTCATCGACACCCGCTACGACACCGGCCACGTGCTGACCTGCAAGTCTCGCCGTCTGGTCGATGTCTGCACCGAACTACGACTCGACGTCACCCAACCCGAACTGGGAAACACCTCCATGACCGCGCTGCACCGCGCCTACCTGGACAAGGGCACTGTCCAGGCGCGCGAACGTGTCAGCGTGCTCAACCTGCGCCACAGCCTGTCCACCGCCCTGGTCGCCTTCCGCGCCACCGGCCAGGCCCGCTGGAACGGCACCCTCAACGTCAACCGACTGCTGGCCGACCAACTCGACACCTCCTTCGCCTGGCTCACCCACCCGACATTCACCGACCTGCTGTGAGAAGGACCGCATGACGATCCGGGACTGCCAGACCATCGCCATCGACGGCACCCACGCCTCCGGCAAGACCACCCTCATCCATGCCCTGACCGCCTACTACCGGCGGCAGGGCGTCAACGTCGCCGCGATGGGCGAACCCGCCCGGTCCAGCCCCTTCATGGAGGAAATCGTCATCCACGGCCGCGGCACCTTCGACCTCGCCGCCGAGGTCGACGTGTTCGCCGCCCACCTGCAGTTCCACCTGCGCACCGCCCGCAACCACCAACTCCTCATCGCCGACAAGACGATCATCAACGTGCTCGCCTACGCCCGGATACTGCTGGACGTGGCCCCCGGCAGCCGCGACGCCGCGGTGCTCGCCGCGATGGAACACTTCTGCGCCGCCTGGGCGCCCACCTACGACCTCGTGTTCTTCACCCACGACCAATACAACCAACCCAGCGACGGCTTCCGGGCCAAGGTCGCCGGGCTGCAAACCCAGGCCGCTACCACCCTGCGCCAGTGCTACGACCAGCTCGATGTGCCCGTGCTCGACGTCCCCGTCGGACTCGAAACCGAACACCGCGTCGAATGGGTCACCCAGCGGGTCGCCGCCGCCGGACTGGTCCCCGCCGGATAACCTGTGGCCTTCCACACCGCCGACCAGCCCAGGAAGACCACACCGTGCCCTACACCACCTTCGTGGACGTCCTGCTCCTGCTGGTCCGCGACGACCACGTCCTACTCGCCCAGCGCATGGACACCGGCTAGGCCGACCGCGACTGGAACCCACCGTCCGTTCATGTGGCAAGTCGGTTGCCAGGATGACCCTTGTCGGTCTCGTCGCTCCTGCTCGGTCAGACACGCCCGGCCAGCCGAAGTGATGCTTGCGTAAAGTCCCCGGCGTAGTCGGCAATCTGGATCGCCAGGTGAAACTCGATCACGCTGCTCAACCACACCAGACCCCGAGGAAGTCGTGAAGGACCGATACCTCAGCATCGTGGACGTCTACGTCCTTCTCCAGCGCGATGACGGCAAGGTGCTGCTGCTGGAGCGCGCCAACACCGGTTATGCCGATGGTCAACTCTGCCCCCCGAGCGGCCACCTGGAGGCAGGCGAAACAGTAGCCGACGGTGCGATCCGCGAAGCCAAGGAAGAAGTCGGGGTTCTCATCGAACCCTCCGACCTGCGATTCACCCACGTGATCCACTACCGCAGCCCTGAAGGTCAAGCTCGCATTGGGTTCTTCTTCACAACCAGCCACTGGTGCGGTGATCCA
>CAVPCF010000009.1:0-20432 GCA_963702275.1 Candidatus Melainabacteria bacterium
CTCTGTGGCGTACACCTTCGTTCGTTCTACGTGTTGACCAACGTCGGCGGCAGCGGAGGCTCGGTCACTCGAAGCCAACGGTCTTGCCACATCGCCAGTTCGACCACGCCAGGCACGACCCCGACTCCGAGGTCGGGTTCCAGCTCGATCAGCCTCTGCAAAATCCCCATAACGGACACCTTGATGTCCTTCGGGTCGACCGTGCAGCTTTGCAGGTGAACGAGATCCGCGATGTCGGCCGGGAGATCGTCCTCGACGGATAGGCGCCACTTCTTCTCGCCGATAAGAACCGGAATGACTCGCTGCCGAGGGCGAGTGCCGTTGCGATCTCACGCCGCACCCAGTCTTCCTGCTCATCAATACGCCGCCGTCCATCGCGAGCCAGACCGATTCGGCCGATCATGCAGTAGCACTCGGCATTGCTCCAGACTGCTCTGCAGTACCGGGCGATAGTCCACTCCTGGTTGGATCGACCGGCGTGACCGAAACACCCGGCGGGCACCGAATTGCTCACACGCCAAGAGGTCAATGAAGCTAGCCATTTGGTCACCATCTGCATTGCGGAAGTTGATGAACACGCCCATAGGTCAATCTTCCTCACTTTTGTCGGCCCGTCCTCATGGACGAGCATCGCGGGCGAATCCGTCGACCACTCCACTGTGCGAGTGTCGCAACAGGCCGTGACCGGTCGGCAGAGGTTTACTGGTACCTCGGTGACTGGGCAACGGGCAACATCTGGGGGCGAGGATGAATGTGGGCCAGGATGAGTCTGGAGCCGAACTCCGTCGACTACGTCGAGAAGCTGGACTGTCGCTCGACGACCTTGCCAAGCGGGTGCACTACACCAAGGGCTACTTGAGCAGGATCGAAACCGGCAACAAGCCGCTGACCGTGCAGGTGGCACGCCAGTGCGATGGCGTATTGGAGTCAGATGGGCGGCTGGCAAGGTTGGTCTCCCTACCCGAGAAAAGCACCAAGGTCGTACCTGGCAATCGCGAGACAGACGGGCAGGTGCTGTGGATGACATTGCTAGGCGGGGATGGGTCAAGCCCACCGGCGCCGGTATCCCGGCGCGACGCCATGATAATGGGCCTTGCATCGCTGCTCGAACTCGCCGACGCGGACGGGCGTTCGACAACGGGCCAGAACGAGGCTGCGCTGTTCCTCCGACAAGAGTTCGACCGGATCAGGGAGTTCGGCAGAAGGTTTCCCCCAACCTCGTGCTGCCATTGGTGTTCGTCCCCACCCGGGTGCTCGGAGGTCTCTCCTCGGCCTCGGGGAAGGCCGGGGTGGATGCGCTTGTTGCGCGCCCGGTACGCCGAGTATGCCGGTTGGATGTGGCAGGAGTCGGGCAACGACGGTGCCGCTCTGTGGTGGACGGACAAGGCCGTCGAGATGCGACTGCCGCGGGTGATCGCGACCTGGCGACTTACGCGATGGTTCGACGTGCCCTCGTAACCCTGTATCGGGGAGACTCGGTCCAGACCGTCGAACTTGCTCGGCGCGCCCAGGAGGACACGGTACTCCGGCCCGCATCCGTGGGCTGGCCGCGCAGCGGGAAGCACAGGGACACGCCCTCGCCGGTGACTACGACCGGTGTCGCCGCGCACTGGCCAAGGCAGCTCTGTTGTTCGACGGTGCGGCCTCGGAACAACCACAGAACCCCATCATCGGCACCTCAACGATGTCCAATCCCGTCGGCATGGCAACCGGCTGGTGTCTCCACGACCTGGGGCGACCCCGCGAGGCCGCCGAGACACTCGACCGGGAGCTCGCCCAGGTCCCGGTGGCGGCTATCCGCACACGCGCCCGCTTCGGGGCCCGCCGTGCGCTGGCATACGCCTCCGCTGGCGAGGTTGAGCACGCCTGCGAGCTTGTCCGAGAAGTCGTTGAGGTAGCCGCGGCTGTCGACTCGGCGACGATCCGGTCACGCATCACCCAGTTGAGGAGAACGCTGGCCCGGTGGCCCAACCACCGTTCAGTGCGGGCTATCGCCGGGCCGTTGGCTGCCTCGCTCCGTACCCCGACTGTCTGACCGCCAGTCCGTACAGCGCGTTCACAGGATCAGCGCGCCGAAATCACCAGCACGAGTCACGCCCCACCCGACGGCGGCCTCGTTGCGACCGCGTCGCCCGTTGCACCCCACCCGTCCCATGATCACTGTGGGCGAGCCCGAGGTAACATACGAACGATGTGCAACGTGGTCCTCGACAGACTGTGCTCCATACGTTACTAATCAACTTCACCACGTTTGATCTCGATAGATGAGCGATTTGCTCGGCTACGGATCATCAGCGTCTCAGACCCCCTTGGCATTGCGGCACTCGTCGCTACACGCTGCCATCGCCCGACTGCAGATTGCAGACACGATAGGCGACACACTGCCATTCCTGGTGAACGTTTCGAGTCAGGCCAGTTCGTCTGGAGGAGCCGCAAACGCTGGCAACGATGTCGTCGACCAAGTGGACCGGACTGCCGTAGCCGGATTCGCCAGGATCTTATCCGCCACCAGCTCAAGTGCCTATCGTACCTGTCCGTTGCCCGTCCATGCCGCATCGCGTCAGCAGCCTGACAGCCGGTGTCGTCCGCTTCACATCATTCCGTCACGCCCGCCGTCCAGGCAAAGACGGGTGAATAGTGAGCAAGATCGTCCTCGGACACACTCGCTAACTACACGGAGCGAAGCTGTAACGTCCACGGCCCGCTCTCCCGGATGAAACCGCAGGTCAACGCCAAGATCATGGTAGAGCGCGCTCAGCTTCTCCGGTGATCCCTTGCTCAGCACCGCGCCGACATCGGTGATCATGTCCAGTCGTGCGTACAGCTCCGCCCGCGTGACTCGACTCTCTGCCGGCAACCCGTCCAGCTCGGCCCGCGCTGCCAGCCGCTGAGCCTGCGCATCGTTCACCGCATCCACGATGGCAGTCGGCTCGATGCCCGCCGCGATCGCCGCCTGGAACCGCCGCAATGCGGCCTCAGCGTTCGCCAGTCGAGTCTTGGCCGCCTCGTGCGCCCGCGAGTCCAGCCGATCGTCCGCCTGTGACGACAGTAACTGAGCCACCGTCCGGCTCCCTCGCGGTGTACGGCACGGTGAACGACCTGGCCATGCGCGGCGCCCGGCCGCTCGCACTGGCGCTGGCCTACGTACTGGAGGAGGGACTCCCGATCGCCGAACTGCGCGCGATCACGGCGTCGGTCGCCCGCGCCACGCGAGCGACCGGTGTGCGGGTGGTCACCGGAGACACGAAGGTGGTCGGCCGGGGCGCCGCCGACGGGATCTACCTGACCACGACCGGTATCGGTGTCCGACTGTCCGGCGCGAGCCCGTCCGCAGCCGCCGGCCGGGCGGGTGACGTCGTGCTGCTGTCCGGGCCCATCGGGGCGCACGGCACCGCGATCATGGGCGCACGCGAGGGCCTGGGTTTCCAGACCGACGTCCAGTCGGACAGCCAACCCCTGCACGAACTGGTCGCGGCCATGATCGCGGCCGGCGCGACGGACGTGCACACCCTGCGCGATCCGACCCGTGGCGGGGTGGCCAGCGTGCTCAACGAACTCGCGCGGGCATCTGAGGTCGGCATCGAGATCACCGAGTCGCTGGTGCCGGTGCCACCGATGGTCGCCGCCGCGTGCGAACTGCTCGGCCTGGACCCGTTGCACGTGGCCAACGAGGGCTGCCTGGTCGCCCTGGTCGCGCCGAAATCGGCCCACGAGGTGCTGGCGGCGATGCGCGGCACGCCAGCCGGCCGTGGCGCCACCGTGATCGGCCGGGTCACCGACGGACCGGCCGGCCTGGTCACCGCGCGGACCCTCATCGGCTCCAGCCGGATCGTGGACATGCTCGTCGGCGAGCAACTCCCCCGGATCTGCTGAGGAAGCGGCCGGTGGTCGATCGGGTGCGCCGCCAGGTACGGGTGACTGGCGTCGTTCAGGGTGTCGGCTTTCGCCCGTTCGTGTATTCGCTGGCCACCGGGCTGGGCCTTGCCGGTCTGGTCGGCAACGATCTCGACGGCGTGTTCGTCGAGATCGAAGGGGTTACGGTGGACGTCGCCGAGTTCCTGCGCGAACTGGAAAGCAACCCGCCACCGCTGGCCGCTCTGGAACGGGTGACGGTCACCGAGACCGCGCCCAGCGGCAGCGTCGGCTTCACCATCGTCGACAGCGACGGCACCGGCAGTCGGCGTACGCTGGTCGCCCCGGACAGCGCCACCTGCGCCGACTGCCTGCGTGAACTGGCCGATCCGGCCGACCGCCGCTTCGGCTATCCGTTCATCAACTGCACGAACTGCGGACCCCGATTCACCATCGTGCGAGACGTGCCCTACGACCGTCCGTCCACGACGATGGCCGACTTCCCGATGTGTGCCGCGTGCGCGGCCGAGTACCACGACCCGGCCGACCGGCGCTTCCACGCCCAGCCGACCTGCTGCCTGACGTGCGGCCCCCGGCTACGACTGCTCGACCCGGCCGGCACCGAACAACTCGGCGACCCGATCACCGAGACCGCCGCCCTGCTGCGGGCCGGCCAGGTGATCGCGATCAAGGGACTCGGCGGCTACCACCTCGCCGTACTCGCCGGGCACGAACCCGCCGCGGCCACACTGCGGCCCGCAAACACCGCGCGGACAAGCCGTTCGCCGTCATGGTGTCCGATCTGGACACTGTCCGCGCGTTGTGCAGGGTGGATCCCACCGGTGCGGGATTCCTGGCCGTCTTCGTCGCCGGCATCGTGCTCGGCGACGGCCGTGCCCCCTTCAAGCGCGAGATCGAGCGTTTCCACGGGGCGTTGGCCAGCCTCGGTGAGATCGTCGCGTTCGTCGTGCTCGGGCTGACGATGAACGTCTCGGTGCTGCTGCGCCGGACGTGTGGAAACGGGGTTGGTGCTGGGCGCGGTCCTCGCGGTGCTCATCCGACCGATCGTGGTGGGGCTGTGCCTGCCGCGCGCGGCTGAGCAACGCCGAGCGGGTCTTCATCCTGTTCGCCGGATTGAAGGGCGCGGTGCCGATCCTGTTGGGTGGTTTCCTACTCGCGCTGAACGTCGCCGACGCGCCTCGCCTGTACGGCATGGTCGTGGTGGTCGTGGTGTACTCCGTCGTCGTGCAGGGCAGCCTGGTTCTGACGGTCGCACACGGGTTGCGGCTGCCGATGCGCACGGTGGAACCGCAGCCCTGGACCTTGGGGGTCCGGTTGCGCGAGGAACCTCATGGGGCGCATCGGTTCACGATCGCCGCGGGGGCGCCGGCCGAAGGCCGCACGGTCGCGGAACTGGCCGACCTGCCAGCAGACGCCTGGGTCAGTCTGAACCCGCGCGGCCAGCAACTGCCTCCGACCACCGGTAGCACCGAGTTACGCGCCGTGGACGACGTTTTCGTACTGGCCGACCGAGACCGAGTGTGGAAGCCGGCGAGCACTCGCATAGGACATCGGTGCGCGCGCAATACCAGCCCTGCCGACCACCGCGTCGGACTGTGGTGCGAGCCCATGGCTCGCCGTCCGTCCGCGCAGACAGTCGTCGTAAGGTCAGGACATGGCTGATAAACCGGTGCGGGTGGTCGCGTTCGACGTCAACGAGACCCTGCTGGACCTCAGCGTGCTGGACACGCCGTTCCACCGGCTGTTCGGCGCCGCCGGCCTGCGTCAGCAGTGGTTCACACTGATGCTGCAACTGTCCTTCGTCGGCGGCCTCACCGGCTCCTATACCGACTTCACCACAGCCCAGTACGCCGCGCTACGGATGCTGGCCCAGCGGCACGCCGTGTCGCTGTCGGACACACAAGCCGACGACATCGTCGGCATGATGCGCGCCCTACCGCCGCACACCGAGGTTCCGACGGCCCTGGCACGAATCGCGGACAGCCCGTTGCAGGTGGTGGCGTTGACCAACTCGCCCGCGTCCGTGGCCGAGGAACAACTGCGCTTCGCCGGTATCCGGCAGCACTTCGAGCGGGTGTTCTCCGCAGACACGGTCCGCAGCCTCAAACCCGCACCGGCACCGTACGCGATGGTGGCCGCGCAGTGCGGCGTAGGACCGGGCGCCGTGCGGTTGGTCGCGGCGCACTGGTGGGACGTGACCGGCGCGCTGCACGCAGGGTGCCGGGCCGCGTTCGTCGCCCGGCCCGGGATGGTCCCCAGCCCACTGGGACCGCAACCCGACATCACCGCCCGCGACATCGGCGACGCCGTGACCACGATCCTCGCCACCGACCTATGAGGTCAGACCGCCCACCGCACGATCAGTGCCCGGCCACGGTGACCTGGCACAGGTGGTGCGCCAACCGGGACACATAGGTCGTTCCGCACGGGCAGGCCGGACACGGGGTGTCCGCAGCCAGCGGCGCCTCGCACCGACTGCCGCCGCGCCGGTAGCGCGCCTGCTCGACACCCTCGGCGCCAATGTCGACGCGGACCTCGTAGTCCTCGTCCCACCAGGTGTCGCATCGCAGGCACGTGAAACGGAACCGCTCCACCACCCATTCGACAGTCACATTTGTATTGTGCAACACTTGCTCGGGCTCTGGTAGCCGTGCACGACACGAACCCGGCGGATCGTCACCAAGTTGTCAGGTTCACCGTGGGCCGCCGCGGCCAGGATGAGCTAGAGGTGTGTCCGCCGGAACGAAAGGCGATGATGCAGGGGGATCGTTCCGTCCGCGTGACGCGGTACCAAGCCGGTGCAGCGCCTGCCGTTGCGCGGCGTGCACCGCGGGCACAGGACATCCGAGTACATCCGCCGTGTCCTGATGCGACAGTCTTACCACCACCAGCAAAACCAGGACTTCCCGTTGCCGTATAGGGAGTCGCGCCACCATAGCAGACTGCTGACCATCGGCCGGTGCGACAGCCGCACGGTCGGTCATCCGCCGCATGGTGCGATATATCAGTGGCAGCAAGGACTTCCCACTCCCATACCAACCGGGCAGAACGGCCAGGACCGCGTGGCACACCTCGCGAGCCACGCGGTCGGCCGCCTCGAACGTACCATCACGACGCCCGATCCGCGCCCGGCAGTAGCGCCCGGAAACCGTCCGCAGGAATGCCAGAAGCTGTTCGACCGCAACCCGATTCCCGGCCAGCGCACACTCCACGACCGTGGCCCGCGGCGTCGGCGCGTCCCCGCCGGCGATCACGTCGCACTCGCCCCCATCCACACATGCATCGCGCAAAAGTTGCCTGGAGCATATATTGCTCGGGTGGTATGGCAAGGAGAACGAGTGGAGTCGAGCATCCACGCACTGTTGGTCGAGGACGACGTGCACATCCGGCACGCGTTGGGCATGGCGCTGCAGGACGAGGGGGTCGAGGTGACCGGCGTCGGCTCCGGTGAGGAAGCGCTCGCGCTGCTGGATACCGCGGCCCCCGACGTCGTGCTGCTCGACCTGACGCTGCCGGACATGGACGGGCTGGACGTGTGCGCGACACTGCGTTCCCGGGGCGATCTGCCGATCATCATCGTCACCGCCCGCACGGCGACCGCGGAAGTGGTCGGCGGACTGGAGGCCGGCGCCGACGACTACGTGACCAAACCCCTGGTCGCCAGCGAACTGGCCGCCCGGATCCGCGCGCTGCTGCGCCGCAGCAAACCCACCGGCCCCGATGACGACACGCGCTCACCGGTACGGCTGAACGGCCTGGCGATCGACCCTCACCGGCACACCGTGCACCACGACGGCAATCAGATCCACCTGACCCGCACCGAGTTCCGGCTCCTGCTGGAACTGCTCGACGCCGCGGGCGAGGTCGTGTCCCGGCAGGACCTGCTGCGCCGGGTCTGGGGTTACGAGTACTTCCCCGACACCCGGCTGTTGGACGTCCACATCCGCCGACTGCGCCGCAAGGTCGAGGACGACCCTGACCGTCCTGCCCTGGTCCTCACCGTGCGCGGTATCGGCTATCGGGCGGCAGTGACCGGTAAGCCGGTATGAGGCGTGGCCGGCTGTCGCTGCGCTGGCGGGTGACCACCGCGTTCGGCGTGGGCTCGCTCCTACTGATCACCGCGATCGCACTCGCGACCTGGCACCTGGCCACCGGCTACCTGCTGGACCAGCGGCAGGACAGCGCCCAACGTCAGGCCCAGGTCAACGTGCGGTTGGTCGAGCAGGCGCTGCGCACCCGCTCGGAGGGCCTGGACGAACTGCTGACCGGACTGACCACCGGCCCGGATTCCACCATCCTCTTGCACCGCCCCGGCCAGTGGATCACCAGCGGCCGCCAGGTCCCGGTGGCCGCCCTGCCCCCGCCACTGATCACCCTGGCCAAACGAGGCGCGTCGGCCCAGCAGCGAGCCCGTGTCCAGGGCATCCCGGTGCTGGTCGTCGCGATCCCGGTCGACACCGCGCGTGACTCCTACATCGAACTGTTCCCGCTGCTGCAACTGGACCAGACGTTCCGGTTCCTGAGCACCCTGCTGGTCGCCGCGGTCTTCGCGGCTGGCGTCCTCGGCGGTGCCCTGGGCGCCTGGACCAGCCGACGGCGTCGAGTTGGACACCGGACCCGCGCCGGTGATCATCCAGGCCGACCGGCGGATGCTGAACCGGATCGTGGCCAACCTCGTCGACAACGCCTGCCACCACGCCCGCGGCCCGGTCCGCGTCGGCATCACACGCCATGACGGCACGGTCCGGCTGGAAGTCGATGACGCCGGCCCCGGCGTGCCGGCCCAGTTCCGACACCAGATCTTCGAACGGTTCGCCCGCGGCACGGTCGGCGGTCATCGTGGCGCGAGCACCGGCAGCGGCCTGGGCCTGGCACTGGTGGCCCAGCACACCGCCCGCCACGGTGGCCGGGTCTGGGTGATGGACCGACCCGGTGGTGGCGCGCGATTCGTCGTCCAACTGCCCGAGGAGGCCCACCCATGCCCATGAGCCGTGCCCGCTGTGTCGTGGCCGCCTGCGCTGTCGCGACGTGCCTGGCCGGGACCGGGTGCGGTGTCGGGATGCAACAGACGCCGACCCTGCTCACGCCGCCCTCGTCGCCGCCCGCGCCGATACCCACCACCACCCGACAACCGGACACGACATCGCCAACCGCATCCCCGAGCCGATTGTCAGCTTCTCGTCAGGTCACCCCGAGCCCGGCGACGGCAAACTGGTCGCAGCACAATGAATCGAGGTGAGAGCGACACCGATGACCACCCACCTGACCGACCCGCTCCCCCGTGACGCCGACGTGGCGCGTCGACTCAACCGCGAGTTCGCCCACGTCCTGCCGGCCGAGGAGATCGCCGCCACGCTCGCCGGCGCCGAGCGCGACCTGACCGGCCAGATCGTGCCCGAAGCCTGGGACGAGATGGTGTACCGCCTCACCCGCTACCGGCTGGACGGGATCGCCCACGACGTCGACGCGTCCTGACCGGTCCCGCTCGATTTCGGCCGGACCGGCCGCAGCGTGCCACCGAACGACGATCCTCAGCCGCCGTCGTGGACCGAAACCCCGACCGCATACCGCCACTTCTGCTGATAGGCGGCGTTGACCAGGTTGTCAGCCAGGCGCGGGACTGCCACTCGACCAGAGCGCCGTCGACCACAGCGGTTGGCGTGCCGAAACCCTTGTTGCCGCCGGAGTTGGTCTGCTTCGGATCACAGTGGCGATGCGATAGTCGGCGACCCCGCCAAGGACCTGGAGTGCCTGGAGTACGGTCCAGGTGCTCCAGTCGGTGAGGTTGTACCCGGCCCCTGGGCGTGGAGGACCGGTGCAGCGTGGCGGGCAGTCGGGTGCCGGGGCGGGATGGCGGCACCGTCGAGGGTGAACCGCTCGCGTCCGTCGCCGTCGAGGGCGAAGACCAGATCGGCGCAAGTTCACCTGCTGTTTCTACTCCACCGTTGCATCATGCAATACTTGGGCAGGCGAGCCGTGCGAGATGGGGTACAACATACCTATGGCACCAGCGCGTACCCGCACCCTCGCCCGCGGCGCCGTCGATCGGATCGGTGGCGCGGACGCCGACGCGGTCACCGACGCCGTGCTGACCGCGTCCCGACTGCTGATCGCGGTGTCCGCCCGGTCCATCGCCGCCGTGGACGAGTCGATCACGCTGCCGCAGTTCCGGATGCTGGTCGTGCTGAGCACCCACGGCGTGATGAAACTGTCCGAACTGGCCGACCAACTGGGGGTCAACCCCTCCACGGCCACCCGCATGACCGACCGACTGGTCGCCGCCGAACTGGTGGACCGCCAGACCAACCCGGCATCCCGGCGCGAGGTCGTGCTCGACCTCACCAAGACCGGCGCGTCCGTGGTCACCCGGGTCACCCGGCGCCGCCGGCAGGAGATCGCCCGCATCATCGCCCGCATGCCCGAAGACCACCGCCACGGCCTGGTTGACGCCCTGGAAGCGTTCAGCCAGGCCGGCGGTGAGCCACCCGTGGGCGGTGGGCGGGCCGAGGCCAACCTCGCCGGCTGGATCTGACCCACGTGGTCAGTGGGCCGTCGCTGCGGGATCCGGCAGCAGGACCTCAGTGCGGGACAACCGCACCACACAGGTCGGCCCGCACTGACACACCCGGCACAGCGTGTCCGCCGCCCGAGGCGCCTCACACAGGCCGCCACCGTGTCGGTAGTACGCGAACTCGGTTCCCTCGACGTCCGTGTAGACCCGGACCTCGTAGTCGTCGTCCCACCACGTGTCACACCGCACACAGGTGAAGCGGTAACGCTCCACCGCAGCCTCGACCAACATGATTGCATTATGCAACACTTGTAGTAGTTAGATGCACTGACAACGACTGTTTTCTCGTCGGCGTCGGACGCGACCGACCGGAGTCACCGGTCAGCAGCGGACCTCGGCCCAGACGATCTTGCCTGGTTCGTGCGACCGGACACCCCAGACGCTGGCCACCCCGTTCACCAGCAGCAGTCCAAGCCCGTCACCGGGCCGGTCCGGGCGCCCCAGGATGGGGACACGGTAGGAGGCGTCCGCGACCTCCAGACGAACGACACGCGGTCCGACCTGCGTGAGCGCGAGCCGGCGCGGATGCTGACCGTGTTGGTAGGCGTTGGTGACCAACTCGGTGACCACGAGCAACACGTCACACAGATCCGGACGATCCAGACCGGCGAGCACTCTGACGACCCAGCGGCGCAGGGCACCCAGCGAGTACAGGGTTTCATCCAGATCCTGGACGAAGAACTGGTCGGTCTCCGGCACCGTCCTGCCTCGCCTGAACATCGACCGAGGCCACGGCGTCAAGCGGGATGGCTCCGGTGGCCCTGAACCACCGGGCAGGTATGACGAGGCAAGTTTTGCACAAGGCATCGGTGAGTGACAAGGTACGCCTGGCACGAGTCGCTGACCCGGTTCGCTGTACCCGATCTCACACAGCCACCTCCACCAAATATTGCATAATGCAACAGTGAAAGAGGAGGAGCCTGTCGACGACCGGTCGACCGAACCGGTCGACGGGGCGTCAGACGAGCGGCACGCTGCTGACGAGTCGGCGCGCCGATGGTCGCTGGCCCTGCCGACCCGCGTCCCGTTCGGGGAATGGGTTCGGGAGAGCCGGGCCGGGCTGATCGTGCTCGCCGTGGTGATCGGCGCGGGCGCGGGCGGCGGGGCGATCGTGTTCCGCTGGTTGATCACCACGTTCACCCGGCTGCTGTCCGGACACGCCGACTACTCCGACGCCGGGCGCGTCCCCAACCCGCTCGTCCCCGGCCTGGGGATCTGGTTCCTGCTACTCGCCCCGGTGCTCGCGGGTGCGGTCTACGGACCGCTGGTGCACCGGTTCGCCCCCGAGGCCCGGGGCCACGGCGTGCCGGAGGTGATGGCGGCCGTGGCCGAACGCGGTGGTCGGATCCCGCCGCAGGTCACGATCGTCAAAGCACTCGCTTCGGCGTTGTGCATCGGCGGTGGCGGTTCGGTCGGGCGGGAAGGCCCGATCGTGCAGATCGGCTCCGCGTGGGGCTCCAGCCTGGGCCGGGTCGCGCGGGTGGCGGAGAACCGGTTGCGGGTGCTGGTGGCGTGTGGCGCGGCGGGTGGGATCGCGGCGACGTTCAACGCGCCGATCGCCGGGCCGTTCTTCGCCATGGAGCTGATCCTGCGCGACTTCGCCGCCGAGTCCTTCGGCGCGGTCGTGCTGGCCAGCGTGACCGCCAGCGTGATCGGGCGGGCCGCGTTCGGCAACCACCCGTTCCTGACTCTGCCGTCGTTCACGCTGCGCTCGGGGTGGGAGTACCTGGCCTTCGCGCTGCTGGGCGTGGTGATCGGCGCGGTCGGTGTGCTGTTCGCGCGGGTGCTCTACTGGATCGAGGACGGCTGCGACCGGGTCTGGCAGCGCCTGGTACACGGCCCGGAATGGCTGCGCCCGGCGGCCGGTGGGCTGCTGCTGGGCGGACTCTTGTTGGCCCTGCCGCAGATGTACGGGGTCGGCTACCCGGCGCTGGCGCACGCCATCGACGGCCGCTACGTGCTGTGGTTCCTGGTGGCGCTGATGGTCGGCAAGATCGTGGCCACCAGCCTGACCATCGGCATCGGCGGCTCCGGCGGCGTGTTCGCGCCAGCACTGTTCATCGGCGCCATGGGCGGCACAGCCTTCGGCATCGTGGTCCACCACCTGTTCCCCGCCGCGACCGCGGCACCCGGACTGTACGGGCTGATCGGCATGGGCGCGGCGTTCGCCGGGGCGACCCGGGCCGCCATCACCGCCGTGATCATCCTGTTCGAACTGACCGGCGAATACACGATCATCCTGCCGCTGATGCTGGCCGTCGTGACCGCGACCGCCGTGTCCCGCAGCCTGACCCACGACACGATCTACACCCGCAAACTCACCCGCCGAGGCGTCCATCTCGACACCGTCCACACCGGACCCGGCCGGCTGGCCACCCGGACCGTCGCGACCGTGATGGAACTGCTGCCCGAACCACTGGCGGCCGACACCCCGCTGGCCGAGACCGGACACGCGCTGTGGCTCTCCGCCAACGGGGTCCTCCCGGTCATCGGCACCGACCAGCGCTACCACGGCTGCGTCACCGCCCGCGCGGTCAGCGAAGCGCTCACCACCCCCGACGCCACCGCCCACACCGCCGCCGACCTCGCGCAGCTACCACCCAAGGTCACCGCGAACTCCACCCTCGCCGACGCCCTGCACGCCCTGGCCGGCGCCGAGGGCACCGGCCTGCCCGTGCTCGACCCGACCGGACACGACCTGGTCGGCTGGATCACCCACCGCGCCCTGCTCACCGCCGCACCATCCACACCGTGACGGTGTGTTCCGGCGCGTCGGGCACAGCCCGCGCGGGCTGTGCCGCTGATGGCGTAGCCATAGCCGCGAATTCCGGCCGGGACAGTCGTCGTCCGGCCGGGTTCGCGGCTATGGTCACTGGCGGGTCAGGCCTCGGTGCCGGGGACGCCGGCGACGCGGAGCAGGTCGACGATGCCGAATTCGCCGCGCGGGTTGCGCAGGGTCGGCCGCCACTTCGGGTAGACCGAACGGTAGGAGGACGGGTCGGCGTCGAGGATGCCGATCAGTGTCTCGGCGACGATCCGGGTGCCCACCGGGCCCAGGCGTTCACCCCGACCGAGAATCTGGGCCTCCTTGAGCAGGTAGTAGAACAGGTAGATCGGCCCGCTGGACTCCAGTTGTTCATCCGACAGCGGCTCCTGGCCGACCTTGCGTGCCACGTCCTGACCGGATGGCAGGCCCAGTGTCTCGCTGCGCAACAGATTGCGCACCGCCAGCGAACCCAGCGGCCGGGCCAGTGCCCCTTGCTGGGCGCCCGGGACGGCGCTGACCGGCAGGTCCAACAGTTGGGTGGTCATCGTGCCGTCGAACAGTTTCGCGGCCTGCGGCCGCCGGTTCGCACGGGTGGCGAAGAAGTACGAGAAATCCACGGCGTGGGCCGTGTCCACCTGTCCGCCACGAAGATCCGTACGCGGGTCGGCCGGCGCGTCCGGGTCATCCGGGAACACCTTGCCGGTGAACTCGGGATTGACCTGGTAACTGGAGCGAATGGCGGGATGACCCACCGTGCGGAACGCGGCGACGGCGAATTCCACCGGCATGAAAGCGCGCTCGCCGGGCTGGTAGAACGTCGGCCCGTTGCGTTCGACGTCGGCGACCACATCGGGATCGCCCACCAACGGCAGGTACTCGTGCACGACGATCCACTGGTAGTGCCAGCGGGTGAGTTGCTGTGCCTTGGCGAACACGTCGGAGTAGTAGTTGGCCACGTCCAACAGTTGGTCGATGGTGGCGCCGGGCTGCTCGGTCGGCGGCTCGTCCGGTGGTTCGGACCCCAGCAGCTCCCCGAACACGTCGGTGATCTTTCCGTTGCGCAGGCCGTCGACGAGCGCGTTGTGGAACTTGATGAACGCCAGGTGCAGTTGCGCCAGCACCAGATTCTCGTCGTTGCGCGGATCGCCGATCAGCGCGGTTCCGTTGACGGTCCTGGCCAGGTCGACGCCGTCGGCGGACATGGCCAGCTCGGTGCCGTGCGATGTCGGATCGTAGAGGAACGGATTCACCGTCGGGCCGACACCGTAGAGGTTGGTCAGGTCCAACCGGGACGGCTTGAAGTCGGTCGCGCTGGTGGTTTCGATGGTCTGGCCCAGCCTCGTGGTGGCATCGAAGGTGATGTTGTGGTCGATGAACTGCCCGAAGAAGGTGAAGCCCGCGGCCATCTTCGGGTTGTCCTGTGCCGATGTGGTCTGGCCGCCGTCCAGCTTGCCGCCGGGCAGGCCGAAAGCCTCGGCCATCGGCAGTCCGGTCGGCGTGCGCGCGGCGAGAGTGGGAAACATCCGGCCGAACTGGCTGACCGGCAGGTCGATGCCGTGCGGAACCTCCACACCGGACGTTGACGTACCATGCAACGCGGTCATATATCCCCCTTCAAACGGTGACGGAACCTCCGGCGAAATCACCCGATGAAACGGGACGGCGCTCCCCTTGCGCCTCGCCGGTATCCGTGTCGCCAGGCTAGCCGCCAGCCATCACGGCCGCCACACGAATGCTCGAAGTGGCCAGTGACCTGTCGGCACATCTGCCCTTCACGGGTGAGGGGTTTCCATCGACATCCGCCGTTCGGTACGGTGAATTCCGATCATTCCGGGGGCGGGTGTCCAGGGCGCAAAGTCCGCTGTCCAGGGACTTCGTCGTGTCCATTCACGGGTGACCATGATCTGCGATTCCAGCCGGGTGCGGCAGCACACTCGCAGCGGATATCGTGTGTGGAGCCGGACGGCACGCGGCCAGCCGAAGGACGCACAAGTACCGCCATCGATCCCTTGCGACGGCCCGGCGGAGGGTGGCGGGTCAGGCCGCCCGCCGCTGCGGGATGTCCCCCCTGTCGGGCTCGTCGCGACGTAGCACGGTGACGTTCGCACGCTCCCGAGCGGCGTCGGGCTCGCGGTGGCGCTGTCCACGAACGAACGTGACGCGCTGGCTGAGGACGAGGCTGGTCAGTGCCGCGATCAGCAGCGGCGGCAGGTTCCCCAGGCCGGTCATCTGCGCGACGACCAGTGTCGAACCCAACGGTGTCTTGGTCATGCCGACGTTACAGGCCACCATCATCGACGCGGCAAGAACGATGCTGTGGCCGTGTGGGCCGGTCCACAGCGCGGTGACGCGGCCCAGGCAATACCCGACGAGGAACATCGGGATGATGATGCCGCCCTTCCACCGCCCGGCAAGCGTGATCGCCGCGCTGAGCAGATGACCGACCGCCACCGCCACCAGCATCGCCCCGGCGACCGCCGACGCGATCACGAGCCGCCCCAACTGCGCCTCACCGAACGTGAGCGAGGATGGCAACACGCCACCGAGCACGGCCAGCGCCAGGCCGGCGACCGGTGGCCGACACCACGACGGAACCCGGCCGAAAAGCCAGCGGCAGCCACGGATCAACAGGCCGAACCCATGGGCGACTGCCGCCCCGGCCACCCCGGCACACAGGCCCAGTAGTAAGTCGACCGGCACCAGCCGGGGCGGGCCGCCTGGGACCGGCCACTCCGGCCCCAGACCCCGGCCAGTGGCCAGGACGTACACCCCGTAACTGACCAGCGAGCCGACACAGGCCGGTACCAGGGCTTCGTAGTACTCCAAACCCCTGCGGTGCAGGATTTCCAGCGCGAAGACCGCGCCGCCCAACGGGGCCGCGAACAGCACGGTCAGCCCGGAGGCCATCCCGGTCACGGTCAGCACCCGCAGATCCACCCGGTTCGCGCCGAACCGGCGGCCGACCGCGGTGGCCAGGGTGCCCGTGGTCTGCATCAACACCGGCTCCGGGCCGATACCGCCACCCACCGCGATAGTCAGCAGGGACACCGGCACCAGCGCCGCCAGCGCCCGCGTCCGTGGCGGACCGCCCTCGGTGTGCACGCTGTCGATCAGCACCCCGCTGTCACCCGGATCACCCAACACGCCCAACAGCAGGCTGATCAGGCCGCCGGCGCCGATCAGCAAGCCCGCCCTCGGCAGCCAGGTGTAGTGGTCCGGGCCGGCCAGTCGGGACAGCGCCGCCAGCACCGCGAGGTAGCCGACGCTCGTCAGCCCGCCCACCACACCGGTCACCGCGCCCACCCCGACCAGCCATGGCCACCCCAGCCCGCTGCCATCACCGGCCGGTCGTCGTGCGGGCATCCTCATGACCCGATCCACATGCCGAACGCCCGCCGCAAGGCGGCGACGGTATGGATTACGGATGGTATGGCCGCCAACTGGTCTGCTCCCTCACCATCAGGCCGGACCGTGCCGAACGGTGAGGTTCCGGAGCGCCGACCTGAACCAGGCTAGCCAGCGGCGTCGGCCCGGCCCGTCTCCGACGGTGCCGAGCCGGACCTGTGGTCGCTGGCCGCAGCCGCGCCAGGACCTGGTATCCCGGCCGATCAGCGGAGCGGCGCGATGAGCGACCATGGTGCCGACCTCGCGGTCATGCGGCGCGTTCGCGGACCACGCGGGCGATGTCCATCCGGCGCACGGCGCGCATCGCCGGCCATTGGGACACCGCCGCCGCCACCAGGACGCCGAGAGCGGCCCCGGGCAGTGTCCACCACGGGAGCGTCAGGTCGAAGTGGAACAGGTCGGTGGAGAACGAGTCGAGGAACCCACGCGCGGCCACCACGCCCAGCACCAGGCCGACCGGCACACCGACCGCCGTGGCGACCAGGCTTTCCGTGGCCAGCGCACCGGCGACCCGGCGCAGCGGCACACCTGCGGTGCGCAGCGTGGCCAACTCGGTGGTCCGCTCCACGACGTTCACGGTCATGGTCACGTAGATCACGGTGAACGCGAGGATGCCACCCAGGACGATCATGATGGTGATGAACGCCCAGAGCAGGCCGAGATACTGGTTGATCGACGCGGTGACCGCCCGCGCATCGGTGTACGCCAGGACGACGGGCAGTGGGGTGATCCGCCGGCGCAGCGCGTCACGGTCCGCGCCGCCGGTGAACCGGACCAGATAGGTGGCCGTACCGGAGTCCGGCAGTGCGCGGGCGGCGAGGGCGGCGCTGCCGTAGACGGCCGTGCCCAGCGGCTCGTCGAGCAGACCGGCCAGCCGGACGTTCATCGTCCCGCGCGTGGTGGCCAGGATGATCGTGTCGCCGACGGACACACCCAACTGGCCGGCCAGCGCGGCACCGGCGTACACGCCACCGGTCGGTGGCCGCAGCCACCCGCCGCCGGTCGAACGGAAACCGTGCATCGTGGTGTCGGGCGGGTAGCCGGTCAGCGTGGTGGCGTAGCTGTGGCCGGCGTGCCGTGCGATCACGGGTCCGGTCCGGACTGCCTCGACCGCGGCAACACCGGGCACCGACCGCAACAATGACGCGGCGCCGGTCGCGGTGGTGACCGTGGCGTCCTCGCGATCGATCTGGCCGGAGGCCACAGTCAGGGCGGCCGACAGGCTGGTCAGCAAGCCGATCGACGCGAGCACCAGCACCAGGGCCAGCACAGTGCCCAACATGGTCGCGACGGTGCGGCGCCGGCCACGCGTGACGTCTCGCAGCGCCATCCGCGCCGACACCGGCAGCCGCCGCAGCCGGGCCACGAACCGGCTCCACGCGCCCGGCGGCCGCCCCACCGTCGCGTTGCGCATGGCCACGGCCGGCACCGTGCGGCCGGCCGTGACCGCGGGCGCGGCGGCACCGGCCGCGCCCACCACGACCCCGAACACCAGACCGATCACCGCCAGGCCCGGACGCACCGCCACGACGGTGTCCGGGATGCCCAGCGAACCGGTGTAAGCGCGGGTGAGCACACCGGTGACCGGCAGCCCCACCACCACACCGGCGATCGCGCCGAACAGCCCGATCAGCAGCCCCTGCGACACGTAGTGCCGCACCAGTCGCCCGCGCCGGGCGCCCGACGCCATCAGCGTGCCGATGATCGGCCGTTCGGCCAGCACCCGGCGGGTCAGCAGCACGTACGCCGCGATCGCGGCGGCGGTCAGGAACAGCAGCGGGAACAACACGGACAGTTCATCGAACCCGGCCAGATCCTCGCCGAGGGCGGCGTTGGACGGTTGGTCCGCCCTGGTCGTGACGTCCACCGCGCCGGCCCGGCGCATCGCCGCCGCCACGCGGTCGGCCGTACCCAGGGGCATTGGGCGCCACGGTGAGCAGGGTCTGGTTGGGTCCGGTGCCGGTCCAGCTCGCCACGGTCGGCTCGGCGGCGAACAGCACGGCGAACCCGTGCGGATCGCCCAGCACGTCCTGGCGGCTGCGCGCCGGCCACAGGTACTCCGCGGACACTGCGATCCCCGCACCGTCGCTGTGTGCCAGGCGTCGCCGGCGAACACACCGACCCGGTCACCCAGGTGGAGGCCAAAGGTGGCCGCCGCGTGCTGTTCGACCAGGACAGCGTCCGGGTCGGCCGGGGAAAGGTAGGCGCCCTGGCGTACGTCGAGGTCGTCGACGGCGGGCCGGGTGGTCGCCGGCAGCCCGATCACCCGGCCGATCAGCCGGGTACCGGCCACCAACATCGGCGGATCGACCACAGTCCGGGTAGTGCTCGCCGTGGCGCCGGCCGCGCGGGCGGCCGCCGCGATGCGGTCGGGATCGCCGCCGGTGGCGGTCAGGTCGGCGAAACGCAGCCGATGATAGGTCGTGTCGTAGGAGCCGCTGAGGTTGTCGAACGCACCGGCGCTGGCGATGTACAGCGCGACACCCAGCATGATCGTGACGGCGACCGCGACGACCTGGGCGCAATCCACCCCTCGTTTGCTTGAAAACTTGAAGAGGAGAGGAGTATACACGAACAGCTCTCCCGTGGTTCACCATCTTCCACCGGTACTGCTTGCTACCACCACCAAGATGAAGTCCATGCGTTTGCCTACTTCTCTGGCTCTTCTGCCAGCTGCTGCCGCAGCACCCGCACCAGCTCCAGTTCAAGCGGCCGCCGCTCCACAGTCCATGATCACAGCCCGCGCATCACTGACAGACCGAACGCCCACTAGAGTCCAAGAACGAGACATTATCAGCTCAATTGCAGGTCTTGGAACCTATCTCAGCAGTGTTTTGGGCACCTTCCCTTCATATGTTGCCAGTGGAGTACCCAATTTCTTCCAGGACTTTCCCACTGGAGCGGCCGGAGAGAGCAAGTTGGGTATCAGTGCAGCAGTGATTTGGCTGCCACTCCAACCCAGGTTTTGAACATCCGCTCGCGCCCGCGGGCTACTACTACTCCGACACCGATTACATCCTCGCGCAGATGATCATCGAGCGGGTGACGCATCACTCCTACGCCAGCCAGCTCACCAGCCGGATCATCACCCCGCTGCGGCTGCACGACCTGTGCTACGCGCCCTACACCTGCCCCGCGGCCGATGCCGCCCGGATGCCTGCCGGGTACTTCGACATGCCCGGCGGCCCGTCCCTGCTCGGCAAGGCCATGCCCCCCCTCGCCATCACCTGGACCCCACGGGGCCGGCGGCATCGTCAGCTCACTGGCCGACATGACCACCTGGGAGCGTGACCTCTACCAGGGCGCCGAACTGCCCCCGCGCCAGCAGCGCGAGCTCGAAAGCCTGGTGTCCGAGACCACCGGCAAGCCCATCCGCACGATTGAAGTATGCCGCCGGCAAGACGAGCAGCCGCGCACCAATTTGTCCCTGGGATCATCGGCTATTCTTGCCTTTCCTTCGGCTCTCGAAAATCACTCTGGGAAACCTGCCCGGCCAAAATCTGCTTGAAGCATGGGTCCAAAACCGCCACCAATCGAGGGTGCCCCATATCTGGCGCGCTCTTTGCGCCAGATATGGGAAACCGCAAATCTCTCCACTCCGCTGCGCTCCGGTCGAGATGACAAAGTTAGGTGTAGTTGCCAATCAAACCTTCCTCAACCCAATGAGTGGAAGCCCGCTGCTTCAGCAGGGGGGAACTGGACTTCAGTCCATCAGAAAAGCGCCCGATCTTGAAATGGGCTTTAGCCCTGGATTTCCCCATGCCAGCGCTAAAGCGCATCATGATCAGCTTCGAACTTTTCCGGAGCGCTGAAGCG
>CAVPCF010000010.1:0-9133 GCA_963702275.1 Candidatus Melainabacteria bacterium
TCGGCATGAAAATGCAGTAGACGCCGATGAACGTAAGCCAGAAATGCAATTTCCGAGCCCGTCGTTCATCATCCGACCAAACATTTGGGGAACCAAAAATAGGTTCCGGCAAACACGCCGAATAGCGAGGCCACCGCCATCACGAAGTGAAAGTGCGCGACTACGAAGTAGGTCGCGTGCAGATAGATATCGATCGAAGGCTGCGCCAGAAAGAAGCCGCTGATGCCTCCGCTGATGAACACAGAAACGAAACCGATGCAGAAAAGCGCAGGCGTAGTGAATCGCATCTTCGCGCCGTACACGGTGCCTATCAACAAAAGCGTCAAGATCGTCGGGCGATCACGCTGCTCGGCGTGGCCCCGGTGGCCGCTCCCGCCACCCCGGTCGCGATCCACAACCCCGTGACCGTCGACCCGTTCGCCTGCTTCCCCAACGCCTACGCCGCATGAGAGGGCACGAGATGGACCCCGAAGAGGACGAGTTGCCCTGCGTTGACTGCGGCCTGCCCGACTGGCTGTGCCTCGACGTCGCGTACTCGACCGATCCCCTCGACTGACCACATTGGACGGCCCCCGGTGGTGCTCCACACACCGGCCGGGGGCCTTGACGGACACAGGAGGTCCGCCCATGAGAAGGATGCCCGAAACCCCTTGGTGGTTGCTTCCCACCTACCAGCTCGCCCGCACCGTCTTCGCCGTGCTGGCCGCGCTACTGGCGCTCGGCGTGGCCACCGTCGCCGTCGCCGTGCTGCACGTCACCGCGCTGCCCGTGGTCGCGGTCGCGGTGCCGCTGGCCGTCGCCGCACAGGAGGGCCTGCTCGCCCTGCGAAGACGGCTGATGGACCGGTACATCGAGCCAGCCCTAGCCCGACTGTTCGCCACCCTCGCCCCCGCAGCCGCGGACGCCAAGGCTGCTGCCGTCGTCACGGACGCCAAGGCCGCCGGACGGCTGCGGTGAGCGCCCGTCACCTGCCCGCATGGCTGGCACTGCTGGCTTACCTGGTCACGGTCAGCCTCGGTGGCTGCCTCCTGCGGCGGGAGCGCATGGCACGCCACCGCCTGCAACGTCGCGAGGTCATGCGCAAGATCCAGGACTTCGAGGCCGAGCAGATCGTTCGGGACCTGAAGCCGGCGCTCGACCTCATAGGTCGCGTCAAGGGCACCGAACCTCGCCGCCCGGCGCTGCACCTGGTCCGCGGAGGTGCCCGGTGACCTTCACCGAAGCTCAGGCCGACGGGCTGGCGTGCGTCATGTGCGACGCCGACTACATGACGACCAGGGTGCCCCACCAGCCGGTCGGTCGGTCGGACACCGGTTCCCAGATCTTCGCCTGCTCCGCAGGCTGCGCCGAGGCGTTCGACATTCTCGACACCTTGATCCCGGAAGCCGGACCCACCGACTGATCGGACAAGGCCACCGACCCGGCTCAAGGACACAGTCCCGGCCCCCGCCTGACCCATCCCAGCGCCGAGCGGCTGCGCCCATCCCCGTCCAGCCGCTCGGCGCCGCCCCTGAACAGCAGCAACACCACACCGAGGGTTGCCGACCCCGCGACCAGGAGACAACCGTGGATACCACCGACACCGCCCAGTTCAACAGGTCGCCGCAGGTCAACGACCTGACCGCCGTCCAGCCGACACCCGGTGCCACCCCGGGCACTGGCCAACCGGTCGGACCCGGCGCACCCGTCACGGCCGCGACCAGCGCGAACAGCGAACCGAAACGGGTCGCACGGTTGCGCGCCGCGGTCGTCGAGGCCCGCGGTGTCGTGGCGCTCCAGTCCGACCCCGCTCTGACTGCGGCCGACACCGATCGGGTACTGGCCGAGCGCCGCAAGGCCGCCGAGGCGTACAAGCTGCACCAGTTGGCCGGCGAGCCGGCACGGAAAGCGTTGCGGGACATGCGGATGCGCCGCACCGTCGCCCTCGTCGGCGCCATCGGGCTCGTAGGCGCGCTGGGCTGGTCGTGCGCGAACGTGCAGCACGCGGTCGTCGCCGGACAGCACCTCGGCACCGGGGACGCGGCCTGGTGGCTGGCGTTCCTGGTCGAGCCGGTGGTGTCGGTCGGGCTGCTGCTGATCTTCGGGGTGCGGGCCTATATCGCCGCGACCAGGGCGATCAGCATCAGCGACCACCGGCTACGCCGCGCCGAGTTCGCGCTACTCGCGATCACGCTGACGGTGAACTCGTGGCTGTACCTGCCCGGTGTGGCCGCCCAGTTCGACCCGCTGCAACTGCTCGTCCACTCGATCGGCCCGGTGATCGCCGTGACGTTGGTGACCGTGATCCCCGTCCTGTGGCAGTACCTGTCCGACCTGGGCGAGGACACCAACCCGGACCCGGATCTGGTCGGCTGGCTGACGCTGGCGCGGGACCTGATCGCCGAGGGTGCCCTGGCGCCGCACGCCTCCCGTACCGCGCTGGAGAAGGCCCTGCGCGCCCGCGGCGGCCGGATCTCCACCAGCACCGCCATGAAGGTCCACCGCAGCCTCACCGGCGGACGCACGTGACCAGCACCCGAACGCAACCCGGGGTCGGCTGACCATCGCACCACCAGAGCCGCCGGGCGGCGGCTAACCGGCTGGACACCAACGGCCGCCGCCCGGCACCCACCCCCGCGAGGAGGCCGCACCATCATGACCGAACCAGGCATCGACGGCGACGTCGACCGTTCGGCACCCCAGACAGATTCCGTGCCAGGGGCGGACGAGCATGCCGGGCTGGCCGTCGTCGAGGACGCCATACCAGTCACCGCCGACAGTGGCGAGACCGTCGACGGCGAGTTCGTGGACGAGTCCAGCGGCCGGCAACCAGTTGACCAACCACGTCCGACCAGCACCTACACCCCGATACGGGTGCTGCTGGACGAGGTCACCGGCAACCGGCGCCCGATCCTGCCCGCGTGGCTGCTCTCCGCCGAGGACCGGATCTATGTGGCGCGCTGGCTGGCCGGGCACGTCGGGCACGTGGCCGCCTACCACGCGGTCCGCGTGCCGGTCTACGGCGCGGTGCTGGCGCTGCGCTCACCCAAGGGCCTCGTCCTCGTGCTGGTCGGGACCGGTCGGTGGGTGTCCGACCTGGAAGCGCACGGCCTGCGCCAACACGCCATTCAGACCGTCAACGGCGAGCTGTACATGCGCCTGTCCGCCCAGCGCGCCGAGCGGGTGAAACGACGGCTGATCGTCGTCGGCATCCTGACCGGCCTGCTGGTCGTCGGCGGGGTGGCCGCGTGGACGCTGCTGCCCGGCTGGCTGGTGTTCCTCGGCGCGGCCGGCGTCGTCGTCACGCTGGGGAAGGTGGGCACGCCAGCCGACAAACCGGTGATCTCACCCGCCGTAGTGCCCACCCGAGTCCAACAGCTCCGGTCGGAGCACGTCGTCCGGGCACTGAAGGCGCTGGGCATCGCGGCACTGTCCGGTAAGGATGCCGCGCTGACCTTCCCGTCACCGATCACCAGGGACGGGCCGGGCTGGCGCGCCGAGGTGGACCTGCCCTACGGCGTGACCGCGGTCGACGTGGTCGAGAAGCGGGACCGGTTGGCATCCGGCCTGCGCCGCCCGCTGGGCTGCTGCTGGCCCGAACCAGTACACGACGAACACGCCGGACGACTCGTGCTGTGGGTCGGTGACGAGCCGCTGAACAAGATGCGCCCGCAGGTGTGGCCACTGCTGTCGGGTGGCGCGTTCGACCTGTTCGACGCGGTGCCGTTCGTCATCGACCAGCGCGGACGGCCGGTCGCCGTGCCGTTGGTGTTCGCGAACGTCCTGATCGGCGCCATGCCGAGGATGGGCAAGACGTTCGCTCTGCGGCTACTCGCGCTCGCGGCCGCGTTGGACCCGTACGCCCGGCTACGGGTGTTCGAACTGAAGGGCACCGGCGACTTGGGCATGTGCGAGCGGGTCGCGCACCGATACGCCTCGGGTGCCGGCACCGAGGCGTTGGAGGCGTGCATGGATTCCCTGCGCGAGCTGTACGCCGACCTCGAGGTGCGGGCCAAGACCATCACCCGCATTGCGAAGCAGCGCCCAGCCGACTGCCCCGAGAACAAGGTCACCCGTACGTTGTGCCGTGAATCCGGGCTCGGTCTGGGCCTGGAGGTGCTGATCATCGACGAGTGTCAGGAGTTGTTCTCCAACAAGGACCTGCGCGACGAGGCCGAGCGGCTGGCCGAGGGCATCATCAAACGTGGTCCGGCGCTGGGCGTGATCCTGCTGCTGGCCACGCAACGCCCGGACGCGAAGTCACTCCCGAAGTCCATTTCGGACAACATCGGTATCCGGTTCTGCCTGCGGGTGATGGGGCAGGAACCCAACGACATGGTGCTGGGCACCTGCGTCGTACAAGAACGGCATCCGCGCATCCCTGTTCACCGCACGGGACAAGGGCGTCGGGTACCTCGTCGGCGTCCAGGACGACCCGGTGATCGGGAAGACGTACGGCGTGGACGGCCCGGCCGCCGACACGGTCGCTGAACGCGCCTACGCGCTGCGGCAGGCCGCGGGCACGCTGTCCGGGGATGCGGTTGGCGAGCAGGCGACCCGCGTGGACGTCGTGACGGACGTGCTGCGTGTGGCGGCCGGCGCGGAACGGATGTGGACCAGCGAACTGCTGGAGCGCCTGGTCGGGCTCCGTCCAGAGGTGTACGGCGGGTGGACACCAGCCCAGTTGGCTGCCGCGCTCAGACCGGCTGGTGCCCTGCCGCAGCAGGTGTGGGGCCAGACACCGGACGGCACCGGAACCAACCGGAACGGCTACGTCCTCGCGGAGATCACTAGACCCGCGCTCCCCTAGACCTAGACCCAACCCTAGGCCCCGGAAACCGGTCCTGACCTGGCATCTAGGGCCTAGGGCCGACCCTATCGAAACCCGCCGAATACAGCCCGGAGGCGCCTTGTCACACGTGATCCCGCTGGCCCTAGGACTGCTCGCCGTGTACATCGTGACCTGCCTGGTGTGGCCGTTCGCGTCGTGCCGCAAGTGCGGCGGAACGGGTCGGTTCGCGTCGCCGTCCGGTCGGGCATGGCGCGACTGCCGACGCTGCGACGGCCGAGGCAGACGGCTACGGACCGGGTACCGCGTGCTGCGCGCCCTCCGGTCCTTCAGGGGTGACTGAGGGCACTTACTCGTGCTCGGGACGGGGAACCCAGTACTCGCGTGGCGTCACGGCAGTCTGGCTTACCGCCAGCCACCAAGGCCCCTTCGGGTGCTCGCCCACGAATTTTTCGATGGCACCCCAATGTCGAGTCAGCAGCGTCACCTTGTCCCACGAGGTACCCTGGGCGCTCTTGCCGGCCAAGCCGATCATCCGGGCGCCGGAGGACACAGCGACGCTGGCCTCGACCGGAGTGGTCCGGATCTTGTGGTTATTCGTGATCGCGATCAGCCCACGGGCGGCCACGACGGGGATCCAGTCCACGTCGAGGATGCCGCGAGGCAGGCTGTCAGCGACGGACTGATGTCCGCATGCGATTACGTCCGGACGTAGCCACATCATGCCGTTCCCACGCCCAGAATGTCCTCGTCGACGTAGAACCGGTAACTAGCGGCGGGTCGCGGCTTCGGTTCAGGCAGCACGGCGCTGCGACGCGTCGTAGATAATGGCTTCCTCAACAATCGGCACCGGCAGGTCGTAGCTCGCGGCAACGAAGTCGATCGGCTCGCCCGCCTTGATCAACTCGGCGATAGTCTTGGCGCGGATACCCTCCACCGTAGGCTGACCCTCGCGGCGCGCTGGGTGAAATAGCACGTTGGGTGTTCCGGCGTCAGCAATGATCGACTCGGCTGGTCCGGTCCCGTCCAGGAAGTGAGTCGCCTGCCGGTAACGCAGTGTGTTTGCGGTCAGCAGGACGGCCTGTCCGGACGGCACAACCATCCACAGCGCCTGCTCCAGATCGGCAGCTTCTTGCGCCTGGACCAGCAGGTCACGGCCGTCAGGCTGCACGAACGTCGATCCGTAGGCCAGCGGGTACCGGGTCTGGAGTCGGTCGCGTAGCCATGCCACAACCGGGCGAACCTTGGTCATGGGGATACGCTCGGCTCGATATTCGGCTAGCAGCCTGGCCTCGCAAAACTCACCCCACGTGACCCACGGTGTCTCCTCTCGGTGCTCCCTAAGCACCGGCTCATACCAGCGACCGTCGCGTTCGTAGCCGTAGATCCACCGCTTTGCCGTTCCAGGCGAGACGCAACAGCCGGTCTGCTTCGGCGTACGTGTAGACCGGCCGGTCTAGTAGCGAAACAACGTCACCCACGGCGACACAATGACATATCGCCGCCGCGCTGCGCCATCGACGTGCGGGAGGTCGCCGAGTGTCTGCCCGACTGTCCCCGACAGAACGTCGACATCCCTCGTCCTGGTAGCAAGTGACGGCCCTATCGCCGCTGGTCGCAGGGTTGCTATCACGGGAATCGCACCGATGGACCGCAGCGCTGCAACCGCGGCCCGGCCAGCGGCGATACCGGTGCAGTCCGCAACGAAGCACCCCAGGAGTGCCGATGACCGACCCAAGCCCCGCGCCCGCCTACCGGACGCCTACCGCGTTCGACCGGAAACTGGCTGGCATCGGCAAGGGCTACGACACGGAAGTGGAGAAGCAATCGGCCCTGATGTTCCTGCTCGTCCGCGAGGTCCATACCGTCAAGCTGATCTTGTGGTGGGTCCTGATCATCGTGCCGATCCTCGTCGTGGTGTTCGGTGGTCTGCTTGTGGCAGCCGCGCACCAGGCGCCAACGGTGACCTCGCCGACCGGCTTCTAAACCGTCAGGTGACGCCAGCAGCGGCGGCACGGCCTGGCGCTGCGTGGTCCGGTCCTTGCGTATACGGGGTCCGACTCTTGCCGACCTGCGGTTACTCGTCGCGCTGGCGCTGGACGGCCGAGACACCGCCCAAGCGGCCGTAGACTTGGTCCGACCTCTTTGCCGAGGTAGCCCCCGGCCGACGGGCCGGGGGTGGCAAAGGGGTCACCTCGGCAAAGTTGGTGTAGGCGATGGCGAACACGCGCCAGCCCGAGCTGCCGGCGTCCGAGATCGGGCAGCGTATCCGCACGATCCGACGCCGACGCGGGCTGAGCTTGGACACCGCGGCAGGTCTCGCGGGGATCAGCAAGCCCTACCTGTCGATGCTCGAACGCGGCCAGCGACGTTTCGATCGGCGCGGCCTGCTGGAGGACCTGGCGCACGCTCTGGGCTGCTCGGTGGTCGATCTGACCGGCCAGCCCTATCTTCCCGGCGACCGGGACAGCGTTGACGCGCTGGCGACCCTGCCGGGCATCTCGGTGGCGCTGTATGACGCCACCCTGGACGACGTGCCGGACATGCCGGTCCGTGACGTGGCCGAGCTGGCACGCTGGGCGGCCAAGGCCAACGAGCACACCGCGAACAACCGCTACTCGTGGCCGGCCGCGCCGGAGACGCTGCTGGCCGAGCTGCACGTCCACGCGGTCACCGGCGACAGTGAAACGCCGGCTGGCGCTGGCCGCGCTCGTCGAGGCGTGTTCGGCGCGTCTGCTCGGCACGGCCCGGAGCCTGGGCAACCTGGATCTCGCCGTGTACGCCGCCCGGCGAGCTGAGGAAGCCGCACGGCGGCTGGGTGATCCGTCGCTGACGGCGTTCGCTGGGATGCCTCCAGCACCAGCGCGCTGAGCCGGCTCGGCGCGCGGCACGTGCCACAGGCGGGGCGCGACGGCTTCGCTGGCCGCTGTGGACCGAGTACGCCGATCCGACCGCCGAAGACCCTGGCCGCCGAGTCGGCCGGGATGCTGCACCTGGCGGCCGCGCAGATGGCCGCGAAGGATCACCGGCCCGATGACGTCGGGGTCCACCTCGCTGCGGCGCGTGAACTGGCCGAGCGCACCGGGGAGCGCAACCGGTTGTGGTTCAGCTTCGGTCCGGCGAACGTCGCGGGCCTGGTCGCTGTCGACTGCCGTCGAGCTGGGCCGCGGCCCTGGTGCCGCCGAGGCGATCGAGCAGACATCGGGCTACACCGAGGGGCTGGAGACGGCCGACCGGCGCGCGGCCCTGCACTTCGATCTGCGGGCTAGCGCAGGCCGAGGGCGACCGAGACACGCCGGCCCTGCCGACCTGGACACAGCCGACCGGATCGCCCTTCAACGCATTCGACATGACCCGCTGGCCCGTGAGTTGGTGCCGCGCTGGACAGCCAGGCGCGGATGCGTGTGTGGGAACTGGAGAGCCTGAAAGGCCGGCTCGGAGTGGGTGGCGTTCGGTGAACTCCTGAGCGCGGCCAACTCGTAGCGTCACCTGCCCATACTGGAGGTGGCGTACCCCATGACGGAACTAGACAGACCCGCCTACAGCGGCGCCTGGAGCGCAAGTCAACGCGCTGGATATCGTCGCGGAAGCCAAGGAGCTGGACCGTGCCCTGCTGGCCTGGTGTCGGTGGGCTACACCACCGCGCCGAGCCTGACTATCCGGCACGCAGGCGAGGACGCCATCGAGGCGATCGACATTCTGTTGCGCAACCTGATCGGCATCCGCACGGGCCTGGCCCGCGAGATCCAGGCGGAGACGCCGCGAATGCCAGGCGTCTGGAGCAGGTCATCCTGCGCACGCTGGAGGCTGGCCGCTGGCCATGGCGGCGGGAGAGCGTGAGCGCTACCGCCGAGTCCGTCGCCCGCCGCGACCGTGGATGCCCGCCGTGTGGGACCTGGACACCCAAGGCCTGCGATCCGGCACCGGCCCGACCAGCCGCACGCTGACCTGTGGAATGCCCGGTGCGGCGGACTGTTGACTTCCCCGCGATGCGCCCGCGGTCATGGAACTGACGCCGTGCCTGGAGTGCGCGGAGCTGGAGCCGTGACCAGCCTGTTCGTGTTCAACACGGGTACAGTCGTGGGCCTTGTCGTGCTGGAGATCCGGCGCCGCCGGATCGGTGCCCGCCATCGGCGGTAACCCCAGACCCCGGTCGCGGCGGCTGCACCTCGCACGAGAGAGGGCCCCTCCGAAGCTGCCGCGACCGGGCCACCCACAACTCATCCACCATGCCCGTCAGGCGTAGGTCGGCGTGATGGACACCCAGTCGCCTGGCGCCGCGGTGACGGACAGCGAACAGTCGAGTCCGATGGATTCGTATTGCTGGTACATGTTGGACGGCCATGCGTAGTAGCCGCTGACCGG
>CAVPCF010000011.1:0-11433 GCA_963702275.1 Candidatus Melainabacteria bacterium
CGCGCAGGGCGTTGGGCTGGCCGGCATGCTGGTCGTGGCCACCCTGATCGGTGGCACGCCGACCGGGGCGGACCTGGGATACGGCGCCCTCGCAGGGCTCGCCGGTCTGGCCGGGGTGGCGATGCTCTACCGCGGTCTTGCGTCCCGGCACGATGTCCCTGGTGGCGCCGATCACCGGCGTGGTTGCCGTGGTGGTGCCGATAGTCGTGGGTGTGGGCGGCGGAGAGCGTCCGGCGGTGCTGCAGTATGCCGGCATCGTCGTGGCGGTGATCGCGGTCGCGCTGCTCAGCGGCGGCGGCACACGGTCCTCCCGCGACACGTCGAAGACCGAGTACCTGGTGACATCGTCGGCCAGCGTGAACGCGAATACCGGCAGCTCACTGCCGTCGGTGAGCAGCCGGAACGGCCCCAGTTCCGCGATCGGCCGGCCAGCCGGGTCGCCACGTCCCGGCAGAGCTGCTGCACGCGCCGGTAACCGTCGAACCCAAGTCTTAGGAAGTTGTAATATTGGGCCGCGACCTGGGCGCCCGGCCGGGAGAAGTTCAGCGCGAAGGTCGGCATGTCGCCGCCGAGGTAGTTCACCCGGAACACGAGCTCGTCGGGCAGCGCGGCCTCCTCCCGCCACACGATCCAGCCGACACCCGGGTAGACCAGGCCGAACTTGTGGCCGGACGTGTTGATGGACACCACCCGCGGCAGCCGGAAGTCCCACACCAGCTCGGGGTCGCAGAACGGCGCGATCATCGCGCCGGACGCGCCGTCCACGTGCACGGGGATGTCGATGCCGGTGCGTTCGGCCAGTTCGTCGAGGGCCGCGCAGATGTCCGCGACCGGCTCGTAGCCGCCGTCGAACGTGGAGCCCAGGATGGCGACGACCCCGATGGTGTTCTCGTCGCAGAGCTTGACGGCCTCCTCGGCGGACAGCAGGAACCGGTCGCCCGCCATCGGCACCAGCCGCGCCTCCACGTCCCAGTAGTTGGCGAACTTCTCCCAGCAGATCTGGACGTTGATGCCCATCACGATGTTGGGCCGGTCGGCCGGTTTGCCGTCGGCCTCTCGGCGGCGCCGCCAGCGTCGTTTCATGGCCAGCCCGGCGAGCATGCAGGCCTCACTCGATCCGGTGGTGGAACAGCCGGTGGCCGTGCGCCGGTCCGGGGCGTGCCACAGTTCGGACAGCATCCGCACGCAGCGTGACTCCAGTTCGGCGGTGCGCGGGTACTCGTCCTTGTCGATCATGTTCTTGTCGAACGACTCGGTCATCAGCCGGGTGGCCTGGTGGTCCATCCAGGTCGTGACGAACGTGGCCAGGTTGAGCCGGGCATTTCCGTCCAGCATCAACTCGTCGTGCACGATTTGATACGCGATGTCAGGATCGATGCCGCGGGCCGGGAACGAATGCTTCGGGATCTGCATCGGAATCCTGGTGAACATGGGGTTCACCGCGACATCCGGGTTCTGTGACCGGTAGCGGTGGCTCGCGGACGGGCGCTCCAGTGGCATGCGCCGACATTATCGACGCCCACTCCACGGCGCTGGTCGCGCCGGTCATCCGCCTGACGCCAAGATGCGGCTTCACCCGACCGGCCGCATCCTGTAGGCCGAACAGTGCAAGATCAGGTGCGATCGAAGTCAGGGGCATGTCGTGGTTGGGGCGAGAAGCGTCGCGCTGGTCGCATTGGTCACGTGTCTGGCCGTCGGGGCACTCGCGCCGCGGGCCGGCGCGGTCGCACCCGCGGCACCCGCCGTCACCCATCCGCAGGACGACTGGGCCGGTTCGCAGATCGCCCGCCACGAAGGACCGTCCACCCAGGACCTGCCCGGCCTGTTGGCGCCCGGCGCTCCGGCGGCAGCCGGGCCGGGCGGCTTCGACGTGAGCAGCTACCAGGGCGCGGTGAACTGGCCGACCGCGGCGGCCGCCGGCGCGACCTTCAGCTATGTCAAGGCGACCGAGGGCATCACCTACGTCAACAAGTACTTCGCGCAGCAGTACAACGGCGCCTACGCGGTCGGCATGCTCCGCGGTGCCTACCACTTCGCCACGCCGAACACGTCGGACGCGGTCACCCAGGCCAACTGGTTCGTGAGCCACGGCGGCGCATGGTCCAAGGACGGACGAACCCTGCCGCCCGCGGTGGATCTGGAGTACAACCCGTACGGCGACACGTGTTACGGCATGACACCGGCCGCGCTGGTCGCGTGGGTGCACGGCTTCGTCGACCAGGTGCGGCAGCGGACGACCCGCTACCCGACCATCTACACCAGCACCAGGTGGTGGGCCATGTGCATGGGCAACGACGCCACGTTCGGCGCGGATCCGCTGTGGATCGCCAGGTACAGCACCGCGGTCGGCAAGTTGCCGCCGGGCTGGTCGGGGCAGGCGATCTGGCAGTTCGCGGACGCAGGCCCGTTTCCCGGTGACCAGGACGCGTTCAACGGCACGGCGGCCGAGTTGCATACCCTGGCCGTCGGTTGAGCCGGACCGGTCCGCTGTTGACGTTGCCCTGAAACGGGAATGCACTGCTTGTTAACTCTTCACAAACTATCGTGACTTTTGGTTACTCGTCCAGCAGACTACCCGATGGCCCGCCACGGACTGAGACCCGTCGGCGATTTGTCGGCCGGATTTGCCCGTCCAGGGCGCCGGCAGGCGGCTGACCGGTCCTGTCCAGACCGGTCGTGAACGAGGGCACATCGAAAGGGTCAACGAATGAAGTCAGCCAAGCGCGGCGCGATCGCGGCATTAGTCGCCGGCACGATTGCCGGTGGTCTGGTGTTCACGATGTCAGCTCCGGCCACCGCGACTACCACCCCGTCCAATGCCGCGTCGCACTCCGTCGTCCGGCATCCTGAGCTGGACTGGGCCGGTTCGCAGGTGGCCAAGCACGAGCCCCACCCGACCGGGACCGGCGGCGTCGTGCCGCTGGCCACCCAGACGCCCGGCCTGGACGTCAGCAGCTTCCAGGGCAACGTCAACTGGTCCGCGGCCTGGGCCAACGGCGCCCGCTTCGCCTACACGAAGGCGACCGAGGGCACGTACTACACCAGCCCGTCCTTCGCCCAGCAGTACAACGGCTCGTTCAACGTCGGCATGGTCCGCGGCGCGTACCACTTCGCGACACCGGACACGACCAGCGGCGCGACCCAGGCCGACTACTTCGTCGCACATGGCGGCGGCTGGTCAAGGGACGGCAAGACCCTGCCCGGCATGCTGGACATGGAATGGGATCCCTACGGCGCCGCCTGCTACGGCCTGAGCACGACCTCGATGGTGAACTGGATCCTGTCGTTCAGCAACGAGTACCACGCAAGGACCACCCGCTGGCCGGTCATCTACACGGCGACGAGCTGGTGGAGCCAGTGCACCGGCAACCGTGGTGACTTCTCGTCCACCAACCCGCTGATGATCGCGTTCTACTCGTCCAACCCCGGCCCGATGCCGTTCAACTGGGGCCTGCAGACCATCTGGCAGTTCGCCGACTCCGGCGTCTTCCCCGGCGACCAGGACCGGTTCAACGGTGACATCACCAGGGTGCAGGCACTGGCCAACGGCTGATCCCCGTCCCTGCCGGCCGATCCGCCCGGTCCTGATGCGACCGGGCGGGTCGGTTGTCTCGGCGGGGTGCGCAACCGGCCTAGCCCAGGGCTGCCGATCGGCGTCTGCCCCCTGACCAGCAAAGGTGATATTCGTCGGTGCGTTACAGAAGCCGGCCGGCGAACGATCTCCCAGTGACTGTCGGCGCCGGTACCCCGAGAGGTGAGCTGATGAGCGCGACGCCCTGGCTGGTGATCGGTTGGCTGTGTGTCGTCGCAGGAGCCGCGACGCTGGTCGGTGCGTGGCTGATCAGGACAGGACGGTGGCGCGACGGCAGGCCCGCGCTCACGCTGCCCGGCATGATGGTGCTGGCTTTCGGGGTGTTCTCCGTGGTGAGCGGCCTGTTGTTGCAGGACAACGCGAGCAGCGAGTCCGACGCGCTACGCACCGGCGGCCTGGCCGGTCTGGCCGTCGCGGCCCTGTACTGGCTGTGGCTATACGAGCGCAAGCAGTCCGCCGCCGACCCCGCTGACCAACAACTGTTATTGCACCAGCAACGACTGGACCACGACCGCGGCCGCGCCGCCGACGAACGGTTCGCCAAGGCGCTGGAACTGTTGGGACACGACGCCGACCAGGTCCGGGTGGGCGCCCTGCACGCGCTGGCGGCCCTTGCCAGAACGAACGCGGCGTACGGACAGACCACAGTGGACATCCTGTGCGCGTACCTGCGCCGCCCGTTCGACCACGCCAGCTACCTGAACCGACGTTCGGTGGAGTTCCCCCAACCGGTCGAGCAGCGTGACCACGCATGGCACGACGTGGCCGCCGACCGCGAACGCCAGGTGCGGCTGACGGCCCAGCGCCTGATCGTCGACCTGCTGCCATCCACGTCCGAGGTCGACGGGCCCGACTACAACCTGGACCTGACCGGCGCCGCCCTGGAGTACTTCGACCTGTCCCACAAGAAGGTGGGCACACTCACGGCCCGTTCCGCGCACTTCTACGAGGCGGTCTCGTTCGAGGGCGCGAGATTCCAGGGGCCGATCTGGCTGACGTGGGCCCACATGTGGGGCGAGGTGTTCCGCGCCAACGACATGGTGTGCCACGGCATCGCGTGGTGGAGCAACTTCACCGCGAGCGGCCCTGTCGAGTTCGACCGAACGGATTTTCGAGGTGAGACGAAGTTCGCCTACGCGACATTCACTGACCGGGTGTCCTTCCAGAACTGCCGGTTCGCTACGTCGGCGGACTTTCAGAACACCGAGTTTCTTGGGGAACTGACCTTTACCAATACTGACGGGTTGATCGGTCGTACGGCCGGCATGCGCGTCTCCTTACAACACGACGTCCGTCTACCGCTGGGTTGGGTGGTGGATCACCGAGACACCCGCGAGCCTGGTCTGGCGCTGGTCCGGGCCTGACCCGCTAAGGGGTTTGGCTTGTCTCGTTGTTTGGGTGGCACGCTTTGGCTTTGCCACGCCCTGCTTTTCCCCGATCCCTGATTGTGGGTTCCGGTTTTTGGTGTTTTGTCAAGGCGGGAAAGAGTACCTTGACAAAACACCAAAAACCGAAGTGCGGCTTGGGATCGGGGAAAAGCAGGAAGGAATGGTCATACAGGCCATGCCACGAGGCTTTCGAAGTCCCGACGAACCGGAAAGAGGCGCCTCGGTGGGGAGCCTGCTCCAGTTCGTCCGGCGGGTTCTGTTCGGGCGGTGGTCGCGAGCGCCTCGGTTGGGAGCTGCTCCGGTTCGTCCGGCGGCTCTCGTTCAGTGATGGTCCCTGGCAGTGGTCACTGGTGATGGTCACTCATCCCGGAACCACACCCCTGACCAGGTCAGACGGGACCCGCCGGACGAACAAGAGCGGGCTCCCCACCGAGGCGCCTCTTTCGCTCAACGGGACTCGGCCTAAACACGTGGCATTCCGCTGTTTGCCCAGTCCTTCTGCATCACCCCGATACGGGCAATCTTTAAAGCGGTTGTTGGGGGTTTGTCAAGGTACTCTTTCCAGCCTTGACAAACCCCCAACAACCGTCACCACAATAGAGTATCGGGGTGATGCAGAAGCCCAAAGCGTGAGGACCAGCCAAACAAGGGACAGCAACCGATCATGAGAACAAGGCAGGCAGAGTGCCTTCCCAAGCGGCACGTAGTTCGGACAACCCGATCGTAGCCACGTCTTGAATCTCCACCGCATCGGACGCCCCGTCAACCACTCCGATACGAACCCACGGCAGGCCGCGTCCAGCACACAGCGAGGTGAACCGAAGTTCCTCCGTACGTGGAACGGCAACCAGAACCCGCCCCGCAGATTCCGCGAACAACCAGACGAACGGGTCGACGTCGGAAGGCGGCACGATGCGGCAGCCGGTATCCCCGATCAGGGCCGCTTCGACAACCGCCTGCACCAGACCGCCGTCGGACAGATCATGGGCCGCCGATACCATGCCGTCTCGGGCAGCCGTGACCAGGACCTCGGCCAGCAGCCGTTCCATGGCCAGGTCGACTTTCGGCGGGGTGCCGCCCAGGTGGCCGTGGACGACATGGGCCCATTCCGACCCGCCGAACTCGTCGCGGGTGGTTCCGAGCAATAGGAGCGATTCGCCGGGTTTGGTGCCGAAGCCGGTGGGGATGCGCCTGCTGACATCGTCGATCACGCCAAGGACGCCGACCAGCGGGGTGGGCAGGATCGCCGTGCCACCTGTCTGGTTGTAGAAGCTGACGTTGCCGCCGATGACCGGGATGCCCAGTTCGCGGCAACCGTCGGCGATGCCGTGTAGGGCCTCGCGGAACTGCCACATCACGCCGGGGTCCTCCGGGGAGCCGAAGTTCAGGCAGTCGGTGACGGCGGCGGGTGTCGCGCCGGTCACCGCGACATTCCGGTATGCCTCGGCAAGGGCCAACTGTGCGCCCTGGTACGGATCTAGTGCCACGTAACGTGAATTGCAGTCGGTGGAGACTGCGATGCCGCGGCCGGTTCGCTCGTCGATGCGGATCATGCCTGAGTCGGCGGGCTGGGCGAGCACGGTGCCGCCGCGTACGTAGCGGTCGTACTGCTGGGTGACCCAACGTCGGGACGCCAGGTTCGGCGAGGACACCATGCGCAGTATGGTGGCCCGCAATTCGTCCGGTGTGGACGGTCGGGGCAGGTGGTCCGGCGTGTCCGCGATCATGGCGTCCTGGGTGGCTGGGCGTTCGATCGGGCGCTGGTAGACCGGGCCCTCGTGCGCGACCGTGCGTGGTGGCACGTCCACCACCGTGGCGCCGTGCCAGTTGATCACCAGGCGGTCACCATCCGTTACCGCGCCGATCTCGGTGGCGATGACGTCCCACTTTCGGCAGACCGCCAGGAAATCGGCGACGTCGGCCGGCCGCACCACGGCGCACATCCGCTCCTGTGACTCGCTGGACAGAATCTCGGCCGGCGTCATGCCCTTGGCGCGCAACGGAACACGGTCCAGTTCGACGACCATCCCGCCGTCGCCGGCGCTGGCCAGTTCGCTCGTCGCGCAGGACAGGCCCGCGCCGCCGAGGTCCTGGATGCCGACCACCAGGCCGGCGGCGAACAGTTCCAGGCAGCACTCGATGAGCACCTTCTCGGTGAACGGGTCGCCCACCTGGACGCTCGGCAACTTCTTTCTGCTGCCGTCGCCGGAGAACGTGTCCGACGCCAGAACCGAAACGCCGCCGATGCCGTCCAAACCCGTGCGGGCGCCGAACAGCATGATCTTGTTGCCAGTGCCCGACGCGTGCGCGAGGTGCAGGTCCTCGACCCGCATCGCGCCCACGCACAGCGCGTTGACCAGCGGGTTCCCGGCGTAGGTCGGGTCGAAGACGACCTCGCCGCCGATGTTGGGCAGGCCGAGGCAGTTGCCGTAGCCGCCGACCCCGGCGACCACGCCGGGCAGCACCCGCCGGGTGTCCGGTGCGTCGGCTGGGCCGAACCGGATCGAGTCCTGCACGGCGAGCGGGCGCGCGCCCATGGCCAGGATGTCGCGGACGATGCCGCCGACGCCGGTCGCCGCGCCCTGGTGGGGCTCCACATAGGACGGATGGTTGTGGCTCTCCGCCTTGAACGTGATCGCCCAGCCGTCGCCGATGTCGATCACGCCGGCGTTCTCGCCGATGCCGGCCAGCATCCGTGCGCGCATCTCGTCGGTGGTGGTCTCGCCGAAGTAGCGCAGGTGCACCTTGGACGACTTGTAGGAGCAGTGCTCGCTCCACATCACCGAGTACATGGCCAGTTCGGCGTCGGTCGGCCTGCGACCCAGGATGTCCTTGATCCGGGTGTACTCCTCGTCGCGCAGGCCCAGTTCGCGGTAGGGCTGCGGGTGGTCCGGCGTCGCCTGCGCGTGCGCGACGGTGTCGATCGTGTCCGTGCTGGTCATGCGGCCGCCACCAGGTGGTCGAGTACGGACAGGAACATGCCGAGGCCGTCGTCGCTCGGCCCGGTCAGCGCGTCGGTGGCGTGCTCGGGGTGCGGCATCAGCCCGACGATGCGGCCGGTCGGGTCGGTGATGCCGGCGATGTCGGCGCGGGAGCCGTTCGGGTTGTCCAGGTAACGGAACACCACCCTGCCCTCGCCGTTCAGCTCGTCCACAGTGGATTCGTCTGCCACGTAGCAGCCGTCCATGTGCTTGATCGGCACCAGGATCTCCGCGTCCTCGCCGAACCGGGAGGTCCACGCCGTCGTGGTGTTCGCCACCCGGAGCCACTGGTCGCGGCACACGAAGTGCAGGCTTTCGTTGCGGGTCAACGCGCCGGGCAGCAGCCCGGCCTCGCACAGCACCTGGAAGCCGTTGCAGATGCCCAGCACCGGCATGCCGCGTCGGGCCGCCGCGACGACCTCGCCCATCACCGGCGCGAACCGCGCGATCGCGCCGGCCCGCAGGTAGTCGCCGTAGGAGAAACCGCCGGGCAGGATCACGGCGTCCACGCCACGCAGGTCGGCGTCGCCGTGCCACAGGCCGACCGGTTCCGCGTCGACGAGGCCGACCGCGCGTGCGGTGTCCGAGTCGTCCAGGCTGCCGGGGAACGTGATCACCCCGATCCGTGCGCTCATGCTTCGACCCGCCGGACGGTCCACTGCTCGATCACCGGGTTGGCCAGCAGGCCGTCGGCGATCCGGGCCAGGGTGGCGTCGTCGACCGAGTCGTCGACCTCCAGCTCGAAACGCTTGCCCTGGCGGACTTCGGTGACGCCGGCGAAACCGAGGCGGGGCAGGGCATTGGCTACCGCCTGTCCCTGCGGGTCGAGGATCTCGGGCTTGGGCATGACGTCGACGACGACACGGGCCACGGGTGTACTCCCAGGACGGAGGAGGGGCGGGCGGTACTGCCGGATACTACCTGAGCTGGGTGTTCGCCCTCAGCGAGACGGGGTGGCGCCGCAGGTCACCGCGGGTGGACTCTGTGATCATGCGACTACTCGTCCTTGGCGGCACGGTGTTCCTGAGCCACGCGGTCGCCGCGACGGCGGTCACCCGCGGTCACCAGGTGACGTGCGCCGCGCGCGGCAGGTCCGGCACGGTGCCCGATGGCGCCACCCTGGTGCCGGTCGATCGCGACAGTCCGGACGGGCTGGCTGCCCTGGCCGAGGTGGCCGGCGACGGGTTCGACGCGGTGGTGGACGTGTCCACGATCTCCTACCCGTGGGTGGCCGACGCGCTCGCGCTGCTCGCCGGGAAGGCCGGGCACTGGACGTTCGTGTCCACCTGCAACGTCTACGCCGACCACGAGACACGAGGACTGCGACCGGATGCGCCGTTACTGCCGCCGCTGACGGAGGGCGGCCGAGGGCCGGACGCCGACCCGGACCGCTACGGCTCGATCAAGGTGGCCAGCGAGAACGCCGTCCGTGCCGAGCTGGGCGACCGGGCGTTCGTGGTGCGCCCCGGCCTGATCACCGGTCCGGCGGACGCCAGCGACCGGTTCGGCTACTGGCCCGCCCGGTTCGCCCGCGGCGGCCGGGTGGTCGTGCCGGACGTGCCGGAGCTGTTGACGCAGCACATCGACGTGCGGGACCTGGCCACGTGGATCGTGGACGCCGGGGAAACGGGACTGAGCGGTACGTACGACGGGATCGGCCCTGCCCGGCCGTTACCCGAGCTGCTGCGCGACATCGCGGCCGCGGTGGGCACGGACGTGGAGTTGGTGCCGATGACGCCGGACGCGCTGGTCGCGGCAGGCGTGGACTATTGGGCAGGCCCGAAGTCGCTGCCGCTGTGGCTGCCGCCGACCCACGTCGGCATGGCCGCTCACGACGCGACACCGTCGCTGGCCGCGGGCCTGCGCATCCGGCCACTGGCCGAAACGGTCGCAGGCGCGCTGGCGACCGAGCGGCGACTGGGGCTGGACCGGGAGCGCAAGGCCGGCATGAGCGCGGCCGAGGAGGCGGAGGTACTGGCGACGGCCCGCTGACCGCGAGTGATCGTGCACCGCGCCCGGGTTCAGGGGCGGGCGGTGACCGACCTGCGGGTCGGCCGGGTGGCCGTGCGCGGGCTGGGCAGGGCAGGTGGCGTGATCAGGCCTTGATACGTGGTGGGGCGGGCGTCGTGGTGCAGCGCTATGTCGACGGCGTCCAGGATCGCCGCCGCTATGCCGGGCCGGGTCAGGCCGGCGGCTGGCACGGCGACGCGGACCAGGCGGCCGAGGCGGGCGGCTCTGGCCGCGCCGAGGACGGTGGCTCGGCACCACCATGGTTCGGTGCGCTCGCCCTGCCATGGCGTCGTGCCAGGGCCCAGTACGCGGCCGGGCAGCAGCTCGCCGGACTGCACGTCGCGGACGCCGCGTAGTTCGGCGCAGACCCGGAAGCCGTTGCGGCGCAGGACGTCCAGGGTGCCGGGTGGCACCAGCCAGCCGCGTGGGGCGTAGCCGTCGGTGGTCAGGCGCAGTTGGTTCAGTGCGGTGCGGGCGGCGATCAGCTGCAGCCTCGTCTCGTGGGCCGGGAGTACCGCTGTTCGCTTCGGCCAGCGGGCCGGGTTGAGGTGGCCGGCCAGGTGGTCGAAGCCGCGCAGCAGCAGGGCGTCGCCGCCGTCGACCCGGTTGCGTACCCACTCGGTCATCGCGGGTGCGGCGGCCAGCCGGGACGGCGTGACGACCAGGGACAGCGGCACCCCGCGGCGGTCCAGTTCGGCGGCCAGCCGCGCGGGCACGTCGGGTGGGCAGCCACCCAGACCGGACACCGACACGATCAGTCGTGCGCTCACGTACACCAGTGCGCCAAACGGCGGTGACGGTCAGGCGGCACGAAGGTGTCCGCAGAACGCAGATCCGGGGAAATTCCCGCGGATCGGCGTTCATGCGGCCAGTTCGGTGAGGACCCGGTCCAGCGCGGCGACCATCTTCTTGCCGCCCCAGCCGCCGGACATGCCGCGGAACGCCTCGAGGTGGCTTTCTTCTGCCAGGTCGAAGCCGGAGTGGGTGCAGGCGAGGAGGGTGCCATCGTCGGTCGGGGTCAGCTCCCAGCGCACGACGGTGTTCATGCCGAGCCTGCTTCGAGTAAGGAACTGCTTACGCGTCAAGCCAGTCGGCGAAACGCCGGCCGGTGATGCGTTCGTACGCCGCGAGGTAGCGGGCGCGGGTGTTCTCCACCACCTCGGACGGCAGCGGCGGCGGCGGTTCGGTGCCCGCGCGGTCCCAGCCGGAGTCCGGGGAGAGCAGCCAGTCGCGGACGTACTGCTTGTCGAAGGACGGCTGCGCGTGGCCAGGCACGTAGCCGTCGGCGGGCCAGTAGCGGGACGAGTCGGGGGTCAGGACCTCGTCGGCCAGGACCAGGGTGCCGTCGGGGGCGTGGCCGAACTCGAACTTGGTGTCGGCCAGGATCAGGCCGACACCTGCCGCGTGTTCTGCGGCCCGCCGGGTAAACCGGCAGGGTCACTTCCCGAAGGCGTTCCGCGAC
>CAVPCF010000012.1:0-10205 GCA_963702275.1 Candidatus Melainabacteria bacterium
CACCCCGGCCTCACCGATCACGTAGGCCGAGCCGCCGGGACGTTGCGAGTCGAGGAACTTCGCGGTGGCCAGCGCCGAGGTCCAGATCGACTTCTCCGGGATGTCCAGCCCGGTGCGGCGCAGCCGGGCCTGCAGGTCGCGCGCCGTGTAGATGGAGTTGTTGGTGAGCACGAGAAACGGGATCTCATGTGAGCGGAGTTCGGCGAGGAACTTGTCCGCTCCGGAGATGAGGTGATCCTCGTGCACGAGGACACCGTCCATGTCCATCAGGTAGCTCCACCGTGTGGGCTGCTCATCGGCCATGACGTCATGGTCCCCGTGCCGTCGGTGTTCGGCCACACCGTGACCGCTTCCGGGGGTAGTGACACTCGGCACGGCTGGCCCGGCTCCGGCGCCGGGCCGGCCGGGGTGGTCACGGTCAGTTCGCCGCCACCGGCCAGTTCGACCACCAGTTCCACCACCGGGCCGATGTGGACGGCGTCCAACACGATGGCCGGGTGGCCGTTCGGGTCGGTGAGGTCGATCTCCTCGGGGCGGACGCACCAGGTGACCTGAGTGCCGGGCGGGCCGGGCGAGTCGGCCAGTGTGATGCGCAGCTCACCGGCGCGCAGCACACCGGCCGACTCGAGCACGCCGGGGCCGAGGTTGCGGATGCCGAGCAGGCCGGCGGCCCTTGGCGACGCGGGGTGGGACAGCACCTGGCGGGTCGGGCCTGCCTGCAGGACGCGGCCGTCCACGAGCAGCACCAACTCGTCGGACAGCAGGGCGGCCTCCTGCGGGTCGTGCGTGACCAGCACGGTGGTCAGCGCCGTCTCCCGTTGCAGCGCCCGTAGGACCCGGCGCAGTTCGTCGCGGACCGGCGCGTCAAGGCCGGTGAACGGCTCGTCCGCGAGCAGCAGGGCGGGCCTGCGGACGAGTGCCCGTGCCATGGCCACCCGTCGGCCCTGGCCGCCGGAGAGCTGGTCGGGGTAGCGGTCGGCGAGGCCGTCGAGTTTCAGGCGCGCCAACCAGTACGCGCCGAGGCCTGGGTCGGCGCCGACGCCGAACGTGATCTGCTGCCAGACGCGCAGGTGTGGCACGAGCGTGGAGTCCTGCGGCAGGTAGCCGACGCCACGTCGTTCGGCCGGCAGGCCGAGGACGTCCCGGCCGTCCAGCCGGACATGGCCCGACTCGGCCGGCAGCAGTCCGGCCAGCATCCGCAGGGTGGCCGACTTGCCGGAACCGGACGGGCCGAGGACGGCCAGGTGCCGGCCGGTGCCGGCATGCGCCACGTCGACGGTGAACTCGCCGAGCCGGGTGCGTAACCGGAAGTCCAGCTGCGGGCTGGTCGCGGCGGTCGGCGCCACCGGTTCGGGCAGTGGCCTGCTCGGGCCACGCCGCCGACGACGGCCCGGCCAGCGGTCCGCCAGCAGCAGCACGACCAGCGCCGCGACCAGCGTGACGGCCACCGGCAGGACCGTGCTGTCCAGGCCGGTGCTGCCGAACTGCACGTAGACGAACACCGGCAGCGAGTACGGATGGTAGGCCAGCACGACGGTGGCGCCGAACTCGCCGAACGCCCGCAGCCAGGCCAACAGCATCCCGGCCCTTATCCCGCCGAACGCGGCCGGGAACGCCACCCGCAGCGCCCGCGACAGCGGACCGTGGCCCAGCGTTGCCGCGACATCGGACAGCGCGGGGTCGACGGCGACGAACGCGGCCCGCGCGGACACCACCAGAAACGGTGCCGCCACGAAGATCTGGGCCAGCACGATGCCGGTCAGGTCGTCGGTCAGCGCGCCGTTGAACAGCCGGCCGACCGGACCGTACGGGCCGACGAGATAGATCAGCAGGATGCCGCTGATCAGCGGCGGCAGTGCCAGCGGCAACTGCACGAGCACGCCGATCACACCGCTGAGCCTGCGGTGCGAGTGCGCCAGCAGGTAGCCGAGCGGCACGCCGAGCACGGTGATCACGGCGGTGGCGATGGTCGCGGTGAGCACCGACACCCACAGCGCGTCGCCGACCCCTGGCGCGGCCAGCGCGGCCGGGTTCGTGCCGGGGATGCGGATCACGAAGGCGACCAGCGGCACCACCAGATACAGCACGAGCAACGCGGCCAGCCACCCGAACGGGCCGCCCAACCGGCCGGCGCCTGGCCGGCGCCGGCCTTGTGCCATGCCTACTTCACGCCCAACGGAGCGTCCAAAGCGGACGGTACGTCGGCCGTGGTGCCGGTCACCTTGACCGGCTGGAGCTGCAGGCCGTGCTTCTTCATGAAGGCGACGCCCGCCGGGCTGAACAGGTAGCGCACGAACGCGATGCCGCCTGCCATGTTCGGCGCGTTGTTCAGCACCGACACGGTGTAGGTGGCCTTGAGCTTGAACGTGCTGCCCAGGCTGACCGTCGGGATGTTCAGCTCGGTGGACTCACTGGAGTAGAAGAAGCCGGCATCCAGCTGCCCGGCCTGCAGGCGGCCGACGAGCTGCTCCTCGGGGAACACCTGCACCGCGCTGGTGGGCAGGGACGCCGTGGTCAGCGCCTGCGCGACCAGCTTGCCCTTCGGGTCGAGCTTCGGGTCGGTGCTGCCCATCTTGAAGCCGCTCTCGGTGATCACCTGCTGCCACGGCTTGCTCTTGAGGTCGGCCACGAACTTGCTGTTCGGGTTGTAGCCGATCAGCAGCGGCGCGGTGCCGAACGTGGCGTACCAGTCCTCCCAGCCGCCGTTGGCCGTGCCCATCAGGCCCGTGTTCGCGTCGGTGCTGGCGCTGATGAACACGTCGGCCTGCTTGACCTTGCCCTTGATCTCCGTGACGAGCTGGGTCGAGCCGGCGCCGGTGCCCTCGTACTGGGCGCCGGTCGCGGTGGCGAAGGCCGGGCCGACATCGTGTTCCATCATGTTGGCCAGCGAACCGGCGTAGAGGATCTGCACCTTGCCGCTGGCGGTGATCGACGCGGTGGTGGGCTGCGCGGCCGTGGTGCCGCCGGCACCGGAACCACTGCTCCCGCCGCAGCCTGCGAGCAGCAACGCGCTCGCGGCCAGACCGACGACCAGTTTCCTCACGAGCGTCCTCCTGGGGTCTCCACCACGATGTGGGTGGACTTGACGACGGCGACGGCCAACACGCCCGGTGCGAGGCCGAGTTCCCGGACGGCCTCCGCGCTCATCAGCGAGACCACCCGGTGCGGGCCGCACTGCAACTCCACCTGGGCCATGACCTTGTCCGCGATCACCTCGGTGACCAGCCCGACGAACTGGTTGCGCGCCGAGCGGCCGACGTCGGACGGGTCGGCGATCTCCACGGCCTGGGCCTTGGCGAACTTGGCCAGGTCGGCACCTTCGACGGCCTTGCGGCCGGCGGCATCGACACCGGCCGGCAGCAGCCCGGCATCCACCCAGCGTCGGACGGTGTCGTCACTGACCCCGAGCAGGCGCGCGGCTTCCGAGAAGCGAAATTGCGGCACGGCGAGGACGATAGCTCCGCGGGCGCGGCAGTGTCATCGGCGCACCCCACGCCGTGAGTGGATTGTGGCCTGATGACCGTACGAACGGGACGGAACCGGCCGATGACCGACGGTCACCCCGCGGCGCCACGGATCGCCGCGAGCCGGTCCGCCTCGGCGCGCAGGGTCGCGACCATGCTGGCGACCCAGCGCTCGATGGCCACCAGTTCGGCCTCGGTGTAGTCGGCGATCGTGCGGTCCAGCGCGGACCAGAGGCCGTCGTAGGCGTCGCCGTAGCGGGTGAGGCTGCCCTTGGACACCTCGACGAGCACCTTGCGCCGGTCGTGCGGATCGCGCACCCGCCGGACGAAGCCGGCCCGTTCCAGCCGGTCGATCACGCCGGTGACCGCGCCGGTCGACAGGCCGGACTCCTCGGCGATCTGGCCTGCGGTGAGCGGCCGTTCGGCCTGCACGGCCAGGTCGAGGCACTTGTGGTCGGTGGCGGAGAGCCCGACGTGCTCGGCGATCTGGGCGTGGAACAACACGGTGGCCTGGCTCAGCTGGCGGCCCAGCGTGGCGAACCGTTCGATCATGCCGTCATTCGATGTCACTGCCTCGGGCGTTTCCGCCGTCGGGCCGGGCTCAGCGCTGGCCATCGCCGCCTACTCTCTTAGTCATACCATCATCTTATCAACTAAGAGACTTAATGGCTGGTTCGCTTCCTCATGGAGACATGATAACCACCTGCTGTGGTGCCACGCGCACCCAGAATATTGGCGACGGCGAACTCCGCGAATACGGCGTGGATCGGATCTTGGTGACGCACTCGCGGAAGCTGTCTGACGTGCGGTTCTTTTGCTGTGCGCAGTCGGGTAGCCGTCGCTCGCCGCACGACTACCCTCGATCAGGTGACAGCTGTCGAGCTCGGCATGCCCATGGTTCCGGGGGCCACCCGGAGCGAGGACGGCTGGCCCCGGCCCGAGTCACCGCTGCTGATCGACCGGTTCGGCCGGGTCGCGACCGACCTGCGGGTCTCGCTGACCGACAAGTGCAACCTGCGCTGTACCTACTGCATGCCGGCCGACGGGCTGGACTGGCTGCCCGGCCGGGAACTGCTGACCGACGCGGAACTGGTCCGGCTGATCCGGATCGCCGTCACGAGCCTCGGCATCACCAACGTCCGGTTCACCGGCGGCGAACCGCTGCTGCGACGCGGCCTTGTCGACGTGCTCAGCGAAGTGTCCACAATGGCTCCTCGGCCCCGGATGTCCATGACCACCAACGGAATCGGCCTCGCCCTGCGTGCCGAAGCACTCGCCGACGCCGGGCTGGACCGGGTGAACGTCTCGCTGGACACGTTGCGGCCGGACGTGTTCGCGACGATCACCCGGCGCGACCGGCTGGCCCACGTGCTGGCCGGGCTGGCCGCGGCGCGCGACGCCGGGCTGCGTCCGGTGAAGGTCAACTCGGTGCTGCTGCGCGGGATCAACGACGACGAGGCCGTCGACCTGCTGCGCTACTGCGTCGAGCACGACTACCACCTGCGGTTCATCGAGCAGATGCCGCTGGACCCGCAGCACGGCTGGAACCGGGCCGACCTGGTGACCGCGGACGAGATCCTTGCCATGCTGCGCACGGGTTTCACACTCACGCCAAGTGTGACGCCGCGCGGTTCGGCGCCGGCCGAACGGTGGCTGGTGGACGGCGGGCCTGCCGAGGTGGGCGTGATCGGCTCGGTCACCCGACCGTTCTGCGATGACTGCGACCGGGCCCGGCTGACCGCGGACGGCCAGCTGCGCAACTGCCTGTTCAGCCAGACCGAGACCGACCTGCGCGGACCCCTGCGCGCCGGCGCCGACGACGCGGAACTGGCCGAACTGTGGCGGGCCGGGATGTGGACCAAGCTGGCAGGCCACCAGATCAACGACGCGGGCTTCGCCCAGCCGATCCGGCCGATGAGCGCCATCGGCGGATGAGTCCGACACACCCGGCAAACGAACGGCCCTACAGCGAGCGACCCAGCGGTGAGGATGATCTGGCAGTGACCACTACCCGTACCAGCACCGTGCTGATCCGCTACTTCGCCGGGGCAAGGGCCGCCGCCGGAGTGGCCGAGGAACACGTCGAGTTGGCACCGTCCGGCTCGGTCGCGGACGCGCTGGCCGTGGTGTTGGGACGGCGTGGGGCGGAGCTGGCGCGGGTGCTGCCGTCGTGCAGCGTGTTGCTGGACGGGGTCGCGGTGCACGACCATGCCGCCGTGGTGCCCGACGGCGCCGAGCTGGACGTGCTGCCGCCCTTCGCTGGTGGCTGACAATCCGCTCGAACAGGACATCTCGCTTCGCATTGGATCATGTTCCGGTGCTGGCAAACGAGTGAGCCACACCTCAGAAAGTGCTCACGTTCAGTGATCGACGGCCGGATTGGTTTCGGAAGCGTAACGGTCACTGACCAGTTGAAACAACAAATTGCATCTTCGCTGCCTGGAGTCAAGGTGACTACCGTCACAGCTTGATTAATTTCCGATCTCGGATTCGCTTACGTACGGTCGCTAGTCGCGGCTGGACCCGACCAGTCGCGGCACGACCGCACGACCCAGGCAACCGAGCGCCGAACCCTGTCCGACGGGTGTCTGGGAACCAAACCCCGAGCGAGAGTCAACCGCCGGACAGGGACGAAGACGGATCGTCTCGCGACGAACCCGTCAGCGTGCGCTCCATCAGCAGGCGCGGTGGGCGAGAGGGAAATGGCTTCCATCCGAGGCAAGCACCGCAAGCAGTCCCGCGTCCTCCGTGGCGCGGCCAAGGTCGCCCTCGCCGGCGTGGTGATCAGCGTGCCGCTGGGGATCGCGGCCACTCCGGCCAACGCGTCGAGCGTGAACTGGGACGCGATCGCCAAGTGCGAGAGCGGCGGCAACTGGGCCATCAACACCGGCAACGGCTTCTACGGCGGCCTGCAGTTCACGCTGGGCACCTGGCACGCCAACGGCGGGCAGGGCATGCCGCAGAACGCGTCGCGGGAGCAGCAGATCGCGGTGGCCGAGCGCGTCCTGGCCACCCAGGGCATCCACGCGTGGCCGGTGTGCGGCCTGCGCGGCGGATCGTCCGGCGGCGGCACGGCAGCCGCCGCACCGGCCCAGCACCGCACGGTGACCGCTCCGAAGGCGCCCGCGGCCGCACCGAAGCAGGTGCAGAGCACGACCTCCAGCGCGCCGCAGAGCGCGCCGAACGGCGACTACACCGTCGTCGCGGGCGACACCCTGTCCGGCATCGCAGCCAAGCAGGGCGTGCAGGGTGGTTGGAACACCCTGTGGAACGAGAACAAGGGCGTCGTGGCGAACCCGAACCTGATCTTCCCGGGTCAGAGTCTCGTCACGAAGTGAGCCATCCGGCGGCCATCGAGTCGCCGAGATGAACCGTGGGCCCCACCGCACCTCCCCCGATCGCGGTGGGGTCCCCGGCTCTCACGGGCAGTTGACCCACTCGTCGGTGCCGTCGGTGAACGTCTGGCGCTTCCACACCGGAAGGCGACGCTTCACCTCGTCCACAACATCCGAACAGGCGGCGAAGGCCTCCGCGCGGTGTTCGGCGGCCACCGCGACGGCGAGCGCCACGTCCCCGATGGCCAGGGTGCCGATCCGGTGGCTGGCCGCGATGGCCCGCACACCGGCCGGGCCGTGGCGGCGGGCCAGGTCGGCCACCACCTCGGCGACCACGTCGGCCGCGCTGGGGTGGCCGACGTACTCCAGTTCGCCGACACCCCGGCCGTGGTCGTGGTCGCGTACCACGCCCGCGAACGTGACAACGGCACCGGCGGCCGCGTTGTCCACCAGGGCGGCGTGCTCGTCCACCGACAGCGGCTGCTCGGTGACGGTGGCCCGGCACACCTGCGCCGCCGGCCCGACCGCGGACTCGTGGGCCGGACCGTGATCGTGGGCCGGGCTGTGATCATGCGGCGGACCGTGGTCGCCGCCGGACAGTTGGTCCAGGGCGTGGTCCAGCAGGTCGGCCAGGACGCCGAGGCCGTCCCGTACGCCGCCGGTCGAGCCGGGCAGGTTCACCACCAGGGTGCGGCCGGCCACCCCGGCCAGGCCTCTGGACAGCACGGCGGTGGGCACGGTGGGCAGTCCGGCGGCGCGGATCGCGTCGGCGAGGCCGGGCACCTCGTAGTCCAGGACCGAGCTGGTCGCTTCGGGGGTGCGGTCGGTCGGGCTGATGCCGGTGCCACCGGTGGTGATCACCAGTCGCGTGTCGGCCGACACCGCGTCGGCCAGGGCGGCGGCCACCGGGTCGCCGTCCGGGACCACGATCGGCTCTGCCACGTCGAAACCGCGTTCGCGCAGCCAGGCCACGATCACCGGGCCGGTCCGGTCGGCGTAGACGCCCGCGGCGGCGCGATTCGACGCGGCGATCACGACGGCGGTCCGCGCGAGAGCAGTGCTCTCGTCTGTGATCACCGCTCTCTCTTTTGGAGAGCGCTGCTCATTTTCGAGAGCAGTGCTCTCTGTGGTGTTCTCGTTTGTGAGCACTGCTCTCTTTGGAGAGCGGTGCTCTCGGGATTCGCTGTTCACGGCTCACGCACCCACGGTGTTCACGGCTCACGTACCCACAGTCCGGTCTTGCCGCCCTCTTTTCGTTCCACCCGAACGGCATCGAGCACCGCGGCCGGATCGACGGCCTTGATCATGTCGTGCAGGGCGAGGCCCGCGCCGGCCACCGCGGTCAGCGCCTCCATCTCCACCCCGGTCCGGTCCGTGGTGCGGACCGTGGCCACGATCGCCACCTCGGTGTCCCGCACCTGGAGATCCACGGTGACACCGGTGATCGCGATCGGGTGGCACAGCGGGACGAGATCGGGCGTGCGCTTGGCCGCCATGATGCCGGCGATCCGGGCCGTGGCAAGGGCATCACCCTTGGGCAGCCCGCCGGCGCGCAGCAGGCCGATCACCTCGGCCGTAGTACGCACCACGCCCGACGCCACGGCGGTGCGGGCGGTCACGTCCTTGGCGGACACGTCGACCATCCGGGCCGCGCCCGTGGCGTCCAGATGGGACAACTCCGTCACGAACCCACCTCCCCAGCGCTCAGCGGCCCCGCGACCAAGGCCCCTGTGCCGAATGGCGACTCCGCAAGCTCGGTCACGAGTCGATGCTACGGCGCGACCGCTGCCGCCGTGGTGGCCCTGGCCACCGCCTCGGCGACGGCGGGCGCGACCGCGGAGTCGAACACGCTGGGCACGATGAACGAGGCGTTGAGCCGGTCCCCGTCCACCACGTCCGCGATGGCGTCCGCGGCGGCCAGCAGCATCGCGTCGGTGATGGTGCGGGCGTGCGCGTCCAGCAGGCCGCGGAACACGCCGGGGAACGCCAGCACGTTGTTGATCTGGTTCGGGTAGTCGCTGCGCCCGGTCGCCACGACGGCCGCGTGCTTCTGCGCTTCCAGCGGGTCGATCTCCGGGTCCGGGTTGGCCAGCGCGAACACCACCGCGTTGTGCCGCATCGTGGCGACCTGGTCGGCGCCGAACAGGTTGGGCGCGGACACGCCGATGACCACGTCCGCGTCGACCAGCGCGTCGTGCAGGGTGCCGCTGACCCGCTGGGCGTTGGTGTGCACGGCCAGCCAGGCCAGGTTCGCGTCCAGGTCATCCCGGTCGGGGTGCACGATGCCGTTGACGTCGACCGCGAGGATGTCGCCCGGCGACTTGTGCAGCAGCAGCCGGATGATCGCCGAGCCGGCCGCGCCCGCGCCGCACACCACGATCTTGCAGTCCTTGATGTCCTTGCCCACCACCCGCAACGCGTTGCGCAGCGCGCCGACCACCACGATCGCGGTGCCGTGCTGGTCGTCGTGGAACACCGGGATGTCCAGCTTCGCGCGCAGCCGGGCCTCGATCTCGAAGCAGCGCGGCGCGGCGATGTCCTCCAGGTTGATGCCCGCGTAGACCGGTGCGATCAGCTCGACCGTGCGGATGATCTCCTCGGTGTCCTGCGTGTCGAGGCACACCGGCCACGCGTCCACCGCGCCGAACTTCTTGAACAGCGCGGCCTTGCCCTCCATCACCGGCAGCGCGGCGGCCGGGCCGATGTTGCCCAGCCCCAGCACTGCGGAGCCGTCGGTGACCACCGCGATGGTGTTGCGCTTGATCGTCAGGCGGCGCGCGTCGGCCGGATTGGCCGCGATCGCCAGGCAGATCCGGGCCACCCCTGGGGTGTAGGCGCGGGAGAGGTCGTCACGGTTACGCAGCGCGACCTTGGACGTGACCTCGATCTTGCCGCCGAGGTGGATCAGGAAGGTGCGGTCGGAGACCTGGCGGACGACGACGCCGGGCAACGCCTCCAGCGCGGCGGTGATGTCCTTGGCGTGGTCGGCCGACATGGCATTGCATGTGATGTCCACCACGATCCGGTCGGTGTGCGACTCCACCACGTCGAACGCCGTGATGACACCGCCCACCCGGCCGACCGCGGACGTGAGGTCACCGGCGGCGCTGGTGGACGGCGGCGCCTCCACCCGGACCGTGATCGAGTAACCAGGACCCGGCACCGGCATGGCACGCCTCCCCGTACGCGAACGTTCCTGCGGACCCTAGTCCGTGGCCGTACGGGGGTATGCGCGCGGTCATCGATTGATGACGGTCACCGGGTGCTCGTAGGGCAGGCTCTCGGCGGGCAGCGGAAACGGCTCGTCGCCGAACGGGGACAGCGAACCCTGCCGGTCCGATGCCAGTTCGCTGACGGGGTGCTCACGCTCGGACGCGCCGGATGGCCACTCGGGATCGATGCGGTC
>CAVPCF010000013.1:0-11993 GCA_963702275.1 Candidatus Melainabacteria bacterium
GAGGTCAAGCGCAAGGACCGCGCGCTGATGTCCAAGGACGCCACGATCCGCGAGATCCACCACCGGGTGAAGAACAACCTGCAGACCGTGGCCGCGCTGCTGCGCCTACAGTCCCGGCGCACCAGCAGCGACGAGGCCCGCGACGCACTGACCGAGTCGGTGCGCCGCATCACGTCGATCGCGATGGTGCACGAGACGTTGTCGCTGTCGGTGGACGAACGCCTGAACCTGGACGAGCTGGTCGACCGGCTGATCCCGATCATGGGCGACCTGGCCGGCACCGACGGCCGGGTCACCGTCCGCCGCGAGGGCGCTTTCGGCGTGGTATCGGCGGAACGCGCCACGCCGATGGTGCTGGTGCTCACCGAGTTGCTGCAGAACGCCTTCGAGCACGCCTATCCCGCGCCGGAACGCGGCGAGGTGGTGGTCCGGGTGGAACGGTCGGCGAAATGGCTGGACGTGGCCATTTCCGACGACGGCGTCGGCCTGCCACGCGGCTTCTCCCTGGAACGCACCGAACGGCTCGGCCTGCAGATCGTGCGCACCCTGGTGGACAGCGAACTACGCGGATCCCTGAGCCTGCGCCGCAAACACGGCCGAGGCACCGAGGCCGTGCTGCGCGTGCCGCTGCGCCAGCCGCGCTGACTTCGGCCAGCCACCTCAAATGGGCATAGCGGTGCCTCGGTAAGCAGCGGGATTTCCCGCCAGCCTTTCGGAAAGTCCGGCCACGCGCAGACGCGAGAACCCGCTACCGGGGGCTGTAGCGGGTCCTACGCGTATGACGCTTCCGGGTTAGTTCCCCGGCTCGGCAATGAGGGTGGGGGCCCTCCTGCTCAGGTATGACTCAGGCGCTGGTGCGGGCGCGGGACCGGGTGCGGCGCTTCAGCGCACGCCTCTCGTCCTCGCTCATTCCGCCCCAGACACCGGCATCCTGGCCGCTGTCCAGTGCCCAGGTCAGGCAGCTGGACGCGACCGGGCAACGTCGGCAAACCGCCTTGGCCTCGCTGATCTGCAGGAGCGCGGGACCGCTGTTCCCCACGGGAAAGAACAGCTCAGGGTCCTCGTCACGGCAGGCCGCGCGGTGGCGCCAGTCCATTGTTCCTTGCTCCTCGCTAGGCGCGCTTCTGCGCACCATTCGTCGTCGGGTAGGTCGTCGGGGTGCTTGTGAATGGTTTCACGAACCGCGTCGATGTCAAGAGCTAAGTCACAAACCGGTGAGACAGCTCACCCGAAAGATCGACTGCACTTGACATGCGGATTCGACGTGCCTCTACAACCAGGTCAACGTCGCGACCTGGTCGCGGCCAGGTCACGTACGGATCACACTGCGACCCTGAGTGCGGCCGGCACTGACACGAAGTTTACACTCCGCCGCTCGCCCAGCAGGTCGCCGTCGACCTGGACCCGGACCGGCTTCGCCGATGTCACCCGAATGTGTGACACGTCGTCGCGCAGCACGAGGTGCTTGCCGGTGGGTTCTGCCGCGTTCCGCAGCACCTGGCCGAGGTGTCGCAACACGGTCGGTGTCCGCAGGCTACGCAGCGCGAACAGGCCGAGGCCCCGGTCGAACGAACACGTCGGGATCAACCGCAACGGCTTGGACCCCACATAGGTCCACGGGTCGGTGTTGCACACGAACGCCAGCCGCGCCCCGGTGACCGGCTCCTCGCCGGGCAGTTCGATGGTCAGCTCAGGCGCGCGCAGCGCCTCCCGGGCGTAGTGGCCAAGAGCCGTGCGCATGTAGAGCACCGGGCTGGCCTGCTTGCGCCGCCTGCGGTCCACCGCGGCGACCACCTCGGCGTCCCAGCCGATGCCCGCGTTGAAGGTGAACCACCGGTCGTCCACCCGGCCGAGGCCCACCATCCTGGAGTGACCGGTCTCGATCGCACGCAGCAGCAGGTGCGTCGCCTCGACCGGATCGCGCGGCAGGCCGAGCGCCCGCGCGAACACGTTGGCCGACCCGCCGGGCACCACGCCCAGCGTCGGCCGGTGCGCACCGTCGTACCCGGCCCGCATCAGGCCGTTGACGACCTCGTTGACGGTGCCGTCGCCACCGTGCGCCACGACCATGTCGAAGCCGTCAGCGACGGCCTGGGCGGCCGCGTCCGCGGCGTGGCCCCGGTAGCTGGTCTCCAGCACCTCGAGCTTCACGTCACTGGCCAGCGCGTGCGCCAGCACGTCACGCCCGGCGGCCGTCGTCGCGGTCGCCTGCGGATTCACCACCAGGAGGGCAAGCACTAGCGCAGGGTAAGCCAATTCAACTGGTTAACCCGGTTGTGCTCACCCGTGCGCATGGTCACAGCACCGGTTGTGACGTCCGCTCCCTCCTCGCGCACGACGACATCGCGCGACCGTTCACGGTGGCCGTGTCGTGGCGAGTGCACCCAGACGACCGTCTGCTCCCCGACGACTGCGGACTGGCCTACCGATCATCGCGCGTCCAGTGGTCAGAAGAATACGGCCGACCGGGTGGCCTACGATCAGCGGTAGGCACGTAACGTGACGTGCGCGACCCCACCACCGAAAAGGCTGTCCCGGTGCCCACTCCGAGCCCAGCGCCCCGAGCAGTGCGCATAGTCGGCTTTCTGGTCGCGGTGCAAGGTTTGGCCGCCCTCGCGTTCGCCGTCGCGGTACTCGTGCGGGCACTCAACGTGACCAACGGGGCCCCACTACTGGGTGAGGCCGGGTTCTTCGGCCTGCTGGCCGCCGCGATTCTCGGCCTGGCCGCCGGCCTGGTACTCGGCAGGCGCTGGACGCGCACCCCGGCGACCGTGCTGCAACTGCTGCTGATCGCGGTCGCCTGGTACGCCATCGGACCGACGTCGCTGGTCGTGCCGGCGATCATCACGGTCGTGGTGTGCGTCGCCGCGCTGGTCCTGCTGTTCACCGCGCCGGCACGCGCGTGGGCCGTCGACGCGACGGCCGATCGCTAGGCCGCCCGCGTGGCCGGCTCGGACGGCAGCGTGTGCTCGACGACCAGCGCGGTGCTGTTGTCCCGCCCGCCGAAGCCGAGCGCCGCGTCCACCAGCTGCTCCGCCGGTTTCGGCCCGTCCAGGATGGTCCGCAGGTCCGTGCCGGTCAGCGACCGGTACACGCCGTCCGAACACAGCAGCAGCCGGCCGGCCGCCAGCGCGGTGTGCGTGCTGCCGACCCGCTCCGGCTTGACGGTCCGCACGGACGTGGTGACCAGGTGCGCCATCCGCGGCGTGACGGGCTGGTCGCGGGACCGGTAGTACTCGGCCACCGTGTGGTCCACGGTGATCTGCTCCAGCACCCGGCCGTTGGACTGGTAGGCCCGGCAGTCACCCACCCACGCCACGTCGCATGAGTAGGCGCCCGGCACGGCCACGACGAGCACGGCGTCGCCGTCGTCCGGTCCCTCGGCCAGCAGGATCCGCTGCGCGGCCAACACGGCCTGTACCGGCCCGACCGACACGGCGGCCCGCGCGGCGATCCCGGCGGCCAACTGCGCCGCCGACGCGGCCGCCCACGTGTCCCCGACCCCGTCGGCCACCACGAACGCGGCCCGTCCGGTATCCGGATCGTGGTGCACGGCGGTGGCGTCGTGCGTTGATCTGCCGTGGTCCGCGCCTGCTGGCCGCCTGCCACGGCACGGTGAGCAACGGGTGGGTCAGCATGGCGACCTCCTCGCCTCCGGCGGCGGCTTCGTGCCGCACCGTCAGCTTCAGGAAAGCCGATCAACCCAAGAGAACACTTGCCATCTGCTGTGGATCAGCTGTGCGCCGCGAGTGCCGCCAGTGCGTCGTCGGCCAGCCGGTACCGCGTCCACCCGTCGACCGGCACCGCGTCCAGTGACCGGTAGAACTCGATCGCGGGCGTGTTCCAGTTCAGGACCGACCATTCGAACCGTTCGTAGCCGTGCTCGAGGCACTCCCGCGCCAACACGGCCAGCAGTGCCCGGCCCAGCCCGGAACCGCGATGCGCCGGCCGGACGAACAGGTCCTCCAGGTAGAGCCCGTGCACCCCGCGCCACGTCGAGAAGCTGAGGAACCACATGGTGAACCCGACGACCTCGCCGTCCACCTCGGCCACGTGCCCGAACAACGCGGGCGCGGGGCCGAACAGCGCGCTGTGCAACTGCTCGACGGTCAGGTGACACTCGTCCGGGGCCTTCTCGTAGTCGGCCAGCTCGTGCGTGAGCGCGACGACACGTTCGACATCGGACGGGACGACACGGCGAATCCTGTTGTCCGGCAAGATATCCCCTGGTATGGCGGCCCGGTCAGACCGACCAGGGCGGGATGTTCGACCGTATCACCTGACGTTCCCCGCGCTCCGAACCGAGCACCGTCGTGCCGGCCGGATCCAGCCCGAACCGCACCCCGTCCGAGACCGGCTCGTCCAGCCACCGCGCCACCAGCACCCGGCTGAAATGCCCGTGCCCGACCAGCACCACGTCCCCGCCGGCCACCGCCGCCGTCACCCGATCGAGGAGGTGATCGGCGCGCTTGCCGACCTGGTCCGCGGTCTCACCGTGCGGAACCGGATGCGACCACACGGTCCAGTGCGGCACCTTCTGCTGGATCTGCTCGGTGGTCAGGCCTTCGTAGTCGCCGTAGTCCCACTCGGCCAGCTCCTCCGTCACCTCGTCCACCTGCAGCCCGGCCAGTTCGGCGGTCCGCAGCCCCCGCGCGCGGGGGCTGCACAGGACGAGCGCCGGCGGCCGGTTCGTGCCACGCAGCCTGCTGAGCACGAGCCCGGCGAGCCGCGCCTGCTGCTCACCGACGACGGTCAGCGGCACGTCGGTGCTGCCGGTATGCCGGCCCGTGGCCGACCACTCGGTCTCACCGTGGCGCAGGACGTAGACGACGCACTGGTCATTCGACGACACCCGGTCATGGTAGGCAGCCGGGCCCGGGTCGGCCGGTATCGGCGGGTGTGCCACTGATCTCACTAACCGTTGAGCAACGCGACCAGGCTCTTCGGCGCGATCACCCGGTAGGCGTCGGTCACGATCTCGTCGATCTCGGCCCAGTCCACGTCCGGCACGTCCAGCCGAACCCCGAGCCACCCGCGATGGCCGACGTACGGCGGATAGAAGTAGCGGTCCGGATCGCTCGCCAGCAAGGCATCCCGGACACCGGGGCCCGCCGCGCACCAGAACCCGACGCGATCGTCGTGGTGGTGATCGGCATACATCACGAAGGTCTTCTTGTCCCGCACGAACCAGGCCGGCTCACCGTGGCTGAGCCGCTCCGTCGTCTCCGGCAACGCGAGACACAACCCGCGCAACCGGTCCAGCGGTCCCTTCACGGCCCACCCAGGCCCGAATATCCCGACAGCGGCACGGTCCCGCAGGATCGGATCATCAGCCACATGACCAGGAACAAGGCCGGCAGCGCGAACAGTAACGACAGCGTCCGCGCCCACTCGCGCCCGTGCCGAACCGGCTGCTTCGCACCCAAGGTCATCACCTCGCGGCCAGCTTGCACCGCGCCCCCACCCGACGCAACGCCCCTGTCCGGGAGGCGGAATTCGTCGGGCACATCGTTATTCGCCGGTGACGCGAGGCCCCACGCACGACGACGGCCGGTGGTGCCGGCTCGAGGCTGGACAGCTCACCTCGACCCGGTACCGCCGGCCGCGTGTTCGGAATAGAGAGATCAGCCCTGCTTGGTCTCCCAGAAGATCTTGTCGATCTCGGCGATCAGGTCCAGGAGTTCCTGGCCCTTGGCCGGGTCCATGGAGCCCTTGGTGCCGGACGCGCCCGCTGCCTTGGTCGCCTGGTTGAACAGGCTGTGGAGCTGCGGGTACTTCTCGAAGTGCGGGGCCTTGAAGTAGTCGGTCCACAGCACCCACAGGTGGTGCTTGACCAGTTCGCTGCGCTGTTCCTTGATCACGATGGCCCTGGCACGGAACTCGGGGTCCTCGTTGTCCTGGTACTTCTGCTGGATCGCCTTGACGGACTCGGCCTCGATCCTGGCCTGAGCCGGGTCGTAGACACCGCACGGCAGATCGCAGTGTGCTGTGGCCGCGAGACGCGGGCCGAGGATGCGCGACGCCAGTCGCATTGTTCCTCCCTGACAGTGGATGCTCCGACCTGACGACCCTACCCTCGTGGGACAGGGCGGGCAGGCGGAGGTGATCGTTGGCACGGGATCTCGGACGGCTGCCGCTGCGGCGGGTCCGCGTCGTCGGGCCGTCCATGGCGCCGACGTTGTCCAGCGGGGACGTCGTGCTGGTGCGGCCTGGCCGGACGCCCAGGAGTGGGGACGTCGCTCTCGTCGTGTGGGACGCCCGGCCGCGGCAGTTGTCGGTCAAGCGGGTGGTCGAGTTTCAGGACGGTGGCTGGTTCGTGGTGGGGGACAACCCGTTCGGGTCCACCGACTCGCGGGAGTTGGGTGCGGCCCGCGTGCTCGGTGTGGTGCTGTGTCGCTTGTGGCCTCGGCCGGGGCGGCTGTCAGGCTTGGCCGAGGCCGGCTCGTAGCTCGTCGTAGTGGGCCTTGCAGTCGGCGTAGCGCGGGAGCAGGCCGCTGGCTTCTGCTTCGGCCAGGCTCGGGGCGCCGAGGTCCTTGTCCGACAGGATCGGTTCGATGTCGGAGGGCCACGGCAGGGCCAGCGCCGGGTCCAGCGGGTTGATGCCGTGCTCGGCCGTCGGGTTGTAGCCCGTGGTGCACAGGTACGACATCATCGTGTCGTCGGTCAGGGCGATGAACGCGTGGCCGAGGCCCTCCGCCAGGTACAGGGCCCGGAAGTCGGTCGAGTCGAGGACCACGGCGTCGGACTTGCCGAACGTCGGCGAGCCGACGCGCAGGTCGATGACGACGTCGAGCAGGGCGCCGTACGGGCAGTAGATGTACTTGGCCTGGCCGGGCGGCACGTCCGCGAAGTGCACGCCGCGCAGCGCGCCCCGGTGCGACACGCTGTGGTTGCTCTGGCCCACCCGCAGCGGATAGCCCACCGTCTTCTGGAAGACCGATTCCTGGAACGGGGCCACGAACACGCCCCGGCTGTCCGGGAACGACCGGGGGCTGAACTCGAACGCATCGGGGACGGACAGTTCACGAGCTTCCATGGCGGACAGCGTATCGGTGCCGCTCGCGGCGGAAATCGGACGGACGTCTTGCTGGCGCCGCCGCCGACACGTGGAAAATCGATGGAGGAGTGTGACCCCTGCCGCAGACAATGTTGTCGGCGGCTGGCAGACTGGTCCGACCGCAGCGTTTGGCGCGCACCACCTGCTCCGCCGCTACCCATGGCGTGAGCTAGCCGCGCAGCCGACGCCCGCTCGGCGCGAACCCGCCCCGCGTGTCACCTGACCGTGAGTGCTGCCGGTCGTGCCGATCAACAGGTAGGAACACACCGTGACCACCGTGAACGACGAGGACCTGAGCCTCTCCGACGACGAGATCTTCGCCGCGCACGAGGGCGGCAAGCTCGGTATCGACGTGACAGCGCCGCTGTCCGACCCCAAGTCGCTTTCCATCGCCTACACCCCCGGCGTGGCCAAGGTCAGCCTCGCCATCGCCGCCGACACAACGCTGGCCCGCCGCTACACGTGGGCGCACCGGCTGGTCGCGGTGGTCAGCGACGGCACCGCCGTGCTCGGCCTCGGCGACATCGGGCCCGGTGCCGCGCTGCCGGTGATGGAGGGCAAGTCCGCGCTGTTCAAGCGGTTCGGCGGCCTCGACTCGATCCCGCTGGTCCTGGCCACGACGGACGTGGACGAGATCGTCCAGACGCTGGTCCGGCTGCGGCCGTCGTTCGGCGCGGTCAACCTGGAGGACGTCGCGGCGCCGCGCTGCTTCGAACTGGAGGCCCGGCTGATCGAGGCCCTGGACTGCCCCGTCATGCACGACGACCAGCACGGCACGGCCGTCGTGCTGCTGGCCGCCCTGCGTGGTGCGGCCGCGGCCACCGGACGGCGGATCGGTGACCTTCGGGTGGTCGTGTCCGGTGCCGGCGCGGCGGGCGTGGCCTGCGCGAACATCCTGCTGGCCGCCGGTGTGCCGGACGTGACCGTGCTGGACTCCCGGGGCATCGTGCACACCGGCCGGGACGGCATGAACCCGGTCAAGGCCGAGCTGGCGACGCGCACCAACCCGATGCGGCTCACCGGCGACCTCGGCACCGCGCTGCGCGGCGCCGACGTGTTCGTCGGGCTGTCGTCGGGCACCGTCGCCGAGGAGCACGTCGCCGGCATGGCGCCGGACGGGATCGTGTTCGCGCTGTCCAACCCCGACCCGGAGATCCACCCGACGCTCGCCGGCCGCTACGCCGCCGTCGTCGCGACGGGGCGCAGCGATTTCCCGAACCAGATCAACAACGTTCTCGCGTTTCCGGGCATTTTCCGGGGCGCCCTGGACGCCGGCGCGACCACTATTACGGAGAACATGAAACTGGCCGCGGCAGCAGCCATCGCGGCGGTCGCGGCCGACGATCTGGCTACGGACCGTATCGTGCCCAGCCCGCTGGATCCGCGGGTCGCGCCCGAGGTCGCGGCGGCCGTGGCGGCGGCCGCGGTGTCCGATGGCGTCGTTCGCACGGACTGACCTCCATTTATCGGACAGAACCCACTCGTGACCGACTTACGTTGGGTTCTGGGACGATTACACGCTACGGTCCTTCTATTGGGTGAAGGACGACCGACGAGTCAGGGGTGCGGCGGCTGCCGTCCGTGAACAGTGGCCGCGCACGGTCGATCTCGTCACCCGGTCGCCGTAACGGTCCAGCGGAAGGGCAAGCCTGTGGCCGAGCGGGTCGAACCGGCGAAGCCAGCCAGTGCGGTAGCTGGCCCCGCCGCGATGGTGACTGCCCTGGCCGACCGGGGCGGTGACCGAGGCACGGTGTCGGGACTGCCCGACGCGCCCGCACTGCTCATCGACCGTGCCGGCCTCGTCATGGTGGCCAGCGAGGCCGCGGCGAAGCTGGCCGGGGTGGACCATCCCGACCGGCTGATCGGCAGGCGCCTCGACGACATCCTGATCGGCACCGAACCCGACCTGCGCCTCGTCCTCGACGACTACGACGGCGTGCCGGTCCGCGCGGTCCGCTGGCGCGTGCCGGGCAGCGGCCTTGACGCCGTGCTGCTCACCGACGTGTCCGATCTCGTCAACGCCAACACCGCGCTGAGCACCGTGCGCCGCCGGTTCGACGAGTCGCAGAGCCTGGCCAAGATGGGCTGGTGGGAGTACGACCACGTCACCGGGGAGGTGATCTGGTCGCCGAGCCTGCACCGCCTGCTCGGCGTCGAGCCCGGCACGATGGACTCCTGCGCGCAGACCCTGCTGGACTTCGTCCACCCGGATGACGTCGACAAGGCGTGCGAGCACTGGCGCCGCCACCAGGTCGACGGCGAGGCATTCGACGTCGAGCTGCGGATCATCCGGCCGGACGGCGAGACGCGCTGGATGCACACGATCGCGGCCGCCCGCCAGCCGAGCGCCGCGCCCAGCCAGCCGATCACCGGCTACGTCCGGGACGTGACCGACCGCCACCTCGCCCGCAACGCGCTGGCCGAGGACCGGGCCGCGCTGCTGGACGCCCAGCGGATCGCCAGGATGGGCAGCTTCACCTACGACCTCGCGACCGGGCAGTTGGGGCGCAGCGAGGTCCTCGACGAGATGTACGCCCAGGTCGACGAGGAACCGCCGGACGATCCGAAGATCAGCGTCGACCCGCGCCAGTGGCCGATGCTGCAACAGGTCCGCGAGACGCTGACCACCACCATGCTGGACGAGCCGCTCGAGTTCGAGATCAACGGCGTGTCCGGCGACCGGGTGTACGTGGTGCGGCTGCGTGGCCAGGACACCGAGTCCGGCAAGGTCACCAGCGTGGTGGGCACCATTCAGGACGTGACCCAGACCCGCCTGCTGGAGCGGCAGCTGCTTGCCGACCGCAAGCGGTTCGAGGACGCGCAGCGGGCCGCCCGGATGGGCACATGGGAGTGGGATCCGCGTACCGGCTACAGCGTATGGTCGCCGATGCTGTACGAGTTGTACGGCATGGAGGTGGGCGTCCCGATCACCCACGAGACCTTCCTCGGCCTCGTGCACCCGGACGACCGGACGTGGCTGCAGAACATGCTGCGCATGCGGGTCCAGGACCAGCAGCCGATGGACTGCGAATACCGGATCATCCGGACGGACGGCGCGGTACGGACGTTCCGCTGCTGCAGCGCGGTGCTGCCGGGCGCGGAAGGCAGCGGCATCCGGGCCGGCACCTCGCAGGACATCACGGAGCAGCGGGCCGCGGAGACCCGGATGCTGCGCTCCAGCCAGCGGTTCACCGACCTGGTCGCGGTGACGCCGGTCGGCATCGGCCTGTTCGACGAGCAGACCCGGCTGGTGGACGCCAACGACGCGCTGTGCGACCTGTTGGGCTTCAGCCTGGAACGGCTGCGCGGCCGCAGCGCGCTGGAACTGGCGCACCCGGACGACCGGGACTCGATGGCCGAGGCGGGCGCGCGGATCCGGGCCAGCAAGGACCGAGGCACGCACCGGTTCCCGCAGCAGGTGCTGGTGCGGGCCGACGGCGAGCCGGTGTACTGCGAACTGCACGTGGCCATGTCCGTGCAGGACGACGGCAGGCGGTTCTGGCTGGTCGTGTTCCAGGACATCACGGAACGCCGCCGCACCGCGGAAGTACTGCGCCACCAGGCCACCCACGACGAGCTGACCGGCCTGCCCAACCGGTTCGCGGTCAACGAGCTGCTCGGCCAGACGCTGTCCGGCCCGAACGCGGCGAGCGTGGCGGTGCTGTTCTGCGACATCGACAACTTCAAGCGGATCAACGACTCGCTCGGCCATGACGCGGGCGACGAACTGCTCGTCGCCCTGGCGCGGCGGCTGGAGGGCGGCCTGCCGGCCGGCTGCACGGTGGCCCGCCTGTCCGGCGACGAGTACGTGATCATCTGCCCGGACATCGACGAGGTCGGCGGCGTGGACACGCTGGCCACCAGGGTCTCCACCCTGCTGCGGACCGCGGTGCCGGTGCACGGCCAGCTGGTTCGGGTGACCGCCACGATCGGTGCCGCGGTGCCCAACGGCGATCCCACCACAGCGGCCGACCTGTTGCGTTTCGCGGACGCGGCGATGTTCGACGCGAAGAAGCGCGGCGGCGGCCGGGTGTCGCTGGCCAGCGCGGCGCTGATCGCGTCCGCCGACCGGCAGGTGCACCTGGAGGGACAGTTGCGCGAGGCGCTGACCGCGGACTCCCTCGTGCTGCACTACCAGCCGGTGGTCGGACCGGACGGCGTGATCCAGACCGCTGAGGCGCTGGTCCGCTGGCCGCATCCGGACCGGGGCATGCTGGCGCCGGACGTGTTCCTGCCGGTGGCCGAGCAGGGCGGCCTGATGCGCGAGCTGGACCGCTGGGTGTTGCGCGGCGCACTGCGCGAGGCGGCGACCTGGGGCACCAGCAGCGGCAAGCCGGTCTCCGTCGCGGTGAACCTGGCCGGCCTGGTGCCCGGCGATCCGGAGTTCGTGGACATCGTGGCCAACGCGGTGCTCGAGGCGGGCATCCCGTGGGAGCGGGTGGTGCTGGAACTGGTCGAGACGAGCCTGATCGACCTGCCGAACCGGTCGCTCGCCGCGATGTCCGAGCTGGTCGACCGCGGTGTCCGGTTCGCGGTGGACGACTTCGGCACCGGCTACTCTTCGCTGGCCAGGCTCAAGGAGCTGCCGGTCCAGATCATCAAGGTGGACCGCCAGTTCGTGGCCGGTGTCGGGAACGACTCGTCCGATTTCGCGGTCGCCAGCGCGGTGGTGGACATGTCGAGAGCGATGGGCCGCAACTGCGTCGCCGAAGGTGTCGAGACGCCGACCCAGTTCCACGTGCTGCGCGGCATGGGCGTGGACGCCTACCAGGGCTGGCTGTTCTCCAAGGCGGTGCCGGTCCGCGACTTCCACGCGCTGATCGCCGCGGGACCGCTGCCGACGCCGACGGCCAGTTCCTAACACTTCGGTCACGGCCCGGCCCGGGCCGCGAGCCGATGTCACATCACAAGAGTGTGATCAGATGGTGAAACGTCT
>CAVPCF010000014.1:0-31589 GCA_963702275.1 Candidatus Melainabacteria bacterium
CTGCGCTGCCGTTCTGCCAATTCGGTCGCGTAGAGGGCGTCACCGGGACCGCCTACCAATACACCAGCCGGAACGGTGACTGGGTCCCCGTGGCCGCCCGGGCGCGGATCATCGCCATCAGCGGCACCAGGCCGCCGCCGCCCGCCACCAGCAGGACCGGCGCCGGGGCGGGCTCCCAGACGAACCACCCGCCGATCGGCCCGCGCAGTCCAGCAGGTCACCGGCGGCAAGCACGTCCGCGAGATAGGGGGACACCTCGCCGTCGGCCAGCCGTTCACGGTGAGCTCGACCTGGTCACCGTCTGGCGCCGAGGCGATCGAGTAGGACCGCTGGGCCGAGTAGCCGTCCTCGGCGGTCAGCCGCACATCCACGCGCCGGCCGCCGCGTGGCCGGGCCAGCCAGGGACCTTCAGCGCGATCGTGCGGGCGGTGGCCGTCTCGTCACGGACCGAGGCGACGCGTGCTGACCCGCCAGGCCAGTCGCCCCAGTACCGCTGCTCCCGCCATGGGTCTCCGTAGTTGTGATAGCCGAGGGTCTCCCAGAACCCGGGTTCGTCCTTGGTCAGCAGGTCAATGCCCGTCACCCACTTGGCCGATTTCCACAGGTACAGGTGCGGCACCAGGAGCCTGGCGGGACCGCCGTGTTCAGCCCCGAGCGCCTTGCCGTCATACTCGAAGGCGATCCAGGGTGTCGGCCCCGCCGAAAGCACCGGGAAGTCGGTGACCAGGTACTGCCCCGGTGGAAGCTTCTCTGCGCCGGGCTGTTGCTGCCGGCGAACCCAGGCGACACGATTTCCATACCGGCCAGCTTCTGGATGGCGCGCGACCGGTCGCCAGCGCAGATTACCTTCTCCTGCTGGCCCGGGCTGCCGGAGCTACACCGCCACCCGGCAGTACCTGGACAACATCGTGGCTCAACGGTGCACCTCACCCGCAAGCCACCCGCAGCCTGTTCGGTAACGCTGTGACCTGGTACGTTGCCAAAGGGGATGAACAACAATCAGGGGGGACCTATGCGAGTCATGGCCAAGATCAGCCTGCCCGTCGAGGCGGCGAACCAGGCGATCAGGGGATCATCGGCCTGGGCAGCGTCATGCAGCGGGCCGCGGAGCGGTGGAAGCCGGAGGCGATGTACTTCACCACGTTCAACGGGGTGGCGCACCGCGTTCATGGTGTTCGACATGCCCGATCCATCGGATCTGCCGCCGTTCGCCGAGCCGTTCTTCATGGAACTGAATGCCGACGTCCAGTTCGTCCTCGCCCATGAATGGCGCCGACCTGGAGAAGGGCCTGTCGCAGGTCGGCTGACCAGCACGCGCATATAGCCGCCCGGTCACTCTGGTGGCCGGGCTGACACCCCCGCCAGACCCCGCGCCCAGGGAAACCCCCGCTGCGCGGTGCGGTCGGCCGTCGCCTCGTCCGCCTCGTCCGGCTGGGTCCGGGTCAGCACCGTCACGACCCAAAAGCGCAGCCGGGCGATGTTCTCGGCGAACGCCGGGTGCGCGGCATGCTCGGGGTTGCTGACCGGCATGGCCACGATCGGCAGCCGCTTGCCGAGCTGGCTTCCACCAGGATGCCCAGCGGCTGGTGCGTCCGAGATCCTGGTCGCCGACTTGTTGATGGTGTTGACCGTGCCGGTCGCGACGATGATCGCGTCCGGTGGTCAGCGACCGATTTCGAGTGGCTCAGGTGGATGACGGACGAAGTTCGAAGGCTTCCTCCGTAGACGGTACGACCTCCACAACTTCTCAAGAGACCCAGAAGACGGTCTCACTCGAAGAAGTTGTGGTCACGGCACAAAAGCGTGAGGAGCGCCTTCAGGATGTGCCGGTGCCCGTGACGGCGATCAGCGCACAAACACTCCTTGACATGAACCAGACGAGTTTTCGGGACTATTCCTTCGATTTCCCCGGATTGAATTTTGCAAGCGGGAATCGCGGCGAATTGTTTCCCTTACTGGGGAATCTGCACAGGTCCGTATAGTAAATCGACCGTGGGCATCGTCGTCGACGATGTGCCTTATGGGGCTTCCGCTATCGCATTGTCAGCCCCGAATATCATCCGAATGACCTCGATCACATCGAGGTCTTGCGTGGCCCGCAGGGGACGCTCTACGGCGCGAGCAGCATGGGCGGCCTCATCAAGTACGTCACGATCGATCCCTCCACGGCCGCATTCAGCGGCCGCGTCGAGGCGGGAACCAGCGCGGGTTATAACGGCAATAAGGCGGGGTAAACCTTCCGGTGCCGCCGTGAATGTGCCGGTCACGGATGCGCTGGCTTTCCGAGTGAGCGGGTTTTACCGTGAAGACCCCGGCTATATCGACGATCCCGTGCAGCGAGTCAACGGTGATAATGAGGGTCACGCGTATGGCGGGCATGCCGCGGCACTTCGGAGTCCTTCGGCTATATCTTCCTGAAGGTCAGCGCGTTCGCGCAGCACTCCAGCGAACGGCAGCAACTCTGTTTTCGCCGGCGTCCCGGGCTTCGGAGATTTGCAGCAGAACTATGTGCCTGGGAGCCAGGGATACAAGAAGGATGACGACTGATTCAGCGCTACCGCGAAAGCGAGCTGGGAAGCCTCGATCTCACATCGATCACCGGCTACAGCTACTTCTCGCACTACGCGGCAGAAGACCTGAGTTCGGTTTTCAGCTCCTACGTGCAGCCCTTCGGAGTCAGCGGGGCGGGCTACAACGAACAACAGCGCGCACAATTTACGCAGGAGATCCGCCTGTTGGCATCGATCGGGACATATTTCGCGGGTTGGTCGGCGGCTTTTATACGCACGAGGACTACAATCAGGACTTCACTTTTCCGGCTATCGAGACGACGACGGGGGCAGTCGCCGGTGATTTCGGGGGCGACAACGTCTCCGAAACCTACCAAGAGTATGCGGCATTCGCCGATGTTACCGCCCATGTGACCGATCGACTCGACGTGCAGCTAGGTCTGGGCGATAGCCACGATCAACAGCCCGCCACGCGGTATCTATACACCGGGGACTACGCCAGGACTTTTACGGGTCAAATCCCAACCGGCAGGCTACTGCGCCGGTGTCGGAAAATCCCTTCACCTACCTGGTTACACCGCAATTCAGGTTTGCCTCGAACCTGATGGTGTATGTGCGAGTGGCTACCGTATTTCGCCCCGGTGGCGGCAATGAGATATTCGTTTCCGTAATGATCTGGTAACGTACTTGCCGGACAAGACGATCAACTACGAGTGGGTGTGAAGGGAAGCCCCTGGGATCACGTACTTTCGTTCGATGCGTCGGTCTATCGTATCAACTGGACGGGGGCAGTTCCTCTGATAGATCCGAAATCGTTCAACAGTTATACGGCCAGCGTGGGGCGGGCCAAGAGCCAGGGCGTCGAGTGCGATGCAAGTGCGGCCGCTCCCGGGTATGACGATAGGCTCGCGGGTGAGCCGGGCGACGCCGCTCTAACTTAGAGGCGCCGGCGGCGACGGGGTTGAATGCACCGGCGGGTAGCTCTTTGCCGTATAGCAGTCGTTTCCCGCTTATTTTTCCGTGGATCAGGAAATACCGATTACGCTCGGCACGAGCGGAGTCGTCGGTGCCTCGGTGAACTACGTCGGTGAGCGCGAGGGAAATTTTCAGCCGACTGCCGCGCGGGCGATATTCCCTGCCTACGCGGAACTGGACGTGTTAGCCGGGGTGAAGCATGACTCCTGGCGCATCACTTTACCGTCAACAATGCGACCGATCGACGCGGGGTTATCGGCGGTGGCCTCGACGCGGGTTTGCCTCCCTATCCTCTGCTTTACATTCGACCACGGACGGTGGAATTGTCCGTTTCGAGGACATTCTGACTACGACTGGCTGGTAGCCTAAATTGCGGATGTTGCACGTGCCAGCGCATTTGGTAGCGCCCGGCCGATCTGAGGATCCGGCGCCGTCCGACGCGTCTTTTCCAACGCGCAGCGTCGGCCACAGAGCGCTGCTTGTCCTTGCCGCCGCCATGATCTTCGCAGATGGATGGTGTCCTCACCAGCCTCTTGATAGAACCGATCAAGCTCGAACTTCGATTGAGCGACGTCCAACTCGGTTTCATACAGGGTCTGGGTTTCGGCCTGGGACAAGGCCTCGGTGCGATTCCCTTGGGCATGCTGATCGATCGCAAGCCTCGGGTTTGGTTGCTACGTTTCGGTCTTGTGGCGTTCGTCGGCGCAATGACCACGGCCGCGCTGGCGAAAGGGTTCTCGCGCTGTTTGCGGCAGAGGTCACGGTTGGCGCCGTAGTGCGCTGATGGGGCCGGCGGCAAGTTCCCTCATATCGGACTTTTTCCCGCCAAGCCGGCGCGGGACCGGGATGGAATCCTGGCCACGGCCCAACTCACTGGCCAGGCCGGCGCGTATCTGGTCCGCGCATTCCTCTTGGACCTGCTGATGGATCGGGCTGGCGGGTTTCTTGGCATCTCATCGCCATCTGCATGGCGAACGACCTACCTCGTGTTCGCAGCACTGAGTCTAACGGCATTGCCGGGCCTGTTGGCGTTGCGAGAGCCGGCACGCTGGAGACCGTATATCATCGCCCGTCGCTGGGCCGCTCGTTTCGACATCTCCTCGATTATCGGAAATTCCTGGTTCCTTCGTTCGCTGCGTCGACATTCGGTTTGATCGTATCCTCCGCGGTGCAAGCGTGGATTGCGACGATCTCATGCGCTCCTACGGTTTGCGCGCTGGCCCGGTCGGCGAAGGGCCAGGCTTCGTAACATTGATCGGCGGCGTGCTCGGCTCCCTTATGGCCGGGAGGGCGGCCCGTCTCGCTCGGTGCGCCGACCGCAGCATCACACTTGCGGCGGCTGTTGCCTGCATCCTGTGCACTCCGTTCGCTTTCAGGCCTTACACCAAGTGCGCCCTGGGTCGCTGCCTGTTATTTCGCGGGTCGTGGCGACGACGATTCTCACGCAGGTGACGTCGAGCATCGCCATTGTAACGAAAGTCTCCGAATGAGCTTCGCGGACTTTGTATCGGAATCTACTCCGCGTACTGGGCTTAGGTGTTGGGCGTGGCCTCGCACCGAGCATGGTCGTCTATCTGAGCAGCGCCTTCAGTGGACCTGACGTCTTGAGCCTCGGCTGGGCTCGTCGCCGCACCTTGCTCGTTGATTGCGGCGTGGCTGTTCTTGATCACCGGGCACGAGAGCAGCTCGAAGCGCAGTCTCGCCGTCCAAACGGTCAGAAAATCTCGCCGATCTAACCTTTGAAACCGCGTTCGGCGATGTCATCGAGACGCCGCTGTGGCTTCTCGCCTGAATTCCATCCATGTCGTTCGGACAATCGAAAGGATTATCCACGATGAACCCGTCAAATCCGGGACTGGTTTTCATTGCCCAGTTTTGCATGGAGACCAAATACATTCTCCGACATGACGACCGGGTATGACGGTCGCCCTGGGACCTGAGAATTATCTTCGGTCAGGCGCCAGCCAACAGGATCCGCTCGGGACTCGGCTGCGGTCTTCGAGCCCTGCGCGCGCTTGCGCAGGCCGATGGCTTCGGCGTCTTCGAAAGTATTTGCGCAGATCTCAGCCCGGCGGACCGGTCGTGCGTGCGGTTTACGAGGAACTGCGCGATGCCCTGCTCGCCGATCTGGTCGGTGCGAGGATCTGCGTTTCATCCTGCTCAATCTGCATGGCGCGATGGTCGCGGAAGACTATCTCGACTGTGAAGGCGACATCCTTCGCCGGTGCGAACTAGGTCGGCCCGGACCTTCCCGTTGGGGTTATGTTGGATCCCGCATTGTCACCTGACCCAAGCGATGATCGACAATGCCGATATCATCATCGCGATGCGGGAATATCCGCATATTGATTTCGACGCCCGGGCTGGCGAGCTCTACCGCCTCTGCCAAGCAAAAGCGGCAGCGAAGATCGACCCGACCCCCGCCATTTTCGATTGTCGGATGATCGGCCTGTATCCGACGATGATCGAGCCGATGGCGAGTTTCAACCGGTCCCTGGCGGCAGCGGAGCGGACCGATGGGATCCTGACCGTCAGTCTGATCCACGGCTTTCCATGGGGCGATACGCCGGAAACCGGCACGCGCGTGCTGGTGACCGCGGATAGTAATCCGGAACTGGCGGCGCGGGTGGCGCGCGCGCTTGGACTCGAGCTCTACGGCCTGCGCGATACACTGCTGCCGAAGTTTCCAACCATCGCTGAGGCCGTCGATCAGGCGCGACGGCTGGACGGGCTCATCGTCCTTGCCGATGTCGCCGATAACCCCGGTGGCGGTGCGCCAGGCGACCGGACGGACCTGTTGCAGGCGATCGGGGCGACGGGTCTGCCGAGTGTTTTCGGGGCGATCTACGATCCGGAGGCGGTCGCGATTTGCATGGCGGCCGGGGTCGGTGCCCGCATCGACATCGCCATCGGCGGCAAGCTCAGCATCCATTCGGGTGCCCCCTGCAGCTGCACGCCGAAGTGTGGGGCTTCGTGCTCACCACAAACGTCCGTGTTCGGTGGCATCGCCGCCGCTCGGCGCCAGCGCCTGATCCGATCGAACGCGGTCGACATCGTGCTGGCCTCGATTCGGTGCCAGACCTTTTCCCCCGATGCCTTTACCGGGCTGAGGGACCGACATTGCCGACAGAAGACGATCATCGGGGTGAAGTCGATGGAGTATTTCCGGGCGGAAATTTGGGCCGCTCGCCGACCACATATTTCCCACCTCGCCCGGGGCGCTGTCGATGGACTTCGGCAGCCTCGACGATGTCGAAAAGCGCGACAAGCGTTATCACCCGCGCGTAGCCGACCCACTGGCACGAAAGCGGGTGCAGGGCGGTGGCGAGTTGAAATGTTTGAACGGACTGTCGGGCTTTGCCTTCCCAGTAAGGTTTAAATATGCGAGTGACCGTAAGTGCTGCTTTTCCGACAGCTGCGAGTGCCGTGTATACCCTTGCGCCGAAAACACTGACATTCAACTGCCGATAGAGGAATTCGCGCTCGTGGCTGAGTCGGTGAGGTCGGCTCGCTTCACGGGTGAAGCGGGCAGTTGGTTTGAAGTGTTCGTACGAAGGAGGGCTCACGGTTCGGTATGGCGCTGGTTGGCATCGGCAGGGAAAGGGCGCTGTCAATGACATTGAAAAGGCGGGCGGTGCAATCACCGCGCACCTGATGACCTCGGGTTTAAAGAGGGTGGACGTTGAGGCAATATGACCGCGCAGGATATTGAAGCGGTTGGTGCTGGGTGCTCGTCTGCGAGCCTGGAGGAATTGACACTTATCGCACGAAGCTGTCTGGCAAGTCCCGGCTCAGCCTTGAGGAACTCGTAATCATCTCCAATGTGCCGAGCAATGCGCATGTCAGGGTGGACGCACTGGTCGAGGGCGTGATTTCGCCCGTCTCTGGTCTCCGGAACCCGGCAACATCCTTTACCCGCAAAGCTTCGTCGATCGATGCCGTCACCTTGCGGACTTCGGCGTTCAGATGAGAGTTCTCGAGAGGGCAACTTCGGTGCGGTTGGGGATGGGTGCCTTACTGGGCGTTGCTCAGGGGTCGACGCGAGAGCCGCGAATACTGGCGCTGCGCTGGGACGGCAGCGGCGGCACACAGCCCGAGCCCTTGGCTTTCGTGGGCAAGGGCGTAACTTTCGACAGTGGAGGTCTCTCACTCAAACCTGCCCATCATATGGAAGAGATGAAGTGGGACATGGGTGGGGCGGGAGCCGTTGCCGGGGTCATGAAGACTTTGGCGCTTCGTAAAGCAGCGCACCACCCGGCCAACCAGCGTCGCCAGCACCGGTAGGCAGTCCAAGTTCGGCGGGCACCAAGGGCTCCGTGTCTGTCGTCCGTCCGCGATTATCCGCGCTGTGCAAGGAATGTCACCTGCACGTCGTCGCCGACCGCCACCTCGGTGGTGTCCTCCTCGACGAGGATCAGGCAGTTGGCCTCGGCCAGCGAGGCGAGCAGGTGCGCGCCCGAAGTACCCAGCGGCTGCACCAGATACTCCTCGGTGCTCGTGTCGCGCAGCAGCTGGCCACGCAGGAAACCCTTGCGGCCCTTGCTGGACGTCAGCGGCGAGAGCAGCCGGGCACCGACCACCCGCCGATGCGCGCTGCGCTTGCCAAGGGCGGTCCTGATCAACGGCCGGACCAGCACCTCGAACACCACCAGCGCGCTCATCGGGTTGCCCGGCACCAGGAACGTCGGCACCAGATCCGGCCCGAGCCGCCCGAAACCCTGCACCGAGCCCGGATGCATGGCGACCCTGGTCACATCGATGTTGCCCAGTTCGGACAGCGCCTGATGGATCTCCTCGCCGCCGGCCCCACCGATCCCACCGGCGACCACGACCACCTCGGACAGCAGCAGCCGACCCTCGACCACGTCCCGCAAACGTTTGGCATCACCGGGGACGATGCCGACCCTGGTCACCTCGGCGCCCGCATCCCGACCGGCCGCAGACAGCGCGTAGGAGTTCACGTCGTAGACCTGACCCGGCCCCGGCGTGCGGCCGATGTCGACCAGCTCGTCGCCGACCGAGATCACCGACACCCTCGGCCGTGGGTGCACCAGCACCTTGTCCCTGCCGACCGCCGCCAACAGCCCGACCTGGGCCGCGCCGATCGTCGAGCCACGCCGGACGGCCACGTCCCCCGGCTGCACGTCCTCACCCGTACGGCGGACGAACGCGGCAGACGGCACCGGCCGCTCGATGGTGACGCGCGCGTCGTGGCCGTCGGTGTACCCGGTGGGCACGACGGCGTCGGCGAGCGTGGGCAACGGCGCGCCGGTGGCCACCCGGACCGCCTGCCCCGGCTGTAGTCGACGCGGCTGCCGCGACCCGGTGGCGATCTCGCCGACCACCGGCAGCGTCACCGGTTCGGTGCCGGCGGACTGGACGTCCACGCTGCGTACCGCGTACCCGTCGATCGCGGCCTGGTCGAAGCCCGGCAACGCGCGCTCGGCCACGACCTCCTCGGCGCACAGCAGGCCCTGCGCCTCGGAGATCGCCACCCGGACCGGCGCGGGCCGCACCGCACCGGCAAGCACCTTCGCAAGCTGCTCGTCTACTGATCTCATCGGCTGGTCCTCGCAGTTCGGCGGTGCCTCCGGCGCTGGGCCGGACACCGTCAGGAGTGGTCGCGTCGCTCCCGCAGCGTCGGTCCGGCGTCCGCATGTTCCAGAGCGAAGTCAACAGCGGCCCTCGGGTCGTGTCGGCCTCCGGAATGGACCACGACGTGCACCGGATGCCCCTCGGTGATCAGTAAAGCAATCGCGTCGGTCAATTGCAGCTCGCCACCCGGACCGGCGGTGATTCGTTTCGAGCTGTCGACAATCGGCACGGTCGGGACCGTGGGCGCGATCGCCGTCCGGCCGGCGCGCGTGGGGCTCATAATCCGCGAGCCTAACCTCATGCCGTGCGTGACCCGGAAGAAGATCGCCACTCGAAACGTGAGTGGCGGGCCCGACTGCTCGCCGCCCGCCGGACGCTGCCCCCGGCCCAACGGGCGGTCGAGGCCGCCGAACTGGCGGCCGCGGTGCTCGCCGTCCCCGGTGACACGGTGTGCAGCTATCTGCCGGTGGGCACCGAGCCCGGTTCACCTGCGTTGGTCGACGCGCTCGCCGCGCGGGGCCGGCGCGTGCTGCTACCCGTCGTGACCGGGGCTTTTCCGTTGGACTGGGCCGTGTACGGCGGTCCGGACTCGCTCGTCGACGGCCCGCACGGGCTGCTCGAACCCGCCGGCACCCGGCTGGGCCCGGCCGCGATCGGGCGGGCCGACGTGGTGCTGGTGCCGGCGTTGGCGGTGGATCGGGCCGGCACGCGGCTGGGCCGGGGCGGCGGGCACTACGACCGGTCGCTGCCGCTGGCCCGTCGCGAGGTGCCGCTGGTCGCGGTGGTGCGGGACGTGGAACTGGTCGACGAGCTGCCGCGTGAACCGCACGACATCCGGATGACCGCCGTGTTAACTCCCGCAGGTGGATTCCGGGCACTCGACGTGACGTAGCACGGGGAGGTTTGCGCCCGGTACGGTGTCTGGCGCATCATCGTATTGGCACTCTGTCATCGAGAGTGCCAAGTGCGACGACAGTACGTTGAAGGGGACGGCCGTGCCGACTTACCAATACGCATGCACCGCTTGCGGCCATCGGTTCGAGGCCGTCCAGTCGTTCACGGACGCGTCCCTCAGCGAGTGCCCGGAATGCACCGGCCGGCTCCGCAAGCTGTTCGGCTCGGTCGGCGTGGTGTTCAAGGGCAGTGGCTTCTACCGAACGGACAGCAGGTCCGAGGCGTCGGAGGGCAAGGCCAAGGCCGAGGTCAAAACCGAGACCAAGGCGGACGCCACCGCGTCGGCGAGCAGCAAGGGCGACTCGAAGACATCGACTCCCGCTTCGTCCTCTTCGTCCGATTCCAGCGCGAAGTCGTCAGCCGGCAGCTCGAAGTCGAACTCCTCATCGTCCAGCACCTCATCTTCGGGTGCAACCGCGGCAGCCTCCTGACCCCCGAGTTATCCACAGGCGGGCCAGTTGTCCACAGCCGGCCGTTCGTTGATCGCCTCCCTCGCCACGATTGCCTAACGTCGATGTTGGTCGGCATCCCGCCGCCCACTCACCGAAGGAGGCGTCGTGCGAACCACCCGTCGCGCTGCCAGGCTGGCCCCGCTGCCCACCGACCGGCTGCGCACTCTTCTGCACACCAGAGGCTGGCCCCGCACCATGGCCTTGCGCCGACTGGTCGCGGTCACCCTCGTGGTCCTGGCCGGCGTGCTCGCACTCCGACCAGCCGGTGCCCGGGAGACAGCACAGGCCGGGGTCGTGGTCGCCGCCCGTGACCTGCGTCCGGGCAGCACCGTGACCCAGGCCGACCTCGAAGTCCGGCTGCTGCCCAGTTCCGCCGTGCCGGTCGGCGCGCTGACCAGCCAGGCAGCCGTCGTCGGTCGGGTGCTGGCCGGCCCGGTCCGCACCGGCGAGCCCATCACCGACGTGCGGCTGGTCGGCCCGGCCGACACGGCACTGACCACCGGCGACCCGACCGCCGCCACCGTGCCGGTGCAGCTCGCCGACCCGGACGTGGCCGACCTGCTCCGTCCCGGCATCCGGGTGGACGTGGTGGCCCTCAGTCCGGACCAGCAGGCTGATCCGGTGCTGGCCGAGGACGCCGTCGTCATCACCGTTCGCGACACCGCGGGCACGGCCGGGCAGCCGGGGCGGCTGGTACTGCTCGCCGTGGCGCGACAGAAGGCGACGCAACTGGCCGCGGCGTCGCTACGGCAACCCGTCACCGTTACCCTCCGCTAGCCACCTGGCACACCCCCGGCTTTGAGGAGCGCCCATGCTGAAAGGCTTCCGGGACTTCATGTTCCGCGGCAACATCTTCGGACTCGCCGTCGCGGTGGTGATCGGCACCGCGTTCACCGCCGTGGTGACCGCTGTCGTCACCAACCTGATCAACCCGATCATCGCGGCCATCGGCGGCCACAGCGTCAACGGCCTCGCCGTGACGCTCGTGACGGGCAACCCGAAGACGATCATGCACTTCGACACGGTCATCACGGCGATCATCAACTTCGTGGTCATCGCGGCGATCGTCTACTTCGTGTTCGTCCTGCCGATGCAGACGGTCCTGGAACGACGCAGGCGCAGGGACCCGGCGGTCGCCGCCGACCCGACCGACGTCGAACTGCTCACCGAGATCCGCGACCTGCTACGCCAACAACGAGGAGGCAGCAGGCTCTGACAACATTTGGGGCGGGACGGTTGGGAAACTCAGCCGGGAACGCCGGTTCCGACAACTCGATCGCTCCGACAACCGGACCGGAGGGGGCTCTGGCGACTCGAACACGGCAGTGGCGGCTCAGCCACGATCGTGGTGAGGCGGTCGGTTGTCCTGGTACCAGGCATCCGCACCCGGCTCACCCGGTTCGGGAGCGCGCTCGTCGCTGGTCACGTCCGGCAACACGTCGCCGAACACGTCCGCGATCGGCGGCCGCGGCCTGACCGGTGGGTCCGTTCGGCGCCGCTGCGGCGTGGGTTCGGCTGAGTCGCTCACCACACCATCATCCATGCCCCGCCGGGACCACGAGTCGATGGCAGCATGGAACGACCACCGGCAAACGAAGGGACGGCGTGTCATGACGTTCATGGACAAAGCCAAGGATCTGGCATCGAAGGTCGGTGACAAGGCCACCCAGGTCGCGGGCGAACTTGCCGACAAGGCAGGTCCACTTGCCGACAAGGCAAAGCCACTCGCGGAGAAGGCGAAGCCCCTGGCGGAGAAGGCCGGACCACTGGCCGAGAAGGCAGGCAACCTGGCCGCCAAGGGCGTTTCGGCGGCGGCATCCGGTGTGGACAAGGCAACCGGCGGCAAGTACCACGACCGGATCGAGACCGTCACAGGCAAACTCGGCGAAGTCCTGAACCGCGACAGTGGCACCGGCCCGACCGAAGGGCCGAGGCCCGATCAACCCTGACCAGACCCGACCGGCAGGCCACATCGCCGATCACCCGCGCCACCGCCACACCAGACCCACCCAGTTGATGGGCGCCGCCACCCGAGCCCAGCTGGTAGACGGACCATGGGTCAGCGGTCGATGGGCCGCCGGCCCGCCCGATCGATGGCCCGCTAGCCGGTGGGCCGCTAGCCGATGGCGCGGCCGATCGATGGCCCGCCCAGTCGATGGCCCTGCCCAGTCGATGGCGCGCCCGATCGATGGGCTGGCAGTCGATGGACTCGCCCGATCGTGCGCCCGCCAGTCCATGTGACTGCCGGGCCGCCCGTCGATGGCGCGGATCAACGGCCGCGGTCGATGGGCCTGGGTCCCGCTGGGCGAGGCCGGCCGGGCTGTGGGCTCCGCGCGCGTGCGGGCAGGGGTCAGGCCGCGCTGCCGAGTGCCATGCAGGCGCTGGTGGGTGCGCGTGCGTGCGGGCAGGGATCAGGCCTCGTCCAGGCCGGACAGTTCCTCGATCACGTGTGGCACCAGGGCGGACAGCGTGGCCATCCCGTCCCGCACCGCGGCTCGGGAACCGGCCAGGTTGACCACCAGCGTGCTGCCGGACACTCCCACCAAACCGCGGGAGATGCCCGCGTCCACCGCGCCCGCGGCCAGACCGGAGGCTCGCAGGGCTTCCGCGATGCCGGGGATCGGGCGGTCGAGCACGCCGAGTGTGGCGTCCGGGGTGACGTCGCGTGGTGACACGCCGGTGCCGCCCACGGTGACCACCAGGTCGACACCACCGATGACCGCGGTGTTCAGCGCGTTTCGGATGTCCACCATCTCGCCCGCGACGGCCACCGTGCCGTCCACGATGAAGCCGGTCTCCTCCAGCAGTTCGGTGACCAGCGGCCCGGTCTTGTCGTCGTTCTCTCCGTGCACGACCCGGTCGTTGACGATCACGACTAGGGCCCGGCCGAGACGTTGCGTACTGCGCTCCATGCGGCTCACGGTAGCGGTCGGAAGATCTCACGGTTTCGTGACGTCCACCCCATTGCGCGCTGTCGGCGCACCGGGCCGGCCCTAGCGTGGCGGCCATGCGGGTACTGCTCACCGGTATGGCCGGTTTCATCGGATCTCATGTCGCGGACGCGCTGGCCGTCGCCGGCCACGATGTCGTCGGCCTCGACTGTCTGCTGCCGCAGGCGCACGGGCCCGTCGATCCGGGCGACGTCGCCGCCGTCGCGCCGTGGACGGTCGGCCACCGGCTGGAGATCGGCGATGTCCGGGACGCCGACGTACTGGACCGGCTGCTCGTCGGCATCGACGCGGTGTGCCACCAGTCGGCCGTGGTCGGGCACGGTGTCGACCCGTCGGATGCGCCGAGCTACGCGTCGCACAACGACCTGGGCACCGCGGAACTGCTGGCCGCGATGCACCGCGCGGGCATCAACCGGCTCGTGTTGGCGTCGTCGATGGTGGTCTACGGCGAGGGCCGTTACGAGTGCGCCACCCACGGCATCGTCCGGCCGGGGCCGAGGCAGCCGGTCGACGTGGCCGCGGGCCGGTACGAGCCGCCGTGCCCGCAGTGCGGCGCCGACCTGACCCCACGCCTCGTCCCTGAGGACGCCCCGCTGGACCCGCGCAGCACCTACGCCGCCAGCAAACTGGCCCAGGAGCACTACGCGGCCGCGTGGGCCCGCCAGACCGACGGCACCGTCGTCGCGCTGCGCTACCACAACGTGTACGGCTCCCGGATGCCGAGGGACACGCCCTACGCAGGCGTGGCGTCCCTGTTCCGCTCCGCCCTGCAACGCGGCGCGGCCCCCACGGTCCTGGAGGACGGCCGCCAACGCCGCGATTTCGTGCACGTGACCGACGTGGCCGCGGCAAACGTCCTGGCACTACAGGCCAACCCGGAACAGGGCACCCTGACGCCGCTGAACGTCTGCTCCGGCGAGCCCCACACCGTCGGCGAACTGGCCGCCGAACTGGCAAGGGCGTACGGCGGCCCGGCACCGGAGATCGTCGGCGGCGCGCGGGCTGCCGACGTCCGCCACGTTGTCGCCGACCCGTCCCGAGCCCGCGACCTGCTGGGCTTCACGGCCACGATGCGGTTCACCGACGGTGTCACCGCGTTCGCCACCGACCCACTGCGCGAACCAGCCGCGATCGTCTAGAACGTCAGCGAACCGCCGGCACCAACGGGATCCGGACCTCGAAGCGGCAGCCGGGCCCGTGGTTGCGGGCATCGATCCGGCCCTTGTGCGCCTCCACCAGCCCGCGCGCGATGGCCAGGCCGAGCCCGGCACCGGCCGGTTCGTGCGGATCGGCGTTCGGCGTGCGGGCCGCGGAGCCCCGGAAGGCCACGTCGAACACCCGGCTCAGCTCCTGTTCCGGGATGCCGCCGCAGCCATCGTCCACGTGCAGCAGCGCCTCCCGGCCGTCCGTGCCGAGGCCGACCATGACCGAGCCGTCCGGCGGCGTGTGGCGGATGGCGTTGGACAGCAGGTTGCGGACGATCCGAGCCAGCTCAGGGTCGCTGCCCAGCACCACCGGCCACGCCCGGACGTCGGCATAAACCTGGACCCGCTTGCGCCGGGCCATCGGCAGGGCGGCCGCGACCGAGTCGCTGACCACCTCGCGCAGCGGCACCGCCGACAGGGTCAGCCGCAGGGCGCCCGCCGTGATCCTGGACAGTTCGAACAGGTCGTTCACCATGCCGGACAGGCGGGTCGACTCGTTGCTGATCCGGTACGCGTAGCTGGCCACCTCGGCCGGCTGGACGACAAGGCCGTCGGACAGCGCCTCGGCCATGGCCCGGATGCCGGCCAGCGGCGTGCGCAGGTCGTGGCTGATCCACGCGATCAGTTCGCGCCGTGCCGCCTCGGCCGCGCGTTCCCGTTGCCGTGCCTGGCGTTCCCACACGCTGCGGCGGGCGATGGACCTGCCGAGCACGACCGCGGTCGGGACCGTGATCACCGACGTGGTCAGGCAGACGAGCAGCGTCGTGCCGAGGACCGGGTTGAACATGAACCCGCTGACACCCAGGACGCCGGACAGTTCCGCGCACAGCGGGACCAGCACCAGCACCGTCATGGACGCGGCAATGGACCGCTCGCCGAGCCAGCGCAGCACCAGGACGCCGAGCAACGCGATGGGCAGCGAGAACGCCAGCACGTACGGGGCGATATCGATCAGGTCGGACACCATCGTGGTCAACCCGTCCGGTCGTAGCGGTAGCCGACACCCCATACGGTGGCGATGCGGCTGGGCCGGGCCGGGTCGGGCTCGACCTTCTCCCGCAACCGTCGCACGTGGACCGTCACCGTGGACTGGTCGCCGAAGTCCCAGCCCCACACCCGCGACAACAGCTCCGCCCTGGTGAACGCGGTGCCGGCGTGGTTGATCAGGAACTCCAGCAGGTCGAACTCGCGGCCGGTCAGCGGCAGCGGCTGGCCGGACCGGCTGGCCCTGCGTGCCGTCACGTCCATCCGCAGGTCGCCGTCCACCAGTTCCTCGCGGGAGGGCGCGACCGGCTCGGCGTGGGTGCGTCGCAGCACCGACGCGACCCGCAGCACCAGCTCGCGCGGACTGAACGGCTTGGCGATGTAGTCGTCCGCGCCCAGTTGCAGGCCGGTGATCCGGTCGTCCTCCTCGCCGCGGGCGGTCAGCATCACCACCGGGATCTGGCCGCGTTGGCGCAGGAGCCGGCACACCTCGAGGCCGCCGATGCCGGGCAGCATCAGGTCCAGCACCACCAGGTCGGGCTCGGCGGTCGCGGCGATGCTCAGCGCCTGTTCGCCGTTGCCGGCCAGTTCGACCTGGTAGCCGGCGTGTTCCAGGTAGCGGCGGACCACGTCCCGCACGTTCACGTCGTCGTCGACGACGAGGATCCGCTTTACCCGTGGCATCGGCCTCACCAACTCGTCAGCACCAGGTGGCCGACGGCGAGCGCGGTCACCGCCTGCGCCGCCAGCCACCACCGACGGGACACCACGGGCAGCAGGGCCGCGCCCGACACCAGCCACACTCCGAACGGTAGCCAAATCCGTTCCACCTCCGCCTTGGACAGTCCGGACTTGTCGGCGACGGCCACCGCGAGCGCCGCCGCCAGCACGAGCCCGGCCAACGGCCGCAGTCGCCTCGCCCGGAACGGGTCGACGGCCGCCCTGCGCAGCGCGGGCGCCAGCACCGGGCCGACGGCCACGGTCAACGCGGCCAGGTTGGCCCACACCCAGTAATTGAACGGCCGGCTGCGGCCGATGTCCTGGTAGTAGCGCTGGACGACCAGGTGGTAGCCGTCCAGCCACCAGAACCCGGCCGCCGCGAACACCGCCACCACGATCCCGGCGCCGCCGACAGCCAGCGCCACCCCCCGCCAGTTGCGCCGCACCAGGCACACGACCAGCGCGATCGGCGCGATCAGCACCAGGCCGTACGACAGAAACATCCCGAACCCGAGCACCACACCGCCGGCCAGCGACAGCAGGACACGGGACCGCCGGCCACCCAGGGCCAGCAGCAGCACGCCGACCGACGTGACGCCGGTGAACAGGCCGTCCGCCGAGATGCCGAGGTTGACCGCGCCGGGGAACAGCACCGTGAACGGCAGCACCGTCCTGGCCGTCGCCTCGTCGGCGACGGCGCGGACCGTGGCCGGGACTGCGATCGCGGCAAGGCCGCCGACCAGCACGCACGTGATGCCGGCCCAACCGCCACCGCCGAGGCCGATCCGGTTCAGCCAGACGAACACCAGCAGCGCGCCCGGCGGGTGGCCGGCCACCTGAGTGATCCAGTTGCCGGAGTGGTACCGCAGGATGTGGCTGGTGAACTGGTGCAGCATCGCGCCGATGTCGGTGATCCGCGGCACGTCCCGCAGGTACTGGTCCGAGCTGGTGAACTGCCCGGCAAGGCCGCGCTGCCAGCCGTTGATCATGGCCAGCCCGAACGTCCACACCACCGCGACGCCGTAGCCGGCCAGGCACAGCCGCCGCCACCCCAGCCGCGCGGCCAGTTCGGGTCCACGGGCGACCACCAATACCGCGATCACCAGCACAACCGGAGTGCCCGGACCGATATGTGGCACGAAATGGCCGAACAATGGCGGTGCCCACGCGAATAGTCGACCGAAGTCGTACCAGTGCCCCCACGTGATGACCAGCGTTGCCGCGGCCACCAGGGCCAGCGCGAGCGCGACGGCCGCCAGGTCGGCCCTGGTGCCGGTGCGCCGCTGCTGACCAGCGGTGACGTTGTCGGCCGACGAGTCGACGATGAGCGTGTCGGTAGGTGGGACCACCGGCTGACCCTAGTGGCCGGCAAACGTTCGCGTCGGGCGGGATCGATATCCGTCAGAAGTTCGTAACACCCACGACCGTGTCATAAAACGGTAAGGCCGAAAGCCTGTTCGCCATTCACGCCAACCCCTACGGTCATCCCGTGGACACCGAACGCACCACAGTAGACGTTGTGCTGCCCTGCCTCGACGAGGCCGCCGCGCTGCCCGGGGTGCTGGGCGCGCTGCCGCCCGGCTACCGGGCCGTTGTCGTGGACAACGGGTCGACCGACGGGTCACCGGAGATCGCGGCCGCGCTCGGCGCGCACGTCGTGCGGGAGCGCAGGCGCGGTTACGGCGCCGCCGTGCACGCCGGCATCGAGGCCGCCACCAGTGACATCGTGTGCGTGTTGGACGCCGACGGTTCACTCGATCCAGCGACATTGCCGTTACTGGTAGCCCGGGTGCGTGACGGCGACGCCGACCTGGCGATGGGCAGGCGGGTGCCGGTCGGCCGGGGCGCCTGGCCGTGGCACGCGCGGGCCGGCAACGCGGTACTGGCCGCCATGTTGCGCCGGAAGGGCCTCAACGTGCGGGACATCGGCCCGGCAAGGGCGTTCCGGCGGACGGACATGCTCGCGCTGGACGTGCGGGACCGCGGTTCGGCTATCCGCTGGAACTGCTGTTGCGCGCGGCCGAGGCGCAGTGGCGGGTCATCGAACTGGACGTGACGTATCGGCCGCGGACGGCCGGCACGAAGTCGAAGGTGTCCGGTTCGGTGCGCGGCACCGCCCGCGCGGTCCGGGACATGGCCGGGGTGTGGCGATGATGCCCGAGCGGTTCTGCCTGCTGGTGGTGGCCAAGGCGCCGATACCCGGCCTTGCCAAGACACGGCTGACCCCGCCCGCGACGCCGGAGCAGGCGGCCGACATCGCGGCGGCCGCCCTGCTGGACACGCTGGACGCCGTGCGGGACACCCCGGGCGCGGTCCCGGTGGTGGCGATGACCGGCGACCTTGGCCTGGCCTGCCGCGCCAACGAGATCCGGGCCGCGCTGGCCCCGATGACGGTCATCGGCCAACGTGGCGCGGACTTCGCGAACCGGCTGGCGAACGCGCACGCGGACGCCGCATGGTGCTGTCCCGGCCTGCCGATCGTCCAGATCGGCATGGACACCCCGCAGGTGACACCGGAGTTGTTGTGCGACACGGCGGCGCTGCTCGCGGACGCCGACGTCGTGTTCGGCCCGGCCGTCGACGGCGGCTGGTGGGCCTTGGGCCTACGGAATCCGTTTCACGCCAACGCGTTGCGCGCCGTGCCGATGTCGAGAGAGGACACCGGGGCGCGCACGCTGGCCGCGCTGACCCGCCACCATGCGAACATCATGATCGCTGCCACACTGTCCGATGTGGATACCGTGGACGACGCGATGTGGGTGGCGGAGCGGACGCTGACGACCAGGTTCGCCGCCGCCGTGGCCGCGATCACCCCCGTGGGGGTGCGCCGATGACCGCGGTGGTCGAGCCGGCGCCGTTCGATCGAGCGCTGCGTGGCGAACGGTGCGTGCTGGAACTGGCGGGCGGTGACCGGATCGAGTTGCCGGTCGCCCGGTGGCACGCCGCGCCGGACCGCTTCGACGAGTTGCTGCTGGACCGCTGCACCGGCCACACGCTGGACGTCGGCTGCGGGCCGGGGCGGCTGGCATCGGCGCTGGTCGAGCGGGGTGTGCCGGCGCTGGGCGTTGACGTGTCCCCGGTCGCGGTCGGGCTGGCCCGGCAGCGCGGCGCGGCGGCGCTGTGCGTGGACGTGTTCGGCCGCGTGCCGGCGGAGGGCCGGTGGCAGCACGTGCTGCTGGCCGACGGCAACGTGGGCATCGGCGGCAACCCGACGGTGCTACTCGATCGGGTGGCCGCGCTGCTGGCACCGAACGGCACGGCACTGGTGGAACTGGACCCGCCCGGTATCGGCCTGCGCGTGGACATCGCCCGGCTGTCCCGCTCGGACGAGCCGTCGGCGTGGTTCCCGTGGGCCCGGCTGGCCGCGGACGCGGTCGGCGGACCGGCGGCCGCGGCGGGCATGCGGGTACGGGCCACCGTGGGCACGGCAGGCAGATGGTTCGCCGAACTGGTCCGGCCATGAGACTGCCCGCACCGCCGAAGGAAACGGACTTTCACTCCGAGACGCATCACCGGTCCGTGACGTCCCGGGTCGGACTGTGGCTCGGCATCACGTTCACGGTGTGTTTCGTGACCGGGTTGCTCAGCCACGCCATTCAGCATCCGCCGACGTGGTTCTTCTGGCCGAGCCGTCCGATCAATTTGTACCGCGTGACGCAGGGCGTCCATGTGATCTCCGGGATCGCGGCGATTCCGTTGCTGCTGGCCAAACTGTGGACGGTGTTCCCGAAGCTGTTCAGTCGCCCAGCGGCGCGTTCGATCGTGCACGCCATCGAGCGCGGTTCAATTCTGTTGCTGTCCGCGTCGGCATTCTTCGAGCTGGTCACCGGTATCTTCAACATCTTCCAGAACTACCCGTGGCCGTTCTATTTCCCGACGATTCACTACGCCATAGCGTGGGTCGCGATCGGCTCGATCCTGGTGCACGTCGCCGTGAAACTGCCGGTGATCCGGGCCGGACTCGGCGAGAGACCGAAACGGCAGTCCGACGTCGACGGCCTGTCCCGGCGCGGTTTCCTACGGGTCACGTGGCTGACCGCGGGCGCGGCCGTGGTGGCCACCGCGGGCAGCACGGTCCCGTTCTTACGCGGCGTGTCGGTGCTGGCCACTCGATCGGATGGCGGCAGCCAGAACCTGCCGGTGAACCGCACCGCTGACCACGCAGGAGTACGAACGAAGGCGACGGACCCCACCTGGCGACTGGAGTTCCGCAGTCCGGCCGGCCTGCATCGCTTCTCCTTGGACGACCTAAGAGCCATGCCACAGACACGGCGGCGCTGCCGATCGCGTGCGTCGAGGGTTGGAGCGCATCGGCCACGTGGACCGGCGTGCCCATCGCGGACCTGCTGCGCCGTGTCGGCGCCCAACCTGGCACAGCGGTGCGAGTGCACTCCCTGGAACAAGGTTCGATCTACGGCAGCAGCACGCTGCCTGGTGAGCACACAAAGGACCCGCTGACCCTACTAGCGTTGCGGCTCAACGGTTCCGACCTCGACCTTGACCACGGCTACCCGTGCCGAATCATCGCACCGAGCCGACCTGGCGTGCTACAGACAAAATGGGTCGCCAGTATGGAAGTGGCCTCCTGATGCGAACCACTCGAATCGCATTCGCCCTACCCGGCCTGGCCGCGCTGGTGTGGGGATTGGTGCTTGCCATCCAGTTCGCATTGCACTCGTTCCGCGACGGCCGATCGGCGATCGCGTTCTTCATCGGCGGCCCGATATTGCACGACGCGCTGGTGGCTCCGTTCGTCGGACTGGTCGGCCTGTTGATCAGCAGATTGGTTGGGCAGCATTGGCGCACTCCGGTCCGCCTCGGCGCTGCGGTATCGGGTGTGCTGACCTTGCTGGCCGTACCGGCGATCTGGCGAACCTATGCGGGTCAACCCAATCCCGGCCTGGACGACCGGAACTATGCGGTAGGGCTGCTGATCGCGCTGGCTGTGGTGTGGCTGGTGGTGGTCGCGTGGGGCCTGCTCCGCCAACGCCGGCACCGACCTCCCAAGCCGGCACCTCCCAAGCCGCAGGTCACTGGGCCGCAGGTCACTGGGCCGCAGGTCACTGGGCCGCAAGTTACTGAGCCGCAAGTTACTGAGCGCGCGGGTGGACTCCCGCCCAACCCTGAGGGTCCTGGCAAAGTCGCGTCTGTCGAGTGATGGCGAGGTAGGGGATCTGCTTTGTTGCTTTCGCTGTGGTGCTGTTAGCGTGCGGGTTCGGTTGCTGTCCTATGCTTGACTGGTCCCGGTCTTTGGGCTTCTGCATCACCCCGATACTCTATTGTCGGTAACGGTTGGTGGGGGTTTGTCAAGGCGGGAAAGAGTACCTTGACAAACCCCCACCAACCGTTTAAAAGATGGCCCGTATCGGGATGATGCAGAAGGACTGGGCAAACAACGGAATGCCGCGTGGTTTAGGCAATGTCCCTGTAGTCGAAAGAGGCGCCTTGGTTGGGAGCCTGTTTTGTCCGTCCGGCGGGTCACGTTCGGTGGTGGTCGCCGACGCCTCAGTTGGAAGCCCGCTCTTGTCCGTCCGGCGGGTCACGTTCGGTGGTGGTCACGGACGCCTCGGTCGGGAGTCCGCTCTTGTTCGTCCGGCGGGACACGTCTGGCTTGGTCGGGTACCAGGCCGTCAAAGCGAATCGCGCCGATTAGGCTCCTGATCTGCGGAAATACGACTTCGCGGACCCACAGGCAGACCCCCGCCCAACCCTGGGGGCTACGGCCCTTTTCAACCCTATGCCTGTCAAGCCCCGAATGGATGGCTTGCCGGAAATCTGTGGACAAGCCGCGAACCTGTGGATAGGCGGCTTGACAAATTGACCACCCTCGCAGCTAGGTCACCATGATCGGCTGGGCGGTCAGGATCACTACTGCCCCGCGCCGGCACGGCCGTCCGCATAGGATCGCCAGCCGGTGCGATCGAAGTCGGTCGGTGCTCGATGGCCTGCGTTGGGCTGGACCGTACATGACCAACCCTGCGAGGCGGCTAGTTCGCTGAGACCGGTTGGCCGGACAGGGTCACCGTGATGACGTTGCCGTTGTTGAGGGTCAGCTTCATCTGGTCGCCCGGTGCGGCCGCGCGTACCGCCGCGACCAGACCGTCTGAGCTGGTTACCAGGCGGCTGTCCGCCTTCACCACTACCGCGCCGACCTTCAGGCCTGCCTTGTCTGCTGGGCCGCCCGCGGTGATCGGCCCTGATCAGGGCGCTGTTGGGCAGGATGCTGGGCTGCCCGCCGCTGGTGGGCATGTTGTCGGTCACCTTGACGCCCAGGACCGTCTGGATCGCCTTTCCTGTTTTCATGCATCTCGTCGGCGATGCGCTTTGCCTGGTCGATCGGGATGGCGAAACCGATGCCGACGTTGCCGCCCTGGCCTGCAAGGCGGCCAGGGCGGCAACGTCGGCATCGGTTTCGCCATCCCGATCGACCAGGCAAAGCGCATCGCCGACGAGATCGTGAAAACAGGAAAGGCGATCCAGACGGTCCTGGGCGTCAAGGTGACCGACAACGTGCCCACCAGCGGCGGGCAGCCCAGCATCCTGCCCAACGGCGCCCTGATCAGCGCCGTCACCGCGGGCGGCCCAGCAGACAAGGCAGGCCTGAAGGTCGGCGCGGTAGTGGTGAAGGCGGACAGCCGCCTGGTAACCAGCTCAGACGGTCTGGTCGCGGCGGTACACGCGGCCGCACCGGGCGACCAGATGAAGCTGACCCTCAACAACGGCAACGTCATCACGGTGACCCTGTCCGGCCAACCGGTCTCAGCGAACTAGCCGCCTCGCAGGGTTGGTCAGTACGGTCCAGCCCAACGCAGGCCATCGAGCACCGACCGACTTCGATCGCACCGGCTGGCGATCCTATGCGGACGGCCGTGCCGGCGCGGGGCAGCCGTGATCCTGACCGCCCAGCCGATCATGGTGACCTAGCTGCGAGGGTGGTCAGTTGTCAAGCCGCCTATCCACAGGTTCGCGGCTTGTCCACAGATTTCCGGCAAGCCATCCATTCGGGGCTTGACAGGCATAGGGCTGAAAAGGGCCGTAGCCCCCAGGGTTGGGCGGGGGTCTGCCTGTGGGTCCGCGAAGTCGTATTTCCGCAGATCAGGAGCCTAATCGGCGCGATTCGCCTTGACGGCCTGGTGCCCCGACCAGACCACACGCGACCCGCCGGACGAACAAGAGCAGGCTCTCAACTGTGGCGTCGGCGACCATGACTGAACGTGACCCGCCAGACGGACAAGAGCGGACTCCCGACTGAGGCGTCCGTGACCATGACTGAACGTGACCCGCCGGACGAACAAAACAGGCTCCCAGCCAAGGCGCCTCTTTTGCCTACAGGGACATTGCCTAAACCACGCGGCATTCCGTTGTTTGCCCAGTCCTTCTGCATCATCCCGATACGGGCCATCTTTTAAACGGTTGGTGGGGGTTTGTCAAGGTACTCTTTCCCGCCTTGACAAACCCCCACCAACCGTTACCGACAATAGAGTATCGGGGTGATGCAGAAGCCCAAAGACCGGGACCAGTCAAGCATAGGACAGCAACCGAACCCGCACGCTAACAGCACCACAGCGAAAGCAACAAAGCAGATCCCCTACCTCGCCATCACTCGACAGACGCGACTTTGCCAGGACCCTCAGGGTTGGGCGGGAGTCCACCCGCGCGCTCAGTAACTTGCGGCTCAGTAACTTGCGGCCCAGTGACCTGCGGCTTGGGAGGTGCCGGCTTGGGAGGTCGGTGCCGGCGTTGGCGGAGCAGGCCCCACGCGACCACCACCAGCCACACCACAGCCAGCGCGATCAGCAGCCCTACCGCATAGTTCCGGTCGTCCAGGCCGGGATTGGGTTGACCCGCATAGGTTCGCCAGATCGCCGGTACGGCCAGCAAGGTCAGCACACCCGATACCGCAGCGCCGAGGCGGACCGGAGTGCGCCAATGCTGCCCAACCAATCTGCTGATCAACAGGCCGACCAGTCCGACGAACGGAGCCACCAGCGCGTCGTGCAATATCGGGCCGCCGATGAAGAACGCGATCGCCGATCGGCCGTCGCGGAACGAGTGCAATGCGAACTGGATGGCAAGCACCAATCCCCACACCAGCGCGGCCAGGCCGGGTAGGGCGAATGCGATTCGAGTGGTTCGCATCAGGAGGCCACTTCCATACTGGCGACCCATTTTGTCTGTAGCACGCCAGGTCGGCTCGGTGCGATGATTCGGCACGGGTAGCCGTGGTCAAGGTCGAGGTCGGAACCGTTGAGCCGCAACGCTAGTAGGGTCAGCGGGTCCTTTGTGTGCTCACCAGGCAGCGTGCTGCTGCCGTAGATCGAACCTTGTTCCAGGGAGTGCACTCGCACCGCTGTGCCAGGTTGGGCGCCGACACGGCGCAGCAGGTCCGCGATGGGCACGCCGGTCCACGTGGCCGATGCGCTCCAACCCTCGACGCACGCGATCGGCAGCGCCGCCGTGGTCTGTGGCATGGCTCTTAGGTCGTCCAAGGAGAAGCGATGCAGGCCGGCCGGACTGCGGAACTCCAGTCGCCAGGTGGGGTCCGTCGCCTTCGTTCGTACTCCTGCGTGGTCAGCGGTGCGGTTCACCGGCAGGTTCTGGCTGCCGCCATCCGATCGAGTGGCCAGCACCGACACGCCGCGTAGGAACGGGACCGTGCTGCCCGCGGTGGCCACCACGGCCGCGCCCGCGGTCAGCCACGTGACCCGTAGGAAACCGCGCCGGGACAGGCCGTCGACGTCGGACTGCCGTTTCGGTTTCTCGCCGAGTCCGGCCCGGATCACCGGCAGTTTCACGGCGACGTGCACCAGGATCGAGCCGATCGCGACCCACGCTATGGCGTAGTGAATCGTCGGGAAATAGAACGGCCACGGGTAGTTCTGGAATATGTTGAAGATACCGGTGACCAGCTCGAAGAATGCCGACGCGGACAGCAACAGAATTGAACCGCGCTCGATGGCGTGCACGATCGAACGCGCCGCCGGGCGACTGAACAGCTTCGGGAACACCGTCCACAGTTTGGCCAGCAGCAACGGAATCGCCGCGATCCCGGAGATCACATGGACGCCCTGCGTCACGCGGTACAAATTGATCGGACGGCTCGGCCAGAAGAACCACGTCGGCGGATGCTGAATGGCGTGGCTGAGCAACCCGGTCACGAAACACACCGTGAACGTGATGCCGAGCCACAGTCCGACCCGGGACGTCACGGACCGGTGATGCGTCTCGGAGTGAAAGTCCGTTTCCTTCGGCGGTGCGGGCAGTCTCATGGCCGGACCAGTTCGGCGAACCATCTGCCTGCCGTGCCCACGGTGGCCCGTACCCGCATGCCCGCCGCGGCCGCCGGTCCGCCGACCGCGTCCGCGGCCAGTCGGGCCCACGGGAACCACGCCGACGGCTCGTCCGAGCGGGACAGCCGGGCGATGTCCACGCGCAGGCCGATACCGGGCGGGTCCAGTTCCACCAGTGCCGTGCCGTTCGGTGCCAGCAGCGCGGCCACCCGATCGAGTAGCACCGTCGGGTTGCCGCCGATGCCCACGTTGCCGTCGGCCAGCAGCACGTGCTGCCACCGGCCCTCCGCCGGCACGCGGCCGAACACGTCCACGCACAGCGCCGCCGCGCCGCGCTGCCGGGCCAGCCCGACCGCGACCGGGACACGTCAACGCCCAGCGCCGGCACACCCCGCTCGACCAGCGCCGATGCCAGCCGCCCCGGCCCGCAGCCGACGTCCAGCGTGTGGCCGGTGCAGCGGTCCAGCAGCAACTCGTCGAAGCGGTCCGGCGCGGCGTGCCACCGGGCGACCGGCAACTCGATCCGGTCACCGCCCGCCAGTTCCAGCACGCACCGTTCGCCACGCAGCGCTCGATCGAACGGCGCCGGCTCGACCACCGCGGTCATCGGCGCACCCCCACGGGGGTGATCGCGGCCACGGCGGCGGCGAACCTGGTCGTCAGCGTCCGCTCCGCCACCCACATCGCGTCGTCCACGGTATCCACATCGGACAGTGTGGCAGCGATCATGATGTTCGCATGGTGGCGGGTCAGCGCGGCCAGCGTGCGCGCCCCGGTGTCCTCTCTCGACATCGGCACGGCGCGCAACGCGTTGGCGTGAAACGGATTCCGTAGGCCCAAGGCCCACCAGCCGCCGTCGACGGCCGGGCCGAACACGACGTCGGCGTCCGCGAGCAGCGCCGCCGTGTCGCACAACAACTCCGGTGTCACCTGCGGGGTGTCCATGCCGATCTGGACGATCGGCAGGCCGGGACAGCACCATGCGGCGTCCGCGTGCGCGTTCGCCAGCCGGTTCGCGAAGTCCGCGCCACGTTGGCCGATGACCGTCATCGGGGCCAGCGCGGCCCGGATCTCGTTGGCGCGGCAGGCCAGGCCAAGGTCGCCGGTCATCGCCACCACCGGGACCGCGCCCGGGGTGTCCCGCACGGCGTCCAGCGTGTCCAGCAGGGCGGCCGCCGCGATGTCGGCCGCCTGCTCCGGCGTCGCGGGCGGGGTCAGCCGTGTCTTGGCAAGGCCGGGTATCGGCGCCTTGGCCACCACCAGCAGGCAGAACCGCTCGGGCATCATCGCCACACCCCGGCCATGTCCCGGACCGCGCGGGCGGTGCCGCGCACCGAACCGGACACCTTCGACTTCGTGCCGGCCGTCCGCGGCCGATACGTCACGTCCAGTTCGATGACCCGCCACTGCGCCTCGGCCGCGCGCAACAGCAGTTCCAGCGGATAGCCGAAACCGCGGTCCCGCACGTCCAGCGCGAGCATGTCCGTCCGCCGGAACGCCCTTGCCGGGCCGATGTCCCGCACGTTGAGGCCCTTCCGGCGCAACATGGCGGCCAGTACCGCGTTGCCGGCCCGCGCGTGCCACGGCCAGGCGCCCCGGCCGACCGGCACCCGCCTGCCCATCGCCAGGTCGGCGTCGCCGTCACGCACCCGGGCTACCAGTAACGGCAATGTCGCTGGATCGAGTGAACCGTCGGCGTCCAACACGCACACGATGTCACTGGTGGCGGCCTCGATGCCGGCGTGCACGGCGGCGCCGTAACCGCGCCGCGCTCCCACGACGTGCGCGCCGAGCGCGGCCGCGACCTCCGGTGACCCGTCGGTCGACCCGTTGTCCACGACAACGGCCCGGTAGCCGGGCGGCAGCGCGCCCAGCACCCCGGGCAGCGCGGCGGCCTCGTCGAGGCAGGGCAGCACAACGTCTACTGTAGTGCGTTCGGTGTCCACGGGATGACCGTAGGGGTTGGCGTGAATGGCGAACAGGCTTTCGGCCTTACCGTTTTATGACACGGTCGTGGGTGTTACGAACTTCTGACGGATATCGATCCCGCCCGACGCGAACGTTTGCCGGCCACTAGGGTCAGCCGGTGGTCCCACCTACCGACACGCTCATCGTCGACTCGTCGGCCGACAACGTCACCGCTGGTCAGCAGCGGCGCACCGGCACCAGGGCCGACCTGGCGGCCGTCGCGCTCGCGCTGGCCCTGGTGGCCGCGGCAACGCTGGTCATCACGTGGGGGCACTGGTACGACTTCGGTCGACTATTCGCGTGGGCACCGCCATTGTTCGGCCATTTCGTGCCACATATCGGTCCGGGCACTCCGGTTGTGCTGGTGATCGCGGTATTGGTGGTCGCCCGTGGACCCGAACTGGCCGCGCGGCTGGGGTGGCGGCGGCTGTGCCTGGCCGGCTACGGCGTCGCGGTGGTGTGGACGTTCGGGCTGGCCATGATCAACGGCTGGCAGCGCGGCCTTGCCGGGCAGTTCACCAGCTCGGACCAGTACCTGCGGGACGTGCCGCGGATCACCGACATTGGCGCGATGCTGCACCAGTTCACCAGCCACATCCTGCGGTACCACTCCGGCAACTGGATCACTCAGGTGGCCGGCCACCCGCCGGGCGCGCTGCTGGTGTTCGTCTGGCTGAACCGGATCGGCCTCGGCGGTGGCGGTTGGGCCGGCATCACGTGCGTGCTGGTCGGCGGCCTTGCCGCGATCGCAGTCCCGGCCACGGTCCGCGCCGTCGCCGACGAGGCGACGGCGCGGACGGTGCTGCCGTTCACGGTGCTGTTTCCGGGCGCGGTGAACCTCGGCATCTCGGCGGACGGCCTGTTCACCGGCGTCACGTCGGTCGGCGTGCTGCTGCTGGCCCTGGGTGGCCGGCGGTCCCGTGTGTCTCGTCGTTGCTGGCCGGCGGTGTGGTGCTCGGGTTCGGGATGTTCCTGTCGTACGGCCTGGTGCTGATCGCGCCGATCGCGCTGGTCGTGTGCCTGGTGCGGCGCAACTGGCGGGGGGTGGCGCTCGCTGTCGTCGGCGCCGGAATCGTGGTCGCGGCGTTCGCGGCGGCCGGGTTCTGGTGGCTGGACGGCTACCACCTGGTCGTCCAGCGCTACTACCAGGACATCGGCCGCAGCCGGCCGTTCAATTACTGGGTGTGGGCCAACCTGGCCGCGTTGACCGTGGCCGTCGGCCCGGTGCTGGCGCCCGCGCTGCGCAGGGCGGCCGTCGACCCGTTCCGGGCGAGGCGACTGCGGCCGTTGGCCGGGCTCGTGCTGGCGGCGGCGCTCGCGGTGGCCGTCGCCGACAAGTCCGGACTGTCCAAGGCGGAGGTGGAACGGATTTGGCTACCGTTCGGAGTGTGGCTGGTGTCGGGCGCGGCCCTGCTGCCCGTGGTGTCCCGTCGGTGGTGGCTGGCGGCGCAGGCGGTGACCGCGGCGCTCGCCGTCGGCCACCTGGTGCTGACGAGTTGGTGAGGCTGAATGCCACGGGTAAAGCGGATCCTCGTCGTCGACGACGACGTGAACGTGCGGGACGTGGTCCGCCGCTACCTGGAACACGCCGGCTACCAGGTCGAACTGGCCGGCAACGGCGAACAGGCGCTGAGCATCGCCGCGACCGCCGAGCCCGACCTGGTGGTGCTGGACCTGATGCTGCCCGGCATCGGCGGCCTCGAGGTGTGCCGGCTCCTGCGCCAACGCGGCCAGATCCCGGTGGTGATGCTGACCGCCCGCGGCGAGGAGGACGACCGGATCACCGGCCTGCAACTGGGCGCGGACGACTACATCGCCAAGCCGTTCAGTCCGCGCGAGCTGGTGCTGCGGGTCGCGTCGGTGCTGCGACGCACCCACGCCGAGCCGGTCGCGCCCTCCCGCGAGGAACTGGTGGACGGCGACCTGCGGATGGACGTGACGGCACGCAGGGCCAGCCGGTCCGGCCAGCCGCTGCCGCTGACCGGCCGCGAGTTCGACCTGCTGGAGTTCCTGATCAACCACGCCGGCACCGCGTTCACCAGGGCGGAGCTGTTGTCGCGGGTGTGGGGCTGGGACTTCGGCGACCAGTCCACGGTGACGGTCCACGTGCGACGGTTGCGGGAGAAGGTCGAGCCCGACCCGGCCCGGCCCAGCCGCATCGCCACCGTATGGGGTGTCGGCTACCGCTACGACCGGACGGGTTGACCACGATGGTGCTCGACCTGATCGAGATCGCCCTGTACGTGCTGGCGTTCTCGCTGCCCATCGCGTTGCTCGGCGTCCTGGTGCTGCGCTGGCTCGGCGAGCGGTCCATTGCCGCGTCCATGACGGTGCTGGTGCTGGTCCCGCTGTGCGCGGAACTGTCCGGCGTCCTGGGTGTCAGCGGGTTCATGTTCAACCCGGTCCTCGGCACGACGCTGCTCGTCTGCCTGACCACGTCGGTGATCACGGTCCCGACCGCGGTCATGCTCGGCAGGTCCATCGCCCGCCGCAGCGTGTGGGACAACGCCAGGCACGGCAACGGGAACGCGCGGCCGAGGCGGCGCGGCGCGAACTGATCGCGTGGATCAGCCACGACCTGCGCACGCCGCTGGCCGGCATCCGGGCCATGGCGGAGGCGCTGTCCGACGGCCTTGTCGTCCAGCCGGCCGAGGTGGCCAGCTACGCGTACCGGATCAGCAACGAGTCGACCCGCCTGTCCGGCATGGTGAACGACCTGTTCGAACTGTCCAGGATCACGGCGGGCGCCCTGCGGCTGACCCTGTCGGCGGTGCCGCTGCGCGAGGTGGTCAGCGACTCGGTCGCGGCCGCCCTGCCGATGGCCCGGCGCAAGCGGGTCCAGGTTTATGCCGACGTCCGGGCGTGGCCGGTGGTGCTGGGCAGCGACCCTGAGCTGGCCAGGATCGTCCGCAACCTGCTGTCCAACGCCATCCGCCACACGCCGCCGGACGGCTCGGTCATGGTGGGTCTCGGCACGGACGGCCGGGAGGCGCTGCTGCACGTGGACGACGGCTGCGGCGGCATCCCGGAACAGGAATTGAGCCGGGTGTTCGACGTGGCCTTCCGGGGCTCCGCGGCCCGGACGCCGAACGCCGATCCGCACGAACCTGCCGGTGCCGGGCTCGGCCTGGCCATCGCGCGGGGGCTGGTGGAGGCGCACAAGGGCCGGATCGATGCCCGCAACCACGGGCCCGGCTGCCGCTTCGAGGTCCGGATCCCGTTGGTGCCCGCGGTTCGCTGACGTTCTAGACGACTGCGGCTGGTTCGCGCAGCGGGTCGGTGGCGAACGCCGTGACGCCGTCGGTGAACCGCATCGTGGCCGTGAAGCCCAGCAGGTCGCGGGCTCGGGACGGGTCGGCGACAACGTGGCGGACGTCGGCAGCCCGCGCGCCGCCGACGATCTCCGGTGCCGGGCCGCCGTACGCCCTTGCCAGTTCGGCGGCCAGTTCGCCGACGGTGTGGGGCTCGCCGGAGCAGACGTTCAGCGGCGTCAGGGTGCCCTGTTCCGGGTTGGCCTGTAGTGCCAGGACGTTTGCCGCGGCCACGTCGGTCACGTGCACGAAATCGCGGCGCTGGCGGCCGTCCTCCAGGACCGTGGGGGCCGCGCCGCGTTGCAGGGCGGAACGGAACAGGGACGCCACGCCGGCATAGGGCGTGTCCCTCGGCATCCGGGAGCCGGTACACGTTGTGGTAACGCAGCGCGACGACGGTGCCGTCGGTCTGGCGGGCCCACGCGGCCGCGTAGTGCTCCTGGGCCAGTTTGCTGGCGGCATAGGTGCTGCGCGGGTCCAGCGGGGCGTCCTCGGGGACGAGGCGTGAGGTCAGGTCGGCGCCGCACTGTGGGCACGGCGGCTCGTACCGGCCCGCGGCCACGTCGACCGGGTGCCTCGGCCCCGGCCGGACGATGCCGTGGGTAGCGCACTCGTACCGGCCCTCGCCGTAGACCACCATCGACGACGCCAACACGAGCCGGTTGATGCCCGCG
>CAVPCF010000015.1:0-3036 GCA_963702275.1 Candidatus Melainabacteria bacterium
TCCGGCGTCGTCGCGACCATGGTGAACCAGTTCCCGGTGTACCGGACGGCCGTGGTGCCAACGGGCTTCTACGGGCCAGGCATGGCCGCGGTGACCACCCTGGTGGTGCCGAACTTCCTGCTTGTCACCGACCGGATGCCGGACGACGTGGCGCAGGCGCTGGTCCGTGGCCTCTTCAACGCGACGAGCCAACTGGTCGCGGCCAACCCGGCCGCCCGCGCGATCGACATCCACTCCGCGATCTTCACCGATCCGGTGCCGCTGCACCCGGGCGCGGAGGCCTACTACCGGTCCACGAAGCCGTGACAGGGATGGACGAACCGGCACGGGCACGGGCCCTGATCGCGGCGGCCGGTCGGGTGGCCGTGCTGACCGGGGCCGGCATCTCGACCGACTCCGGTATTCCCGACTTCCGTGGGCCCAACGGCGTCTGGACCAAGGATCCCAAGGCCGAACGCCTGTCCGACCTGCGGGAGTACGTGCGCAGCAAGGAACTCCGCGAGCAGTCCTGGCGGGCGCGCGCCACGCACGCGGCCTGGGCGGCCCGGCCCAACGCGGGCCACCGAGCCCTGGCCGACTTCGAACGCACGGGCCGGCTGACCGGAATCCTCACCCAGAACATCGACGGCCTGCACCAGAAAGCCGGCTCAAGCCCCGACCTGGTGATCGAGCTGCACGGTTCGATCTTCGGCACGATGTGCCTTGACTGCGGCGAGACCGGCGACATGGACGTGGCCCTTGCCAGGGTCGCGGGCGGCGAGACCGATCCGCCGTGCCTCAACTGTGGCGGCATGCTCAAATCGGCGACGATCTCGTTCGGGCAGGCCCTCGATCCCGTCGTGCTGGCCAACGCGCGCCGGATCGCGACGGATGCCGATCTGCTGTTCGCCATCGGCAGTTCGCTGAGCGTGCATCCGGCGGCCGGACTGGTCGGGCTCGCGGCGCGGGCCGGTGCGAAGGTGATCGTGTGCAACGCTTCCGACACGCCATACGACCAGTTCGCCGAAGTCCTCATCCGCGACCCGATCAGCGACGTGCTCCCTACGGTGCTCAATTATGCGAATTGAGCAACGCTCGATCGGGTGAACGCATCATTCGGCCGCCGGCAGCTCGATCCGGACGAGCAGCCCGCCACCCTCCTTCGGCGTGGACAACAGGACCTTGCCGTCCACCCGGTCCACGATCTGCTGCACGATCGCCAGACCGAGGCCCGTGCCGGGCACGTTCTGGTGTTCGGGGCTACGCCAGAACCGGTCCGTGGCCTTGGTCAGCTCCTCGGGCTTCAAGCCCGGCCCGTGGTCGCGCACCGACACCGACACCATCCCGCTCGCTCGGCGCACCTCGACCACGACCAGCGTGCCTTCGCGGGTGAACTTCAGCGCGTTCTCCAGCAAGGCGTCCAGGATCTTCTCCAGCCCGCCCTGCTCAACTCGCGCGGTCCCGCCCTGCTCGCCGCCCAGCACCATGGCCACGTTACGGCGGTCCGCGACAACCTGATAATTGGCGACCCATCGCTTGACTACCTGATCGACGTCGACATCGATCGGCTTGGCGGAGCGCGACTCAGCCTTGGCCAAGGTCAGCAGGTCGTCCAGGATGCCGCGAAGGCGATCCGCTTGGGCGATCGCGGCGACCTGGTGTTCCTCGGCCTCCGGGCTCAGCTGGCCGGAGAGGAGGCCAACGCGCAGTCGTAGCGCGGCCAGCGGGTTGCGCAGTTGGTGTGATGCGTCCGCGACGAACGAGCGCTGTGCGGCGAGCGTGGTGCTGACCGTAGTGGCCAACTGGTCGAACGACTTGGACAGCCTGCGCAGCTCGGGCGGGCCGCCACCGACCCCGATCGGGTCCACCTGCTCGCCCTTGGCCACCGCCCTGCTGATGGTCGCGGTCGCGTGGTCCAGCCGGTTCACCGGCCGCAGCATCCAGCGCACCACCGGCAGCGCGATGGCCAGCACGGCCAGCGCGATGACCACGATCGCACCGCCGGCCAACCCGCCCCACCAGGCGAGGACCTGGTCGCGTGCGTGCTGGGTGCTGGACACGGTGAGGGCGACGCCGAGCTGTTCCCCGTCCAGCAGCACCGGTTCCGCGACCACGATCGGCGCCGTCCGCCACGGGTACAGCGTCGGCGCGGTCTGCGCGGACCGGCCGGCCAGTGCCTGGCGCAGGGCGTCGCGCACGTTCGGATCGGTCACGTCGATCGGGGTGGCCGAGCCGGCCACGACGTGTCGGTTGACGTCGAGTACCGCGGCGCGGATGCCGTAGACCTGCTCGTAGCGGGTCAGTGCGTCGTGCATGGACTGGAAGTCGTGCAGCGACAAGGGATGCTGGGCCATGGACGCGAACCGGTCCGCGTCGGTGAGTCGGTCCAGTAAGACCTGCTGGCCCTCGCTGCTGGCCACGCTCACCGCGAGCGGCGCGCCGAGGCCGATCACGACCAGTACCACCAGCAGGATCACGATGCCCAGCAGCCGGGTGCGCATGTCGGGCCGTCCTCAGCGAGTCGGCGGCCGGCCGAGCCGGTAGCCGACGTCGTAGACGGTGTCGATCACCCACGGGCGACCGAGCGCGGCTCGGATCTGCCGGACGTGGTCGTCGAGTTCCGCTTCCTGGCCCTTGACGTAGTGCTGCCAGACCTCGACCATGATCCGCTCCCTCGTGCACACGGCACCACCGGCCTGGGCGACCAGGGCGAGCAGCTGGAACTGCCTGCGTGGCAACGGAACCGGCTCGCCCGCGATGGCCACCTCGTGCCGGCTGAGGTGGATCTCGACGTCGCCGACGGCGATCGTCTCGCCGGTGGTGCCGACCGGCGGGTGCGCGCCGCCGCCGCGTCGCAGCACGGCGTAGATGCGGGCCACCAGCTCGCCGTAGGCGCGCCATTCGTGCTCGTACCAGCCGGCGCCGATGCCCATCTGGGCCCGGCCGCCGGAGATCACGTCGACGGTGGCCGCGACCTTGGCCAGGTAGGCGGGGTTCCGGTAGCCCATGCACGTGCACATCTGCCCGAGCCGCACCCGCTCGGTGGCCGCGCCCAGC
>CAVPCF010000016.1:0-10299 GCA_963702275.1 Candidatus Melainabacteria bacterium
ATCAAACCGGGTGCGGACGCGGCTATGGACGATGGTAGGGCGCAAATTGTCATGCCGAAACTCCTCGGGTCCTACCCTGTTCACGCACTTTTTTGATATATAAATTGCTAAACATATTATCAGCGCGCGATCGTCTCGGGGTTGGAATCGAGGGCGCGGATACTCCAGGTTAACGACTGGGCGAACACGCCCACGGAAAAAGATCAGAAACGGCGGCGCTGTCCGGCCCCCCGCGTCACGTCGGAAAATCGAGCGTGAAGAGTTCCTGGGGTCGGCCGACGCCCCGCAGAGCATAACGTCCGACCGAGACGAAGGGTTGCTGCGGCTCCGAGACGGCGGCCGCAAACGCTGCGGAAATCAGCAAAGGCTGGTCGATCGAGCGACACATCGCCGCGATCCGGCTGACCTCGTTGACCGCCGGACCAATGACGGTGAAGTCGAGCCGCTCCTTGCTGCCGATATTGCCGTAGAACACCTCGCCGATATGAAGCCCGAGATACATGTCGGTGGCCGGCAGGTTTTCCGACCCGGCGTTCATTCAGCGTCTTGACGGCTTGCCGCGCCAGGTCCGCGGCATTCAGCGCGGCGACGCAGGCGCGGCTGCGCTCCTGCGCCGGGAAGATCGCGAGCACGCCGTCGCCGATCAATTTCAGCACGTCGCCGGCGTGCTCGTGAATGGCCGAAACGACGGCGTCGGCGTAGTCGTTGAGCATCGGGATGATCTCTCGGGCGGCGAAGAGTCGGAAATGCGGGTGTAGTTGTGCAGATCGCTGAACCACAGCACCGCCTCGATCCGCTCCGAGACGCCGCGAGCGATCCGGCCGCTGAGAACACGCCGGCCAGCATCGCGGCCGAGATAGGTCTCGACCAGGGTCTCGGCGATGCGGCGGAGCGAGGCGGATTTCACCGCCAGCCCGAGGAACGGCATGAGCCGCCGCAACGCCGCGATGTCAGCGTCGCTGAAACCGTCGGGATCATCGGTCAACCACGCGGAATAGACGCAGTCCATCTCGCCGATCACGCCATCGGCGGCGAAACGTTTGATGATCGTGACGAAGTCGGTCATCCCCGCGGCGCGATGGTCGTGGAACATCGGGAATTCAACGTGCACCGCGGCCCGGCTTCCAGTCGCCATGGCCACGAACCTGACCAGGACGCTGCGCGACTGGGCCGAGCGTGGCCTGATGATCGTCGGCCTCGACGCGGACGGTGACATGACGGTCGACGAGCTGGAGCTGGCGACCGGACCGCTGGTTGTCGTGGTCGGCTCGGAGGGCCGCGGCCTGTCCCGGCTGGTCAAGCAGACCTGCGACGCCACCATCTCGATCCCGATGGCGGCCGGCGTCGAGTCGTTGAACGCGTCGGTGGCTGCCGGCGTCGTGTTGGCCGAGGTAGCGCGGCGTCGGCGGGTTGCCGGCCGAACCTGACCAAAGTCACTCTCCCGACTGTCCGGACTTCACGATGCGCGGTCACGGTCTCGGCTAGGGTCACGGGAATTCCGTAGACACCGAAGGCCAGAGGATGTCGTTCGCCACCCCGCTGTTCCTGTGGTACTTCCTGCCGGTCGTGCTCGCGGCCGTGCTGGTGGTCCCCGGGCGGTGGCGCAACGGCGTGATCGCCGTGGCCAGCCTGGTGTTCTACGCGGCGGGTGCCGGCGCGACCACGTTGCTGCTGGTGTCGTGCATCGTGGTGAACTTCGTGGTCGGTCTGCGCCTCGAGCCGCGACCGGACGAGTGGGCGGGCAACGGTCAGAGCCGGAAGTGGCTGCTGACCGGCGCGATCGCCGTTGACCTCGGCGCCCTGTTCGTGTGGAAGTACGCCGGTTTCGCGACGGCCCAACTCAACAGCCTCGCCCGGCTTTTCGGTGGTGATTTCCCGGTCGTGCACATAGCGCTGCCGATCGGCATTTCCTTCTACACGTTCCACCATATCTCTTATGTCGTGGACATCTACCGGGGCGAACGGCGCGCGTTGCGCAACCCGGTGTCGTTCATCACCTACATCGCGATGTTCCCGCAGCTGATCGCCGGCCCGATCGTGCGCTACCGGGAGATCGCCGACCAACTACCCCAGATCCGCACCCACAAACTGGACGACATCGCGGCCGGCTTCCCGCGCTTCGCGTTGGGCCTGACCAAGAAGGTCGTGATCGCCGACTCGCTGTCCCCGATGGTCGACGCGTGCTTCGCCACCCCGGCCCACGACCTGACCTTCGGCGTGGCATGGCTGGGCGCCGTCGGCTACACGATGCAGTTGTTCTTCGATTTCTCCGGATATTCCGACATGGCGATCGGCCTCGGCAGAATGCTGGGCTTCCGGCTCCCGGAGAACTTCGCCCGCCCGTACTCGTCGGTGACCATCACGGAATTCTGGCGCCGCTGGCACATGTCGCTGTCCCGCTGGTTCCGCGACTACGTCTACATCTCGCTCGGCGGCAACCGGCACGGCCAGGCCAGAACGTACCGAAACCTCATCGTGGTGTTCGTGCTGGTCGGCTTCTGGCACGGCGCGAACTGGACGTTCCTGGTCTGGGGCCTGTACCACGGCGCCCTGCTGGTGATCGAACGCGGCTTCGGCATCGGCGACACACCGGCCAACCGGTGGGCCCGCCTCGGCCGGCGCGCCCTGACCCTGCTGCTGGTGATCTTCGGCTGGGTGTTCTTCCGGTCCGGCAGCCTGCCCGACGCGCTGAACATGCTCGGCCACATGCTGGTCCCCGACACCCGCGGCCTCACCGACCTGGTCAACGCCGCACTGACCCACCAGCGACTGGTCGTCCTGCTGGTCTCACTGCTGGTGGTGCTGCTACCGACCCACCCGGTCACCGGCCCACTGCTGGAGTCCTCCCGCGGCCGAACGGCCACCGCGATCCGAGTCGGCGTCATGACGGTCGGCCTGGCCTACGCGGTGATCCTGATCGCGTCGGGCACCTTCAGCCCGTTCCTGTATTTCCAGTTCTGACACAGGGAAGTGGTTCTCACGCCTGCTCGACGGGGTCCTCGACGTGGTGTGCGCACGTGTCCGCGGCGCCGACCACGACGATCTGGTCGCGTACCCGGATCACGTCCACCTGGGTCCGGTACAGGGCCGACAGGGTCTCCGACGTCATCACCTCGGCGGGCGTGCCGATCTCGAACCGGCCGTCCACCAGGTAGAGCACGCGGTCGACCAGCGGGAGGATCGGGTTGATCTCGTGGGTGACGAACAGCACCGCGGTGCCGGCGTCGCGCCTGCGGCGGTCGATCAGGTCGCTGACCGCGCGTTGGTGGGCCAGGTCCAGTGACAGCAGCGGCTCGTCGCACAGCAGGACGTCCGGGTCGCCGACGAGTGCCTGTGCCACGCGCAGGCGCTGCTGCTCGCCGCCGGACAGCCGGCCGACGGGCGCGTCCGCGTAGCGCATCGCGCCGACCGCCGTCAGGGCCGCGTCGACGGTGCGGCGGCGCGCCGTGCGGCCGCGCAGCCCGACGCCCCAGCGGTGGCCGTCCAGGCCGAAGCCGACCAGGTCGCGGCCGCGCAGGCCGGCCGTGGCGTCCAGGACGTGCTGTTGCGGGATGTAGCCGATCCGTCGGTTGCCGGCGCCGGGCGGGGCGCCCGCCACGGTGACCGTGCCCTCGGTCAGCGGCTGGAGGCCGAGCAGGACACGCAGCAGGCTGGTCTTGCCTGAGCCGTTCGGGCCGAGGACGGCGACGAACTCGCCCGGTCGCACGGCCAGGTCGAGGCGGTCCCACAGGACACGCGGGCCGTAGCTGAGCTGCGCGCCGCGCAACAGGACGGCGGGTTCGTGGCGGTCCTTCGCTCGAGACTGGAGCGCGGCGCTGGCCGTCTCGGCCGTCATGGACTCGCCTCCGGGCATGCGGGAATGGAAACCGTTACCACTCCACTATAGCGGCCGGTGGCGCCGTGACCAGCTGTCACGACGCCACCAGCAGGCAGAACGAGCGGCTCAGGCCTCCAGGCGCAGGCCCGTCTCAGGGTGGAACAGGTGGATCTCGGAGATGTCCCGGACCGCGACCTTGACCTGCTGGCCGATGGCGGGCGGGGTGCGGCCGTCGACCCGGACCACGAACCGCTCGTTGGCGTCGCCGATGCGGACCGCGCCGTGCACGTACGCGTCCGCGCCGAGTTCCTCGACCAGTTCGACCGTCATCGCGAAGCCGTCCGAGTCACCGTCGGCCAGGCGCAGCGCCTCGGGGCGGACGCCGAAGATGATCTCGGCGAGGCCCTGCGCGGACGCGGTGGCCATCGCGGAGCGGGTCAGCGGCACGCGGACGCCGTCGAGTTCGGCGCCGTCGGAGTTCAGCGGCAGCGTCTTGAGGTTCATCGCAGGTGAGCCGATGAAGCCGGCCACGAACGCGTTCGCCGGCTTGTCGTACAGGGCGCGCGGGGTGTCGACCTGTTGCAGCACGCCGTCCTTGAGCACGGCGACCCGGTGGCCCATGGTCATGGCCTCGACCTGGTCGTGCGTGACGTAGATCGTGGTCGTGCCGAGGCGGTGCTGCAGGGCCGCGATGTTGGCCCGCGTCTCGACGCGCAGCTTGGCGTCGAGGTTGGACAGCGGCTCGTCCATCAGGAACACGCTGGGCTCGCGCACGATGGCCCTGCCCATGGCGACGCGCTGCCGCTGGCCACCGGACAGCGCCTTGGGCTTGCGGTCCAGATAACGGCCGAGGTCGAGCATGTCGGCGGCCTCGGCCACCTTCGTCCTGATCTGGGCCTTGGGCATGCCGCGCAGCTTCAGGGCGAAGCCCATGTTCTCGGCGACGGTCATGTGCGGGTAGAGCGCGTAGGACTGGAACACCATGGCGATGTCGCGGTCCTTGGGCTGCACGTTCGTCACATCGCGCCCGCCGATGGAGATGCTGCCCTCGTCGATGTCCTCCAACCCGGCCAGCATCCGCAGCGCGGTGGATTTGCCCGATCCGGACGGTCCCACGAGCACGAGGAACTCTCCGTCGGTCACCTCGAGGTCGAGCGCGTCGACCGCGCGGACCGGCGGGGATCCGGCGAAGACCCGGGAGGCACTGGCGTAGGCGACTTCGGCCATGTGACAAACCTTTCATGACACAGACATATCCCGGTCACCGTACCCGCCGAACGGGCGATAGGACATACCGAATTGGTATGGACCCCATGCGGAACGTGTCTTGACAAGTGAGCGAGTCCGGCGATGACGGTACGGAATGGTCTAGACCAGGATGGATGGGTAGCGCATCTAGCTGCGATGTTGACCCGGTCGCGGGACGCTCGTCACCCGAGCTTCTGAAATTGGTTCTGAAACGTTACGGTCACTGCATGGTGCGGTCACTGCATTCCCGACGGCCGGCGACCCTGGCGTCGCTCGCCGCCGAGCTGGGCGTCTCACGGACAACGGTGTCCAACGCGTACAACCGTCCGGACCAGCTCTCGCCGGAGCTGCGTCGGAGGGTACTGGACACGGCCCGACGGCTGGGTTATCCCGGCCCGGACCCGGTGGCGCGCTCGCTGCGCACCCGCAAGGCGGGCGCGGTCGGTGTGCTGCTGACCGAGAACCTCGCGTACGCGTTCCGCGACCCGGCCGCCGTCGGCTTCCTGGAGGGCCTCGCGCTGGCGTGCGAGGACGTCGGACAGGGACTGCACCTGGTACCGGCCAACCCGGAGCGGGAGGACGTGGCCGCGGTGCACCGGGCCGGGGTGGACGGGTTCGTCGTCTACTCGGTGCCCGACGACGACCCGCACCTGGCCGCGGTGCTGGAACGCCCCGTGCCGACGGTCGTGTGCGACCAGCCGCACCTCGGCAACGTGGACCGGGTCGGCATCGACGACCGGTCGGCCATGACGGAGCTGGCCAACCACCTGATCGAGCTGGGCCACCAGCGGGTCGGCGTGGTGTGCATGCGGCTTGGCCGCAACCGCAACGACGACTTCGCCACGCTGGACCGACAGCGCGGCGCGCACTTCCACGTGCAGCGCGCCCGGCTGGCCGGCCTCGCCGCCGCGTTCGAGGCCAGCGGCGTGGACTGGGCGAGCGTGCCGGTGGTGGAACGGTTCGACCACAGCGTGGCCAACGGTGCGGCTGCCGCGGCCCAGCTGCTGGACCGCGACCAGCGCATCACGGCGTTGATCTGCACGTCGGACATCCTGGCCATCGGCGCGCTGGCCGAGGCGCGGCGGCGCGGGCTGCGGGTGCCGCAGGACCTGAGCGTCACCGGATTCGACGGCATCGCGGAGGCCGAGCAGAACGGGCTGACCACGGTCCGCCAGCCGATGCTGGAAAAGGGCAGGGCCGCCGGCCGGCTGCTGACGGACTCGGCGGAGGCGAGCAGGCCGAGGACGGTCACGCTGCCGACCGAACTGGTGCTCGGCGACACGTCGGCCCGTCCGCACAACGCCGAGGACCGCTGGTTCGGGCCCTAGCCCAAGGTCAACGGGGTCGGTGCGCCGACGAGACTGCCGAGCTGGCCGATGAGTTCGTACTGGCCGGCCGGGACGGTCGCCCGCTTGACCGGGCAGCCGGGGGCGGACGTTCTGCCGTACCAGACGACGCCGTAGGACAGGGTCTGGTTGGGCGCCATGGTGGGAATCTCGTGCGTGGTCAGCGCGTAGCAGTCGCTGCTGGACCACAGGCGGACGCCGTTCGTGGTCAGTAGCAGGACCGAGCGGAGCTGGTGGCTCACGTCCCGGAAGCATGGCACCGCGCCCGCGTTCGTGATGTGCAGGGTCAGCCCCGGGGCGCTGGCCGACCCGGTAGGCGGGCCGTGGCGTCGTCACCGTCAGCCGGATCACCGAGTCGGGGCAGGCCTGCGGCGGGCCGGGCGGTGGCGCGGACGTGGTGGTCGTCGTGGTGGCCTGGAGAGTGGCGCTGGCCGACGGTGAGCTGGTCGTGCTGCCGTGGGTCGCGATCATGCCGGTGGTCGGCGGGTTGCTGGCCGGCGCGCGGGTGGTGGCCAGCGGCACGCCGTGCGCGGTGCCCCGTATCGCGGGCGTGGCGTTGCCGCCGAGCAGTGCGCCGACCGCCCAGACGAACAGCAGTGCGCCCAGGGCGGTGCCGGCCGTGGCCATGACGCGCCGACGCCGGTAAACCGACGACGACAGCGGTCCCCTTGGCTCGTCCACCTGCGGAAACTAACCCTCCGTCGGTCAACTTCCCGGATGCACCCGATCGAGGGCGTGTCGCTGGCGGACGCACGTGACGTTGGCCCCGAACGGCTTGCCGGCCGGGGCCGGTCAGGATCAAATCGTCAGGACGAGCCAACACCGGGAGGCATCCGTGACCGTGATCGACGAGCTCCTGGCCCGCCACGTCGCCGGCCTCGACCATGGCGCGCCGGGTGTGCCGACACCGGTGCCCTCCCTACACCTGGCCGTGCTGACCTGCATGGATGCCCGGATCAAGGTGTTCGACGTGTTCGGCCTGCGGCACGGCGAGGCGCACATTCTGCGCAACGCGGGCGGGGTGGCCACCGACGACGTGCTGCGGTCGCTGTCGATCAGCCAGCGCAAGCTCATGACACGTGAGGTGATCGTCATGCAGCACACGTCGTGCGGTCTCGCCACGATCACCGAGGACGGCTTCAAGGACGAACTGGAAGCGGACACCGGACTGCGGCCGACGTGGTCGGTCGAGGCGTTCCGCGACGTCGCCGACAGCGTGCGGCAGTCGGTGGAGCGGGTCCGGCGCAGCCCGTTCGTGCCGCACACCGACCGCGTACGAGGGTTCGTTTACGAGGTGGCGACCGGGGAACTGTCCGAGGTCCGATAGCTGACAGAATCGGTCCCGCTATGGACGACACCGCGTTGATCGACTGGTTCGCGGCCTCCGCCCGGGACCTGCCGTGGCGACGGCCGGACTGCACCGCGTGGGGCGTGCTGGTCAGCGAGATCATGTTGCAGCAGACCCCGGTCGCCCGGGTCGAGCCGATCTGGCACGAGTGGCTGGCGCGCTGGCCGACCCCGGCCGCACTGGCCGCCGCGAGCCAGGGCGAGGTGCTGCGGGCATGGGGCAAGCTGGGCTACCCGCGCCGCGCGCTTCGCCTGCACGAGGCCGCCACCGCGATCGCCGCCGAGCACGGCGACGTCGTGCCGTCCGATGTGGACACCCTGCTGAGCCTGCCCGGCATCGGCGCCTACACGGCCAGGGCGGTCGCCGCGTTCGCCTACCGCAGGCGGTGTCCGGTCGTCGACACGAACGTCCGGCGGGTGATCGCCCGCGCGGTGCACGGCGCCGGGGACGCCGGGCCGCCGTCGACGGCGCGGGACATGGCGGACGTCGAAGCGATCCTGCCGGCCGAGACGAGTCGGCGGCGGCCTTCTCGGCCGGGCTGATGGAGCTGGGCCAGGTGATCTGCACCGTTCGTTCGCCGCGTTGCGCGGACTGCCCGATCTTCGCGGACTGTGCGTGGCAGCGGGCGGGCCGACCGCCGTATGCCGGCCCGGCCAAGGCGGTACAGAAGTTCGCCGGCACGGATCGGCAGGTGCGCGGGCTGTTGCTGGACGTGCTGCGTGGCGCGCCGGGCCCGGTGACCAGGGCTGATCTGGACACGGCGTGGTCGGACGCTGCGCAACGCGACCGGTGCCTGGATTCGCTGCTCGTGGACGGTTTGGTCGAGCAGACCGACGACGGCCGGTTCGGCCTGCCCGGTGAGGGCCGGTAGTGGCGCACGCCCTTGAGTGTTATTTCGACCATGCGGCGGACGAGGCCGTGGGGGCACTGAGGCAGCGACTGGAGCTGGCCGCGGTGCCCGTTGTGGGGGGCAGGCCGCGTCTGTTGTTCGCGGTGGCCGGCACCATCCCGCCGGCCACCCGCAGGAGCCTGGCGAAGGATCTTGCGTTGTTGGCCATGCCCAGTGTGTGGCTCTACACGCTGGGCACGTTCCCGACCAGCCAGAACGCCCTGCTGCTCGGCGCCGTCACGGACGCCGAGTTGCTGGCGGTGCACGTGGCGGTGCACGACGCGCTGGCCGGTCGGGTACGTGATCCCTGGGCGCACCACCTGCCCGGCATGTGGGTGCCGCACTGCACGCTGGCCGAGGACGTGACGCCGGAGCAGTTGGTCGCCGGTTTCGCCGCGTTGCACCCGATCGAGCCGATCCGTGCACGGATCGTCGAGGTGGCCGTCCGGGACACCCGGACCGGTGCGGTCGAGACGGTCCAGTCGTATCTCAGCGGTTGAGCAGCCGGGACAGGAATGCCTCAACGGCACCGCGGTACTCCTGCGGCGCGTCGTCGTGGACGATGTGGCCGGCGCCGTCGATCTTCAGGTGCAAGCCGCCGGCCTGTTCGGCCATTGCGGCCATCTGGCCGGGTGGCATCGGGCTGTCGCCCGCCTCGATCGCCAGCATCGGGCAGCGGATTCTGGCCACCAGGGCCCAGTAGTCCCGTTCGCCCCATTCCTGGGCTATCTCGATCAACTGGTCGAGATCCCCGATCAGGTGATAGCCGTCGGCTCGTTCCTCGACACACTCGACGAAGTAGTCGCCTGCGCTGCCGAAGAACTCCCTGACGTGGGCGAGCGAGCGGAACACCGGCCACGACTCGAAGTACGGCCGCCAGACGTCGGCGGTGCGGCCGCGTTGGTCGGGGGCCATGTCCTCGACCACGATCCCGCTGACCAGGTCCGGGTGGCCGGCGGCCAGGGCGATCGCGTGCAGACCGCCCATGGAGTGGCCGATCACGATCGCGGGGTCCAGCGCGAGTTCCTGGATTCGGTCGGCGGCGTCCTGGGCGAACTGTTCGGTGTCGCAACGCTTTCGATGTGGGTTGCGGCCGTGGGCGCGGGCGTCCAGGCCGACGACGCGACCGTAGTTCGTCAGCCACTGGGCGGTGCGCCACCAGGTGGTCGCGCGGCCCATCAAGCCGTGTAGGAGCAGGATGCCGGGGCCTTCGCCGCCGAACTCGACTACGCCGTCCGCCATCCTGGTTGTCTACCACCGGTCGCCTAGGCTGGGGTGCATGGCCGTCGTGAAGATCAATGCAATCGAGGTCGCCGAGGGTAGCGGGGCTGAGCTGGAGAAGCGGTTCGCGCACCGGATGCATTCGGTGGACTCCGCGCCTGGGTTTCTCGGGTTCGAGTTGCTGCGTCCGGTGTCCGGGGATACCCGGTACTTCGTGTATACCAAGTGGCGTAGTGAGGAGGATTATCAAGCTTGGGCTTCGGGGCCCGCTGTCGCGGCGCATGCTGGGGCTCGGTCTTCTGCTCCGGTTTCTACCGGGTCCAGCCTGCTGGAGTTTGAGGTCGTTCTGTCTACCTCGGCTTAGTCGTCGTGGTCCGCTGTTTGGCTTATCCGCACGCTGTGGGCTTCTGCATCACCCCGATACTCTATT
>CAVPCF010000017.1:0-11242 GCA_963702275.1 Candidatus Melainabacteria bacterium
TGCCGCCCGGCAGCAGCAGGCCGTCGTAGTCGGCCACCGCGACCTGGTCGACCGTGCGGTCCACCGGAAAACGGTCGCCCTTGTCGATGTCCTGGTTCATCGCCTGGATCTCGCCGGATTCCAGCGACACCAGGTGAACCGTTGCGCCGGCGGCCGCGACCGCGTCCCTCGGGCGCTCCAGTTCCACCTGCTCGACGCCGTCGGTGGCCAGGATCGCGATCGAACGGCCCCGCAGTTCGTCTGCCATGTCGTGACTCCCTTCGGAATGTTCCGTTCGGGTACCCGGCACGCCGCCGCCTACACCGTCTCCTTCGCCGACGCGGCCAGCCGTTCGCGCTGCGGCACGACCGTGTAGCGGGGATCGCGCGCCGATGCGACGCCGGCATGGAAGATGCCGAAGCGGGTACACGCCGAACCGGCCAGTATCGCCGCGCCACCGACCACCGCCGCCAACCGGGATCGGCGGCCGAGGACGCCACCCACCAGGGCGCCACCCACGGTCAGCATCTCGGCGGTACGCATCAGTCGACCGGCCGTCCCGGCGCGCAGCGGCTCGGCCACCATGCCCAGCCTGCGTTCCATTCGCTTGGTGGCCGGCACCTCCAACGCCGCGCCGAGCAACACCGCGCGCCGGGCCGGACCGGCCTGCGCGGTCGGGGTGGCGATCAGGCCGAGACCACCGGCGGCGCATGCGGCGGAGCCGACGAACACGAACGGCAGTTCGCGATAGCCGCCGTGCCAGGTGGGCACCGCGGTGTCCGCGATCAGCGCGCCCGTGTAGGCAGCCACCGCAGGCCCGAGCAGACCGGCGCCCAGCGTGGCCAGCCTGCCCAGCCGCGTGTACCGCCCGGTCAGCGCCGACAGGCCGGCGACACCGGCCAGCGGGCCGTAACCGCTGAGAATCCAGGACCCGACGCTCATCGGCGAGCTGGGTTTGAAGACCCGCAACATGTTGACGAACCGGGCAGGCCGGCCAAGGTCGTGCACCAGCGCGACGAGCGACCCCGAGATGGCCACCAGCGCACCGACCTTTCCGGTCCGTGCCAACGCGGGGCGGCCGGTCAGGTCGGCGCCAGCGGCCAGTACCGACGACGCACCGGCCAGGCCGCCGAGAAACAGGTAGCCCGCGATGTCGGTGGCCGACCAGGTCGGCTCGTTCAGGATCGGTCTGCCGTAGTACGAACGGAATTCGGCGTTCGGCACCATGGCCTGCTCGCGGGTGCGCGTCATCGCGGCCGCCGACCGAGGAACGTGACGGCGAGGCCGGCCAGCAGGGTGACCGCGGCGGCGCCGGCGTGCTTCCACATCGCCGGCAGGTCGCGCGTCGTCACCACCGGATCGGGTGGCAGGCCGTAGACCTCGGGTTCGTCCAGCAACAGGAAGAACGCGCCGTCGCCGCCGACGCCGTCGTTCTCGTCCCGGCCGTACAACCGGGCGTCGGCGACACCACGCTCGTGCAGTCGCGCCAGTCGCGCATCGGCGCGCTCGCGCAGTTCCGTCAGCTCACCGAACTGGATCGACTCGGTCGGGCACGCCTGGGCGCACGCCGGTGTCATGCCGGCGCCGAGCCGGTCGTAGCAGAGGGTGCACTTCCACGCCCGGCCGTCGTCCTCGCGCTGGTCGATCACGCCGTACGGACAGGCCGGCACGCAGTAGCCGCAACCGTTGCAGATGTCGGACTGCACGACCACGGTGCCGAACTCGGTGCGGAACAGGGCGCCGGTCGGGCACACGTCCAGGCAGGCGGCGTGCGTGCAGTGCTTGCAGACGTCGCTGGACATCAGCCAGCGGAACTCGCCGCGCTCACCGCCGTCCTGTTCACCCGGTCTGGTGAACGTCGGCAGCCCAAGGTCGACCGGTGGCTTCCGTTGTTCGACGAACGCCACGTGCCGCCAGGTGTCCGCACTCAGGCCGACGGTGTTGTCGTAGGACATGCCGGTGAAGTCCATGCCGTCCATCGGCACGTCGTTCCACTCCTTGCACGCCACTTCGCATGCCTTGCAACCGATGCACACGCTGGTGTCGGTGAAGAACCCGTACCGGGGTCGCTCGTCGGGATAGCCGCCGTCGTTCGGTGGATCATCGGCGGCGAGCAGGTCCTGCAGGTTGAACGGCATCGGCGTCTCCCGTTCCGGCCGGTCTGAGCCTGCCATGGGTTCCCAGGTCACCGCGACTCCAATCAGCCGCCTACCTGACGACGATCGGGTGCTCCCCGGCCACGACCAGTTCGCCGATCACCGGGGCGCCCGGGAGCTCGCCGGCCACCAGCAGGCCGCCGGAGGTCTGCGCGTCGGCCAGCAGGAGTGCCTCGGCCTCGTCGATCGCGGACAGGTCGGCGTGTGGGCGGACCCAGTCGAGATTGCGCCGGGTGCCACCGCTGACATAGCCGTCCCGCAGCGCCTGCCGCGCACCGTCAAGGTACGGCACGGCGGCCGCGTAGATCACGGCTGTGACGCCGCTGGCCCTTGCCAGTTTGTAGGCGTGGCCGAGCAGGCCGAAGCCGGTCACGTCGGTGGCACATCGGATGCCGGCTGCCATGGCCGCTTCGGACGCTGTTCTGTTCAGCGTGGTCATCGCGTCGATCGCGCATGGAAAGACCTCACCGGTCTGCTTGTGGCGGCTGTTGAGCACGCCGACACCGAGCGGCTTGGTCAGCGACAACGGCAGCCCAGGACGGCCGGAATCGTTGCGCAGCAACCGGTCCGGGTCGGCGATCCCGGTGACGGCCATGCCGTACTTCGGTTCGGGGTCGTCCACGCTGTGTCCGCCCGCGACATGACAGCCCGCGGCCGCCGCCACGTCCAGCCCACCACGCAGCACGTCGGCGGCCAGCTCGAACGGCAGCACGTCGCGTGGCCAGCCCAACAGGTTCACCGCGACCACCGGCCGCCCGCCCATGGCGTACACATCGGACAGTGCGTTGGCCGCCGCGATCCGGCCCCAGTCGTACGGATCGTCCACCACCGGCGTGAAGAAGTCGGTGGTGGCGATCACGGCGAGTCCGTCGGACAGGCGAACCACGGCCGCGTCGTCACCGTGATCGATTCCGACGACCAGCTCGCCGACCGGGTCGACCGGCGGCGCCGCGCCGACCAGGCCGGCCACGATCTGTTCCAGCTCACCTGGCGGGATCTTGCACGCGCAACCGCCGCCGTGGGCGTACTGGGTGAGCCGGATCGTGCCGGTCGCGATGCTCATGCCGACCATCCTGACCGGGTACGGCCGGGTCCGCACGCATGCCGACTTCGCACGCCGGGTATACGGTCGAAACGACGTGCGACGCGCGCGAGGAGGTCACTGTGGGTGTACGGCAGTGGATCGCGGACTGGCCGGTGTATCGGCAGCTCAGCGGGACCGACCCGCTGGGTCGCGCGGCGGCCGCCCGGTCCGGTCACTCCGCGGCGATCACCGCGCGTACTCAGGAGGCCGACCGGGTCGTGCCGTCCGTCTGCCCGTACTGCGCGGTCGGCTGCGGCCAGCGGGTGTTCGTCAAGGACGAGCGGGTGATCCAGATCGAGGGCGATCCGGACTCGCCGGTATCGCGGGGTCGGCTGTGTCCGAAGGGCTCGGCCAGCAAGCAGTTGGTGACCAGCCCGACCAGGGTCGACAAGGTGCTCTACCGACGTCCGCGCGGCACCGAATGGGAGACGCTCGACCTGGACAAGGCGATGGACATGATCGCCGACCGGGTGATCGAGACCCGCCGCGAGACCTGGCAGCGGACCTTCGACGGTGCCGTCGTCCGGCGCACCATGGGCATCGCCAGCCTGGGCGGTGCGACGCTGGACAACGAAGAGAACTACCTGATGAAGAAGCTCTACACCGCGTTGGGCGCGATCCAGATCGAGAACCAGGCCCGTATTTGACACTCCGCAACGGTGCCCGGTCTGGGCACCACATTCGGTCGCGGCGGCGCCACGACGTTCCAGCAGGATCTGCAGAACTCCGACTGCATTGTCATCGAGGGCTCGAACATGGCCGAGTGCCACCCGGTCGGGTTCCAGTGGGTGATGGCGGCGAAGGCGCGGGGCGCGAAGATCATCCACGTCGATCCGCGGTTCACCAGGACCAGCGCGGTGGCCGACCTGCACGTGCCGCTGCGGGCCGGCTCGGACATCGCGTTCCTCGGCGGCCTGATCAACTACGTGCTGACCAACGAGCGGTACTTCCGCGACTACGTCGTCGCCTACACCAATGCCGGCGCGATCCTGCGCGAGGACTTCGCCGACACCGAGGACCTGGACGGCCTGTTCTCCGGTTTCGACCCGGAGCACCGGCAGTACGACAGCACGACCTGGATGTACGAGGGCGCCGAGGCCGCACCGGCGGCCGGCACCAGTGACACCTGGCCGGAGCACGCCGAACAGGAGCATTCCGCCCAGCACCACACCGGCAGCGAGCACCGCGAGTCCGGTCGCGCCGAGTCGTACGGCAGCGGCGGCGCCAGCACCGACACGAAGCCGAAGATCGACGACACGCTGACCCATCCGCGCTGCGTGCTCCAGGTGTTGACACGGCACTTCGCCCGCTACACGCCGGAACTGGTGGCCGACGTGTGCGGCGTGCCGGTCGACAGCTTCCTCGCGGTGGCGGAGGCGATCACCGCGAACTCCGGCCGGGACCGCACGACCGCCTTCGTCTACTCCGTCGGCTGGACGCAGCACACCGTTGGCGTGCAGTACATCCGGACCGCGTCGATCCTGCAGGCGTTGCTGGGCAACATCGGCCGTCCCGGCGGCGGCATTCTCGCCCTGCGCGGGCATGCGTCGATCCAGGGCTCGACGGACATCCCGACCCTGTACAACCTGTTGCCCGGCTACATTCCGATGCCGCACGCGAGCCAGCACGGGTCCCTTGCCGAGTTCGTCGCGGCGGACGCCGGCAAGACCGGGTTCTGGGGCAACATGCGGTCCTACACGGTCAGCCTGCTCAAGGCGTGGTGGGGCGACGCGGCAACGGCCGACAACGACTTCTGCTTCGACTACCTGCCAAGGCTGACCGGTGACCACGGCACGTACAAAACCGTGCTGAACCAGATTTCCGGGGAGTGCAAGGGCTACTTCCTGGTCGGCGAGAACCCGGCGGTCGGGTCGGCCAACGCGAAGCTGCAGCGGTTGGGCCTGGCAAACCTGGACTGGCTGGTGGTGCGGGACTTCCAGCTCATCGAGAGCGCCACGTTCTGGCGGAACGGGCCGGAGATCGAGACCGGCGAACTGGCCACCGAGGAGATCCCGACCGAGGTGTTCTTCCTGCCCGCCGCCGCGCACACCGAGAAGGACGGCAGCTTCACCAACACGCAGCGGTTGTTGCAGTGGCACCACAAGGCGGTCGACCCGCCCGGCGACGCCCGCAGCGACCTGTGGTTCTACTTCCACCTCGGCCGGATCATCCGGGCGAAACTGGCCCGCTCCAGGGCACTGCGCGACCGGCCGATCCTGGACCTCACCTGGGACTACCCGACCGAGGGCGACATCGCGGAGCCCAGCGCGGAAGCCGTGCTGGCCGAGGTCAACGGATTCGGACCGGACGGCCCGCTGTCCGCCTACACCGAACTCAGGGACGACGGCTCGACCACGAGCGGCTGCTGGATCTACTGCGGCGTCTACGCCGATGGCCACAACCACGCCGCGAACCGGAAGCCCGGACGTGCACAGAGTTGGGTCGCGCCGGAATGGGCGTGGGCATGGCCTGCCAACCGGCGCATCCTCTACAACCGGGCGTCCGCGGACCCGGACGGCAGGCCGTGGAGCGAGCGCAAGCGGTACGTGTGGTGGGACGCGGAAGCCGGCAGGTGGACCGGCGAGGACGTGCCGGACTTCGAACCGACGAAGCCACCGGACTACCGGCCGCCCGAAGGCGCGCAGGCCCAGGATGCCTTGTCCGGCACTGATCCGTTCATCATGCAGACCGACGGGCGGGCCTGGCTGTTCGTGCCGGCCGGCCTGGCCGACGGCCCGCTGCCCGCGCACTACGAACCGTTCGAGTCCCCTGTGGACAACGCGTTGTACGGCCAGCAGGTCAATCCGACCAGCGGGATCTACGACGTGCCGCACAACCGGTACAACCCGTCCGGCAGTCCCGTTTTCCCGTACGTGTTCACCACCTACCGGCTCACCGAACACCACACCGCGGGCGGGATGAGCCGGACCCTGCCCTACCTGTCCGAGCTGCAACCGGAGTTCTTCTGCGAGGTGTCGCCGGAACTCGCGGCCGAACGGGGGCTGGAACACCTTGGCTGGGCCACGATCGTGTCCGCGCGTACCGCCATCGAGGCACGGGTGATGGTCACCGACCGGATACCGCCGCTGCGGGTGCGCGGACGCACGATCCACCAGGTCGGCCTGCCCTATCACTGGGGCCCCAACGGGCTGAGCACCGGCGACGCCGCCAACGATCTGCTGTCCGCGGTGCTCGATCCCAACGTGCGGATCCAGGAGTCCAAGGCCGCGACGTGCGACATCCGGCCCGGCAGGCGACCGCGTGGCCCGGACCTGCCGAAGTACGTCGCGGACTACCGCCGCCGCGCCGGCCTGCCGCCGGACCACCCCGCCACCACCACCGAAGGGACGCCGCCATGACGCCGCCGAAACGCATTCTGATCGTCGGCGGCGGTTACGTCGGCCTGTACACGGCGCTGCGGCTGGAAAAGCGGCTGCCGGCGGGTGCGGCCGAGCTGACCGTGGTCGATCCCGAGAACTTCATGGTCTTCCGGCCGCTGCTGGCCGAGGTGGCGTCCGGCACGCTGGAGCCGCGCCACGCCGTCGTCCCGCTGCGGGCCGCGTTGCGGCACACCAGGGTGATCGCCGGCCGGCTGACCGCGCTGGACAGGGCGGCCAGCACGGCATCCGTGCAACCGTACGAGGGCGATCCGCTGACGTTGCCGTACGACCACATTGTGATCGGCGTCGGCGCGATGGCCCGGCTGCTGCCGGTACCAGGGTTGGCAGAGCACGGCATCGGCTTCAACTCGATCGCCGAGGCGATGTTCATGCGGGATCACGTGTTGCGGCAACTGGAGATCGCCTCGACCGCCGAAGATCCGGAACTGTTCCGCCGTGCCACCACGTTCGTGTTCGTCGGCGGCGGATACACCGGTGTCGAGGCGCTGGCCGAACTGGCGGACATGGCCGACCGCGTCATCGAGGGTTATCCGGACGTGGACCGCAAGGCCCTGCACTGGGTGCTGGTGGAGGCCATGGACCGGATTCTGACGACCATTCCCGAACGCCTGGCACGACGTGCCATGGCCGAACTCCGCGAGCGTGGCGTCGACGTCCGGCTGAACACCCGGCTGGATTCCGCGCAGGACGGCGTGATGCGACTGTCCGACGGCACCGAGCTGCCTGCCGAGACACTGGTCTGGACGACCGGCACCAAGCCCAACCGGATCGTCGGCGAACTGGGCCTTGTCACCGACGAACGCGGCCGACTGCGCGTGGACGATCGGCTTCGCGTGCTCGACACGGCGGACGTGTGGTCGGCGGGCGACTGCGCTGCGGTGCCCGACGTGATCACCGGCGGCCTGTGCCCCGCCACCGCGCAGTACGCGGTGCGGCAGGCGAAGGTGTTGGCGGACAACCTGGTCGCCACCCTGTGCGGCCAGCCGCTGCGCCGGTTCCGCTACCGCAGCCGGGGCCAGTTCGTCACGCTCGGCCGGCACAAGGCCGTTGCCGAGATGATGGGCCTCAAACTGGCAGGCGTCGGCGCGTGGCTGGCCCGGCGCGCCTACTACGTCACGCAGATCCCGACCACCAACCGCAAGATCCGCATCACGCTGGACTGGTTGGTGGGCATGCCGTTCGGGCACGACGTGGTCAACCTCGGTTCACGCGAACAGCCACGCGCCAGTTTCCTGGAGGCCACCACGAAACCGGCCGGCTGACGTCGACCGCGGTTGGCCCTGAACTGACCAGACGTGCCGCACGTTTTGGCTTCGTCAGGGCGAGGTACGCGGGCTCGTCCGGCGGCAGCCTGAGTCGAGGAAGGGGGGCCCGATGGTCCGACTGAACAAGCCGGCGCTGGACAACGCCCGCAGGCTCATCGAGTCAGGACGGTACGTGCTCGACGACCGGGACGCGTGGAGCGAGCACCGGCCGACGTCGCGGCAGGAGAACCTCTACATCGAACAGCACGGCTATCACGAGTACGGCCGGTGGTATCTCGGGGTCGATGACGAGAAACCCGAGGACACCAAGGGCCACTATCGGTTTCCGTACGGTGATTTCCAGGATGTGCACCGCTGCGGTGTCCTGTCGGCGGAATCGCGGGCCGAGCAGTTCAAGCACCACGATGTCGGCGCGGCACTGGCCCACCTGCACGGAATGCTCGACGCGAAGGGATGATCACGGTGGCACACCGTCCGCACGAGCGGAGGGGAGCGCCCGCCGCCACCGCGTCCTCGGCGGCGTGATCAGCGAATACCGTCGATCTGCCTGAGTCTGCCCCGGCGGCCCGCTGTTCCTGCGTAGGCTTGTGACGGACGGAATTGTGGGGCTGGCTTGGGGAGGGCTGCGGTGAGTTCCGGAGTGGAGTCGTTGGCGGAGCAGTTCGACGAGTGGTACTCGAACATGCGGGGCGCCGCCGCCCGCGATGGCATCTGCCAGCGGCATCTGGGGCTGCCGCCGCGGCTGCTGTCGACCAGCCTGCTCACCTGGGACGGCATCGTGGATGTCGTCGAGGCGCTGCGCCTCGAGCCGGGGGACCGGCTGCTGGATCTGGCGTGTGGGCGCGGCGGGTACGGCCTTGAGATCGCGTCACGGACCGGGGCCCGGTTGATCGGTGTCGACTTCGCGCGGGCGGCGATCGACCAGGCCCGGGTACTGGCGCAACAGTTCGGTTCTGTGGATGCCGAGTTCCGGTTGGGTGACCTTGCCGACACGACCCTGCCGGCCGGGTCGGTCGACGCGGTCGTGTGCGTCGACGCGATCCAGTTCCAGGCGACGGCCGAGTCGTTCGGGGAGATGCGCCGGGTGCTCCGTCCGGGCGGACGCGTGGCACTGACGACGTGGGAAGCCCTCGATCACGCGGACGAGCGCGTCCTGGCACGGATCCGGGCGGTCGACACCGAAGCCGGCCTCGCAGGCGCGGGCTTCACGGACGTCGTGGTTCTGGAGCGCCCGCAGTGGCGGGCCGCGGAGCGTGCGATGTGGGAGGAGGCCGCGGCGCTCGACCCGGCTGCGGATCCCGACCTGCGGTCCCTGCACGACGAGGCCGTCCGGGTGCTGCCAGCTTTCGAGCTGACGCGCAGAGTCCTGGCCACTGCGACCGCGGGCGGCTGAGAAGCCAGCCCATGAGGGCCGCGTTCGCCGGGTTCTCAGCTCGAGAGCGACAGGCCGTTGATCAGTATTTCGGCCACGTTCTCGGCATAGACCTGCGTCGAATTCCCGTCCGGTGACGCCATCTCCGGATTCATCATGGACACGAGCCCGATCTGCCCGTAGGGCGCGGAACCGCCCGAGGTGAGCAGGAAATAGAACACGTCGGGCGAGATGTTCTTGATCCTGCCCTGGTCGCGGAGCTGTTCGAACACCGGTATGAAGCGCGACCGAATGGGCTCGATGTAGGTGCGGTAGAGGTATTCCAGCCGGTCCGTGGCGGCGCTCGCCTCGACCGTGACGAGGCGGGCGAGATAGGGCCGGGTCGCCGAGTACTCGATGAAACTCCGGATCAGTACCCGCAGTCGCACCATCGGGTCCGCCGATTCGTCGTCGGCTGCCGTGAGGTACTCGACCAGCGGCTGAAACGCCCAGTCGACGGCGGCGCGCCACAGGTTGGCTTTCGAACCGAAACGCTGGTGCAGCAGGTTACGGCTGCCGCCCAACTCGTCATTCACCGTCCGTAGCGACACCCCGTTGTATCCGTGCACCGAGAATGCCTCGATGGCCGCCACCAGCACCTGGTCGGTCGGGGCGAACTGATCGTCCTTGCGTGGCCGCCCTCGCGGACGGGCAACGCGCGGCGGAGCGTCAGGCACCTCGGCATCCTTTCTTCTATCCGCATGGACCTCCACAGAACGGTTTACTCGCCGCCGAGCGGGGGGTGATGTCCTCGGTCGGCGACGTCAGCTAGCGGGCGAAGGAGCGCTGCCGTGTCCGGTCACCGCATCGACATTCACACGCACGCCATGCCGGAGGCGGCGATGGCGACGGTCGCCGCCAAGGGCTACCGGCCGAGGGGCGGGTACCGGATCTCGGTGCGATGGACGCCGGATGCCGCACTGGCCTACATGGACCGGCAGCAGATCGCCGCCCAGATCGTCTCCCTGCGAACTGCGGCTGGACGGCGTGGTGCTCACCTCGAACGTGCTGGGACGCTACTTCGGCGACCCGTCGCTGGAACCGGTGTTGGTGGAACTGGCCCGGCGGGAGGTCCCGGTCATCGTGCACCCGACCGACTGTCCGCACATCGACGTGCTCGGCTTCGGCCGTCCGAGTTCGATCGTGGAATTCCCGTTCGACACCGCGCGGAACATCACCAACGCCCTGTACACCGGTGTCTTCCAACGAATCAGCGGACTGCGGCTGATCCTGGCGCACTGCGGCGGTGTGCTGCCGACGCTCGGCTGGCGGATCGGCGAACACACCGTCATGGGACGAGGGCCCGACGACGCGGACATCGACCCGGCGCATGTCGCGGATGTGTTGCGCGGCCTGTACTACGAGACGGCCCTGGCCGGCAGCCGCAACTCGCTGCTGCCCACGCTGGAGGTCACCACCCCCGACCACATCCTGTTCGGCACCGACTGGCCCGCCGCGCCCGAACCTACAGTCGAACACAAACATCGCCAATCTGACCGGGTTCGACGGCTTCACCGCGGCCGAACTACGCGGCGTCGAACGGGACAACGCACTCAAGCTCTTCCCCCGATTCGCCTGACGCGGCTGTCCTTGTGATCATCGGGTCCCAGGCGCTTCTTCCCATCTGGCCGTCCGGGCACCGCGGGTGCGAGGGCGGGCGCCGTGGCCGCCACGCTCGGCGGACGAAACTGTCGACCGTGAGTATGTGATCGTCGGGTGCGGTGATTGATCTTGTTGGCTCGACGCTAGCCGTTCACGGAGGCGTCGAACACCGTGTGGCGGCCCTTGCCGTTGCGTTTCGCCGCGTACATGGCGAGATCCGCCTCGGCGAGCAGGCGGCCCGCGTCGTCCATGTCCGGACGGGCGATGGCGATGCCGATGCTGACCGCCACCGAGACGGTGTCGCCGACGATCGGGAACGGGTCGGCGAGCACGGCGCAGCGGTG
>CAVPCF010000018.1:0-6788 GCA_963702275.1 Candidatus Melainabacteria bacterium
GCGCATGATGGGCCCCCTCTCGGTCCTGTCACCAGCGTGGACCGGAAAGGCGTAAAAGCACCACTCATCAGGCGGGTCGAATTGGTACACAATCAGGTGAGGTGTGGCGACTGTCGGTGAGCTAGCCCTTGTTGGCACCCAGTGTCAAACCGGAGATGAAGTGCCGTTGCAGCACCAGGTACACGATCAGGGTGGGTACCGCGGTCATCAGCGCGCCTGCCGCGATCAGGTTCTGGTTGGTGAAGTACTGTCCCTGCAAATTGGCCAGCGCGGACGTGATCGGGCGTTTGTTGCCGGTCGAGAACAGCACCAGCGCCCAGAAGAAGTCGTTGTAGATCCAGATCGACTCCAGGGTGGCCAGCGCGGCGAACGCGGGGCGGCACAGCGGCAGGACGATCTGCCAGAACTGACGCCATACCGACGCTCCGTCGACCAGCGCGGCCTCACTGATCTCCTTGGGAATGGTGCGCATGTAGTTGCTGAATACGAACGTACAGAAACCGGCCTGGAACGCGACGTGGATCGCGATCACGCCCCAGTACGAGTCGTACAGCACGTCCGCGCCCGGATTCATGAAGTCGGGCAACGGGATCAGCAGATACAGACGGTACAGCGGCGTGATGATGACCTGCGGCGGCAGCAGATTGCCGGCGGTGAACAGCATCAGCAGGGCCAGGTTGATCCGGAAGTCGAACCGGGCCACGAAGAACGCGACGAACGACGAGAACACCAGCGTCAACAGCACCGCGGGTACGGTGATCAGGATCGAGTTCCAGAAGTACATCGGCAGGCCGGACTGCGACCAGGCATCACTGTAGTTCTGGAACGTCAGCGCACGGGCGATGGACAGGTAACCGTGCGTCGTCGTGTCCGAATAGGACCGCAGCGACGTGTAGATCGCCCACAGCAGTGGAATCAGCCACACGACGGCCGTCACCGCGAGGAACACGTGCAGGACCACCCTGGCCGGCCGCACCTTCCTGCGCCGGGCAGGTACGGCCGTCGGTGTCGAGTCGGCCCACGAGGTGCGCGGCACCGCGACCTGGCTCGTCGTCATCGCACGCGCTCCTTGCGGAAGGTCTGCACCAGATAGGGAATGATCACGGCAAGGGAGATCACCAGCAGGATCACCGCGATCGCCGAGCCGAAACCGATTCGGGGCGCCTCCCCCACGATGTTGTTCGTGATCAACAACGACAGCAGCTCGAGGCCGGGTTTGGCGCCGTTGTTGCCGCCCATCACGTAGACCAGGTCGAACGCGCGCAGCGATTCGATGATCGTCACCACGGCCACGATGATGTTGATCGGCTTCATCGACGGGAAGATCACCCGGATGAACGCCTGCCATTCGTTGGCGCCGTCTATCGACGCGGCCTCTGGCAGGGCCGGGTCCATTCCCTTCAGGCCGGCCAGGTACAGCACCATGATGTAGGCGGCGTGCCGCCAGCTGGCGGCGACCAGCACCGCCCACAGGTTCAGGTGCGGGTTGCCGAGCCAGTCGATGTAGTTGCCCGGTTTGTTCGTGCCGAACAGGCTGTTCAGCAGGCCCGTGTCCGGGTTGTAGATGATCTCCCAGATGAACCCGACGACGGCCAGTGAGATCACCATCGGCAGGAAGATCGCGGTCTGGTAGAACCGGGTGAACCGGATCTGCTTGTTCAGCTGATACGCCAGGAACATGCCGAACGGCGTCGGTATCAGCAGGAAGAAGCCAAGCCAGATGAAATTGTGCTCCAGCGCCGGCAGGAACGCCGGATAGTTGGTGAACAACTGCGTGTAGTTCTTCAGGCCGACCCACGTGATGTGCACGCCGATGCCGTTCCAACTGGTGAACGACAACAGCAGCGACGCGACCGTGGGCACCCAGACGAAGAACAGGTGCGCCAGCGTCGGGATGCCGACCATGAGTGCGAGCACGACCTTGTCGCGCCGGCTGAAGCGGCGGACGCGCCGTGACGACTTGATGCCGTCACGGCGCGTTGCCGGTGGGTCGAGTGTCGGGATCATGCGCCAACCGTCCCCATCAGGACTGGAAGTACTGGGACTTCTGCGACTCGATCGTGGACTGGGTGGATTTCGTGCTGCTCGGGTTGTCCAGCCACTTGGCGATGGCCGGCTCGACGACGTTCGACACGAAACCGGGATCGGAGTCGCGGTCACCGAACTGCGAGAGGAACTTGGCCTTGCTGATGAAGTCGACCGCCTTCTTCTGCAGCGCGTTGTAGTTGCTGGTGTCGGCCTGATTATTGATCGCGACGTTCGCGTTGTCGATGGACAGGTAGGCGTTCTCCGCGGCGGCCGAGCCGAGGAACTCCATCAGCTTGGTCGCGCCCGCCACGTTCTTGACCTTGCTGCTGACCATGAAGCCGTCGGTCGGCGCCTCGACCGCGTCCTGGGCGTAGGTCGGGTTGATCTCCGGGTAGGCGAAGAAGTCCAGGTCGGCGAGGTCGGCAGGGGCGGTGAACTGCTGTGCGACGAACAGGCCGAGGGTGAACATGCCGGTCTGCTTGGCGACCAGCGCCTGCGCCGCGTCCTGCCACTTGCGGCCCGCCGCGCCCTGCTGCATGAAGGGCAGCAGCTGCTGGTAGTGGCTGAAGACGTCGGTGACCTTGGCGTCGGTCCAGGACTGCTTGCCGTGCATCAGGTCCATGTGGAACTGGTAGCCGTTGATGCGCATGTTCAGGTAGTCGAAGGTGCCAAGCGGGGTCCACGAGTCGCCCTGGCCGTAGCCCCAGGAGAACGGGACGAGGCCGTCGGACTTCATCTTGGTGGCCAGCGCGATGAAGTCGTCCCACTTGGTGGGGACCTGGTAGCCCTTCGCCTGGAACAGGCTCTTCCGGTAGAAGACGCCCCACGGGTAGTTGTAGATCGGCACGAAGTAGTAGTGGCCGTCGTTGCCCTTGGACAGCGCCTTCGTGGCGTCGCTGAAGTTGCCGCCGATCTTCTGCCACACGTCGTCGATCGGGTGGGCGAGGCCCTGGCCGGCGAAGAACTGCATGCGGTAACCGGCGAACCAGGTGAACACGTCGTCCGGGGTGCCCTGCAGGTAGGTGCTGATGGTGTTCTGGAATGTGTCGTGACTGACCGTGTTGATCTTGACCTTGTCACTGGTCTGCTTGGTGAACGCGGCCAACGCGGCGGCGTAGGCGGCCTTCGGCTTGGCGTCGGAGCCGTTGGAGCCGAAGGTGACCAACCCGCTGTCCGTGCTGCTGGACGAGGTGCTTGAGCTGCCGCCGCTGCCGCACGCGGCCAGCGCGGGCGCCGCTGCGGCAAGGCCGGCGGCGCCCAGCAGGCCCTTGAGCATGGTCCGGCGGGAGAGTGGCGGGATGCCGCCCGGCAGCGACGCGATGTTCCTGCCAGCGAACGGGTGAGGCATCGGTGGCCTCCTCTGTGCCTGTGGTCCGGTGGGGGGCAAACTGATCAGAATCAAACGAGACCGAACAGAATGCATCGAATTCCACCGCGCCGACCCCCCAGTGTCAAGAGATCGTTTCGTTCTTGTAACCGGCCAACCTGGACCGACGACACCGGGGCCGACCAGCGGGGGCCGTCCCGGACGAGTTGATCACGCACGAGGCGATTGTGGCCCGCCGAACCGGTCGATGCCACCCGAAGCCGACAAGCCTGCCGACCGATCCACCCGGCACCGCCGGTCCGGTCGACAACGTTGTCAGGCAAGCTTCGCCGGGCAGCCAAACGAAGCACAACGCGGTCAACTGTGAAGGCGCTCGAATGCCTGTCCAGAACGTGACAGGAATGTCGTCGCTACTTGACACAGAGGTCACAAAACAGATTGTCTGCTAACGCACTTGCCTGATGACAACGTTGTCAGTTCCGGCGATGGGGGCGCGAACGGACGACGGCGACGCCATCTGGTGGTTGTACCGAATCCCCCTGCCGGTACCAATGCGAAGGACAAGTGACATGGTCTTACCCGGATCACTGTTGCGGATGGTCGGTGCGGGCGCTCTCGTCGCCGCGGCCGTCCTGCCCGTCACCGGGGTCAGCGCCAGCGCCGCCACGCTGGTCAGCGACCCGGCGTCGGTGGTCAACCCGTTCATCGGCACGTCCAACTCGGCCGACGACTTCCCCGGCGCGGACGTGCCGTTCGGCATGGTCCAGTGGAGCCCCGACACCCCGAGCCGGCCGCTGGGCGGCGGCTACGAGCACAACGACACGGCCATCACCGGGTTCAGCCTGACGCACCTGTCCGGCCCCGGCTGTGGCGCGGACGGCGACGTGCCGATCCTGCCCACTGTCGGCGCGGTGAACACCGGCGCCACCGACGCCTTCTCGCACGCCAACGAGTCGGCCAACGCGGGCGCCTACACCGTCACGCTGAACAACGGCGTCAAGACCGAGCTGACCGCGGCGCTGCGCTCCGGCATGGCCCGGTTCACCTTCCCGTCGACCACCCAGGCCAACCTGATCTTCAAGCTCAACGGGAGCCAGAACGGTGACTCGGCGTCCAGTTGGACGGTCGTCAACAACACCGAGGTGTCCGGTTCGGTGACCAGCGGTCACTTCTGTGGCGCCGGGTTCACCTACACGATGTTCTTCGACATCGTGTTCGATCACCCGTTCAGCACCAACGGCACGGCCGCGGTCACCGCGACGCCTGCCACCGGCACGACGAGCCCGAACAAGCTGCACGGCGCCATCTCGAATGTCAACAGCCCGAAGGCCGTCACGCCGCTGGCCGGGCCGGCCAGCGGGTTCGTCACCTTCAACACCACGAGCAGCCAGGTGGTGCAGGCCAAGGTCGGCGTGTCGTACGTGTCGGTCGCGAACGCCGTCGGCAACCGCAACGCGGACAACCCGGGCTTCGACTTCACCTCGACCCAGCAGGCCGCGCACAACGCGTGGAACTCGACGCTGGGCCGGATCCAGATCGCCGGTGGCACCACCGCGCAGCAGCAGGTGTTCTACACGGCGCTGTACCACTCGTTGTTGCACCCCAACGTGTTCTCCGACAGCAACGGCCAGTACATCGGTTTCGACAGCCAGGTGCACACCGTGGCGGCCGGCCATTCCGCGCAGTACGCGAATTTCTCCGGCTGGGACATCTACCGTAGCCAGGCGCAGTTGTCGGCACTGGTGGCACCGGCCCAGACCAGCGATATCGCGCAGTCGATGCTGACCGATTACGCGCAGGGCGGCCAATTGCCCAAGTGGTCGCAGAACAACGGTGAGACGTTCGTGATGGTCGGCGATCCGGCGGACGCGATCATCGCGGACTATTACGCGTTCGGCGCCCGGAACTTCGACACGGCAACGGCGTTGACCGACATGCTGCACGAGGCCGTGGCGACCAACAATGACCGGCCGGGCCTGAACTACCTCAACTCCCCCGGTTATGTGGCGGTGGACGGCACGTTCGGCTGCTGCAATTTCTACGGCCCGGTGTCCACGCAGTTGGAGTACAACACCGCGGACTTCGCGTTGTCCGCGTTCGCCGGCGCGCGCGGTGACACGGCCAGTCAGAACCTGTACGCGTCGCGGGCGCAGGGCTGGCGGAACACGTTCAACACCGCCAGCGGATTCATGCAGCCGAAACTGGCCAACGGCTCGTTCATGACCGGTTTCAACGCGTCCAGCCAAACTGATTTCGTGGAGGGCACGTCCTGGCAGTACACCGGCATGGTGCCGTTCAACGTCGCCGGTCTCGTGGCGGCCAAGGGCGGCAACGCCGCGATGGTCAGCTACCTGAACAGCGCGCTGGCCGGTTTCCACGGCAGCGGCGGTTCGCAGGCGGATCTTGGCAACGAGCCGAGCCTCTACCTGCCGTGGGAGTACGACTACGTCGGCCAGCCGTACCGGACGCAGCAGATCGTGCGGCAGGTGCAGGACCAGATCTGGTCCGACGCGCCGGGCGGTCTCGCCGGCAACGACGACCTCGGCGAGATGAGTTCCTGGTACGTGTTCTCGGCACTGGGCATGTACCCGGAGACGCCCGGCACGGCCGACCTGGCGCTGGGCAGCCCGCTGTTCACCCAGGCGATCGTGACGCTGCCCAGCGGCGCGACGTTGACGATCAACGCACCGGCGGCCGCCGACAACGCGCCGTTCATCCAGAGCGCGACGTGGAACGGCGCGGCATGGAACAACGCGTTCGTCCCCACCACGGCGATCTCGGCGGGCGGCACGCTGAACTTCACCATGGGCACCGCGGCCAACACGTCGTGGGCCACGGCCGCGTCGTCGGCCCCGCCGTCCTACAACGGCGGGACGGTCCCGAAGGTCGGCCCTGTCACGTCGGCCCTTGCCGGCAAGTGCCTTGACATCAGCGGCAGCGGCACGGCGAACGGCACGCACGCCCAGTTGTGGACGTGCAACGGCACCGGCGCGCAACGGTGGGCGGTCGTCGGCGACGGCACCCTCCAGGCGCAGGGCGGCTGTCTCGGACGTGTCCAACAGCGGCACGGCCAACGGCAGCAAGGTCCAGTTGTGGGGGTGCAACGGCACGGGCGCGCAGCAGTGGCAGGTAACCGCCGGCCACACCCTGGTGAACCCGGAATCCGGCCGATGCCTGGACGACCCGGGCGGCACGACCACGGACGGCACGCAGTTGGAGATCTTCGACTGCAACGGATCCACCGCCCAGTCCTGGACGACATCACCCTGACGGAAAACGTGGGCCGGGCGGATCACCCGCCCGGCCCACGCCTGTCTGCTCGATTCGGGTCATACAGCCGAGATACGACCTACCGAACAACCGGTTGAAGATGTCCCGTCAGAGGAGATCGCGGAGCTCATCGACGCTCAGGCCGATGTCATCAAGAATGCCG
>CAVPCF010000019.1:0-36875 GCA_963702275.1 Candidatus Melainabacteria bacterium
TGCAGACCGGCACGAGCAACTCGTGCGTCGTGATCGACCCCGGCTTCACCTGGAACCACGGTGACTTCCAGCCGGAGATCACCACCAACTGGGCGATGTTCGCCGGACCCGGCGTTGCCGAGCAGGGCATCGACCACCACACCTGGGCGGACGAGACCGACATCCGCCCGACGATGCTCGCGCTGGCCGGCCTGAAGGACGACTACGTGTCCGATGGCCGGGTACTGGTCGAGGACCTGACCAAGCGGGCGACACCGGAGGCACTGCGGGCGCACGACGAGACGGTCCTGCAGTTGGGCCAGGTCTACAAGCAGCTCAACGCCGACGTCGGCAAGTTCGGCCTGGCCACCCTGGCCGCGTCGACCAGGCAACCCGCACCACGGACGCGACGGTGAATGCGTCGATCGACCAGCAGCTCGCGCAGTTGGGCGCCGATCGGACCGCGCTGGCCAACAAGATCGACACCGCCCTGAACGCGGCGGCGTTCCACGGCCAGCCGATCAACGAACATGTCGCGGAGCAGTGGATCGACCAGGGCCGTGACCTGCTCAACCGCGCCAGCCACCTGGCCGCGACCACCCACTGAGATCATTCGTGCCGGCCGTTCTCCCGTTGGGGACGGCCGGCACGTTCTACCGCCGGATGAAGGTGCGCCAGGAGGTTGGCGAGAACGCGAGGGTCGGTCCGCTCGTGTTCTACCCACGGCACTCCCGAGTCGGTAGCCTGGGAGGAGCTGTGGGGATTCTTATGTCCAGCGTTCGGTGCGTAACACTAGTCGAATCCAGGGCCACAGCAATTGATGAATTTTTCCGCGACTGAGCCATTAGTCTCAACGTTTGTCTTCTGCTGTAGTGACCGCGAGAAATGGGACACTATCGTCGCTGCTAGCGTAGGTGGGGGTGATCGGCCTGCGCCGAGGCGGCGAGTAGGATCAGGAGCATGGTTGACCACAACGACCCTTCTTCACCGCCCATTGACTTCCCGGTTTATGGCCTGGACGCCCTCTGGCTCGGTGAGCGATGGTTCAACTACCATCAAGGCAGGAATGGCGATCGCGCCTGGGCGGTTGGTCTTGGGCATCGCGCTGCGGACGGCACTGGCGGCATAATTGTCAGCACATTGCGCCGTAGTCATTACGATGCGGCTCGCACGGATGATCCTTTGGTTGAAATCGCGCTTGATGGCGCCATTCGACTCGGCAACGCCATGCTGCCGGGAGTCGATGTCCCCAGGCCACAAGGACTGCTGAAAGCGCTGGTCGATCATATGCAGCACCAGTCAGGGCACTATCGAGACTGGGCTGTCGCCAGGTGGCAGGTTGACGGGAGTCCAGTCACCGGACCGATCTTGAATTTTGCCGATGGCTGGATGACCTTCACCGGTGCCGTGCCTGACGTATACTTGAGTGTGTTGGGTGTCAATGTGCCGGCCACTTCATCATTGGACGCGATAAGCGTCGTCGATCTACGTGAATACGGACCAAACCCTGAAGCCTGGCCTTCGGGAGAAGTTCTCCACCCCGATTTTCTCGCGCTGGTCCCTTGACATTTGAATGCGCGATCTCGAGCCGACCTGGTTGGCGACGCCGGCAAGCCGCGTGGCTACACCGGCCCGGCGGCGAACACGCCGGGCCGCTGCAATCCGCTCGCGATCTTATCGCCGGACGAAGGTGCGCCAGGCGGTCGGCGAGAACGCGAGGGTCGGTCCGCTCATGTTCTTCGAGTCGCGCACGCCGACCGCGCTGGCCTCGAACGCCACCTCCACGCAGGAGCCAGTACCGCTACCACCGCTGTGGCTACTCTTGCGCCAGTTGACCTCGATGCAGTTGCCGGTACCACTGCCTCCGCTATAGCTGCTCTTGCGCCAGCCTCCTTGGTCCTGGGGCGTCATACCGGGCATCTCCCTGTCGCTCATATCGGCTTGCCAGGTCGGCAAGCCATGTCCTCGATTCTGGACCATCGAGGGCGACAGTAGCGACTCGTTTCAGGATCGTCCGATACCGGGCCACCTCTTCGTCGGTCTCCAGGAACTCGCTGGTCGTCTCGTGCTCCAGGTAGACCAGCGGTGGGTCTTCCTTGTAACCGAAGATCTCGAACCCGCCGTTGGCCAAGCCCCTGACACCAGCGGCGGCCGGGATCACTCGAATGGCGCAATGCTTTTGATCGCCCAGGAACAAGAGATGTAGAATTTGCTCATTCATCAGCCGAGCACTGCCGACCAGCGCGCGCAGCGCGTTCTCGTGCACGAAATACATGCACTGCGGTGGTTTCGACTTGGCCAGGAAGCCGCTTCTCTCCATCCTGACCTGAACGAAGTAGTCGATCTGCGACGGGTCAGCCAGCCCTGTCTCCTCGATCAGGGCGCGAGCGTAGTCGGCGGTCTGGGCGACGCCGGGGATGTAGATCGGTTCGAAGCTCCGGATCTGGGTGGCCGTGTTCTCGAAGAAGATCAGGGTGCGCAGCTGGTCGGGGATTCGGCCGTCGTGGATCTGGAGGCGGTAGTAGTCTGGTTCGTTGACTATCTTCAGGATCTCTTGCAGGTCTGCGTCGGGGGCGTCGCAGATGCCCAGGTAGTGGCCTGCGTCCTCGTCCGTGACGCGGCGCTTGCCGGCTTCGGATCTGGAGATGTGGCTCGGGGTCCAGCCGAGTTTCTCCGCGACCTTGTAGGCGGGCAACGGGATCTGCTGGCGGATGCGCTTCAGCTCGGCGCCCACTTCGCGCCTGCGGCCGGTGGTCTCAATCTGTCCCATGTCGACCAAAGTATGCCCACCGGGCACGATCTATGAATATCCCCGCCGGTAACTCACCATATCGGATGAGTTCACAGAGCTTCTTGCGGTCGCAGCAAGAATCACATCGATGCAATGACGTTCTCCGCCGCCATTGGCTCGATCGAGGCTTCGCCGGCACCGAGTAGCGGCGTGACAGCCAGTCGCGCCCGCAGCGCGCGATTGCCGAACGTCCAGACACCACCAGTGACGTCCGGTACCGTCTGTGTGACACGTTGCCCGGATGGCAAGCGAGGGAGACCAGCCATGCCCGCCTTGAGGCCTGACCCCCAGCCTGCGACGTCCGCGCAGCTCCAGCTGCGCACCGCCCAAATCAACCAACAGGCCGCGGCCATGCAGGCCAGCGCCCAGAACCTCAAGGCCGCCGCCGGCAGCGGCTTCCACCTCGAACCCGAAGCAGCCGCAACCCTGATCAAGTCCTGCCAGGAGTCGCTGCAGGAACTGGACGGGCTTCAGCGCCATCTCGAACAGGTTCGCCAGGCACCCATGCTTGGCCAGACTCCAGGTGCGAAGGTGGTCGCGCCCTTCACGCAGGACGTGGCCACGGATCCGCAGGGAATAGTTCCAGCCATCAACAACCTGCAGAAGACGTTGGAGGCCATGGAGCAGGCGTATAAGCAGGCCAGCACGAACTATCAGGAGACCGAAGCGATCATCGCCCAGTCGCTCAAGCCGCAGCCGCCCACGCTACCGTCGACACCGCCATCACGGCCGCAAGGCCCCAACCGGGCGGTCTGAGCGGGCGGCCACCCACTCGTGCTGAGGAGTCCTGTGAACCGTCGATACACCGTTCTACCTCTCGTCGTGGTGGCGCTGGTCACCGTGGCCGCTTGCGCGAACTCAACGACTGGGAGCGGCAGCCCAACTTCTGCGACCCGCAGTACGCAGTCCAGCGGCGGTCCGACTCCGAGCGGCCCCGCCTTGGCGTCAATCCAGCCATGCGACCTCCTCAGCGCCAACGACGCCAGCCAAAATCAACTCGGCACCGCGACCCCAGACAATGGGAGCGGTGCGCGTGGTTGCACGTGGCGGAACACGACGGCGAACAATGGCGACGGATATACTGTTGGTGTTGATATCAGAGATAGCCAGGGAATCAAGGACATCAATACCGACGGGTATTCGGTGACCGCAGACAATACTGGCAGCCACCCAGGCCGTCAACTACAGTCTACGATATCCGGCTCGTGCGATATCGTGATCGGAGTTACCAATTCGTCACGAGTCGATGTGGTAATCAATGCGGGAACTGATCCCGTCCTGGGATGTCAGTTGGCGAATCAGTTTGCGAAGCTGGTTGAGCCGAACCTGCCAGCCGCGAGCGGTTAGGTTTCATAGTGATGCGATGACGTTCTCCGCTGTCAACGGCAACGTGCGCACGCTGACACCCAGCGCTGCCCGAACTGCGTTCCCGATCGCGGCGGCCGTGGGGCCGATCGAGGCTTCGCCCGCGCCCAGTGATGGCGCATCGGGCCGGTCGACGAGTTCGATGTGGACCGGCGGGACCTCGGTGAACTTGAGGATCGGGTAGTCCTCCCATGTTCGGCTGGTTACGTCTCGGCGGTCGAAGCGGACCTGTTCCTTGGTTGTCCAGCTCAGTGATTGGAGCGCGCCGCCCTCGATCTGGTTGCGCACGCCGTCGGGATTGATGACCTGGCCGACATCGACGGCGATGGTCAGACGCGTCACGCGTATCGAGGTCTCCGCTACGACTTCGGCGACCACCGCGCAATAGCCGCTGGTGTTCTTGTACCGGGCGTAGCCGACCCCGCGGTCGCCGCCGGCATTCCAGTCGCTGGCCGCGGCCACTCGGGTCAGGACTTCTCTGGCTCGTGGGTCGGTCAGCATGCCAAGGCGAAAGGCGATCGGGTCCTGGCCGGCGCGTTCGGCCAGTTCGTCGATGATCGACTCGATGGCGTAGACGTTGAGGTGCGCGCCGAGTGCGCGCATGGCCGATGTCCGCAGCGGCATTTCGCGCAGGACATGCGACACGACCGTCACGCCGGGCAGGTTGTAGCCGGGTACGGCGTTGCGGGCCGAGCCGCCGCCGCGGTCCAGCGGCGGGTCGGACGACGGGACCGGCGGGCGGCCCTGGTGCAGGGCAGCCAGCAGCGGCGGGTGGCCGGGTCCGGACGGGCGGCTGGAGTGGCCGTTGCTCCAGACGTCCTGCCGCCAGTGCCGGATCGCGCCGGCATCGTCCAACTCGACGTCGACCCCGACGACCATGGCTGGGCCGAACGGCGCCCAGCCCAGCTCGTCCTGCCTGCTCCACACCACCTGGACCGGGCGTCCTGGCACGGCACGGGCCAGCAGTGCCGCGTCGCCTGCCACGTCGTCTGCGCCGTTGTGGCCGTAGCAGCCCGCGCCTTCGACGTGTTCGACCGTCACGTCGTCGGGGTCGAGTTCGAGCCAGCGGGCCAGTTCGGCGCGGAGCTGGTACACGCCCTGGGTGTGCGACCAGACCGTCAGCTTTCCGTTGTCCCACAAGGCAACCGCGCAGGATGGCGCGATCGAGGCGTGTGCCAGGTAGGGGCGGCTGAACCGGGCGCTCAGCGTCGAGGTTCCTGTTGCGGCGCCGGTGGAATACAGGACGGATTCGTCGGACGGCGCTGTCGTCAGGTATGTCGCGATGGCGCGCTCGTCGGGCAGGGTGTCCCGTTCCTCCCACTGGCAGGCCTTGTCCAGGGCGGTCACCGCGATCTCTTCGCGTTCGGCGACGACACCCACGAAATCGCCGTCCCGCACCACCGCGACCACACCGGGCACGTCATCGACGTGGACCAGTCGCGCGCCGCGCGACGGCGGCCGGAGCACCCGGCCGAAGAGCTGACCGGGCAGGCGCAGGTCGTGCACGTAGCGGCGGGTGCCGAACGCCTTGCCGGGGATGTCCACGCGGGGCACGTCCCGGCCGATCGCCCTTGGTGCGTCGGCAGGCTTCGTCGCCATGGCGCGTGCGGCCTCGCGCAGGGCAGCGCCGGATACCTGGATCGAGAGGCTGCCGGCGGTGTAGCCCTCGTCGGGGCTGTCACCGGTTCGGGTTGGGGCCATTCGGATTCGGTCGATGTCCACGCCGAGTTCGTCGGCGACGATCTGGGCCAGCGCGGTCAGCACGCCCTGGCCCAGTTCGACCTTGCCGGTGCGGACCAGGACCGTCCCATCAGGACGGAACTCGATCACGACGGGCCCCGGGCGGCGAGGATGGCGCGCACGATGCGGTTGTGTGCGCCGCAGCGACACAGGTTGCCGTCCAGCGCGTCCCGCACCGAAGTGTCGTCATCGAACGCCGACGCGGTGACGATCATCCCGGCAATGCAGTAACCGCACTGCATTGCTTGCTCCGCAACGAAAGAACGTTGTAGCGGGTGCGGATGTTCGGCGTCGCCGAGGCCCTCCAGCGTGCGGATCTGGCGGCCGACGACCGACCACACCGGCGTGTCGCAGGAGTGCATGGGGCGGCCGTCGACGAGCACGTTGCACGCGCCGCACAGGCCGAGGCCGCAGCCGAACTTGGCGGCCAGCAGGCCGAGATCGTTGCGCAGCACGTACAACAGGGGTGTGTCGGGCTCGCAGGCGACATCGTGCTCGATACCGTTGACCTCGAGTCGCACCGCCACCTCCGCTCACCGACCGTCGACGATACAGCCGGCTGTCCCGACCGGCGTCGGCCCGTACTCCTCGCGCAGCCGGAGCACGCTGGTGATCGCGTCCGTCCGAACGACGCCGTCGGCGACCAGGCCCTCGATCGGGTCCAGCAGCACCCGGCGCATCACCGGGACATCCGCCGCCGGCAGGCCGAACACGTCGGCCAGCAGCTTGTCGCCGTCCTCGCACGGGACCAGCAGCATGTCCACGGCGTGCTGCCATGCCGCGCAGAACCGCTGGGCGATGGCCCGGTAGTTCTCCAGCCAGGCGCCGGTCGCGGCGAGGACGGTGCCGAGGTACGGGCGGACCACGTCGCTGATCCGGCCCAGGTTCACCAGGCCGGCGCGTTCGGCGGCGACCGTGAAACCGCCGCCCAGCAGCGTTGCGTCGCAACGCCCTTCGCGCAGCGCCACCGCCCGGCGCGGTGTCGCCCCCAGCGCGACGAGTTCGTAGTCGATGTCGCGGTGCAGCCCGTGGCTGGCCAGCAGCGCGTAGAGGGCGTAGGCGAAGCCCGAGTCCGGGACGTCCACGCCGACGGTGTGCAGGTCGCCGACCTTGCGGACACCCGGCGCGCCCAGGAGCGACAGCCCGAGACCGCCGTCCACGGCGCGGATGATGCGCACGTCCATCGGGTCCTCGGCGCGGAACCGGTGTGCTGCCACGTTGTCCGGGCTGGTCAGCACGAGATCGTAGGCACCGGCGGCCAGCGAACGGAACTGCGCGGGCGACGACATCACCGCCTCGGCCTCGACGGTCAGACCGGTGAACAGCCCTTGTGCCCAGGCGAGTTCGAGTACCGGCGAACGTGAGAAGTAGCCCAGCCGCACCGTTGCGTCCGTCATGCCAGTATCCTTACCGGACTTTCCAGGATGCCAAGGAATTCCCGCATCCAGCGCGCCGCAGTGACGCCGTCCACCGGCCGGTGGTCGACCGACAGCGTGCACCGCAGCACCGAACCGACGACCACCTGACCGTCCAGCGCCACGGGCTCGGACCGCACGGCGCCGACGGCGAGAATGGCGGCCTGCGGTGGATTGATGATCGCCGCGAATTCCTCGGTGCCGTACATGCCGAGATTCGTGACGGTGATGGTGCCGCCGTCCAGTTCCTGCTGGCGCAACGTACCCTGGTGCGCGCGTTCGATCAGGTCACCACTGATGCGCGACAGTGCGCTGATGGTGAGGGAATCGACCGACCGCACCACCGGTGTGACCAGTCCGTGCTCGGTCGCCACGGCGACAGCGATGTCCACAGTGGAGAAAGAGCGGACCGCGTCCGGCGTCCAGATCACGTTCAGCTCGGGTACCCGCAGGTGGGCCTGGCCCACCGCTTTCACGATCAGGTCGGTCAGCGAGATGTGCATCGCCTGGTCGGCGTTGAGCTCGGATCGTAGGCGCACCAACGCGTCCACGTTCGCGGTGCCCCGCAGGTAGAAATGCGGTGCGGTTTGCTTGCTCTCCTGCAGCCGCGCGGCGATGGCACGGCGAACGCGGCTGTGCGGCCGATCGGTGAACGCGGTCAAGGGTGGTGCGGCGATGGGGGAAGGCGGGGCGACATCTCGGTGTGCCAGTGCGGCGTCGACGTCGCGTTTGGTGATCCGGGAGTTCGGGCCGGTGCCGGTGATCAGCTCGACCGGCAGCCCGGCCTCCTTCGCGAGCCTGCGGGCGAGCGGGCTGGCGAACACCCGGCCGTTGTTATCCGAAGTGGACGGTTGGGCGACGGTGGCGCCGAGCGCGGACAGCGCCGCGTCCACATCGGCTACTTCCTCGCCGGCCCCGGCCAGCAGGGCGATCGGGGCGCCGATCCGGACCTCCGTGCCCTCGGCCACCAGGGCCGCGAGCAGGACGCCGTCACGCTCGGCCTCGACGTCGGCGACGGCTTTGTCCGTCTCCACGGTGGCGATCGTGTCGTGGGCGCGGAAGGCGGCGCCGACCGGCAGCGACCAGCCGGCCAGTACGGCCGCCGGTGTGTTGGCGGCGATCTCGGGCATCCGCAGCAGTTCCGGCATCAGCGCCCCATCATCGCGGTCAGGGCCGCGGCGACCTCGTCGGTCCCGGCCACGGCCGCCTGTTCGAGCGCCTTGCTGATGCTGGGTGACGCCTCGCCGCCGGTGACCCGTTCGATCGGGTGATCGAGCCAGTCGAACAGGCGCCGCTGGACCTCGTCGGCGAGCCAGGAGCCGTAGGCGGTGCCGCGCGGGCCCTGCTCGGCGATCAGGACCCGGTTCGTCTTGCGGACGCTGGCGCCGATGGTGTCCCAGTCGATGCTGGCACGGTCCAGCCAGCGCAGGTCGATCACCTCGGCGTCGACCGTGCCCAGTTCTTCGACCGCGCGCAGGGCCCGTGATGTCATTCCCAGGTAGGTCAGCACGGTGACGTCGGTGCCGGTCCGGCGGATCGCTGCCTTGCCGACCGGGATGCAGTAGTCGAGGTCGTCGGCCGGGGCTTCGCCGGTAGTGGGATAGAGGTCGACGTGTTCGAGGACGACGACCGGGTCCAGGCAGCGCAGCGCGCTGTTCAGCAGCCCGATGTAGTCGAACGGGGTGGACGGCGCCACGATCCGCCAGCCGGGCGCGGTGGCGAAGATCCCGGCCGGGTCCATCGAGTGCTGCGAACCGTAGCCGGTGCCCATGGCGACCTTGCTGCGCAGCACCAGCGGCACGGCGTCGTCACCGCCGAACATGTGCCGTGCCTTGCCGATCTGGTTGAACAGCTGGTCGGCGGCGACCCACATGAAGTCGGCGTACATGAACTCCACCACCGGCCGGAACCGGCCGTCCAGCGCCACTCCCCCACCGAGCCCGGCGAAGGCGTTCTCGCTGATCGGCGTGCCAAGCACCCGGTCCGGATAGGCTTCCTTGAGGCCGCGGGTCGCGCCGTTCGTGCCGCCGCCCAGCCGGTGCACGTCCTCGCCGAGCACGAAGACCCGCTCGTCGGTGGCCATCCGGCGGTCCAGGACCCGGGCGATCGCGTCGATGAACTTCGTCTCGGCCAGTTCGCCCTGGTGGGTGAACCGGGCGCCGTCGAACTCGGTCAGGTCGCCTCGGACACCGACGTCGACGAAGGCCGGGTCGGGCCACTCGGCGGGCCGGATGCGGCGCTCGCCGGGCTTGCCGCCGGGTTTCGGTTCGACCAGTTCGGCACCGATGTCGGCCATCAGGTCCTTCGCACGCGCGATCGCGGTCTCGATGTCGTTGCGCTGCAACAGTTGTCGGCGGACCAAGTGTGCGCAGATCTGCTCGATCGGGTCGCGGGCGCGCCAGGCGTATTCCTCCTCTTTGGACCGGTAGCGGAACGCGCTGCCGGGGAAACCGCCGTTCTGGTGGAAGTAGCGGTAGACGTCCGCCTCGATGAGGGTCGGACCTTGGTGGGATCGCAGGTGGGCCAGTGCTTCCCGCATCGCGAGGTAGACGGCGAGCGGGTTCATGCCGTCGACCTTCCAACTCGGGATGCCGAACCCGGGGCCTCGGGCGGACAGGCGGGGCTCGCCGGTCGCCTCGGCCACGTTGGTCGACACGGCGTAGCCGTTGTTCTCGATGAAGAAGCACAGCGGCAGTTTCCAGGCCGACGCCAGGTTGAACGTCTCCAGCGTCGAGCCGATGTTGACCGCGCCGTCCCCGAAGTAGGTCACCGCGACGGCGTCCGTGCCGGCATGCCGGTGCGCCCAGGCCGATCCGGCGGCGAACGGCACGCCACCGCCGACGATCGCGTTCGTGCCGATGGCGCCCGCCTCGGGCCACCGCAGGTGCATCGAGCCGCCGCGGCCGTGGCTGAACCCGCGGTCCAGGCCGCAGATCTCGGCGAGGGTGCGCAGCAGCAGCGCGCGCACGTCGTCGGAGTAGGGCCGCAGCGGGTCGATGCCCTTGGGCTCGATGTGGCCCAGTGCCTTGGCGAGGAACTGGTGGTGGCCGCGGTGCGATCCGTTGACGGTGTCCTCGCTGGTCAGCGGGAACACCGAGCCGACGGCGCCGCCCTCCTGGCCGATGCTGGAGTGCGCTGGCCCGTGCACCAGGCCGGCCGTTGCCAGATCCAGCACGTACTCCTCGAAGCAGCGGATCAGCACGAGTTGACTGAACATGCCGGTCAGCAGCGCGGGATCGGCCGCGTCCCAGTCGGCGTCGGTGACGACGAGTTCGACCCACGGCGCGGCGGGTTCGAGTTCGCGGTGGTCACTCATGGTCGAACGCCTTGCCGTCCGGATAGGACACCAGCTCCCACTGCATTCCCCACGGCGCGAGGAAGTACACCCAGCGCTGGCCGGCGCTCGGGCCGCTGCTGGCGGTCGGCTCGCCGAGCACGGTCACGCCGTGCTCGCGCAGGTGGGCGACGGCCTTGTCCAGGTCGTCGACATAGAGGGCCACGTGGTGACCGCCGATGTCGCTGTTGCGCGGGACCTCCGGGTCCTGGGTCGGGCGCCTCGTACTGGAAGACCTCGAAGATCGCCTGCCCGCCGCAGCGGTAGAAGTGCAGCTGCCGCATGACGGCCCGTGGGTGGACGTTGAGGTGCTCGCGCATCCAGTCGTCGTCGTGCTGGTACGGGCCCAGCGTGTACATGTACTCGCAGCCGATGACGTCCAGCAGGAAACGGTGTGCCTGCGCCAGGTCCGGCACGGTGAAACCGATGTGGTCGACACCGGTCAGGCCGGGGATCACCACGACACCGCGATGTAGTGGGGTTCGGTGTAGTCCAGGACGCCCTCGTGGCCGCCCTCCCGGCCGATGCCGCTCTGTTTCACACCGCCGAACGGCGCGGCCGGGTCCGACACGAGCCCTCGGTTGAGCCCGACCATGCCGGCCTCCAGCCGCTCGCCGACCCGTAGGCCGCGCGCGAGGTCACCGGTGTAGAGGTAGGCGACGAGGCCGAACTCGGTGGCGTTGGCCAGGTCGATGGCCTGCTGCTCGCCGTCGAACGTGACGATGGGCGCGACAGGGCCGAAGATCTCCTCGGTGAGGATCGTCGCGTCGGTCGGCACGTTCGCCAGGACCGTCGGGTGGTAATAGAAGCCGCGGCGATCCGGGGCGCTCGCGCCGGTCAGCGTTCTGGCTCCGCGGTCGATCGCGTCGCGGACCAGCGCGTGCACCTTGGTCACGGCCGCCGCGTTGATGAGCGGGCCGACCTGGGTGGCCTCGTCGGTGGCGGGGCCGACGGCCAGTCCCGCCATCCGCACGGCCAGCCTGCGGCCGAACTCCTCGGCGACGGACGACTCGACGTAGAACCGGTTGGCCGCGGTGCATGCCTCGCCCGCGTTGCGCATCTTCGCGACCATCGCCCCGTCCAGCGCCGCGTCCAGGTCGCTGTCGGCGAACACCAGGAACGGCGCGTTGCCACCGAGTTCCATCGACGTGTTGATCACCTGGTCGGCGGCCTCCTTGAGCAGCAGCCTGCCGACCTCGGTCGAGCCGGTGAAGGAGAGCTTCCTGACCCGAGGGTCGTGCAGCATCGCCGACACGACCGGCCCGGACCGACGGCTTGGCACGACGTTCACGACGCCGGCCGGCACACCGGCCGCCGCCAGCGTGCCGGCCAGCGCCAACGCGGTCAGCGGCGTGTCGCTCGCCGGCTTCAGGATCACCGTGCAGCCCGCGGCCAGCGCGGGGGCGATCTTGCGGGTCGCCATCGCGGCCGGGAAGTTCCACGGCGTGACCAGCACGCAGACACCGACCGGCTGGTGCGTGACCATGATCCGGTTCGCGCCGGACGGCGCGGTCAGGACGGATCCGTTGATGCGGACGGCTTCCTCGGCGTACCAACGGAAGAACTCGGCGGCGTAGGCCACCTCGCCCCGCGCGTCGCGCAGCGCCTTGCCGTTCTCCAGCGAGATCAGCTGCGCGTACATCTCGGCCTGGCCGGTCATCAGCTCGAACGCGGCCCGCAGGATCTCCGCCCGTTCCCGCGGCGCGGTGGCGGCCCAGGCCGCGGCGGCACCGTGGGCCGCGTCGACCGCGGCTGCGGCGTCGGCGACACCACCGTCGGCGACGCTGGTGAGCACGTCGCCGGTGGCCGGATCCAGCACGTCGAAGCGCATGCCGGTACTGGCCGGCACGTCCTTGCCGCCGATGTGCAGGTCGGCCGGAACGTCCACAAAGGATGCGGTCACTTGTCCTCCATGGTCAGTACGGGTTGGCGACGACGAGGTCCTGCGCCGGGAACAGCGTGAGGACGCGCGGCCCGTCCTCGGTGACCACGATCTCCTCCTCGATGCGCGCCGCGGAGAAGCCGTCGGCGGCCGGGCAGTAGGTCTCCAGGGCGAACACCATGCCGACCTGGAGCTCGACCGGTTCCTTCATGCTGTTCAGCCGCGAGATGATCGGCCGCTCGTGCAGCCCGAGACCGAGACCGTGGCCGAACTGGAGGCCGAAGGCGTCCATCTCGTTGGCGAAGCCGAACTCCGTCGCCCTTGGCCAGACGGCGGCGATCTCGTCGGTGCCGACACCCGCGCGCACTACGGCGATCGCCGCGTCCATCCACTCCCGCGCCCTGGTGTAGGCGTCGCGCTGGCTCGGCGTGGCGCTGCCGACGCCGAAGGTGCGGTAGTAGCAGGTCCGGTATCCGTTGTAGGAGTGGATGATGTCGAAGAACGCCTGGTCGCCGGGCCGGATGAGGCGGTCGGAGAAGTTGTGCGGGTGCGGGTTGCAGCGTTCCCCGCTGACCGCGTTGATCGCCTCGACCTGGTCGGAGCCCATCTCGTAGAGTCGCTTGTTGGCCAGCGCGACGATCTCGTTCTCGCGGATGCCCGGCTTGAGCGCCTCGACGATGTCCTGGTAGACGCCGTCCACCATGGCCGCGGCCTGGGTGAGCAGCATGATCTCGTCCGGCGACTTGAGCACGCGCGCGTCCAGCATGAGCTGTTGCGCGTCCACCACGGTCAGGCCCTGCCGCTGCATCTCGAACAGGAACGCGGGCTCCACGATGTCCACGCCGACCGGCTCGTCGGCGACGCCCGCGTCGGTCAGCAGCTGCTTGACCTGGCGCACGGCCGATTCCATCAGGCCGGCGGACGGCGCGATCGCGCCGCGCAGGCCGAGCATGCCGGCGTGGCAGTTCGCCGGGTCGAGCCACGGCGAGTACAGCCGGTGGTGGCGGGCTGCGGAGCCGAAGTCCCACAGCATCGGCTCGCCGTCGCGGGTCAGCAGCGCGTAGCGGGTCATCTTGTCGCCCAGCGCGCCGCCGATCCAGGTCTGGGTCGTGTAGCGGATGTTGTAGAAGTCGAACAGCAGCAGCGAACCGCACTCGCTGGCGGTCAGTGCGCCGCGCGCGCGGTCCAGCCGGTAGCGGCGCAGCCGGTCGAAGTCGACCCGTTGCTCGAAGTCGACCGCCATGTGGCCCGGCGCGGCCATCGGGCGCGCGGCCATCGGGCGCGTGTCCATTGCCCGCGTGTTCATGGTGCGCTCAGTCCGTCGTCTACTTGGACGTTCTCGGGTTCGAGGGTCATGCCGGCACGCCGGGCCTGCTCCAGGATGAGCGTGGCGAAGTCCAGGTCACGGTGGCCCGCGCCGACGGCGGCCGCCACGAGCTGGGCGGCCGCCGCCGCCAGCGGCATGGGCACCGCCAGCCCGTGCGCCGCGTCGTAGGCGAGGTCGAAGTCCTTGCTGAGCAACGGCATCGTGAAGGTCGGCGTGAAGTCCAGGTTCACCAGTGCCGGGGTCTTGTACCTGGTGAACGTGGAGCCGAGCACCGAGTCGTTGAGGAACTCGAGGAACGCGGCGCGGGTCGTGCCGCCGCGCTCGGCCAGCAGCGTGATCTCGGTCAGGGACTGGATCATCACGCCGAGGAACACGTTGTGGCAGATCTTCACCAGCCGGGCCACCTCGCCGTCACCGACGTAGGTCACGCCGCGACCCAGTGCCAGCAGCAGGTCCCGCACCTGGTCGAACGCCTCCCGCGGCCCGGACACCGCCAGCGTGAGCTTGCCGGCCCGCACCACCTTGGGATTGCCGCTGACCGGCGCGGCAAGGAACTCGCTGCCACGGAAGCCGGCCTCGACGCGCGCTTCCGCCGACGCCGCAACGGAAACCGTCGACGAGTCGACGATCACCCGAGGCGCGGCGTCCGAATGCGTGAGCAGGCCGCCGTCGCCGGTCAGGACCTGGGCCAGATCGCCGGAGCCGGACACCATGACGAACACGACGTCGCGGTCGGCCAGATCCACCGGCGCGTCGACGACCTTGACGCCGCGCCCGGCCAGCGACTCGGTCTTGGACCGCGTCCGGTTGTACACGGCCACGTCGTGCCCCGCGTCGAGCAGCCGGCCGGCGAGCGCGACTCCCATCCGGCCGGTGCCGATCCAACCGACTCGTGTGCTCATCTTGTCTTCTCCTTGGTCGTGCGCGTCAACGCCGACGATCCGTTGCCACCGGTATGGCGTGTCCACCGAGGTAGAGCCGGGCTACGTCCGGGTTGGCCAGCAACGCCGTGCCGCTGTCCACGAGCCGAACGGCGCCGCCTTCCATGACCGCGCCGACATCGGCGGCGGCGAGGCCACTGCGTGCGTTCTGCTCCACCAGCAGCACCGTGATGCCCTGGTCGGCCAGGCCGCGGATGCTGGTGAAGACCTGGGTGCGGGACTTGGGATCCAGGCCGATCGACGGTTCGTCCAGCAGGACGAGGCTGGGTTCCAGTACCAGCGTCCGTGCCAGTTCGACCTGCTTCTGCTCGCCGCCGGACAGCGACCCTGCGTGGTCGCCCGCGCGCCGCCGACAGATCGGGAAGATCTCGGCCACCTCGTCGACCCGCCGCCGGACCTGTTTCTGGTCCGCCATGGCGTAGCCGCCCATCAGCAGGTTGTCCCACACCGTCATGGCCGGGAACAGGCTGCGGTCCTGCGGCACGTGCACGATGCCGCGGGCGAGGCGCTGCCGGGGACTGAGCCGGTCGAGCACGGCACCCCGGAACGTCACGCTGCCCTGGCGCGGGCGCAGCAGGCCGCTGACGCACTTGAGCACCGTGCTCTTGCCGGCCCCGTTGGGCCCGATCAGGCACGTGACGGTGCCCTCGTCGACGTCGAGATCGACGCCTTTGAGGATGTCGCCGGCCCCATAACCGGCCACCACCGAACGCAGCGAGAGGATCATCAGGCCCCCAGGTAGGCGTCGAGAACCGCCGGGTTGTCCTGCACCGCGTCCGGCGGCCCGGTGAAGATCTCCTGGCCCTGATCCAGCACGACGACCGGATCGCACAGCCGCATCACGAAGTTCATGTCGTGCTCGACGATGAGGAACGTGATGCCCCCGTCGTGCAGCGCGCGGATGTGCCGCTCCATCGTCTCGATCAGCACCGGGTTCACGCCCGCCGTCGGCTCGTCCAGCATCACCAGCTTGGGGCGGCTCATCAGCACGGCCGCGAACTCCAGCAGTTTCCGTTGGCCATAGGACAGTTCGGACGCGTAGAGGTCGGCGACGTGGCTCAGGCCGAACTCGGCGAGCAGTTCGGCGGCGCGCTCCCGGTCGTGCCGGTCGACCCGCGTGCCGAACAGCCGCGCCACCGAGAAACCGCCCGCCACCACGAGGTTCTCCGCGACGGTGAGGTCGGCGAAGACCCGGGCCTGCTGGAACGTCCTGGACAGGCCACGCCGGTAGAGGACGGCCGGTTTGGCGGCGGTCACGTCGTGGCCGTCGAAGCGGACATGGCCCGCGTCGGCCCGCAGGTAGCCGGTGATCACGTTGAACAGCGTGGTCTTGCCTGAGCCGTTGGGCCCGATCAGCGCGGTGATCGAGTTCCGCTCGACGCTCAGGTTCGCGTCCCGCAACGCATGCACCGCGCCGAAGCTGCGGGACACGTCGGCGACCTCCAGCAGTGCCGACTTTGTCGGGCCGGTCACGTCCGGTCCCCCTGCCCGGTCAGTGCGGGTTGCTTCGTCGTGGCGGGAAGCGGGGTGTCCACGGCTCGACGTCGTCGTCGGCGGCGCAGCCGTTCCTGGATCGAGGGCAGGATCCCGCGCGGCATCAGCAGAATCACGACGAGGAACACCAGCGCGTAGGCGATCAGGTAGAGCTGGCTCCCGCCGAGGCTGTAGGCAAGGTACTGCTGCGCCAGTTCCAGGATGAACGCCCCGACGACCGGCCCCCACAGCGTCGCCCGCCCGCCGAGGAAGGTCATCAGCACGATCGCCACCGTGATCAACGGATCGACCGCGAACTGCGGATAGATGAATCCCTCGTAGTAGGCCCAGATTCCGCCGACCATCGCGGTCAGGCCGACGCTGACGGAGAACGCGAGCAGCTTGACGGTCTGCACGCGGACGCCGATGCCGGCGGCCTTGTCCTCGTCCGCCCGCACCGCCGCCAGCGAGAGCCCGACCTTGGAGCGCATGGTGAGCCACGTCAGCCCCATCGCGACCGCGAGCAGCACCAGGAGCACGAAGTAGAACGGCTGCTCGTAGTAGGCGACCGGGAACGGCGCCGCCGCGATCGACGCGCCCTGCGCGCCACCGGTGAGGCCGCGTAGGTTGAAGGCCAGCGTCTGCACCACGAACAGCAGTGTGATGGTCACGATCGCGAACACGTCGGCCCTGGTGCGCATCGCGATCGCGGCGATCGGCAGGCCGAGCACCGCGACGCCGATCCCGATCAGCGGCAGCAACAGGAACGGCTCGTAGCCACTTGCGATGCCGTGATGCTGGAACCACAGCACCTCCGCGTAGGCGCCGATGCCGAAGAACGCCACGTGCCCGAGCGACGGGTAGCCGGCGAAGCCGCCCAACAGGTTCCACGCGCTGGACATCACCGCGAACATCAGCGTGAACACCAGCATGTTGATCAGCCAGTGCGCGAGGCCGAACGCGGGCAGCGCGACGAGAACGCCGAAGAACACGACGGCGCGGCTTAGCCCCGCCTTCATATCGCGCCACGCATGGACGTGCCGAACAACCCGCGCGGCCGGATCAGGAGCACCAGCAGCAGCACGATGAAGAACGTCATCTGGGACCAGATCGGCGAGATCGCGGACGCGACGACCGCGGAGGACACCGAGATGATCAACGCGCCGACCACGGCACCGCCGATGCTGCCAAGGCCCCCCAACAGAACGATGGACAGCAGCCGGGAGATCAGGTCGTAGTGGCTGCCGGAGTTGAACGGGAACAACAGCCCGTACACCGAACCGGCGGCCGCCGCGGTGGCCGTACCGAGGCCGTAGCCGATCGCGGCCACCCGGTCGGCCTCAACGCCCAGCAGTCGCGCGGACTCCGGGTTCTGCACGCTGGCACGGACCGCGCGGCCGAAGCGGGTTCGGTTCAGCAGCAGGTAGAGCAGCCCGAGGACGAACAGCGAGAGCAGGAACGCCCACAGCCGGACCAGCGTGATCTGGTAGCCGAACACCGTCCAGCTCGCGTTGGCGTAGCCGGTGTTGATGCTGCGGTCCGACGTGCTCCAGACGACGCTCATCACGCCTTCGGCCAGCAGCGCCACCGCGAAGGTCACCAGCACGCTCAGCTGGGACCTGTCCTCCGCGCGCAGCGGCCGCAGGAACGCCGCCTGCACGCCGACGCCGACCGCGAACATGACCACCGTCGTGATGGGCGTTGCCAGGAACGGGTCAAGACCCAGCGACGTGAACAGCTGGAAGGACAGGTACGCGCCCAGGATCACCATGGCGCCCTGGGCCATGTTGATGACCTTCATGATGCCGAAGATCAGCGTCTGGCCGGACGCCATGAGCGCGTAGACGCCCGCCGTGAGTACGCCGAGGATGATGCCCTGGATCAAGGCGTGCACGGCTCACCCGCCCCAGTTGGGCTTGGGTGCCTCCGGCCGGGCCTGGGCGATCGTCGACGGGAAGACCGGCAGCAGCTTGCCCTTCTGCCACTGCACGAGATTGAACTGGCCGTTGGGCGCGCCATTGACCGACCAGGACAGGTCGCCGAGGATGGTGGGCCAGACGCCGGAGTGCAGCGTGCTGATGATCGTGGCGTTGTCGATCTTGTTCGTCTTCGCCGCCACCGCGGAGATCACCTGGCCCACCGCGTAGGCCTCGGCGCTGCTGTCGTCGACGGTCTGCGCGGTGCCACCGAACTTCTTGATGTAGGCCAGGGTGAACGCCGGACTGCCGGCGGCCGTGGAGCCGGGGAACCAGTCGGCCGGCGCCATGACGCCCGCGGTGTTCGCGGCGCCCACCTTGTCCGGGAACTGCACCGGCGAGTTGGCGCCGTTGGACTGGAACATGAACTTGGGGTTGTACTTGAGCTGGACCAGGTCCTTGACCTGGGAGTACGCGTCCTCGTTCTGGGTGCCACCAACGATCAGGTCCGGATGCTTGGCGACAAGGGCGGCCATCACCGGCGCGAGGTCCATCGTCTCGGACGGGTAGACCTGCTTGTAGACCGTCTGGACGCCCGCTGCCTCCAGCTTGGTCCGGATGTTCTCGGCGAGCGGGGCCGAGAACGGGTCGTCGAGTTCGGCGTACGCGGCGGTCTTCGGGCGCTGGTCCGCGGGCAGGCTCAGCAGGTAGTTGACGAAGACGTCGCCTTCCTGGATGGTCGGCGCCGGCTGGATGAAGAAGTAGTTGTGCAGGTGCAGCTGGAACATCGCGGGTCCGCCGCCGGCCGGCGCCAGGAAGGCGTAGCCGTACCGCTTGGCGACCTGCGACGCCGGGATCGTCAGCAGCGTCGAGAACGGTCCGAACGTCAGGTCCACGTGGTCCTTGTTGATCAGGTTCTGGTAGTTCGTCACCACCTGGGTCGGGCTGGAGGCATCGTCCACAATGTCCAGTTGCACCTTGCGGCCCAGTATCCCGCCTGCGGCGTTCACCGTGTCGGCCCACAGTTGGTAGCCGTTCTTGATCGCCTTGCCCGAGTCGGCGAAGTCACCGGTCAGCGACACCGACGCGCCGATCACCAGCGGCTTGCCGGAGCTGGCGCCGCCCGGCGATCCGCCGCTCGCCGGGGCACATCCGGCCGCGAGCGCCAGGGCGGCGACACCGGCGCCGGCCGCCCGCAGGAGCCACAAACGATTGCGGTTCGTCATCGAGCGCCCTCCCAGGGCAATGGACAGACGTCGAGACCTGGCACCACGGCCGACCCCTCACGGGGTCGGCCGACGACCGGGCACAAACGATTGCAGCCCAGGGTGCTCCCAGGCGGAAGAGGTGTCAAGAGTCCTCGCGAAAAGCCACCAACCGGACCGCCATGTTCCACCGGACGCGGCCACAATCGATTGCGCCCGCTGGGGGCTTCGGCGGTTACCATCACCTGGTGAACAAGGTCCGTCTTGTCGACGTGGCACGTGAGGCCGGTGTGCACGCCGGCACGGCGTCGCGCGCCCTGAACCCCGCGGCCCGGGACGCCGTGAGCCGACAGACGGTCCGCCGGGTGGAACGGGCCGCCCAGAAGCTGGGCTACCTGCCGAACACCGTGGCGAGGGGCCTGCGCACGTCCCGCTCGTTCGTCGTGGCACTTGTCGTGCCGGACATCACGAACCCGCTGTTCCCGTACATCGTCCGCGCCGCGGAACAGGTACTGGCCGAGGCCGGGTACACCCTGGTCCTGACCGACACGGACAACCGGCCGGACACCGAGCGGTCCCAGGTGGCGGCCATGCGGGCGCGCGGCGTGGACGGCTTCATCATGGCCACCGCCCGCTGGCAGGACCCGGTGCTGGACGAGCTGGCCGAGGCGGGCGTGCCCACCGTGCTGGTCAACCGCCGCAACGAGAACGCACCGTTCCCCTATGTCGGCGCCGACGACCGGCACGGCATCGAGATGTGCGTCGAGCACCTCAAGGCACTGGGCCACCGGTCCATCCTGCACCTCGCCGGCCCGGCGAACACGTCGACCGGACGCGAGCGGGCCGGCGCGTTCCGGCAGGCCATGCGCGCCCACCGCCTGTCGGTCAACAAGGCCGTGGTCGACTGCGCGTCGTTCACCGAGGAGGCAGGCGCAGACGCCGTCCGGGCAGCGCTGGCCAGGGGCGCGACGTTCACGGCGATCGTCGCGGGCAACGACCTGCTCGCCATCGGCGCCATGGAGGCACTCGCCGAGCACGGCATCGCCTGCCCGCGCGACGTTTCGATCACCGGCTACAACGACGTCGACTTCATGCGCAGGCTGACCCCGGCGTTCACCACCGTCCGGGTGCCGCTGCACCGGATGGGCGTGCTGGCGGCCCGCACCCTGCTGCGCTGGACCAACGGCGACGAGCCGGAACGCAGCGCCCAGACCCTCCTGCCGGTCGAGTTCATGCGCCGCGGCACGACCGCGCCCGCACCCGCGGCCCAGCTCTGACCCGCGACTCGGCCGCTCATCAACGGCGCCGACTTTGTCCCGGACGCCGACACGGCGACCTCCTTCGTCCTCGCCGTCGCCAGTGGCGACGAGGACGACCTGGAGAAGATCGCTTCAGTCCTGCGGACTTGGACTGCGTGATCTGTCCGGCAACGGTGACCCGATGCAGCCGGCCGGGCCGGTCGTCGTAGTTGTCGATGGCGTAGTGCCGCGTGACCGTGCCACGTGCCGGATGGAAGACTCACGGTATGGCCGGGCTGACCGATTCGCGCGTACGCGCCGCCGTCGAACTCGATCTCGCGAGCGCGCGGGAGTACGTCGGACTCCATGAATACGACGGCGTCCTGCAGGACCTCTCGCCCACCGCGGTCGCCGCCGCGCTGAGCCGGCTCGGTGCCGGGCCGCTGCCCGCCGACCCGTTCGACGCGGCCGTCGTCGACGTGCACGAGGACGGCCTGCGCGCACTGTACGCCGAGGCAGAGGTCCACCGCACCAACCCGTTGGTGCACGTCAGCGCCATGGACCTGGCCTGCTACGACCGCGAGTACGCGCCCGCCGCGCAACGCGCGGAGGCCAAGGAGCGGCACCTGCGGTCCTGGCCCGACGCCGTCGACAACGCGGTGGCTGCGCTGGACCGGGTCCCCGCACCCGTCGCCACCGCGACGCTGCCCGCCGTGCGCGGCCTTGCCGCCGGCATCGACGACCCGCGGCTGCTGGCGGCCGTGCAGCGGTTCACCACCCACGTCGAGCGGGCCGCCCGCGACGGCGAGCCGTCCGCGGCGCTTGGCCCCGACCGGTTCCTCCGGCTGCTCGGCGCGGGCGAGGGCATGACGTTCGACCTGGCCGCACTGACCGACACCGCGGAACGCGAAACCGCGCGGCTGCGCGCCGTCCTGGCCGAGGCCGTCGAGCGGCACGCCCCCGGCGAACGGCCCGCCGACGTCGTGCCCGTGCTGATGCGCGACCACGCGGCCACCACGGCAGAAGTCACGGCGGAGGCGGCGGCGCTGATCAGCGAGGTGACCGCGTTCGCCGTCGACAACGACCTGATCGGCGACCCCGGCGGCGTCTGCCTTGTCGGCCCGGCACCCGCGTCCCGCTCGTACGCCCAGGCGATGATGTCCTGGTCGGCGCCCTACGAACCGGACGCGCCGAGTTGGTACTACATCGTGCCGCCCGACCCGGCGTGGTCGGCCGATGAGATCGACGAGTGGCTCGCGGTGTTCAGCCGCACGTCGCTGCCGGCGATCACCGTGCACGAGGTGACGCCCGGCCACTACGCGCACGGCCGCGCCATGCGTGGCCTGGCCAGCGACGTACGCCGATCCCTCGCGTCCGCGGCATTCATCGAGGGCTGGGCGCACTACAGCGAGGAACTGTATGCGGAGCAACGGTTCCGCGCGGGCGACCCGCGGTACGTGATCGGGATGTGCGTCGAGGCGCTGCTGCGCGTCACCCGGCTGGCCTGCTCGATCGGCCTGCACACCGCGGGCATGACCGTCGCGGACGCCACGGCCCGCTTCGAGGCCGACGCCTTCCTGCGCGGCACCGCCGCCACCGGTGAGGCGCGGCGCGGCACCTACGACCCCACCTACGGCCGCTACACGCTGGGCAAGCTGGAGATCCGCCGAGTACGCGAGCGGGCCCGCGACACCTGGCGGGACGGCTACACCCACCGACGCTTCCACGACGCGCTGCTCGCCCTCGGCATGCCGCCGACCGGCCTCCTGGAACGAGCGGTGGTCGGCGACCTCGCCCGCCGGTAAGCCGCACCAAAACGCGGCGTACTACGACCGGGCCAACGCGTGGACCGGCGCAGGCATCTCTGGCCTGAGTACCGAGCGCAAGCAGACCGCAAGAAACGCAAAAACCGTGGTGTCCATAAGTGATTTTTTGCCGGCCTAGCGTGCCTCTTGCGTCGGCCTAGTCATGACAACAATTCGGGCGCGCTACACGTCGAACCCGGTGCCCTCGGCTGATCGGCCGAGGGCACCGAGCTGAACTGGCCTGTTCGTCGCGGCACAGCCCCTGGCGATCCTCGTCGAGCCTCCCCATCCGCACCGACAGGGGTGGCGCCGCTTGCGTTGATGCGGGAAGGTTGTCCGGTCTACGGCCGAGGACCCGTGTGCGCGCCCGGCCGAACAGTGCGGCAGTCGCAAATTTGCATTCACATGTCTAAATTTATCTGTGAAGCATACGCATATTGCGTACGCGTGTCGACAGAATTACGGTCGTTAGACCACCCGCACTGGCGTTCGCATCGGTTCGCGACCCGGATCGATACAGCGCCGCCCACCGGGAGTAATGCGGCGCGACGTGCCCATGACTCCGTCTACCACTGCACGCGCTCACCGTTCACCCCGCTCAGGTCGGAGCCGCCGACGGTGTCGGTCCCAGCATTACCTGCCGAAAGTGAGCACACGATGTTCCCGTCCACCCGAAATCTTCGACGAACCATCGTCCTGACGGCCGGCGCCGCCCTGGTGGCCGCCGGCGCGGGCGCCCTGATCACGTCACCGGCCGCGGCGGCCACCGCCACCGGCGGCAACGGCGCCACGCTGCCCTACGTTGAGGTGCAGGCGGAGAACTCCGCCACCAACGGAACGATCATCGGCCCGAGTTGGTCCCAGGGACAGCTGGCCGACGAGGCCGGCTTCCGCAAGGCGGTCACCCTGCAGGGCACCGGCAAGAACGTCACGTTCACCACGCCGGTGGCGACCAACTCGATCAACTTCCGCTACAGCATCCCGGACACCTCGAGCGGCTCGGTCTACACCGCGCCGCTTTCGCTGTACATCAACGGCACCAAGCAAACCGACTTCACCCTGACGAACGCCTACAGCTGGTACTACGGCAGCTACCCGTTCACCAACTCGCCGGGCAGCAACCCGCACCACTTCTACGACGAGACGCACCGCCTGTTCACCCAGACCTTCCCGGCCGGCACCACGTTCACCCTCCAGGTCGACTCGGAGGACACCGCGTCCTCGTACACGATCGACTTCGCCGACTTCGAACAGGTCGGCGCCGCACTGCCGCAGCCGGGCGGCTCCGTCTCCGTGACCAGCAAGGGCGCGGACGCCTCCGGTGTCGCGGACTCGACAGCGGCCTTCAACGCCGCGATCGCCTCCGCGGGCGCGGGCGGCACGGTGTGGATCCCGCCGGGCACCTACAACATCCCAGGGCACATCAGCGTCAACAACGTCACGGTCGCCGGCGCCGGCATGTGGTACTCGACGGTCACCGGCACCGCACCCGGTTTCTACGGCAACTCGGCGCCGTCCCCGAGCACCAACGTGCACCTGCAGAACTTCGCGATCTTCGGCAACGTGCAGGAGCGCAACGACAGCGCACAGGTCAACGGCATCGGTGGCGCGCTGAGCAGTTCCAGCGCCACGAACATCTGGATCGAGCACATGAAGGTCGGCGCCTGGATGGACGGCCCGATGAACGGCCTGACCTTCAGCGGCATGCGCATCCGCGACACCACCGCGGACGGCATCAACTTCCACGGCGGCGTCACCAACTCGGCGGTCACCAACTCCGACATCCGCAACACCGGTGATGACGGCATCGCGACCTGGGCCGACTCCGGCCTCGGCGCGGACGCGAACGACACGATCTCCAACAACACCGTCGAGTTCCAGCAGCTCGCCAACGGCATCGCGATCTACGGCGGCCACGACAACACCGTCAGCGGAAACCTGGTGCAGGACACCGGCATCACGCAGGGCGGCGGCATCCAGGTCGGCCAGCGCTTCTCGTCGACCCCGGTCGGCACGACCACGATCAGCAACAACACCTTGATCAGGGACGGCAGCCTCGACCCGAACTGGCAGTTCGGCGTCGGCGCGCTGTGGTTCGACGGCAGCCAGGGCGCGATCACCGGCCCGATCAACGTGACCAACGCGCTGATCGAGCAGAGCCCGTGGGAGGCCATCCAGTGGGTGGAGGGCACCGTCAGCGGCGTCAACCTCAACAACGTGACGATCGCCGGCACCGGCACCTGGGCCATGCAGGAGCAGACCGGCGGCACGGCGTCTTTCACCAACGTGGTGGCGACCGGCGTGGCGCAGAACCCGCCAAGCTACAGCTGTGAGGGCGCCAACTTCAGCATCACCGACGGTGGCGGCAACTCCGGCGTCACCCCGACACAGTGCGGCGCCACCAACCCGACGCCGATCTTCCCGCCCTACCCGGCCACCGGCGTGCAGGCCCAGCCCGGCGCGCTGAACTTCGGCTCCGTCGCGACCGGCGCGACGAGCTCCGCGCAGACCGTCACGGTCACCAACCCGACCGGTGCGGCCGCGTCGGTGTCGTCCATCGCCACCGGCGGGGACTTCGCGCAGACCAACAACTGCGGTTCGTCGATCGCGGCGAACGGCTCGTGCACCGTCAGCGTGACCTTCAAGCCGACGGCGACGGGTAACCGCACCGGCAGCCTGACCGTCAACGCGGGCGGCGTCACCAACACCGTCAGCCTGTCGGGCACGGGCACCGCGCCCGGCCCGGTGCTCAACACCAACCCGGCCAACCTGTCCTTCGCCAGTGCGGTGGTCGGTTCGACGGCCGCCTCGCAGACAGTGACCGTGACCAACTCGGGCACCACATCGGCGACCGTCTCCAATGTCGCGGTGACCGGGGACTTCAGCCAGACCAACAACTGCGGCACGGTCGCGGTCGGCGCGTCCTGCGCGGTGACCGTCTCGTTCAAGCCCACCGCGGGCGGCGCCCGTTCCGGCACGCTGACCATCACCAGCAACGCCAACAACAGCCCGACCACCGTGTCACTTGACGGGTCCGGCATCGACAGCACCACGAACATCGCTGCCGGCACGCCCGCATCGGCCAGTTCGACCAACGGCACGTTCGCCGCGTCGAACATCACCGACGCGGACCCGTCGACCTACTGGGAGAGCGCGAACGGCTCGTTCCCGCAGTGGGCCCAGGTCAACCTCGGCCAGAACTTCAGCATCGGCAAGGTGGTCCTGAAGCTCCCGCCGTCGACGGCATGGGGTGCCCGCACCCAGACGCTGTCGGTGCAGGGTTCCACTGACGGCACGAACTTCTCCACGATCGTCGGCTCTGCCAACTACACGTTCGACCCGAACGCCAACAACAACACGGTCACCATCACCTTCAACGCCACCACGGCGTGGTGGGTCCGGGTGAACATCACCGCGAACACCGGTTGGCCCGCCGGTCAGCTGTCGGACTTCGAGGTCTTCCCGAGTGGCGGTGCCAGCACGCCGGCACCGACGCTGTCGGTCGCCCCGAGTTCGCTGTCCTTCGCCAGCCAGGCGCTGAACACCAACAGCGGCACGCAAACGGTCACGGTGACCAACACCGGCAGCGCGGCGGCGGTCGTGTCGAGCATCGGCATCACGGGTGACTTCGCGCAGACCAACACCTGCGGGGGGTCGATCGCGAGCGGCGCCTCGTGCGCGGTAACGGTCACGTTCCGGCCGACCGCGTCCGGCACCCGTACCGGCAGTCTCACGATCAACAGCAACGCGTCGAACAGCCCGACCACGGTCGCGCTGACCGGCACCGGCGCCGGGTCCACCAACACGAACATGGCACTGGGCAAGGCAACCAGCCAGTCCAGCAACACGCAGAACCTGACGTCGTCGAACGTGACCGACGGCAACCAGAGCAGCTACTGGGAGAGCACGAACAACGTGTTCCCGCAGTGGGTGCAGGTCGATCTCGGCTCCGCGCAGAGTGCCGGCCGGGTCGTACTGCAACTGCCCGCGACCTGGGGTGCCCGCAGCCAGACGCTGTCCCTCCAGGGCAGCACCGACGGCACCAACTTCACCACGATCGTGGGCTCTGCCGCCTACACCTTCGATCCCAACACCAACAACACGGTCACGATCACGTTCGCGGCCACGACCCAGCGGTTCTTCCGGGTCAACATCACGGCGAACAACGGCTGGCCCGCTGGCCAGTTGTCAGAGTTCCAGGTCTGGAACAGCTGACGTAGGGGTGCGCGGGCGGTCCGTCGTGGCCGCCCGCGCACCCACTCGCTCGACAGCGGCTCCGATGCCCAGTACGACCAGGTTGGCGGCCAGGCCGATCAGGCCGACGTTGAACGTGCCGAACCGCGTCGGATCGACGAACGTCAGGTAGATCACCACCGCGATGCCGACCACGATGCCGGCCAGCACCGGCCACTTGCCGACGTGCATGCGCCGCAGGAAGCCGAGGCCGTTGGCCGGCGCGAGCTGCGCGAGGCCGCTGAAGGTCAGCAGGAGTAGGTTGGCCAGCAGGTCCGGCCGGAAGATGCCGAGCAGCAAAGCCAAGCCGCACGCCACCACCACGGTCCCCTGATTGATCCAGAACTGCCCGCGCTCGTTGCGCACCCTGGCGATGTTGCGCGCCACCAGCGACGAGATGCCGACCAGGATGCCGGCCGCCGGCACCATCGCGGTCGCGATCGCGGCCACCACGACGAACCCGACCGCCCACGGCGGCAGCGCCTGTGCGCTCAGGGTGAGCAGCACGCCGTTGGAGTTGGTCTTCTTGGGCAGCACCAGAATCGCGGCGAACCCGACCACCATCGGGAACATCAGGCACAGTTCGTAGAGTGGCAGCCAGGTGTAGTTGCGGCGCAGTACCTTGGGGTCCTTGGCCGACATGATCGCGGGCCAGCTGTGCGGCAGCGTGATGAACGCGACGCCGATCGCGCTGGACAACATGCTGGTGATGAACCAGGTGAGATCGTTGGATCCGGAGTGGACGGTCAACATGGCCGGATGCAGTTGCGCCACCTTGTGGAACATCGCGGAGATGCCACCCGCGAAGTGCGCCGGAATGGCGAAGATCAGCACCCCGAGCACGATCAACATGATGGCGTCCTTGAAGTAGGACGTGGCAGCGACACCGCGCAGCCCCGCCCACAGCACGAACGCGATCACCAGCAGCGTGCCGATCACCATGCTCAGCGTGCCGGACGTGGCGTTCCCGGTGACCAGCTTGACGATCAGCCCAAGCCCGGTGATCTGGAGTTGCAGGTAAGGCAACACGAACACCACGCCGATCACCGCGCCAACGGTGCCCAGCAGCCGGCTCTGGTAGCGGTCCTCGAGAAAGTCACCCTGGGTCAGGTAACCGCGCGCCTTCCCCAACGACCACACGCGCTTCGCCAGGAAGAAAAGCAGAACGTAGGCCACCGGCACGTAGGGCAACGCGTACATGGCGGCGATCCCGCCGGAAAACGCCAGCCCCGACAGCCCGAGGAAGGTGAAGGTCGTGAAAACCTCGCCGGCCTGCAGAAACCACATGGTGACCGCGCCGAACCGACGCCCGCCAACGGTCCACTCGGCCAGATCAGCGGTGGGCCGACGCCGCCCGAGAAAGCCCAGCACCCCGATCAGCGCGATACCCGCGAAGGTGAAGATCAGCGTGGTCGTCACCGGCCCTCCCCGTCCTTGGCCTCACGAGCCATCAGACTCTCGGCCGCCAGGAGCGCCAAGGTCAGCACCACACACCAGGCACCACCCCACACCATCATGCGAGGCAGCCCCAACCAGAGCGAATCGGTATTGACGAACGGCAGGAACGGCATGAGCACCAGAGCCAGGGCAGGAATCACCGGGATGACGTGATATGGCCGCATCGAGACCTCCCATTCGGCCAGCCCGCCACCGCGTGCTCGGCCACCTTGTCCACTGTCCGTCCGGCCAGCTCCCCGCCGTGCCCAGGCAGTTTGTCCACTGTCCATCTGGCCAGCCTGCGCCGCCTTGTCGACTTGTCCAACCGATCAGCCGGCGCGCCCAGCCGCCACATCGACATGTCCATCCGATCAGCCGGCGCGCCCAGCTGCGCTGTCCGCTGTCCAACCGGCTAGTACAGCCGCTGTCCGCTGCCAACTGGATACCGCGACCGCCCGTCCGCTGTCCATCCGGCGTACCGTGTCCTCGTCAACTGACCATCCGACCAGACGGCGTGCCCACCATCCTGGTCCACTGTGGATCACACCGATCGTGATCCTGTCAAGACCTTCGCCCACCTGTGGACAGATCAATTAGTTGTCCACAGATTGTCTGCGAACCCCCCATTCGGGGCTTGACAAACGGTAGATTGGAAATGGGACGCCCCCCGGTGGAGTGGCGGGGGCTGCCTCCGATCTGGGAGGGGTGGTGGGGTTACCCGCTTGGCTGGAGTCGCGTTGGCTGGAGTCGCGTTGGCTGGAGTCGCGTTGGCTGGAGTCGCGTTGGCTGGAGTCGTTGGCTGGAGTGCGTGGCTGGAGTCGCGTTGGCTGGAGTCGCGTTGGCTGGAGTCGCGTTGGCTGGAGTCGCGTTGGCTGGAGGTTGTTCTGGTTGTTGGCAACGGGTTGTCGTTAGGTCATCGTTAGCAGTGGCGCGCGGTGTGCGTCAAGTGGCCATGGGCCGTGTGTGGTGTGGCAATCCACTGTATCGGCTGGTCGGGGGCGTGTTGGCGTTAACAAGTGGCTGTTGACCGAACGCTTGGGGTGCCTCGGTTGGTGGCACTGCGTTCGGCCATGCGGTCCGGGTGGACGTCGCGTAGGATGCGGTTGACTGTGTTGTCCAAACAGGACTTCTCGTCGATGATTCGTTCTTTGATGCCGGGTAACAGGTCGCGGTGTCTGTACCAGCGTCGCATGGTGTCCGCGCTGAACTCGGTTGACTTTGGGCGGGTGGCGTGTCGGCGGAGGGTTTCGGCCAATGGGACGTCGAAATAATAGAATGCGCCGCCGTAGTCGTTGGCCAGGGAATTCAGCATTTCGCCGTAGCGGTGGGCGCTCATGATGCCTTCGAGGATCACACCGTAGCCGTGGTTCAGTGCGAAACGAGTGGTTGCCGAGATCAACGCCAGGTTGGCGCCGCCGGGTGCGTCCGGGGCCTGCGTCACTATTCGCCGTAGGACATCCTGCTGTACCAGCGCCACACTGGGGCCCAGTCGGGCCTGTAGCGTCATGGCCGTCGACGTCTTGCCGGAACCGGAGTTTCCGCGCAACACGATCAACGTGTGTGTAATCCGCCAGGTCAGGACAGCACTCGGTAGGTCACGTGCGTGACCGAGCTCGCTGCCCGCGACGTCACCTGCTCGAGTTTCAGTGGCGGGACGCCATCGAACAACCGTGTGCCGGCGCCGAGTGTGATCGGCACGATGTGTAGCCGCAACTCGTCGATCAGGCCTGCGGTGAGGTACTGGTTGATGGTGGTCGCGCCGCCCTGGATCGCGACTTCGCCGTCGCCGGCTGCTTCGTGGGCGTGGGTCAGTGCCGACTCGATTCCGTCGGTGACGAAGTGGTACGTGGTGCCGCCGTCCATCGGCTGCGGGTCGCGTGCGTGGTGGGTGAGCACGAAGACCGGGGCGTGGAACGGCGGATCATCGCCCCACCAACCGTTCCACTGCCGATCCCACTCGCCGCGTACCGGGCCGAACATGTTGCGGCCCATGATGAACGCGCTGGCGGCGGTCAGCTCGTCGACCTCGGCCCTGTTCTCATCGGGAGTGTCGAACATCCAGGCGTGCAGTTTGTCGCCCCAACCATTGCCACCGTCGCCGCCGAACGGGCGTTCCTCGGTTTGGTTGAGTCCGGCGGAATACCCGTCGGCCGAGATCGAGAGTTCGGCGGTCACCCTACGACTGCGCATTACGACTCCGCCAGTTCGGCGAGCCTGTCGAGGGAGGCTCGGAGCTTGTTCGCCGTTGTGGCGCGGGCGCGGGTGAGCCGCTTCTCGTCGGTCAGTCGGGACCAGTCATAGGTGTGGGTGACCCTGGTGTGTCCCTCGTCGAGGGGTTCGAGCTCCCACCGCCACAGGTGCCCTGGTGGTTCCTGGCCTGGTTCGGAGGGACGCCAGGCGATGAGACGTCCCTCTTCGAACTCCACCACGTGGTTCTCCCGGATGGTGCCCCTGGTGAGCCGCATCGTGAACGTCTCGCCCACGCCGCGTACGCGCTGGCCCGCGAGGGCCTCCGCGAGGTTGTCGTTGCCGTCCCACCGTGGTTGCTGCGACGGGTCGACGATCAGTTCGAAGATCGATTCGGCACCGGCGGCGATCTCGCGGTGGCTGGTCACGATGGTGGGCATATCGGCCGTCACGGGCTGATTCAAGCATCCGCACACCCGGACGGAAACCTCAGGGGACGGTCACCAGCAGCGGCAGGCTCGCCGAGCCGGCCTGGAAGTAGTTGGGCAGCCCGACGGCCGTGGCCGAGATGCCGCCCTGGCCGGCCGTCAGGTCGGCCGCGAAGGCGATCCGGTAGCGGTAGGTGATCTCCCTGCCCTTGGGCAACGGGGTCGCGGGCTGCGCCGTCATGATGTAGTCCATGCCGGTGCCGACGGCGAATACGTCCACCGCGTGCCACGTGCCGCTGGCCGGGTCGAACCGCTCCAGGGTGCCGTGCGGCATGGAGGGGCCGGGCGGTGCGCAGGTGCAGTGGTCTGCCAGCACGGCGGGTGCGATGCTCGGGTAGTTGACCGGTGAGTTGTTGCAGATGGTCACGGTGAACTCGACGGGCTTGCCACCGGCGACGAACTTGCTGTTGGCCGGCAGGCCATCGACGCGCACCTGCACCTGGTCCGCCAGCGGCACAGATTCCAGCGCGTCGACCGGCGGCAGCGCCACCGTGTTCGGCGAGACCGGGCAGGACGGAGCAGGCGGCTTCGGCGGTGTGGTCGTGGTCGTGGTGACCGGCGACCAGTTGCTGGTCGTGGTGGCCGGCGGTTGGCTGCTGGTGGTGGTCGGCGTGACCGTGCTCGCCGGCGGCTGGAGCGCGGCTGTGGTGGTGCCGCACGCGGCCAGCAACAGCAGGCCGCCGACGACGGGCAGCAGTCGGCAAACAGACTTGTTCATTGGATTTCTCCCCACCCACAAAAAAGTGATTCCCCTTGCACCGGAAGACGTGCACGGGTGGGGGTGGTTGCGGACGTCAGGTCACGATTCGATCGACGTGGCCAGGAACTGGGTCGCGGCCAGCTCGCCATAGAGCGGGTCGGCGACGACGAGTTCGGCGTGGTTGCCGATGGCGCGCACGCGGCCCGCGTCCATCACGACGATGCGGTCGGCCATGGTCACAGTGGACAGCCGATGCGCGACGACCAGCACTGTCGTGGTTCTGGCTGCCTCGGCGATGGTCTCGCGCAGTGCGGCCTCGTTGACCGCGTCCAGCTGCGAGGTGACCTCGTCGAGCAGCAGCAGCCGTGGGCGGCGCAGCAGCGCGCGGGCGATGGCCACCCGCTGGCGCTCGCCGCCGGACAGCTTGACGCCGCGGTGGCCGACCGTGGTGTCCAAGCCGTCGGGGAGGCCGGCGACCAGGCCGGTGAGCCTGGTCGTGGCCAGGACCTGGTGCAGTTCGTCGGCTCCGACCTGGGGAGCGCCGAAGGTGATGTTCTCCCTAAGGCTGCCGGACAACACGGGCGCGTCCTGCTCCACGTAGCCGATGGCGGCCCGCAGCCGGGTGAGCGGCCATTCGGTGACGTCCGTGCCGTCGAGCAGGACGCGGCCGGAGTCGGGTTCGTAGAACCGTTCGATCATCGAGAAGACCGTGGTCTTGCCGGCGCCGGACGGTCCGACGAACGCGGTCATGCCGCGCGCCGGAATGACGAAGCTGACGCCGTGGTGAATCTCGGGCAGGTCGGCACGGTAACGGAAGCGCACGGACTCGAACGCCACCGACGCGGGCCGCGTGTCCACGTACTCCACCGTCGCATGTGGACTCAATGGTTCCGTCGGCATGGTCTCGACCTCCCGGATCCGGGCGATCGCCGCGGCGCCGACCTGGTACTGGGTGGCCACTTGGGCGATGTCCCGCATGGGCGGCATCAGGTAGAACAGGTACAGCAGGAACGCCACGAGCGTGCCCACGTCGATGGCGCCGGACACGACCCGCGCGCCGCCGAGACCGAGCACCACGATGAACGCGACCTGGATCGCCAGCCCGCCGATGTTGCCCGCTACCGCCTGCCACTTCGCCGCCCGCACCCCGCCCTGCCACGCCCGCGTCGCCGCGTCGTCCAGCCGCTCGCGTTCCCGCTCCTCGGCACCGGACGCCTTGACCGTGCGCAGCGCGCCGAGCACCCGTTCCAGCGAGGTGCTCATCGCGCCGACCGACTCCTGCGCCTGCTTGGTGGCCCGGCGAATCCGCGGCACCACGATCCCGATGACGACCTGCGCCATGACCAGCGCGGCCAGGGTCACGCCGAGCAGCAGCGGATCCAGCAGCGCCATCAAAGTGGCCGTGGCCACCAGGGTCAGCACGCTGGTGACCGCGGCGACCAGCGTCTGGGTGCTCACCTGCCGCAGCAGCGTGGTGTCGGCGCTGACCCGTGACATCAGGTCCCCCGGCTCCATGTCGTCGAGAACCGGGATGCGCAACCACAGCAGCCGGGACACCAGCCGCTGCCGCGCGACGAGCACCACCGACTCGGCGGTCCGTTCCAACAGATACGAGCCGACCGCGCCGATCCCGGCATTGGCCAGCACCAAGACGCTCATCAGCACCAACAGGCCGATGACCGTCCGGCCGGACCCGATGCCACCGATCAGCTGGCGCACCACCAGCGGCAGCGCCAGCCCGACGGCCGCGGTGGCCAGACTCAGCACGGCGCCGACGAACAAGGGAATGCGGAACGGCCGGACGTAGCCGAGTAACACCCGCCACGCCGGCTCGGACACCTGCTCGCTCACCTGCTGCCTCCCCGCAACGGACCGCCTCACCACCCAATGTAGACCAATGGCCCAATCCTTATCGGCGACCTGGACCGGCTAGTCCTTTTGCGCGTAACTTGGTTTCGGCCGTCAACGACGAGACGAGGTATGGTCATGTTGTCTGAATTCCGCAGAAGGAAGCTGACCGCGGGTTTCCGTGAACTGGACGTCAACGGCGACGGTCACATCGGGGACGACGATGTAGAGCTGCTCATCAAGAACCATGGCGACGCGTACGGATATCATGAGAACACACCGGAATACAACGAGCTGGCGCGGCAGACCAGAGGGGTCTGGGAGCAGCTCAAGCAGTTCGACACCAACGGCGACGGCATGGTCTCGCTGGACGAGTACGTCGCCGGATTCGAGGCGTTCCTGAGCCAGCGGGAAACGTTCATGGCGTCGATGACCGCGCTGGTCGACTCCTTCTACGATCTCGCCGACTCGGACAACGACGGTCGGATCAGCGAGGACGAACTGATCAAACATTTCCGCTCGTGGAACCAGTCCGAGGAGCAGGCCAGGGCGGCGTTCCCGCGACTGGACCGCGGCGGCAGCGGCGGAATCGCCAAAGCGGAATGGATGGCGAATCTGGAGGAGTTCTACTTCAGCGAGGACCCGGCGGCGCCGGGAAACTGGCTGGCACCGATACCGCCGGCATGAAACGCCTGCTGGCGGTGCCGGTCGTGCTCGCGCTGCTGCTGACCGGCGCCGGTGTCGCGGCCGCGCGACCGCCGGACGCCCAGCGCATCTTCGTGGTCGGCCGGGTGGAGGATCCGACGGCCACGATCACCGCGAGCGGCGTGGTCGACGGGACCGGGACGCTGACCGCCGAGTCGGTGTCGTTCGACCAGGCCACGAAGTCGTACGTCGAGACGGACCTGGCCGCCGTCGGCGGCGGCACGCTGACGGTGCTGGTGCACGGCGCCTTCGACACGTGGCCGTTCACGCTCGATCCGCGGACGTGCACCCAGTCCGGCCGGATCTTCGGCACCTGGACCATCACCGCCGCGGGCGGCGACCTGGCGGGTGCCACCGGCGGTGGCACCCTGTCCGGCCGGTTCTTCACCTATGCCAAGGGCTGCGACGTCAACGACATCAAGGGTTTCGTGGCAGGCCCGATGGTCGGCAGCGTTCACGGGGTGCCGGTGTGGTCGAACTGGCCAACCCAGAATGATTCTGGGTCGGCCAGTTCGACCACACCGGCACCCCGTGAACGCTGCCGACCATCGGGCCTGCCACGAAACCCTTGATGTCGTTGACGTCGCAGCCCTTGGCATAGGTGAAGAACCGGCCGGACAGGGTGCCACCGCCGGTGCACCCGCCAGGTCGCCGCCCGCGGCGGTGATGGTCCAGGTGCCGAAGATCCGGCCGGACTGGGTGCACGTCCGCGGATCGAGCGTGAACGGCCACGTGTCGAAGGCGCCGTGCACCAGCACCGTCAGCGTGCCGCCGCCGACGGCGGCCAGGTCCGTCTCGACGTACGACTTCGTGGCCTGGTCGAACGACACCGACTCGGCGGTCAGCGTCCCGGTCCCGTCGACCACGCCGCTCGCGGTGATCGTGGCCGTCGGATCCTCCACCCGGCCGACCACGAAGATGCGCTGCGGCGTCCGGTGGTCGCGCGGCCGCGACACCGGCGCCGGTCAGCAGCAGCGCGAGCACGACCGGCACCGCCAGCAGGCGTTTCATGCCGGCGGAATCGGTGCCAGCCAGTTTCCCGGCGCCGCCGGGTCCTCGCTGAAGTAGAACTCCTCCAGATTCGCCATCCATTCCGCTTTGGCGATTCCGCCGCTGCCGCCGCGGTCCAGTCGCGGGAACGCCGCCCTGGCCTGCTCCTCGGAATGGTTCCACGAGCGGAAATGTTTGATCAGTTCGTCCTCGCTGATCCGACCGTCGTTGTCCGGTCGGCGAGATCGTAGAAGGAGTCGACCAGCGCGGTCATCGACGCCATGAACGTTTCCCGCTGGCTCAGGAACGCCTCGAATCCGGCGACGTACTCGTCCAGCGAGACCATGCCGTCGCCGTTGGTGTCGAACTGCTTGAGCTGCTCCCAGACCCCTCTGGTCTGCCGCGCCAGCTCGTTGTATTCCGGTGTGTTCTCATGATATCCGTACGCGTCGCCATGGTTCTTGATGAGCAGCTCTACATCGTCGTCCCCGATGTGACCGTCGCCGTTGACGTCCAGTTCACGGAAACCCGCGGTCAGCTTCCTTCTGCGGAATTCAGACAACATGACCATACCTCGTCTCGTCGTTGACGGTCGAAACCAAGTTACACGCAAAAGGACTAGCCGGTCCAGGTCGCCGATAAGGATTGGGCCATTGGTCTACATTGGGTGGTGAGGCGGTCCGTTGCGGGGAGGCAGCAGGTGAGCGAGCAGGTGTCCGAGCCGGCGTGGCGGGTGTTACTCGGCTACGTCCGGCCGTTCCGCATTCCCTTGTTCGTCGGCGCCGTGCTGAGTCTGGCCACCGCGGCCGTCGGGCTGGCGCTGCCGCTGGTGGTGCGCCAGCTGATCGGTGGCATCGGGTCCGGCCGGACGGTCATCGGCCTGTTGGTGCTGATGAGCGTGTTGGTGCTGGCCAATGCCGGGTCGGCGCGGTCGGCTCGTATCTGTTGGAACGAACCGCCGAGTCGGTGGTGCTCGTCGCGCGGCAGCGGCTGGTGTCCCGGCTGCTGTGGTTGCGCATCCCGGTTCTCGACGACATGGAGCCGGGGGACCTGATGTCACGGGTCAGCGCCGACACCACGCTGCTGCGGCAGGTGAGCACCCAGACGCTGGTCGCCGCGGTCACCAGCGTGCTGACCCTGGTGGCCACGGCCACTTTGATGGCGCTGCTGGATCCGCTGCTGCTCGCGGTGACCCTGGCCGCGCTGGTCATGGCGCAGGTCGTCATCAGCATCGTGGTGCCGCGGATTCGCCGGGCCACCAAGCAGGCGCAGGAGTCGGTCGGCGCGATGAGCACCTCGCTGGAACGGGTGCTCGGCGCGCTGCGCACGGTCAAGGCGTCCGGTGCCGAGGAGCGGGAACGCGCGCGGCTGGACGACGCGGCGACGCGGGCGTGGCAGGGCGGGGTGCGGGCGGCGAAGTGGCAGGCGGTAGCGGGCAACATCGGCGGGCTGGCGATCCAGGTCGCGTTCATCGTGGTGCTCGGTCTCGGCGGCGCGCGGGTCGTGTCCGGCGCCATCGACGTGGGCACGCTCGTGGCGTTCCTGCTGTACCTGTTCTACCTGATGCCGCCCTGCGGGACATCGCCCAAGTGGCCACCCAGTACCAGGTCGGCGCCGCGGCGATCACCCGGATCCCGGGAGGTCGAGACCATGCCGACGGAACCATTGAGTCCACATGCGACGGTGGAGTACGTGGACACGCGGCCCGCGTCGGTGGCGTTCGAGTCCGTGCGCTTCCGTACCGTGCCGACCTGCCCGAGATTCACCACGGCGTCAGCTTCGTCATTCCCGGCGCGCGGCATGACCCGCGTTCGTCGGACCGTCCCAGGCGCCGGCAAGACCACGGTCTTGTAAATGATCGAACGGTTCTACGAAC
>CAVPCF010000020.1:0-31737 GCA_963702275.1 Candidatus Melainabacteria bacterium
GTCGCAGTGCGGGACTGTCGTGGTCGAGCGAGGTGTGGGTCAGCCTGCACCTCGATCCGGTGCCGTCGCGAGAATGCGCCTGGGTGGAACTACGCAACCGGCACGGGTCGGCGACCCGGCTGCTGCGCTCCGGGCGTCCGACCGTGCGGGTAGCCACGCCGACACCGCTGCCGGGCGCCGAACCTCAACCGCAGTCGACGATGCTCGACACCCCGGCACGAACCGACGGGCCTCGCCATCACCTGGATATCGCGGCCGCCCTGCCGCGGGTGGACGACACCACGGTGCGCCTGGACAGTCTCGGTTCCGAACCCGATTCGTGGTACGTCCACCTGCGCGCGGCACCGGGATGGTGGAACTACAGCGAGGATCAGCAACGCAAGTGGGCAGTCCTGTCGGTGCACGCGGCGGACGATCGCGGCGGCAACTACCTGAGCACGTTCGGCGGCGGCACCGATCGCGACGAGCACGAGGAAATGACCCTCCGTTTCCTGCCCCCGCTCGACCCGCTCGCCCACACCGTGACACTGATCTTCAGCGGCACCACCGCACAGGTCGCCGTCGACATCCGGCTCGAACCAGCGAACTCCTAGCGGAACTCGGCGGTCAACTCGTGCGACGTGAGAACGCGTGCCGACGATCACGACGGTGTCGATCACGCGCGGCCCGGACACGGTCGCCAGCACGGTTTCCAGGCACGTGTTGTGGAACGCGTCGTACCGGTGCTTGCGGACCACGACGTCACCGGGCTCGGGTGCGAGTTCGTCGACGATTCGCGCGCCGTCCAGCGCCATCGGCACGTGCATCGGGTGTCCCGGTAGGACGAAGTCGTTCTGCATGTCGATCACGAGCAACGCAGACCGTCGCGGATCAACCCGCCACATGGCCGCACCTCCGAAGTCCGGCGGGGACGTAGACCGGCCGCCCATGTCAGGCTACCCTGACAGCATGAGTGAGGGTGTGGACCCGTGGCAGGAGGGTCAGCAGGCGTGGGGGCGACTCGCGGGGTGGTCTCGGGACACGCCGGCCGCGGCCGGTCCAAGGGACGATGGTGACCGTGCTCTGACGGCGCTGACCGATGTCGGAGTGATCCGGCGATTCCTCGATCAGGTCGAGTTCGAGGCGGTGCGGACGGCGCGCCGGCAGCGCAAGTCGTGGTCGGAGATCGCGATCCGGCTTGGCGTGACGCGGCAGTCGGCGTGGGAGCGGTGGCGGGACGTGGACGAGGCGGCGTCGACCGTGCCGGCGCCCGAGCTGGTCACCGAGACCGACGCGGTGGAGCGGGCGCTGCAGGTGCTGGGCGATTCTCCTCCCGGGCCGGACGACGTGGACATGCGGCCGTGGGAAAGGCGCAGGCGCTCGTTCGTGTTGGTGCCCAACGTGGTCGGCATGTTGTGGGAAAGCGCCCACGCGGCGTTGCTGCGCAACGGACTCGTCGCGGCAGGACCGGACCCGGACGCCCCACCGATGACCGCGGCGGATTGGCCGCACAGCGTGGTGACGGATCAGAGCCCGGAGTCCGGCGCCAGGGTACCCCCCGGCGCACACGTGACACTGTGGGTGGACCGCGGCGGCGGCTCCGGCGTACGTGAACCACGCCGACCCAAGCCGGACCCGAAGACAGGCCGAAAGATGTGGGACGAGGTAACCGACGAAGCGGTGAGCTAGCCACCCCGGCCATAACACGGGTGATCGAGCAATCACCCGTGCACCTGCTATAGAACCCAGCAACATCGTTCGGTGCAACGTGGCATCCGCTGGGGTCGGGGCGCCGGCCGCCTCACGGTGCGATGGGGGTGGCCTCCGCGCTGGTGGGTGTCGTTGCCGGTGCCTCTTTCCGTGGCCTGGTCACGATGGGGAGGACCAGGGCGACCGCGGCGATGATCCCGATCGTGGTGAAGGCCACCGTGTAGGACTTGCCGTTGATCAGTGCGGCGACGAGCAGCGGGCCTGCGACGCCGCCGATGCTCCAGCCGACGATCATCAGGCCGTAGACGGCACCGGCGTTGCGCAGCCCGAAGAAGTCGCCCGCGGTGGCCGGCATCGTGCCGAAACCGCCGCCGTAGCACAGGTACACCAACGCGGTCAGCACCGCGAACAGCACAGCGGACGAACTGTGCGGCAGCACCAGGAAGCACACCGCCTGGACACCGAGCATGCACAGGAAGGCGACCATCCGGCCGATGTGCGTGGACAGCCAGCCCCAGAAGACCCGGCCGCCGCCGTTGAACAGGCCCATCACGCCGACCAGGGTGGCCGCCGAGACCGCGCTGTAGCCCGCGATGTCGGAGGCCGCGGTGGCCGCCACCGAGATCAGCGCGATGCCCGCGGTCACGTTGAGCGTGAGGATCGCCGTGAGCAGGTACCACTGCGGGGTGCGCAGCGCCTCGGTCAGCGAGAAGTCCCGGCCGCTGGACACAACGGCGCTGTGGGCGGGCGGGGTCCAGCCCGGCACGGTGTAACCGGCGGGCGGGTTCCGGAAGAACGCCGCGCCGACGATCACCATGATCAGGTAGGCCGCGCCGAGCCAGAGGAACGCCCGGGTGGGCACCTTGGCGTAATGCGTCACCAGAGCCTGGGCAACCGGCGACGTGATCACCGCACCGAAGCCGAAGCCACCCACCGCGATGCCGGTGATCAGCCCTCGATGGTCCGGGAACCACTTCTGCAACATCGCGATGGGCACGATGTAGGCGCACCCGAGCCCGAATCCCGCGATCACCCCGTATCCGAGCACCAGCAGCCAGAACTGGCTGCTACTCGCGGCCAGTCCGGCCAGCAGTACGCCGATCGAGTAGATGATCCCGCCACCCAACGCGACCACGCGCGGGCCCCTGGCATCCTGGATCCGTCCACCGACGAAGGTCCCGATGAAGATCATGCCGATGGCGACGGAGAACGGCACGGCCGCCGCCGACTTGCTCAGCTGGAAGTCGTTTCCGGTGGCGTGCAATGCCTTGGCGAACACGCTCCAGGCATACACCGCACCGAGGGCGAGCTGCAGCAGGATCGCGGCGGCCGCGACTCCCCAGCGGCGACGGGTCAGATTGTCAGTAGCGGCTGCGGTCACGACCCACGCTCCTTTGCGAGTGCCAGCTGATCACCCCGCAGTATGCCCGCAACCGCACGCGCAATCCATGCGATCGCGTTGTCGGGCGGCTCCGCTGCGGCGAGCGGCGCGTTCGACCGGGGAAAGGCTGTCCATCCGGTCGGTTGCATGGCGGGTGAGCTGGTGATATTCGTGGACCAGTCCGCTGAGCCGATCGCCGTCAACTGTTGCCAGATGGCGGTCAGCCGGGGTGGCGTGCTCGGGGCCCCGATCTGCCTGTTCGTCACGCGCGGTCCGGTGCTCGATCGCCTTGCCGTCCTGGACCTCGCCTCGACCCACTCGCCCTCGGGTCGTGGGATGGGTCTTGTAATTGCTGGCCTCTGATTGGCGTGGTCCACGTGTCTTGGGTCTGCATCACCCCGATACTCAATTGTCGTGACGGTTGTTGGGGTTTGTCAAGGCGGGAAAGAGTACCTTGACAAACCCCAACAACCGCTTTAAGGATGGCCCGTATCGGGGTGATGCAGAAGGACTGGGCAAAGGACGAAATGCCGCGCGATTGGGCTAGTCCCGACGGAAGTTAAAGAGGCGCCTCTCTCTGCTAGGCGGGACTTCGAACGCCTCGTGGCATGGCCTGTATGACCATTTCTTCCTGCTTTTCCCCGATCCCAAGCCGCACTTCGGTTTTTGGTGTTTTGTCAAGGTACTCTTTCCCGCCTTGACAAAACACCAAAAACCGAAACCCCACAATCGGGGATCGGGGAAAAGCAGGCGCGGCAAAGCCAAAGCTTGCCAAACCCCGACAACTCAACGACGCACGGCGTCGAGTACGTCAAGGTATCCATCACTGGCACGCCACAGCGCATCAGCAACGGGCTCCAACCTGCCAGGCTTCCACCGCCGATCGTCATACTCCCGACTGCGCCCACGCAGAGCCAACAAGCTCACCCTCAACTCGTCATCCAGTCGCACCCGCAACTCCTCCGCAGTCGGGGCCGGCAGCCGAACCGACTCGGCAAGCCCATCCCGCAACGCCGCGATCGTCTCCTCGACAAGGCCACCCGCCGAATCCCACACAAGAGCGGGCCGGTCGACATAATGGTTCCAGATCGGCGCATGAACCGACCGCCACAACGGCACGATCGGATTCTTGGCCAGCCGAGTGGCATAAGCCCACTGCTGACCACCGGCCGGCTCGCTCAACCAGGGCACCTCATCGACGGGCAGGTCGACGCCCAACGCCACCGTGACCGCATCGATCTCACGGACGGCACCGAGAATGTCACCGACCACCCACAGTTGGACGACACGGACCGGAAAGATCGACCGTGGCTTGGTGACCATCTCCGCGCAGGTCTGCGCGAGCGTCTCCACATGATGGACAGCGCGACTCCACTTCACCTGACCACCCTAGGCGTTACCGCCCAACAGATTCGCTCGCACCGTACTCAGGTGGGCCTGCATGGCCGCGACGGCGGCATCGCTGTCCCGGGTGCGCAGGGCGTCCACGACCAGGTGATGTTGGGCGCGGTACTGCACCCGTCGTTCCGTCGAATCGTTGCGGCGCTTGAGGTCTCCCCACAACTGGCCGTGGCGGGCGGTTTCGACGCAGGCGTACAGGCGCAGCAGCAGCGGATTGTGGCTGGCCGCCATCAGGCATCTGTGCAGGGCCAGGTCCCACAGTTCGAAATCGGCGTAGGTGTCGGCCGACTCGCCGCCTGCCAGGCAACGCCGCATCTCGTCGAAGTCGCGGCCGGTCGCTCGGGCCACGACGATCGGCATGGCCTGGGGCTCCAGCAGCAGCCGGACGGTCATCACGTCCGCGGGGCCGACGTCGGTCACCTCGACGAGGTCATCCGTCTCGGCGGCCGGGTCGAAACGGCGAATGAACGTGCCTCGGCCGACCTCGCGGGAGATCGCGCCCGCCGCCTCCAGTCGGGCCAACGCGTGCCGGATGACCGTGCGGCTCACGCCGAGGTCGTCGGCGAGGGTGCGTTCGGTCGGTAGGCGGCCGCCGACCCGCATTCCGGCGTTCTCGGCTTCGCGCAGGATGCGGCGGGCGAGTTCGTCACCGTTGCGGTCTGCCAGGGTGCGCAACGAGCCTCCATTCGCTTGTGCGGTAACCAATTCTACCAATGCGGGCGGGTGCGCCCTTGACGGGTCCTGTCCAGCGACCTATGGTCAACCAATCACGATTGTAGCCTACCAATCGCAACCAATCTGCTTCGATCGGGAGGACTCACCGTTGCGACTCGCCACGATCAGCACCAATGACGGTCCCCGCCTGCACGTGCGCGGACGCTCCGGCTACGTCGATGTCGCGGCCGAATCGGGCGAAGCGGAACTGCGCGGCCTGACCGGATTCCTGGCAGGCGGTGCCGCCGCCGCGGACCTGGTGGCCCGACTGTCCGGGCTGGACGGACGGGAGTACGCCGAGTCCGAACTCGCCGCGGCGGTCCCCGAGCCGAACCGGATCCTGTGCCTTGGGCTGAACTACCGCGAGCACGCCCTTGAGGGCGGCCGTGCGGTGCCGTCGTGGCCTGAGTCGTTCGTGCGCGGGCGCGGCAGTGTGCTGGCGCCCTTCGCGGACCTGGTCAAACCCGCCTTCTGCCACGGTTTCGACTACGAGGGCGAACTCGGCCTGGTGATCGGCCGGGGTGGCCGTTACCTGTCCGCGGACAAGGCGCTGGACGCGGTCGCCGGCTTCACGGTGCTCAACGACGCGTCGGCACGGGAATGGCAGCGCGCCGGCAGCCAGTGGACGCCGGGCAAGAACTTCGACGGCTCCATGCCGATCGGACCGGAAGTGGTGACCACCGACGAACTGGACGCCACGGATCTCGCGCTGACGACCCGGCTCAACGGCAACGTCATGCAGGCCGCCCGCACGTCACAGATGATCGTCGACATCGCGAGCGCCATCGAGTTCTTCTCCTCGTTCACCACGCTGATGCCCGGCGACGTGATCGCGACCGGCACCCCTGGCGGCGTCGGGTTCGCCCGCACACCACCGGTCTGGCTGATGCCGGGCGACGTCGTCGAGGTCGAGATCGAGGGCATCGGCACCATCCGCAACACCGTCGTCGCCGAACAGCACGCACCCAGCGACTGGCGCTGGGCCCCGGTCGCCGCAACCACGGGTGTGTTGTGACGACCTGACCGACCGAAAGCGGAGGGAGTCGACGCGATGAGACGACGACTGGCGGCCGTGACAGCGGTGGCGGCGGTGGCGCTCGCGGCCTGCGGGAGCACGTCGTCGGGCGGCGGCAGCGGTGGCAGCGGGCCGCTCACCATCGCCGACCTCGCGCCGTTCACCGGCGTGGACGCCGCCCTCGGACCGATCTACCTGGCCTCCTGCTTCGGCGCGACCAGGGCCATCAACAACGCGGGCGGCGTGCTCGGCCACACGGTCAACTGCAAGTCCGTGGACACCAGGGGCGACCCGGCCGACGCGGTGCCGGCGACCAGGCAGATGTTCGCCAGCACCAGCAATCTGGCGCTGGTGATCGGCGTGACGTCGGACGAGGCCGCGTCGGTGGTGCCGATCATCAACTCGAACAAGACCGTCGTGTTCGGCATGACCGGCCAGTCCGAGTTCGACAGCACCCACTTCGACTACTTCTACCGACTGGTCGCGCCGGACCTTGACGAGTCCTACGCGATGGTCGCCATCGCCAAACAGAAGCACTATTCGAAGATCGCGCTGGCGTTCGGCAACGACATCGGCTCGCAGACCTTTGTCGCACCTGCTATCAGAGCAGTGCCAAAAGCCGGCATGACGCTGGTGGACAACGAAACGCTGGACCTGCACGCGACCACGTTCCGCACCGAGGCGGCCAAGATCGTCGCCGCGCACCCGGACGTGATCATGACCGAGGCGCTCGGCGCCACCGCGGCCAGCTTCCTCAGCGAGGTCAAGCAACTCAACGGCGGCACGATGATCCCGATCATCGGCACGTCAGCCTCGATCGACCCGGCCTGGTACACGTCAGTCTCCGGCGCGATCGGCGCCAGCACGTTGGCCAGCAGCTTCCTGGCCGACAACCTGGTGGTCGAGTCGACCGGGCCCGCCTATCAGGCCTTCTCACAGAACCTGTTGGCGGAGAAGGGAAAGGTCGGCAACACCGGCAACTTCAACACCTACCTGACCGCGCCGGGCGCCGTGCACCTGTACGACGGGATCAACCTGGCGGCGCTGGCGATGATCGAGGCGAAGAGCACCGACGCCACGGTGTACCGGCCGTTCGTCGAGAAGATCGGCAACGGCGTGCCGGGCGCCACGGTGGTGACCTCGTTCGCCGACGGCGTCGCGGCGCTCAAGGCGGGCAAGACCATCCGGTACGTCGGTCCGGGCGGTCCGACCAACTTCGACAGCTTCCACGACTCCACCGGACTGTTCGAAGTGGACAGCTACGACGCAACCGGCCAGGTCAAGGTGGTCGGGCAGTTGACACCGCAAGAGCTACGGGCGCTGGCGGGATGAACCTGCTGCTGGCGTCGCTCGGCTTCGGGCTGGTGACCGCGGCCGTGCTCGCGATCGCCTCGGTCGGGTTCACCATGCAGTTCGCGGTCACCGACGTGCTGAACCTGGCCTACGGCGCGGTGATGATCGTCTGCGCCTATGTGGCCTACGCCGTGAACCAGGCCGGGATCTCGGTCTGGTTCGGCGTCGCGGTCGCGGCGGTGCTCGGCGCGCTGATCTCGGTGGCGCTCAACCGGGGCGTCTACACGCCGTTCCAGCGCAGGGGCACCTCGCCGATCGCGATCGTCATCGTGTCGTTGGGCCTGACGCTGATCCTGGAGTTCGGCCTGCAGGCGCTCGTTGGCGGCAACAACGTGTCCTATCGGGTCAGTCAGGGGCCGACACTGCACGTCGGCGGGCTGCAACTGACCGTGGTGCAGTTGGTGATCATCGGGTTGAGCCTGGTCGCGATGCTGTCCGTGCACACGCTGCTGGCGTTCACCAAGCTGGGCAAGGCGATGCGGGCCACGGCCGCCGACCGGTCGCTGGCCCGCACCTGCGGCATCCGGACCGACCGGGTGGTCACCGTCACCTGGCTGCTGTCCGGTGCGCTGTGCGGCATCGGTGGCGCGGTCTTCGCCCTTGACGCGGGCAGTTTCGGCGCCACCAGCACCGATCTGTTCCTGGTGCTGATCCTGGCCGCGGTGTTTCTCGGCGGTCCCGGCCAGTCCTACGGCGCGATGCTGGGTGCGCTGGTGATCGGGATCGGCACGGAGGTCAGCGCCGCGTACGTGACGCCGGAATACAAGGACGTGGTGGCGTTCGTGCTGTTGCTGATCATGCTGGCGGTGCGTCCAACGGGCCTGCTCGGCTCGCGAGCCTGAGGGGGAAGCGTGGGTAGCGGAATCGCCTTCTACCTCACCACACTGCTGGTCTACGCGGGCGTGGACATCCTGGCGTGCCTCGGGTTGAGCCAGCAGTTCGGGGTGGCGGGGGTGACCAATTTCGGCTTCATCATCTTCCAGGCCGCTGGTGCCTACGCCGCTTCGGTGCTGTCGTTGCCGGGTGACGGTGCCAACGGTGGTTTCCAGAGTTATCTGGGTGGCTGGTCGCTGCCGTTTCCGTTGCCGTGGCTGGGTGCCGCGTTGGTCGGCGGGCTGCTGGCGGTGCCGTTCACGTTCCTGGTCGGCAGGCGGCTGCGGGGTGACTTCGCCGCGATCGGACTGCTCGTCACCGCGGTGATGGCGAACCTGCTGATCACCAACTACCGGCCGCTGTTCAACGGTTCTGCCGGCCTGTCGCTGGTGCCCGCGCCGCTGCAGGACCGGTTCAACCCGCAGTTGGTCGGCTACCAGTGGGCGTACGCGGGGGCCGCGCTCGTGCTGGCGCTGCTGGTCTACCTGTTCCTGCGGCGGGTCACCGAATCGCCCTACGGGCGGACGCTGCGCGCCATGCGGGACAACGACGTCGTGGCCGACTCGCTCGGCAAGAACCTGGTCGCGCTGCGGCTGGTGATGCTGGTGCTCGGCGGCGCGGTCGCGGGGCTGTCCGGCGGCATCCTGGTCGGGTTCATCAACCTGTGGGCGCCGTCGGGCTGGACGTACGCGGAGACCATCGTGCTGTTCGCGGCGGTCATCATCGGTGGCGCCGGCAATCACCGGGGCGCGGTGCTCGGCGCGCTGCTGGTGCCGCTGCTGTTCGAGGAACTGACCCGGTTCATCCCGGCGTTCGGGCCACCCGGGCTGATTCCCGCGTTGCAGTGGGTGGCCATCGGGCTGTTGATCGTGGTGTTCCTGTGGTTCCGGCCGCAGGGCGTGCTGCCGGAACGGCGTCGGGTCACCAGACGGTTCGCCGCCACGCCGACCGTCGTGGCGGACGAGGACGACTGGGTGCTGCCGGGGGCTGTGACATCGAGTCCGGCCAAGCGCAGCGTGGTGATCTCCGATCCGATACCGATCGAGCCGAGCGATGTCGTCCTCAGGGCGGATGCGCTGACCCGCACCTTCGACGGGGTCCAGGTGGTGTCCGGGGTGACGTTCGAACTGCGGCGGGGTCGGCTGACCGGCCTGATCGGGCCGAACGGGGCCGGCAAGTCCACCACGTTGGCCATGCTGGCCGGCACCCTGCCGGCGACATCGGGCCGGGTGCTGTTCGATGGCAGGGACGTGACCCGGATGCCGGCGTTCCGCCGGGCGCGTGGCGGGCTGCTGCGCACGTTCCAACTGGCCAGCGAGTTCAAGCGCCTCACCGTGCTGGAGAACCTGCTGTCCGCGGTGCCGCGGCAGCCGGGTGACACCTTCCACGGCGCGGTGCTCGGCCGCCGCTACTGGCGGGACGCCGAGGAACGGGCGATCGACCGCGCCGAGGTGATGCTGGCGGAGTTCGGGCTGACCGGTTGCGCCAACCAGTACGCGGGCGATCTCAGCGGCGGGCAGCGACGGCTGGTGGAGATCATGCGGGCGCTGATGGCAGAGCCGTCCGTGCTGTTGCTGGACGAACCGGTCGCCGGGGTGCATCCGCATCTCGCGCGCGAGATCGGCGAGCACCTGCTTCGGCTGTGCGCCGCTGGAATGACGATCATGATGGTCGAGCACGAACTCGCGATCATGGACGAGTTCTGTGACCCGGTGGTGGTGATGGCCGAGGGACGGGTGCTGGCGGAGGGCACCATGCAGGTGCTGCGTGGCCGTTCCGAGGTCGTGGAGGCTTACCTTGTCGGCTGACGTGATTCCGTTGTCGACGAAGCGGGGCGCCGCCCTGCGGACCGTGGCGCTCAGTGCCGGCTACGGCGGCAGGCCGGTGGTGCACGGCGTGTCGATCGACGTGGCGCCGGGTCAGGTGGTGTCCATCGTCGGGCCCAACGGTTCCGGCAAGTCGACGCTGCTCAAGGGCATCGTCGGCGTGGTGCGGGTGTTGTCCGGCCAGGTGCTGCTCGGCGACGCCGACATCACCAACCGGCCGCCGGAGTTCGTCGCGCGCGCCGGGGTGGGTTACGTCCCGCAGGTCGACGACGTGTTCGGGCCGCTCTCGGTCCGCGAGAACCTGGAGATGGGCGGCTATCTGTTGCGTAGCAAGGAGATTCCCGGCCGGATCGACAAGGTGGTCGGCTACTTTCCCGCGCTCGGCCCGTTGCTCGGGCGCCGGGCCAGCAAGCTGTCCGGCGGGGAACGCAAGATGCTGGCGATGGGCCGGGTGCTGATGCTCCAGCCCGCGCTGTTCGTGCTCGACGAGCCGACCGCGAACCTGGCGCCCGCGATCGCCAAACGGCTGCTGCACGAGCACGTGCGCCAACTGTCCGTCGACGGCGCGTCGGTGCTCATCGTGGAACAGCGTGCCAAGGCGGTACTGGAGATCTCCGACCACACCTACGTACTCGCGGGCGGCCGCCTGCGGATGGCGGGCAGCCCGGCGGAAATGGCCGACAGCCCGGAATTCGTCAGTTCCTTCCTCGGTGGCGGCCCCGCGCTCACCTCGTAGGACCGGCCACTGGGATCATCGTCGCCATGGTCCCGTACCGGCAGGTTCGAGCAGCACACGACGACGACACGATCACCGTCTACCAGGCCTACCCGCCCGGCATCGCCGATGCCGCGCTCGCGGCCGGCACCTTCGTGCCGCCGTTCAAGCGGGAGCGGATGACCTGGATCAAGCCGTCGTTCCTGTGGATGGCCTACCGCTCCGGCTGGGCCACGAAGCCCGGCCAGGAACGGGTACTCGCGGTGCGCCTGCGCCGGGACGGCTTCGCATGGGCGCTGGCGCATTCCTGCCTGAGCCACTACGAACCCGAGACCCACGCCGACCAGGACGCCTGGTCGCGGCGACTGCGCGAGTCGCCGGTGCGCATCCAGTGGGATCCCGAACGCGGCCTACACCACGAACTGTTGGACCACCGGGCCATCCAGGTCGGCCTGCGCGACGACGCCGTGCACCGCTACGTCGACGACTGGATCGTGTCGATCGCCGACGTGACCCCGCTGACCAGGAAGATCGCCGGCCTGGTGGAAGCAGGCCGCCTTGACGAGGCCCGCGCGGAACTGCCCGCGGAGCCGGCCTACCCGCTGCCCTCGGACCTCGCCGAGATCATCGGGGCGAGCACCGTCACGGATCGACGATGACCTCGCGCGCCCCGGCCGCGCGCAGCAGCCACTCCAGCGAGCCGACCGGCGCGGGCCAGGTGTCCACCTGGATCCGGACACGCAACAGCGTCGGGCTGCGGACCTCGGCGTCCCACCAGAACCAGTGACGGTCGTCCGGATCGAACCAGAAGATCCAGTCGCCGACCGACCACGGCTTCTGGCTTGCCGCGTCGGCGAGCCGTTCCTGGTAGGACATCGCCTCCCACCGCGCGCGGTACCGCTCGGCCTCGTCCGGGGTCAGCTCCGGTGCGCTCGCGGCCACGAACCAGTCCGGCAGCAACTCCCGCCATTCCTCGTCGGACGGCCATTCGCCGTCGGAGTGGTCCAGCACCACCGTCAGCACCTCGCGGCACCGGGCGAGCACCCGCGCCGCGTCGTCGCACACCGCGTCGACCGCGATCAGCGGCCCGTCCGGTTCCTCGTCCGGCAACGGGCCCTCGACCACGCGCCGCCGCTCATCGGCCGTCATCGCCAGTCCCTCACTCGTTCTCGGGGACGAAGCCGTCCCATACCTTGCCGCTGCCCGGGATGATCGCCCCGCGCAGCGAGCCGAGGTGGCCCGGACGCAGACCGTACTGGTCGTCGGCCTTGGTCGGGTCGGCGATCACCGGTCTGGTCTTGCCGGGGTCGAGCGTCTTGATGTCCGCCTCGCTGACCGCCTGCTGCCGAATCCCGTCGACGTAGCTGGAGGGCACCTGGAACGACTTGATCTTCGCGCCCTCGGCCCCCTGGTCGTAGCGCTTCTGCAGATACTCGTTGGCGCGCTGGGCCGAACCGAAGTTCAGGTAGAGCATCTTGTTCTTCGGGACGGTCGCGTTCCCCTGCGCGTCGACGTTCAGCAGGATGTTGCCCTCCTTGCCCTTGACCACCTTGCCGTCCGGGCCGATCTTCGGTGGCACCTCCACCCGGTACACCGTGGTGGTCTTCTTCGGGCATTCCTCCGGCGCCAGTCCCGACGGGTCGATCCAGTTGGTCGGGTTGGGCACGTACGCCATCGGGTTCGGGCTGGGTTGCAGGCCGAGCGGGTCAGTTGACGCGTAGCGGCCGGTCACCGGGTCGTAGTAGCGCTGCAGGTTGTAGTGCAGGCCGGTTTCCGGGTCGTGGTACTGGCCTGGGAAGCGCAGCGGGGTGTATACCGCGCCAGCCGCGGTCGGGGCGCCCCAGAGGTTGGGTCGGGGCAGTTCGGCCAGGTTGCCGTCGGTGTCGACCAGTTCGGTCGGGGTGCCGACCAGATCGGTCACGATGGCGTAGAACTGTTGGTCGACCCAGCTCGTGGGGGCGTCCCGCAGCGCGGCGCGCTCCCGCTGGCACACCGCCCGGTAGCTGCCAGGGTCCCAGTCCCACACCGTGGCCCGGACACCGTTGTGCACCTGTTCGATCAGCTCGTTGCCGTCCCAGGTGAACTCGGTCTGCTCGAGCACACCGACCCCGTCGGGCGCGATGCGCTGTTTGGCGATACGGCGGCCGAACACGTCGTAGCGGTAGCGCCAGCGCTGACCGTCCGGTGTGCGCACCGCGACCAGCCGGTCATCGGAATTCCAGGTGTAGTGCCAGTTCTGCGGCGCGGCGGACAGGGTCTTGCGCTGCCGCAACACGATCCGGCCCTCGGCGTCGTGCTCGTAGCGCAGGTTGCCGGCACGGGTGACGAGCGTGCCGGTGTAGTCGCGTTGGCCCACCCCGTCGGACGCGGGTCCGGCGGCCGGCCAGTCCGCACGGGTGATGTTGCCGGCCGGGTCGTAGTCGTAGCGTTCCGACCAGCCCGCGCCACGGACCGCGGTGATCCGGCCGGTCGAATCGAGGTCGTAGCCGCGCGGGCCGGCGAGCTGATCGGCCACGCCGGCCAGGAACCCGTCCGCGCGGTAGTGGTAGGCCCGCCGCTGCATGGTCCGCTGCGGCGTCGAGCCGCCACCGGCCAGTACGGCCTGCGCGGTCAGCCGGTTGTTGGCGTCCCAGGCCTGGGTCAGCCGGACGCCCGCGCCGAGCTGCCGTTCGATCTCGCGGCCCGCCGCGTCGTAGCCGAACCGGATGGTCCGGCCCGCCGTGTGCAGCGCGACCGGCCTGCTGTCCGCGTCGTACTCCCACCCGCTCTCCGCGCCGGACGGCGTCCGGCGCCGCACCCGCCTGCCGACCACGTCGTACGCGGAGGCGACCACCCGGCCGTTGACGGTCTCGGTCAGCGGCCTGCCAAGCGGGTCGTAGCTGAAGGCCACCTCCGCGTCTGCGTTGCGGGCCACCAGCATCCGGCCCGTTGGGTCGTAGCCGAAAAACAGAGACCTCGTCGCCGGACTCGCGGCGCACCAGGCGACCCATCGGGTCGTAGTGGTAGCGCGTGGTCTGTCCGGCGCCGTCGGTGTGCGCGACGAGCTGCCCGGCCGCGTCGTGCTGGTAATGCCGCACGCGGCCGTTGAAGTCCGTCTCGGCCATCATGTTGCCGGCCGCGTCGTACTCGTACCGCCAGACGAGGCCCTGTTCGTTGGTGACCGAGACCAGTCGCAGTTCGGTGTCGTACTCGTAGCCCAGGCGGCTGCCGTCCGGCCGGATCTCGGTCACCGGCAGGTCGAAGTGCGCTATCTCGGTGCGGGTGACATTGCCTTGCGGGTCAACGGTTTCCCGCAGGTTGCCCTCGCCGTCGTAGACCCACCGCTCGACCGTGCCGTCCGGCTGCCGACGACGCAGCGGCTTGCCCTCGACGGTCCAGGACATCGTGGTCACCCCGCCGAGCGGATCGGTGACCGCGGTCATCCGGCCGAACCGGTCGTAGGCGTAGCGGGTTGTCGCGCCGAGCGGATCGGTGACCGCGACCGGCAGGCCGACCGGACCGACCTCGAACCGGGTGGTGTTGCCCAGCGCGTCGACGACCGCGGTCAGGTGACCGTGCGCGTCGTAGTCGTAGGTCGTGCGCGCGCCGGTCGGGTCGACCAGGGTGCCGAGCAGGTCGTCGTCTGGCCGGTACGCCCTCCGCCACACAGCGCCGTCCGGGTCGACGGTGGTGACCGGCCTGCCCTGCGCGTCGTACTCGGTGACCGTCTGGGTGCCATCCGGCTGGGTGACGCGGGTGACGTTGCCGACATCGTCGTAGTCGTATCGGGTGGTGCGGCCGAGCGGGTCGGTGCGCGAGCGCAGGTTGCCGTAGCGGTCCCAGGCCGACCGGGTGGTGGCGCCGAGCGGGTCGGTTTCGGCCGTCACGCGGAAGTTCTCGTCGAGCTGATAGGTGCTGGTGTGGCCGAGAGAGTTGGTCGCGGTGGTGGACCGGTTTCCCGCGTCGTCGACCTGGTAGCCGAAGGTGTAGCTGAGGTAGTCCCCCGCGCCCCAAGCCCGCAGGCAGCGGTCGCGCTCGTCGTAGGCGTAGCGGTACCACATGCCGTTGCGGTCGTCCCACCGGATGATCCGGCTGTGCTCGTCGTAGCCGAACCGCAGTGGCTGTCCCGCCGAGTTCAGCACCTCGACCAGGTTGTCCGCGTCGTCGTAGCGGTAGCTGACCAGACCGAGGTCGCCGGTTTCGCCGTTGTCGGCCGTTTCGCGGCTGAGCAGGCGCAGCGCGGTGATCCGGCCTTGCTCGGTGGTCACGCCGACCCGGTAGCCGCCGGAGTGCCGGATCTCGGTCGGCACACCGGCGGCGTCGCGGTCGATGTCGATGCGGTGACCGTTGCCGTCCTGCACGGCCTCGATCAGGCCGGTACCGGCGAAATGCCAGACCTGGTCGGTCTCCTGCTGGGCGATGGCGTAGCCGGTGTCGGTGCGCACCAACGGCCAGCGCGGCCCCTCGACCGGCAGCACCGCCGTGCCGTCCGCCGGGATCGGGTAGACCAGCAGCGTGCCGTCGGCGACCGCGAAGTGCACGCCGTCCGCTTCGACCTCGAGCCGCTGGTCCACAGTGGACGCCCAGGACCGGCCGAACGACCTGCCCAGCCGGTAGCTGGACAGGTGGGTGCGGGCCAGGATCAGGGGCAGCGCGCCTGCCAGGTCGACGTCCACCTGGGTCAGGCTCATGCGGCCGGTGGACAGGTCGACCGGGTCGCCGCAGGATGGCCGGTCCTTGGTCGGCGTCGCGTTGGCCTTGGGCGCGGTGTTGTGGTCGGAGATCTTCGGCTGTGTCGCGGAGGGCTTGGTTGACCCGGAAGGCTTGGCCAGAGCCGTTGTGGCCTGCGCCCGAGCCGCTGTGGCCGTTGCCGGCGGGCTTGGGCTCGTTGCTCGGCTCGTCCTTCGGGCTCAGTCCCTTGAATACGCCGGCGTGGTGTTCGTCGTTGGTGCGGTGGTTCTCGCCGTTGGAGTGCAGGTTCTTGCCGGCGCGCTGCGCCCAGCCGCCGCCCTCGGTGAACACCTTGCCGGTGATCTCCGTGCCCTTGCCCAACGCCTTGGTGAGCACCGCGCCGAACCCGGACTGGTCATCCTTGGCCGAGTTGACCATGTTCTGGCCGGCGCTTTCGAGTTTCTTGCCACCGTCGGCCAGCTTGGTGCCGAAGTCGCCCAGTTTCCCGCCGGAACGGGACAGGTGCGAAGGACTGATGTCGATTCCGTCGGTCATTGCGCTCCCCCGGTTGGCACGCCCTGGCTGGTGACGACCGAATCCGCAGTGCCGAGCGGATTGTTGACAATGTTCTGCGCAGCTCCGGAAAGCTGCTGCTCGGACTGTTGCACGCCCTGCGAGAAACCGGATTTCCCGGCGTCGGCGACCGAGCCGAGATCAACGCCGCTGTGCGTGCCCAGCGCGTCGCCGAGCAGTTGACCGGCCAGATTGCCCGCGGCGCTGTCCAGCGCCGCGAAGATCGGTCCCTCCACGATCTGCGTCAACTGTTGCTCGACCGCCTGCACGGCCTGCTTGAGCGCCTGCTTGACGATCTGCTCCGTGAACGCCGTCTGCGCGGCGGCCAATGCCTCGGACGCGCCGAAGGTCTCGATCGCGGCCGCCTGATCGGCGATGATCTCGGCGGCCAGAATGCCGAGTTGCACGATCGCGGCGACCTTCATGCCCTCGATGACCACCGCCGAGATGTCAAGGCCGGTGCCGAGCAGCTTGATGCCCTCGGCGAGTTGGGGCAGGTGCCCGTTGGCCACCTTCTGCCACAGCGCGTTGAAATTGTCCAGCGACTGGGCCTTGTTGACCCCGAGCATCTGCTCGATCTCGGATTTCGCGTCCCCGTTGTTGCTGTCCAGCTCACCGGCGAGTTGCCGCAACTGGTTGGCCGTGTCCCGCAACTGGTCCTCGTCGACGTTCGGCCAGGTGACCCCGATGAGGTTCAGCACCCAGGCCAGTTCCGACGGCAGCACCACGCCCATGGCGGCTCACCAGCTCCTGTCGTCCAGGACCGACTCGGCCGCGTCCGTGTCGTCCGGTGGCCGCGCCCGACGGACCGGCTCTGGTTGGTCCGGCCGCGCGTCGGACGGAGCGGCGCCGGACGGAAAGGGGCTGTCGGACGGATCGGTCGCGGTGCGCGGCACGGCCGGCACGGCCAGCCCCTGCGGGCTCAGCTCCGGGTACGCCCGCGCGGCTGCCGCCAGCACGCCTGCCCCGGGCGCCCGCACCGGCGCCATCGTCTCCGACACCCGCGCCCTTGCCTGCGCGGCGGCCGCCTGGATGGTCGCGACGGTGGCCTGGGCCAGTTTCTCCGGCGTGCTCCGCTCGAACGCCGACGGCGCGAACACCAGCGAGGTCACCACCCCGGTCGCGTCCACGACGGCACGGACCGAGCCGTCCCGCGAGGTCGCCTCGGCGGTGGTCGCCAGCGCGTTCTGCTGCGCCTGCCGCACGGCGTCCAGCTTGTCGCGCAGCCCACTGAGTACCTCATCGGCCGCGCCGCGCAGGTCGGCCACCCGCGCCTGCTCCGCCGCGAGATCGAACTCCACCACAGCCCTGCTCCCCTACTCGATGTGTTGCCGTCTGTGATTGAACACGTGTGACGTGGCGCCCGCCCGCGCGGTTCCCTCGAAATGTCGACGGTCACTCCAACGGGCCGGATCCGACGCGATACCTCCTGTTCATCTGCGGGCCAGCGGGCGCTCGCCGTTCTGCTCCGAAACGTCACCGGGTCGTGCGAAGGTGGGCGTCATGCGCTCGATCAACCGCCGCAGGTTTCTCAGCGACACCGGCAAGATGCTGGCGGTCGGCGCCGCCGCCGCGGGCGCCGTCGGCACGGCAACGGCCACCGCGGGGGCGGCCGCGCTGCCGGACCACACGGCCGCGCTGCGCGCCCTTGGCCGCCGCACGCTGCGCCTGCCCGGTGCCCTGCCGCGTCCCGAACTGCCCGCCGGCACCGACCTGCTGCCCGGCATCGACCACATCGTGGTCCTGATGCTGGAAAATCACTCGTTCGACAACATCTTCGGCATGCTCGGCCGGGGCGACGGTTTCACCCTGCGCCACGGCAGGCCGACCGCGACGAACCCGTATCCCGACGGGCGGATCCAGCACGCGTTCCACATGCCGACCACCTGCCAGCTGCCCGCGCGGCCCAGCCAGGAGTGGACGGCCAGCCACAACGCCTACCACAACGGCGCCAACGACGGCTTCGTCAGCACGCCGATCAGCCCGGCCACCACCGAGCTCGTCGGTGGCGTCGCGATGGGCTACTGGACCGGCGACGACCTGCCCTTCACCTACAGCCTGGCGCGTGAATTCCCCATCGCCGACCGCTGGTTCTGCTCGCTGCTCGGCCAGACCCACCCGAACCGGCGCTACCTCATCGCCGGCACGTCGGTCGGCCTGACCGCCACCGTCAATCCGACGACACCCGCCGGCATGGCACAGCTCACCTCACCGGTGCCACCGGCCGGGACGATCTTCAACCAACTGGACAGCCACGGCATCAGCTGGGCCAACTACGCGGCGCTGCTCCAGTTCGGCGCAACGCCGGAACTGTTCCCGGTCAACGACGCGGCAACCGAAGCAGCGCACCAGAAGCCGTTCGCGCAGTTCTTCACCGACGCGGCCGCGGGCACCCTGCCGGCGTTCACCCTGCTCGACCCCGACTACAGCACCCAGTCGCAGGAGAACCCGGAGAACATCGTCGTCGGCGAGGCCCTGTTGGCGCAGGTCGTGCACGCGCTCGGTGCGTCGCCGCAATGGCAGAGGACGCTGTTCGTCCTGACGTACGACGAGCACGGCGGGTACTACGACCACGTGCCGCCGCCCCCGGCCCTGCCGCCCGACGCGTTCGGGCCGTCGGTCTTCCCCGGCGAGTCCACGTACGACGGCTTCGCCCGCTACGGATTCCGGGTGCCCACGGTCGTGGTGTCCCCGTATGCCAGGCGAAACCACGTCAGCCACCGCGTCTACGATCACACGTCGATCCTCGCGATGGTCGAACGCAAGTGGAACCTGCCCGCGTTGACCTTCCGCGACGCCAACGCCCACGACCTGCTCGACTTCCTGGACCTGGACGCGCTGGAAGACCGCAGGCCGACCTTCCCGACCCTGCCGAGGCTCGCCGCGCCGGGCAACACACCGGCCGCGCTGGCCTGCTCGACCACCGGCCCCGGCACCATCCCGCCACCCGGGTCCATCAGCGGCTGAGCAACGGCCTGAACTTCACCGCAGTCTCCCCGCGCAACCAACCGGACATTCGTGGCAACTTTCCGGATCACCCCCGGCGTCATAACTAACGGAAAGGGTTCTTCGTCGGAGGGTGTCGGATGCGGGTCGACGTGGTGGACGCTGTGGCACGACGTGCGACCCGGCGGCGGTGGCGCCCGATCGACTACCCGCGACGCGGCCGGACCGGGCTGCGGCACTGGCTGCCGTCCTGGAAGCTCATCCTCGGGACGATCCTGTTCTGCACCGGCCTGCTGGTCGGCGGCTTCTACTTCGCCCTGTGGCGGGTGCAGATCCCGCAGGCCAACGACTTCGCGACGCGGCAGGCCACCGTGTTCGTCTACGCGGACGGGACCACCCAGATCGCGCACGTCGGCGTGAACCGGGTCTCGGTGCCGCTGGCGCAAGTGCCGCAGACCGTGCGGCACGCGGTGCTGGCCGCGGAGGACCGGTCCTTCTACCGGGAGGCGGCGCTGTCCCCGACCGGCATGCTGCGCGCCCTGCGCAACGACGTGACCAGCGGCGGCGCGCTCCAGGGCGGCTCGACGATCACCCAGCAGTACGTCAAGAACTACTACCTCACCGAGAAGCAGACCTTCAGCCGCAAGCTGGACGAGGCACTCGTGGCCATCAAGATCGACCAGCGGCAGTCCAAGGACACCATCCTGCGGAACTACCTGAACACCATCTTCTTCGGCCGAGGGGCCTACGGCATCCAGACCGCGGCCCGCGCCTACTTCGGCACCGACGTGGCTAGCCTCGCCGACGATCCGGCCAAGGCCGCCTACCTGGCCGCCCTCGTCCAGTCGCCCTACTACTACAGCACCGCGAACACCGACCCGGCCGCGGCGAAGGCACTGCACCAGCGCTGGACCTACGTGCTGGACGGCATGGTCGGCGAGCACTGGCTGGACGCGAAGACCCGCGCCGGACTGCACTTCCCGACCACGATCCCGCCCAACACCAACGACCTGGCCGGCACCAACGGCTACCTGGTGAACGCCGCCATCGGCTACCTGGACCAGGCGCACCGCCAGGACCCGGACGTGCCCGACTCGACCATGATCATGCGCGGCGGCTACACCGTCGTCACCACGTTCCGCCAGAACTACCTGGCCACGGCAACCGCCGCCGTGCAACAGAACCTGGCATCGCTGACGGCGACCAACCCGGCCGACCAGAACGTCCACATCGGACTCGCGGCCGTCGACGAGACGAACGGCGCGGTCGTCGGCTTCTACGGCGGCGCCGACTACGTCAAACGCGGCTACAACGACGCCACCCAGGCCGCAGGCCCGATCGGGCGATCGGTCGGCGACATGCTGGCCGTCGGCGTCCAGGCCAAGCCGACCGCAGACTGGCCGACCGCGATCGCCGCACTGGGCCGAGCCGGCATCACCGACGCCAATCCGAGCGACGTGCCACCGTCGGACGACGACCTGACCGCGACCCCACTGCGTGCGGCGGCCGCCTACCAGGTCGTGGCCAACCACGGCGCCTACCACCCGACCTACGAGGTGTCCGAGGTCCGGTACAACGGCGCCGTGGTCTGGCGCGCGACCCCGACCACCGAGACGTTCGCCGACAGCGGCGGCAGGTCGGGCACGTCCGGCACCGCGACCGGCGGCGTCGACGGCTCCGACCAGTGGGCGTGGACGGTCGGCGGCGTCGGCAACATCGCCGTTGCCGTGGACGCCTACGCCACCGGCCCGGACGGCCGAGGCAACCGGCCACTGGCCGGCATGACCGCGTCAGCACCGGACCTGGCGTTCATCAAGACGATGGCCCCCACGAACAGTCAGCGGTTCGCCATGCTGGCGCTCGGACCGTCCGGCCTGGGCGCGCGGTCCACCCACTCGGCCGCGCAGCAGCGCACCGAGTCGATCTGGGTGTCCTACCTCGGCGCGATCGTGGCCGCCGGGGACGGCGTGACCGTCAACACCGCCGACGTCCTCCCGCCGCCGACCAGCACACCGCACCAGCCGGACCGCCCCGCCGCCCGGCACACGAAGCCGATCCCCGCCACCACGGCACCCCCGACGACCACCACAGCCCCAACGACCACGCCGCCGACCACGAGTCCGACGCAGAGGCCGGTCGTCACCGGCAAGCACGGCAGGCCACCCACCCGGCCCACCACACCACCCGCCACATCGGACCCCGGCAAGCCGTGAAGCTACCGGCCGGCGTAGGCGCGTACGTCGGCGACGCTCCACCAGTTTCCGGACGCGGCGGTCAGCGTGAGCCGCACGTACCGGACCGGCCTGCCACCCACGTCCACGGTGGTGAACTGGCCGGTGCCAACGCCCTGCGCCACCGCGGTGGTCCAGTGGGCGCCGTCCGTGCTGACGGTGACGGCGTACCCGCGCGGGAAGTCCCCGGTCGACACGCCGGTGTCGAAGACCACCTGCCGTATCCGCTGCGCGGTGCCGAAGTCGACCTGCAGGTACTGGCCCGGCTGCTGCCCGGTGCCGGTGCTGTAACGGGTGGTGGCGTCGTCGTCGACGGCTTTCGCGGCCACGTCGGCGGTGCAGCACGGGTCGGTCGGGCCGGCCGGATTCGCCGTGGCGGTCCAGTGCGCCGGGTCGACGGCACGTGCGTCGCCGGATTCCCTGCCGTGCCAGACGAAGGTGGCCAGGGCACCGCCGGGCAGCGTGTAGGTGAACGTCTCCGCGCCCTCTCGCACGGCGAAGGTCTGCGGGTTGTCGTTCTCGTTGTGGGCCACCAGAACCGTGCTGCCGTCCGGGTTGCGGAACGCGACGTCCATCACCTGGCCGTTCCAGCCGGTGGTGCCGAAGGACGTGCTGGCGATGCGGACCGCGCCCGGCTGGACGAAGCGCGCCAGGTGCCCGAGCGTGTAGTACTCGGCGTTGCGGGTGACGGTGCCGTCGGCGCTGACGGTCACCACGCCGGTGCACGTGCCGCAGCCGCCGGTGTGCGGGCCGCCGCTCGGATCCAGCGCGATGTTCCAGTTGACGACGGTCTTGGCCCAGTCGCGGGTGGCACCGATGATCAGGTTGCGGGCGTGCCACTTCAGGGTGTCGGAGAACGTGTTGGCCGGGTTGGCCGACTGGCTGCCCGAGCACTCGGTGAAGTAGATGTCCTTGGTGGGGAACTGATTGTGTAGCGCGGTCATCATGCTCGGGTCGCCTGAGTAGCAGTGGTAGGCGATGCCGGCGACGTACTGGGCGGCCGTGGAGTCGAGGAGTTGCTGCGGGTAGTCGTTGATGTCGGCCGTCTCGTCGGGCGGGGTCGCGGCCACGTCGTTGGGGTGCTCTGACCAGTTGTGGTCGTAGCCGAGGATCTGGGTCCGCAGGCCCGCGTGCCGCAGCATCGGGCCGAGTTGCGCGATGACCTTCGCCTCCTGCCACGACGGCAGGTCGGTGCCCGGATAGCCGGACGGCGTGCGGTTCTGCGGCTCGTTCTGGACCGTGAGCTGGTCGACCCGGACGCCGTTGGCGCGGTAGGCCTTGACGAAGTCGACCAGGTAGGTGGCGTACGCGCGGTAGATCCGCGGATCGTCGATCAGGCGGCCACCGACGAGCGAGTCGCCGGTCTTCATCCAGGCGGGCGGGCTCCACGGTGACGCCAGGATGCGCAGCGACGGGTTGAGCCGTTCGGCCTGCCGCAGCAGCGGCAGGATCTGCTGCTGGTCGTGCGCGATGCTGAAGTGCGCCAGCGAGTAGTCGGTCTGGCCCGCGGGCACGTCGTCGTAGGTGTAGGCGGCGGTGGGGGTGAAGTCGGAGGCACCGATGGGCTGGCGCAGGTAGTCGAGGCCGTCGCCGGTGTTCGGGTCGAAGAGCGAGGCCATCGTGGTGGCACGCGCGGCGGGCGGCAGCGCCGAGAGGACGGTGGCGGACGAGTCGGTGATGGACGCCCCGAACCCGACCATCGACTGGAACGTGCGGCTGGGGTCGATGACGACGGTCGGCGCGGTGCTCTGGCTGTTGGTGAAGGCCACCGTGCCCAGGTCGGCCATCTTGTCGGTGCCGTCCGGCGTCGTGATCCACACGTGTGCCGTGTCGGTCGTGGGCCGCTGCGCCGGCACGGCCGCGTTCGCGCCGACTCCGGCGAAAGCGGTGGCCACCAGGGCGCTGCCGGCGGCGATCAGTGCTGAGGAACGTGGACGCATGACGGCCTCCGCGGACTGTAACAAGATGGAACAAAGATGAAACACGACCGACCAGGACAGGAAACCAGCCGCGCACCACGCCGTCAATGCATCACTGCCCGTCACGAAGACCCGTATGCTGCGATGTGAAACAAGGGGGTGTAACAGATGGCCAGCCAGGCCGGCCGGGTCACCGTCCGGGACATCGCCGCCGCGACCGGCGTCTCCATCGCCACGGTGTCGCGGGTCCTCAACGAGCACGCGAACGTCGCCCCGCACACCCGCGACCTGGTCCGGCGGGCCGTCGAGCAACTGGGCACGCCGAGCCCGCAGATCGGCGGGGCGGGCCGCCCAGGGCGCGGTGTACGTGCGCTGCCCCTACCTGCTCACGGACTACTTCGGCCTGATCGTGTCCTCCATCGCCGAGACGCTGGAACTGCACGGCAGGCAGCTGGTGCTCGACGCGGGCGAGGCATCCCAGCGCACCGCCGTGCTGCCCACGCTCGCCGGCCGCCCCGGGATCGGCGGCGCGATCCTGATCCTCCCGCCAGAGCCCGGCGACGACCTGGAAACCCTGCGCACCCAAGGGTTCCCGTTCGTCGTGGTGGATCCCCGCACCGCGACGCCGCGCGACATCGCCGCGGTGTCCGCGACCCATTTCGCCGGCGCCCGGACCATGGCCAGGCACCTGGTCGACCTGGGTCACCGGCGGATCGGCGTGCTCGCCGGGCCGCACAACTGGCTGGCCGCCCAGGCACGCATGGCCGGACACACCTCGGCGCTGGCCGACGTGGGCGTCCTGCCGAGACCCGAGCTGGTCCGGCCCGGCGAACCGACCACCCGCTTCGGCTACCAGGCCGCTGGCGAACTGCTCGACCTGCCGGAACGACCCACCGCCCTGGTCGGATTCAACGACAAGACCGCCGTCGGCGCCCTGGCCGCCGCAGCGGAACGCGGACTGCGGGTGCCGGCGGACCTGTCCGTCGCCGGCTTCGACGACATCGACCTGGCACAGGCCACCAGCCCCCGGCTCACCACGGTCCGCCAGCCGCTACCGGAGATGGGGCGCATGGCGGTGGGACTGCTCGTCCGGCTACTGGAACGGCACCGGCTCGACGCGCTACACGTCGAGCTGTCCACCGAACTGGTGATCCGCGAGTCCACCGGCCCGGCCCGAGCACAATGACGGTTCGGCGGATCGCGCATTCGTCGGAATGCACAATCCGCCGAGCGACCGACTACCTGATCGTGAGGCTGATGTTGACGTCGTGCTCAATACCGCCGCTGATCGCGTGAATGGTCATCGCGAAGGTGCCGATCAGCGAGGACACCTTCTTGATCTGAATGGCCACCTCACCGTCGTGCATCGGGCCGAACCCGTTCGGGTCGATGATCGAGACCGTGCCGGTGGACGGGATGTCACCGGTCAGGCTCAGCGAGATGTGGGCGTTGAACCCGTTCAGCGAGTTGACCGTGACGAAGTAGGGCGCCCCCGTGCCGCGCTTGCGGGTCTGCGCCAACGGGTCCACCGTCACGGTGAAATCAGGCGACGCCGCCGTGAGCCCGGTCGCCGCGGCATGGTGCGCCGGTAACAGCACGAACGTCATGGCGAACGCGAATACGAGCAGCGGAGCCATCACCATGGACCGAATCCGATGCAGCATAAGACCACGCCTTTCGTGTCGACTGGGGTGCGAGCACCAGAAATATAGCCGCCTCGACGACGATATGCCGACATGTGAATTGTCAATGGCGGCCGGAAACGGCGCAGTCCGCGCGGATCACACCGCTGTCGCATCCGCCCCGGTCACCCGACCGCGGCAGCATTTGAGGGTTGGCGGCATGAGCACCATGCTGAGCCTGTCGGTCATCGACAAAAGTCTCACCGGGTACTTGAATGAGACACTTGAAGGTATGGAACCGCGAGACATGTCCGCCCCAACGACGGCCCGGCTGACCGAGAAGGACATCATCGAGTTCGCGACGAGCCTGCCCGGCGTGGTCGCCATCACCGCAAGCGAAGCCGACGGATCGCCAGAGGTGGCGTGGGGCGACTCGTTCATCTACTACGACCCGGACGACGCCGCGGCCAACCGTCGAATGCCGTTCGCCACGATCGTCACCAAGGACTACGACGGCTTCGACACCGCGTCGAACCTGAACCGCCCCGGCGTGTTCCGGCTCAACATCGCCGTCGGCCGCGCCGCGTTCGGAGAACTCGTCGGCTACACCGCCGCCCACCCCGACGCGAACGTCGACTACACCGCGTTCGACCAGCTCATGCCACACCCCGTCTACGCCACGCAGGGCTGGGTGTCGATCCTGAACCCCGCCGTGGCGACCACCGAACAGGCCCTACAACTACTCACAGCTGCACACGCGCGGGCATCCCGACGTCACCGATCCCCAGGCTGAATCAGCTCTTGTCCAGGATCGGCCGCAGCCGGGCGGTGAACGCGTCGGGGTCCTCGGCGAAACCGGTGTGGCCGCCGGGGAACCTGGTCGGCTCGATGCCCAGTGCCGCGGCGAGCGCGGTGGACGTGCGGTCGCAGAGCTGACCTATGGACTGCTCGCCGATGCCGATCACGATGCGGGTCGGCACCGAGCGCAGCATGTCGAGGTCGGGTGCCCACCGGACGGTCCCGCGCTGCTCGTGCGCGAACCAGAAATGCTCGTCCGCGACCTGCTGGGGATCACGCTCGCCGCCGAACGTCTGCTCGGCCGCGCCATCGGGCACGGCGAAACCCGCGAAGTCAAGGAACTTCCGCCATGCCCCGATGGCGTCGCCCGCGAGGTACGTGGCGATGGTGTCCTCGGATCGGGCGTAGAGCTGCGCACAATCGTCCAGCAACGGGACCAGCGGGGGCTCGTGCGCGATGACGGTCTGGACCAGGTCGGGGTGGGACTGGGTGAGCGCCAGGGCGACGACGGCGCCGCCGCTGGAGCCGAGGACCGTGGCCGGACCGGCGTCGAGGTGCCGCAGCAGCCTGCTGAGGTCGTAGGCGCGCATCGGCACGGTGGAGTCCCGGTCGGGATCGTGGACCGTGCTGCGGTTGATACCCCTCGGGTCCATGGTGACCACGGTGTGATCGGCGGCGAGCCGGTCGGCCAACGGCGTGAAGGGCCGCGCGTCCATCGGCGAGCCGACCAGCAGCACGAGAGGACCATGGCCGCGCACCTCGTAGTACAGGTGCGCGCCGAGCACGGCGAGGGTCGCGACGGTGGCGGGAACGGTCGACGTGGGCTCCATCGGAATCCTCCTTGGCCGAACAACACGGTCAGCGACAGCATCCACCGAGTGGCTGACGGTTTCTCGGCCACCACGATCGACCCACATGATGCCGCATGATCCACTTCTGACCGGTCACAGGTCGAGGACCATGGTGTCGGAGTGCCGGCCGACCTCGACGACTTGGAAGCCCTCGGCGCGGTAGAGGGTGGTGGCGCGGGTGTTGGTGCGCTCGACGCTGAGGCTGATCCGGGCCACCCCGGCACGGCGGGCGGCGTCGGCGACACCGCGCATCAGCAGCTTGCCGACGCCCTGGCCCCGGCGGCCGTCGACGACGCCGATGGCCAGTTCGGGAATGTCGGCCCTGACGAAGCCGTAGCCGGGATCGGACTCGGTGAAGAACCGCAGGAAGGCCGCTCCGACGGGGATGTCACCGTCGGCGGCGATCACGCTGATGTCCGTCGGGCGTGGCCAGCCCTCGACGTAGTGCGCGCTGTCGGGATCGGCCAGGGTCTCCTCGCGGGTGCGGTCCGTACGCGCCCAGTTGGCGGCGGCGACGACCATGTCCTGCACGAACTCCCGGTCGCCCGCCACAGCTTCGCGAATCTCGACGTGACCCATGGCGGCGATCATCAGGCCGGTCCGACCATGGCGCAACCCAATTCCGCGGTGCCGCCATCCCGGCTGTCGGATCGCGTGGCCGGCTCGACCTTGGAGTGCTCGCCATCAGGACCTTCCTGGCGGCTTGTCCTGTGTGGACGGCGTCAGGGCACTGATGTCGCGTCGACAGTGGAGTTCGGCAGCCGGTACGACCGGTGGCCAGTCCCATTCGATGCCGAACAGGCCGGGCCCGACACCCAGGGCCACCGCGTGCACGTCGCCGGTCGGGCTGACCGTGAGGTTGCGCCTGCGGACCGTCCGGATGTCACCGGCAGGCGAGCTGAACTGCTGGCAGCGCAAGGGTAGGGCTTCGGTGTCGAACTGGATCTCCAGCACGTAGTCGCGCACCGGCAGGCGCAGCCGGCGAAAGTACGCGTCGGCCGTGTCGCCGTGGCTGCTGACCGGGTTGATCACCTGGTAGTCCATGATCAGCGTCTCACCGGTGACCAGCGGCCGGCCGAACAGCATCTCGGCGACCAGGATGTGCGCCTCGTGGTCGGCCGCGACCCGGCCCAGCCGACAGTTGCGCAGGCCCACGATCCGCGGCGCGTCCGGGGTGCTGGCCTCCCAGTCGTAGACGAGGATCCAGCGGTCCGCGCCCTCCTGCTCGGCCCGCAACACCTGGCTGACCCGCACGGCGTGCAGTTGGCGCCGGGCGTCGACCCAGCACCTGTCGTGCTGGCTGATCCTGGCCAGCATTTCGTCGCAGGAGGTGTTCACCCTGGTCAACAGGCCGGGCAGGGTGGCGTTGCGGCCCCACAGCAGATCGAGCGGTTCCACCCTGGCGCGGACCGCGGCCAGCAGGCTACCCAGTTCGTCCTCCGGTCCGGAGACGTGCGGGATGTCCGCACGCCTGCCGAAGATCGGCGTGTCGACCGGATGGGCGATCAACCGCTCGACCTCGTGGAGCACCTCGGCCGATGGCGCGGCGTCCACGGTCTCCCGCATCCGTTCGGTCACCCGCGCGACCCAGGCACGGATACCGGTGTGCCGGCCCGATCCGGCCAGGCCACGGGCGCCCAGCAGGAGCAGCCGATCGGTCGGCGTGCTGTCCTCGACCAGATCCGTGACGGTACGGAAAACCTCCGCGTACCGCTGTTCGACCAACTGGTGATCGAGCAGGTCCTCGTGACAGGCAAGGCGTTCGGATTCCATCGTGTGGCGACGGTTGTCGGCCCAGTGGCCGCCGACATCGGCGAGCGCGGGCCCCCGCCACAGTCGCAGCGCCCCCTGCAACGCCACCGGATCCCGCTCCCGACGGGCAGTGGCGGCCATGGCGGTGAACCGGTGGTAGTCCACCCATGCCGGGTCGATGTCCAGCACGCAGGCACGCGCCGCCCGGTCGTACCGCAGCCAACCGGCCTCGCCGCCTGCCCCCGCGATCGCGGCACGGACGGTGCGCAGGTAGGTGCCCGCGGTGTCGATGGACTTGTTCGACTGCTCCGTCGCCAGCCAGAGGTGATCCACCAGGGTCGCGACCGTGACCGGCTGCGTGACGTGCAACGCCAGTACGGCCAGCACGCACCGCTCGCCGGACCGGCGCAGGCGAGCCACGCCCGCATCCCCGCGGATCTCCACACTGCCCAGCAGTCGAATCTCCACCACAAGCCCCCAGCGCCGTGGACGCCCAATCTGTGCACGGAATTGTTCCAGCTACCGACACCGGGTGGAAGGCGCAGATTTCAGCCATTCGGATGCGCCATGTCCGCATTGTGTCCGCCCGGTGTCCCGATTCGTGTCCTGGTCCGTCTGCCAAGCTGGCGACCGTCACAAAACCTGGTCCACCAGGCGGGAGCGATGCGAGTCATTGAGCCGAAAGGCCCAGGCGGTGCCCCATTCGCCGAGTCCGGAACGACGACCCGACTGGCGCGCACACTCGCGCGCCTGTACTGCGACCGTGCCGCTCGCCTCGCCGACATCGGCCTATTGGACGCGGCCGAACACGACGCCATCGCCGGCCTACGGCTGGCACCGGACAATCCCCGGCTTCACACGGTGCTGGGCCAGGTACGCGCAGAACAGGCTGATTACCAAGGCGCATTCGCCGCGTTCGATCACGCATTGACCCTTGACCCCGACCTGGTGGCTGCCCTATCGGGTCGAGCGGCCACCGCCTACCGTGTCGACAACTGCGCACGCGCGCTGAGTGACCTCGATCGGGCGATCGAACTGGCCCCCGACAATCCGGCGCTGCGCTTCGACCGCGCCTTGGTTCTGCAGGAGACAGGACGATGGGACGAGGCACTGGTCGAACTGGACGCGGCCGCGATGGCCAGGATGAATTGCCGTGCCGTCCGCGACCCGAGGATTTTGTGAACGCACACCGCGGCGTTCAAGCCGCGGCGCTCCCGGGGTGGTCGCCACCCACTGTCCCCAGGCGGTCAGGCAGAGCCCGTAGCCGACCCCGAACGCGCCTTCCATGCCGAACACCAGCCCGACCTCGATGCTGCGGAGGGGAGCCTGGGTGAAGCTGGCCACCAGCCCGAATACGAGCCCGTGCAGGAACCCGACGACAAGCCCCCGATGAACCGCGAAATCCAGCCCGAGCGACGTGCCAAGCGAGATCACGGGTGCCGAGCCGGTCGATCTCCCCGGGGGTCAGCACCGCAGAGCCGTCACCGCCGCAGCCCCACCACGTCATCCAGCCCCCCAACTTGGACGGGCCAGCGGCTGCAGACGAGCCAGCCGTCCCGACCCCAAAGGCAACCGCCGTGTCGAGGCCCCCAACCGATCCGGGCTGACCAGCAGCGGCCGCGCAGACCAGCGAACAGGATCCCGCCACGACAGACCCGTCACCCCAACCCAGACCCCGATCCCAGGATGGGGTACTGTCCACTGGCAACCTCACCAACAGGGGTCGCGGCCGGGACGTGGCGCAGTTTGGTAGCGCACTTGACTGGGGGTCAAGGGGTCGCAGGTTCAAATCCTGTCGTCCCGACGGTCGACAAGCCCGCTGACACGGCATGAAATGCCAGGTCAGCGGGCTTCTTTCGTTCAGTGGTTCGATCTTGTGCGACTGTCTACTGTGGTCTAAATGAAGATCAACAGGGTCAAACAGGAGCGAATCAGGAGTGAATCATGAAAATCATTGACTGAACGGCCATATGGGGTCGCGTTGGACACCGCTCCTGGTTGCCCTTCGGCCAACGTCCTGGAACGGACCGCAACAGACCGCAACGGCTCCCGGTACCGCTCCGGTTGGCGACGGTTGACGCCGAATGTCGGCCGTCGTGGCCCGTTGGTGCCGCCTGGCGGCCCCAGGCGGTCCGTTATCGCCGGTTACCGTCGGCAGGACGCAGATCGGATCAATTGCCGCACCTGGTCGAAGTCAAAGTCCGCAGTACGTGGCTGCTCTCGCGCAGGTAACGACCGTCGATGGCGGGGAGTGCACGCGTTCAGACTCGCCCGGTGGCTGCTATCGCACGTCGAAACCTGCCGCACCAAGCCCTGGCCGTCCACCGCCATACTGCACACCGTACAAACCGCAGCGTTCTCGGGCCAACGTCAGCATTCGGAGGGCGTGCGGTCGTGACACCCATCTGGGTTGAACACCCTCTGGTCACGCCCGACGGTTGGCGGCCGGGCAGTGGGTGGCCGCGCATGGCGTATGTCGCATTGGGAGGTGGGACATCTCCGAGTTCCCTGAGTTGCAGGAGCTTGGGCGCTTGGGTGACCGGTGCCTGCGGTTGATCATGACGTTGATGGCGGAGGAGCTACGTCGGGTTCCGGTGCCGGCTCGTGATGGCGGTGGGTGCGTCATGCAGTTCGCGGACGATCCCGGGGTGCGCTCCTCGGCGGCGGCCCGCGCCGCTCCATCGTCGCGCTCCGACTCCGCCCGGGCGGCACGGTCCTCCACCTCCTGGATGTACGCGCGCCGCGTCCGGCTGAGCACCGCGGCCATCCACGCGGTGAGAAAGATGAATGCCTGCACGGTGGCGTCGTAGGGCTGGTTGTGGCCGGGCGCGAGCTGGGACGTGGTCGCGCCGATCGCCGCCCCGGCAAAAACCAGCCTGTGCATCACTGGCCGGCTGCGCTCCATCGCGGTGAAGAACGCGAGCCAGGTCGCCAGCGGGAACGGCGCGTAGCCGAACCCGAGCACGTCATAGGTGATGCGCGGGATGGCAGACGCGATGACGACGAGGACGGGCCATGACCGTCGCCAGGTGAGCGGGATGCTCTGCGCCACCGCGGTCAGCCAGCCTGCTTCCACCCGGGCGAAATCCGTGCGAAATGCCAGCATGCCGGCCTGGGTCAACAGACCCAGGCGGCGTCGAACCGTGGGTTCGGGCCGCTCGACCTCCACCGCGGCCAGATCGCGGAAACTGAGGCGTCCATCGCGTTGCAGCGCCAAGAACAACCCGCGATCGAACTCGTCGAACTCATGCGCTGGATTGGTTTTCGCCGACTCGGGTGTGACCGCCCGAACCTGATCAGGGCTAAGACCGCCCAGCCGCCAGCGCGTGCCGCTGAACAAGTTCGTGATGAGTGCGGATTGCACCCGGCTGAGCCCTGCGACTGCCGGTAGTTTGTCAACGATCAGTTTCAGCCAGCAGCGGCTGATC
>CAVPCF010000021.1:0-23836 GCA_963702275.1 Candidatus Melainabacteria bacterium
CTGGCGTGCTGGAGAAGGCACAGCACGCGCACCGGAGCCCGGTGCCCGCACCCCGGCGGTCGCCCAAGCCCAAGCCCGGACCCGGACCCACGGCGCCGCCGGTCCCGGTGAGCGATACGCGGCCGGTGCCGACGAAGCCCAAGACGAACACGAAGCCTCACGGATGCACTCCGCAGATCAACTACGAGCCGCTGCAGAACGGCCAGGCGCAGGGCGTCAACGCGGTCCTGTGTCCCAGCTCCTACAAGACCGGCACCAGGCCGACGGTGGACATCAGGTCGCTGCCGGGGGGACAGGTCAACGCGGACCTGGCCCGGTGCCACCTGCTCGGTGCCCAACTCGGCGGCAGCGGCAGCGACCGGCGAAACCTCGTCGCGTGTTACCAGAACTCCACCAACCGGGCGATGTCCAACGACGAGAACAAGATCGCGAAGTGGCTCAAGGCGGGGCAGAAGGTTTACTTCGTGGCCGTCGCCCTGTACGACAGCTCCAGTCGGCGACCGTTCGCCATCCTGCTGGTCGCGGTCGGGGAGATCCCCGGCGAGCAGGTCGTCGGCTGCTACCGCAACGACAGGGTCAACGTCCACTGTTGATCCGCCGCGACGTGAGGGGAGCGCCATGCCCGACTGGGACGCCGTCTACTGCGAGGGATGGGATTCGGCCGGCACGGCACCGTTCGGAATCCTGACCACGGCGGCGGCCCAGCGGCGCGACCGCGCCGGTGTCCAGTACGCGGTGCTGCTGTTGGACCGCGGCGGACCGGTCGCGCTGCTGCACGTGGCCTGGGGTGCTGGATATCTGGGCGTCTATCTGTTCGACGAACAGGGCAGGCGGGACCGCGAGTTCGACTACCGGGTCCTGGACGATCCCGACCTGCTGTACTGGCGCGGCTTCCGTTGCTGGCGGCTCGATCCGGCGGCCGCCGAGTTCGCCGACCAGCCGTGGTGGCTGCGGCTGGACATCGACCACCACGGCGATGCCACCACCGAGTGGGTGGGCAACGACGATGGCTCGCACGCGACCGTGACGCGGATTCCGCCGGACCTGCGCGCGATCCGCAAGGCCCCCTTCGGTTCCTGGCGGTCCTATCTGGACACCGAGGCGCTCGGCCACGGATTCCGGGCGGGCGAACCGGGCGTGGCCGGGCCCGTCTGGACCCCGCCGGCCCCGTTGCGACCACGCGACATCGAGGCACTGTTCGTGGCGGGCACCCACTTGCGCGCCGGCTCCGATGGGGTCGTGCGCGTGCGTGCGCCCTACGACGCCGGCCTGCTGCACCTGCCGTCCGGCCGGCTGGTCGCCGCCGATCCCGCGGCCTACGACCCGACCGACGACGCGCTCGTCATCGACGTGCCGCCGGGCGACTACCCGGTGAGTGTCGGATGGGCCGTCGTGGGCGCCGATGACGGTGCCGAGGTCACCGCGGTCCGGGTGCTGCTCGACGGCGAGCCCGCGCTGACGTGGGAGCCGGCACTGCGATCCGGCCAGGACACCCGGATGCTGCCCGACGGCCATTTCTTCGGGTTCGATGTGGACAGTGGTATCGGCGCGTTCTTCGACGCACGCGACGCCGACGCGCTGACGTCCGAGTTCCAACGGATCTTCGCCGTCGACGACCCATTCCCCGCGACCGCCGCACCGCGGTGCTTCGCCGTCTCGATCGACGACAGCGGCACCGGCACCAACCTGGTGGCGTACCGCTCGGGCCTCGGCGACGGTTCGTACCCGGTATGGATCGGCCGCGACGCGGCCGGCCGGATCGTCAGCGTCATCGCGGAATGCTCGTGGCCCACGACGCCGACCAGGTGTCCCCGGCCACGCCGTCGACGGCCCGCTACCTGCCCACCACACGGCCCCCGACCGACCACGCCGACCCGCCCCCGGCGGCCGCAGCCGACCTGATCCGCTTCGCCGAGGAGTTGGTCCTCGGGACGCGACGTTCCGCCACCGACGACCACGACATCGGGCGGCTGCAGGACCTGCGCAGCCAACTACTGGGCAGGTTCACCGGCGAGCAGTGACCGGCCACCACCCGCCCCTCGTCGACCGCGCTCGTTGATGGTGGGCCTTGCTCGGGGTCACGGCGTGGGCAGGCCGTACCAGGCGGTGGTGATCGTCGCGATTGGGCCGGGGGAGTAGCTGCCGTTGTCGTGGTAGCCGGCGCTGGCCATCGTCCAGCGGCCGGAGCCGCGAATGACGCCGCGCAGCAGGACCGTCCTGTTGTCGCCACAGAAGTAGTCGACGACCTGGCCGTTGTACGTGTCGTGCGTGCCCTGCGCCGCCACACATTCTCGGCCGGTTGTCAACCGCACGCCCCATGGCTCGTCGGTCGTCGGACTTGACGCGGGGCCGTCCGGCGGGTCGGCGGGTTGGCGGGTTGGCCCAGCATGATCCGGACCACGTGTGTCGACCACGGGGCGAGCAGGCAGATCGCGGCCGGTGCGGCTGGATTTGCTCGTGTCCGGCCAGCACGGGTCGTAGACACCGTTGTCGCGGCCGAAGCAGCGGTAGGCGGCGCCGACCACCTCGGATCCGGGCTGGCAACCGCTCGGGTTGAAGGCCTGGCTGTCGCCCGTGATCGTCTTGTCGACCGTGTATCCGGCCGCGAGCCGGCGCTGTGCGGTGACCGTGCGGATCCGGACGACCTGGGTCACGCCGCCACTGACGGTGATCGGGATGCTGAACTTGTCTGTGCCGGTGGCGGTACGGATCGCGCCATCGATGCCGCCCACGACCAGTGCAACGCCACTGGTGAGAATGCCGATCACGACGCTCGCGACGCCCAACGACCCGCCGGCCGCCTTGGCGACCGGGCCGATGCACCCCAGCACCGCCTTCGCCAGGCCGGACACCGCCGCGACGCTGGGCGTGTCACCGATCGACGCGGCCGTCACCGCACTGCCCAGGCAGCCGATCGCGTCCGCGTCGTCCGGGATGCCGTCGAGGTTGATGCCGAACATGTCGATGGCCTCGGTGAACGCGAACAGGAAGTCCATCGCCAGCCATGTGCCGACGTCGACCTTGCCCTGGATGCTGCCGGGCAGGTTGCTGGCGTCGAACTGGTACGTCATGGTCTCGCTCGGGATGAGTAGTCCTTCGGCGTACGGATGTTTCGTCACGAGCGTCTGGTACGCGGCCAGTAGCGCCACGCTGTTCGGGTCGATCGCGCCCTGCGGCCGCAGTGTGGCGTTCGGTGCGGCTCGTACCCGCCACGGTAACGGTGAGTCGCTGGTCAGTGCGACGGATATGGTCGAGCCGTTGATGTTGACGCACGGCCATGCGGGCGGATGGGTGCCGAGGCCGTAGTCGCCGGCCTGCGCGACGGTGAGACCGTTGGCGGACACGGGTTTGCCAGCGCAGGACAGGCGTGCCGTGGTCAGACCCGTTGTCTGCGTGAGGAAGTCGGTGACGTTGCGGGCGATCGAGTCGAAGTCGAGGAAGGCCGGCCAGAACCCGCTCAGGTGGTTGACACTCACCGTGATCGTGTGGGCTGTGGCGGAGTAGGTGGCCGGGATCAGGTGGGGTGGCGAACCGTCGGACGGGACGGTGATCACGACGGCGGTTTGGCCGGGTCGTGGGGCGGTTGTGCTGTGGAATGTCAGTTGGAGCGTTGGGCGGGTTGTCGGCCGTTCATGGACAGTGCCGTGCCGCTGCCGATGTCTGTCGTGCTGGCGGCCAGGTTGGCTGGTGGTCGGTTCGACAGTGTCGATGCGGTCAGGACGGTGCCGTTCGGTGCTACTCCGGTTGGTGCCTGGACGGTCAGGTCGCCGAGGGTGAGCTTCACTCCGGACTGTTCGACGGTGGCCGATGTCGATGCGCCCGTTGGTTCCGCACGCGCTCGACCGACCGCGCGCCGCGCCACGACAAGCCCTCAGCGCGAAGCGGCGAGGTGAAGGTTCATGACCACCGTGGGTGACCACATCCAGAGCACAGACGCGGCGATCTGCCAGAACATCGTCTCGCTCACCGACCAGCGCGAACTGCTGTCCCAGAACGTCCTTGCTCAGCTCCGAAACTTCGTCGAGGGAGTCGCCGTGCGACTCCAGATGGGTTCCGCCGATGCCGAGTACAACTATTCGGCGATCGGGCTCGGGCTCGCCTTCGTGAAAGCAAAGGGCCAGTACCGATTCCTGAGCCGGTTCCACAAGCTTCTCGAAGCGAGCACCTCGCACTACACCATGGACTGGGATGCTTCCGAGCGCCTGATGCTCAAGTACTACGAGTACCTCCTACGCATCCGCACTCTGCTCAAGGAGAGCTGCGGAATCGAGGCGCTCGCCAACCTCGAGTCGTTCCCGATCGATCTCGACCCCTCGCTGCGGGAATACCACGAGAAAATCGCCGCCCGGATCGAGGGGCTACGTTCGACAGGGTCGAGTAGGGGCGCGCGGGCTCGCTACTACATCCACAAGGCGCGCCCGTTCTTCGTTGGTGGGCGCATCTACTACGAGGTCACCTTCTACCGAGCCATCAACAAGGTCAGCAAGTTCGATCGCATCATCGCCTTCACCGACATCGACATGACCGACAAGTACTCGGCCATGCTGACGTTGCAGCGTGACTCGATCGAAGTGCTCAACCAGACGATGCCGATCACGATCATCCGCGAATGGGAGGTCTCGATCCGCCCGTGCGAGTTCAACAACTTCGCGCGACTCCTGGGCATCACCATCAACGTCGGGACTGGCTCTGCGGAGTACCGCTACCTGATGAACGGCCTCACTGTGGGATCAGGAAGCCTACTCGACCTTATCGACATGCCGGAGGAACAGTACGCGGCGACCAGGGGCGCCGGCACTGCGAGCGCTGCCAAGCCTCAGATCTTCCCGGTGCTGGACGAAGCACGACGGATCGTGCGGTCGTCCGCGCCGGGCCACAACGTCATCCGCTACCTCATGCTGCGGATGCACAACCAGGTCATCAAGGCTCAGCACAACTGGGAGGAGTGCGCTCGTCTGTCCGGGCTGAACCTGCTCTACGGCTGCATCCCGTTCGACCAGATGCCCTTCTGTACATCACTACCACGGCACAACCCGCGCTACTGGGATCTCGTCGAGAGCCTCGACGTGACTGACCGGAATCACGAGCTGCTGGCTCGGCGGGTGCGGAACAACGTAGAGCGCCATGGAATCCTCTACACGCCCGCAGCCGATCTCGAAGAGTTCCAGGACGTCACCAAGCTGATCTCCATCTACAACGGCCAGCTCTACTACAAGCACACAGAACGCCAGCTCATGCAGGACAAGGGCCACGTCTTCATTCGTGGTTATGAGGACGACAGTGTCGCCATTGTCGAGACGCTTCAGGAGTATGCCTCGTGCGGGATCGATGGCTACACGTCGGCCGTCGAATGGTGGCTGGGCGGAGCGCCCCGCGGGATCGACGATGGCGTCAAGAAGGATGCGCTCAAGCTCCTGTTCAGCCAGTCCAAGGTCGCGCTGATCTACGGTGCGGCAGGCACGGGCAAGTCGACGATGGTCGACCACATCGCGAACTACTTCAACGACAAGTCAAAACTCTTCCTCGCGCACACCAACCCGGCCATCGACAACCTGAAGCGCAAGGTCACAGCCCAGGACTCGACCTTCCGGACGATCAGCAGCCAGATCTACCGGACCGCATCGGATCCGGAGTACGACCTGCTGGTCATCGATGAGTGCAGCACGGTCAGCAATGCCGACCTGCTCAAGGTGCTGGAGAAGACCTCGTTCAAGCTGCTCGTGCTGGTCGGCGACGTCTACCAGATCGAGTCGATTCAGTTCGGCAACTGGTTCAGTATCATCCGCTCGTTCGTTCCAGGCACCTCGGTCTTCGAGCTGACGACGCCGTTCCGGACCAGGAGCGAGTCGCTCCTGGGCTTCTGGGCAAGGTGCGGACCATCGAGGATGATCTCACCGAGGTCATCGCCCGCAACGGCTACGCGACCGTGCTCGACAGGTCTCTGTTCGAGCCTCAGCGCGATGACGAGATCATCCTGTGCCTGAACTACGACGGTCTATATGGGATCAACAACGTCAACCGTTTCCTCCAGAGCAGCTCAGGCAGATCTACCGGCGGTAGCTCCACATGCAACTCCACCACGGTGAACACCGCCAGGGGCCAACTCCCCGAAGGCCAGGGCGCGTTCACGTTCCAAAGCCGTGGTGGAGCGCAAGCTGCGGAAGTGTGCGCGCCACTGGCAGACAGGGACGGCATCGGGCTTCCCGCGCGGAAGAACTCCGTCGGGACCTCCAACACCTCGGCCAGCCGTTCCACGATAGGCAGTGTCGGCTTGGTCTGGCCCTTCTCGTACTGAGTGATCGCGGAGGGGGTAACACCCACCCGCTTGCCCAGCAGGGTCCGAGGCAGGGCGGCGAGCCGACGTGCCAGCGCGAGGCGGGTCGCGTCGAAGTCGACCGCGACGCCGGCTGCGCGCCGGGCCGCCGCGCGCTGCCGAGCCGCGCTCAGGTCGATCGGCTCGTTCATGCGCCGCGCGGCGCCCGCCGCTCCCCCCGACCAGTCCGGCGCACGACGTCCAGCGCCGGTGGGGCCAGAGTGTCGAAGTGGGGCGTCGGCGGCACCGGAGTACTGCCATCGAGGTCGATCCCGCCATGGCCACCGGAATCATCGTCGAGCAGGACCACGGCGAACCAGGACGCACCGGTCGCGCACGGAAACCCGATCCAACTGCGGGTGCCGCCATCGTCGAAGCCCTGCCACAGCAGGTGCAGGTGACGAAGCACCCGTGGATCAGCCGGTTGACCCGGCAGCGCTCCCGACGCCTCGAACAACGTGCCGCCCACCGGCACGTACGCCTTCGTGTTGGCCTGTGCGCAATTCGATCGCATGTCACTGGCCGACCAGTCCACCGACGACACGTTCCATGTGCGCGAACGAGACCCCACTTTGCTGGTGTGCAGCACGCGCCCCCGATAGGAGATTTTCCAGGGTCCTCACGTCTCGTGCGAGAACGTCCGGCACGCCGGCGAGCTTCCGGACCGCCAGGCTGCACACGTTACGGCTGGACTGCACCCCCAGGCTCAGGGCGTCGTCACCGAGCCGGGCCGGCTCGTAACGGTCCACGTTGCAGCGCCACACCGTACGCACCAAGTCGGACAAGTCGCCCAGCACACCGCCTTCGATCCATTCCGCCACGACCTCGTCCAGCAGCGCGCGAGCTGCAGCATCCTCGTTCACGAGGGCTTCTAGCAGATCTGGCTTGATCGCGCAGAAAATCAAGCAGAGACCGCTCGGCGTGTCGGCAGATGCAGCGTTCGACGCAGCTGAGTCCGGTTCTGGTCCGGCCGCCGAGCAGACGGACACGGAACCCCTCGTTCGACAGACTCTGCGGTGTGCGGAGGGCCCCGCGCACCAGCGCGAGGCCCCCTCCGTAGATCGTGGTTCGGCCCGCCTACGGGCCGTGGGTGATGTTGAGCGCGTAGAAGTTGACGCTGGCATTGGACGGCGACTGGCCGTAGTCGCCGGCTTTGAAGTAGCCGCCGACCCCCAGAATCGGGCTGCTGAGCGATTGGGGCGGGCCCCCGTTGATGCTCACGCTGAGCTTGCTCTGGCTGTAGTTGATCAGGTAACTGAACTTGGTGCCCGGGGCAACGTGGCCGACCGTGGTGGACTTGATGCAGCCGCCGGCCAGGCACTGCTCGACCCCCGCATTGATGTCCCCGCTGGGGGTGTAGAAGAGTTCGATGAGGGGGCGCACCGACTTGGCCGGGTCGTCGTGGATCTGGCCGATCACCGGCGCCCCTCCGGCGTTGGTCACGGTGAGCGTCGCGCTGAGCGTGTTGGTGCCGCTCGCGGACCAGACCGCAGGACTGCCGTCGGTGTTCACCTCACGTAGCTCGGTGCGGCAGTGGGTCGAGTTGGGGGTGGTAACGCAGTTGGTTCCGGGGTCGACGAAGTCCATCGCGCCGTCGCTGCCGGTGAAGAAGAACTGATCGGTGAATCCGGCCTGGAGCTGCGAGTTGGAGATCGTGGTCGGGTTTCCGGGCTGACCGATCGGCAGTTGGAGCTCCCAAATGGACAGGTTGAAGTTGCAGCCTGGTGACTGGCCGGGGACGGGACCCGTGTGGGCGCATGTCGGCATCGAGGGCGTCGTGGTCGGCGGGGTCGTGGTCGGCGGGGTCGGCGGGGTCGTGGTCGGCCCGGTGCCGAGTGTGAAGCCGCAGACCTGCTCGGTGCCGACCTCGCTGAAGGCGCCCCACCAGTTGAGCTGGCCGGCCGTGCTCTGCTCACTGCGGAACGCGAAGTTGCTGCCCACCGTCTGCTCCGAGCCACCGGGCGCGGTCACGAAGATCGAATACCGGTGTGCCGAGATGTCGACCGCCATCCGGAAGTGGTAGGCCACCCCGGCCTGGTAGTGGATGGTCGAGGCCGCCGCATAGGCCCCGCCGTTACGGGCGTCGATGTTGCCCGATGGGTTGAAGCGGGCGAGCGCGGCAAACCCGGTGTAGGCCGTCTGGGAGCCGTTGGAGAGCCCGATCACACCGTTCATGTCGGCGGCGGACGGGGTAGCGTCGAACTGGGCCGTGAAGGTCCCGGTCTGGTTGGCGAACGCGGTGTTCTGCCAGCTCCCGCCCTGGGTCGTCTGCGCACATGCCGGGGCGGCGGTGGCGGTGGCGGTATACGTCGCCAGAGCCACTGCTGCGGGGATCAGCGCGGCAGCGCTGGCCATCGCAAGCGTGCGGATCGACATTGATCGCAATCTCATTAGGTTTCCTTCCGTGCGGGGCCGTCGGTCTCTCCACGCCGGGTCACCCCGGGCCGACAGCCATGGCCGTCTTGTCGCGTGCTCCGCTCCTTCCGTTCGAACCTGTTCGCGTCCCGGTCGCGAGACCGTGATGTCGTCAGGTCGACGGGATTTCGAATATGTTCATATACATGAATTCTGTCGCGATCGTGACAGCCGTTTGCGTTTATGAACTCTAAGGTTCACCTGAGGTCGGGTCAAGGGGTGTCGGGTTCCAGAAGTCGGCCCGCCTTCGTGACCTGCGGCGATCGGGGCACTCGAAGGTCAGGCATGATCGTAGGCTGTGTCGTTGCGCCTGCTGTATCTGATCTTCAATCGGCTTGTGGGCTGGTTGGTGTTGCTCGGCCGTTCGTCAGCGGCGAAGGACGTGGAGTTGCTGGTCCTGCGCCATGAGGTCGCCGTGTTACGCAGAACCAACCCGACACCCCGTCTGGACTGGGCCGACCGCGCAGTGCTCGCCGCGCTGATCCGATTGCTACCCACGGCCTTGCGTCGGCATCGGTTGGTCACCCCAGGCACAATCTTGCGCTGGCACCACCGCCTGGTCGCCAAGAAATGGACCTACCCGAACCGGTCGGGTCGCCCACCCATCGACGACGCCATCGCCGCCCTGATCGCCCGGATGGCCACCGAGAACAAGACCTGGGGCTACCAGAGAATCCAGGGCGAACTGCTCAAACTCGGCCACCGCGTGGGAGCATCGACGATCCGCCGTGTCCTCACACAATCTGGGATATCACCGGCGCCGGCCCGGCACACCGACACCACCTGGCGCCAGTTCCTCCGAACGCAGGCATCGACCATGCTGGCGGTGGACTTCTTCCACGTCGACTGCGCGGTCACCCTCCAGCGCCTCTACGTGCTGTTCGTCCTGGAGGTCAAGAGCCGTTACGTGCACATCCTCGACGTGACAGCGCATCCGGATGGACCATGGACCACCCAGGCCACCCGCAACCTCGTCCTCGATCTTGGTGACCGTGTCGCCGAGTTCAGATTCCTCATCCGAGATCGAGCCGGCCAGTTCACCGCATCCTTCGACGCGGTCCTGGCCGACACCGACATCACCGTCGTGAAGATCCCTCCACACTGCCCGCGGGCGAACTGCTTCGCCGAGCGGTTCGTGCTGACCGTCAGAACCGAACTCACTGACCGCATGCTGATCTTTGGTCAACGACATCTACGAACGGTGCTCGTCGAGTTCGTTGGGCACTACAACGGTCGGCGGCCACACCGTGCCTGTCTCCTCCGTCCACCCCGCCCGAACTACCCGATCGTGAACCTTGACCATGAGCGGATCAAGCGTCAACCGATCCTCGGAGGCTTGATCAACGAATATGTGCCAGCGGCGTGAAACCGCAGTTCACCGGCGGTGACTCAATTCTGGAACCCCCCACAGCCGCTAATCGAGGTCATTCGGGAGCTAATCGAGCGCCGGATTGCGCGACGGATGGAACCAAGGACGCTCGGCTGTTCACTGGACCAAGGGGCGGACGAATCACCACTGTGGTACTCCGTGACGCCACCCACTGGAATGGCGCACCTGAGGTACCTGGTGCTGTGTTACTCCGGCGCGGGTCTGACCAGCGAGTGGATGAACGTCGAGTGGATGTCGACGTTGCACCGCCAACTGTCTGGCGTTGACGTGAAGGTCTTGCCAGTCCGTCTCACTGGCGGCGAGCCGCCGGCTATCCTGGCCGATATCAAGTACGCCGACCTGGTGGCCGACTGGGACTCTGGCGTCGATGCGCTGAACGCCGCGATGGTCTGACGCTATGGCCGGTCCCACCGTGTACGTTGTGTGCGCCGAAGGTGAGGAGAGCCTTGCCGAACAGTTGGCCGAACCGCTGCGCGAGGCCGGGTATTCGGTCAGCCACAACGGCACGGTCCTGGTGGGCGAGTCGACTGTCGCCGAAGCGACCAAGGCGTTGGCGGCGGGCGCACCGGTTGTGCTGTGCGCGACGGCTCGCGCGATCGGCAGCAAAGCGGCACACCAGATCGTTTCCGCTGGTCGCAAGACCAGCAGTGTCTTCGTGGTGCAGATGGAGCATGACGCCTACGTCGATCAGCTTGCCGTGCAGACCAAGGTGGCCAAGTTCTGCGACAGCCCGGCTAGCGCCATCAAGGATCTACTCGACGCGCTGAAGAAGGATTTCCCGACCGATGCGGACACGCCCGCTACGCCGGCGCCAGCCGAGCCGGCGGTACCGACCGGATATCTCGACCAGCCGGTAGTCTCAGCAGCACTGGATATCGAGGCGTTACAGGACTTTCGCCGCGGACTGCGCGCGGAGGTCGCCGACCGATATCCGGCCGCGCTGACCGCCTGGGAGTTTCTGGACCGCGCAGACCTGCGCGTCGGTGATCGGCTGACCAGGACCGGTGCGTTGCTGTCTACCCATACATACGTCGACGAAAATGGCGGTGCCCGAACGACCTGCGCGATGACTACACGTAGGACTCGCCAACTAGCCTGCTTCGCCTCGCCAACCAACATGCTTTGTCACATTGTCCGGTCACAGTGATCCGGGCCTGGGAACGTTGCCTGGTCGGTCGTTCCCGAAACCGGGAACCCTTGCTCCACCTTGGTCTACTTCGCCAAACGCGCACAGCGGCGGCGATGCGGACCTGGGCCGGGCTGCCCCCCGACGCGATGATCCTCGCGCCGCACCGCACCGCCATCGTGCCAAGGCGCCAACCCGTCGGCATATGGGGATGCTCGTCCTAGCCGTGGACATCGTCGGCGACACCGACCCCGACCGTGCGGGTGAGCTGGCGTTGTTCGCCGGAAGCTGGATACCCGAACAGCCCCCGGCGGACCTGCACGACGGCGACCTCGTCGTGCGCCTGACCCGCCGGGAATCCCCGAACCGTCGCCAGCGGCGGGACTATTCCCTCGACATCGAGATGCTGTTGGCACGTCAGGGGCGCTGGCAACGCGTCGGCTGCTGGTACAGGGCCGACGATCGATGGCCTTGGCTCGTCGCTTCCACTGCGGCGGCGGTGATGGGCTTGTCTGCCGACTCCGGCGAGGTTTCAGCTCCACACGACACGACTCCGTCCGCTCCCATCTGGACGCTCACCTTGAACCGCAGGCCGGCGGGCAGTTCGCCAGCGCGCGCATCCGGCCCGCGACGTCCAGCACACCGAAGTCGGTCAGCAGCACGCTCCGGATGCCGGCGTCGGTGGTGCGGCGGACGTCCTCCAGCACGTGCACCAACTGCTCGGTGCCGCGGGCCTGTGCGGCGCCGGCCGCCGTACTGCCGAACGCGCCGATGTCCCAGCCCGCGAGCGGCCGGGCGAAAAGCGAGACCTCGATCTGCCGGTCGGCGGCGCTGGTGGCGATCTCCCGTAGTTCCGTCGCGGTCAGCAGCATGCCGCCGCTGCCCTGCGAGATCCGGTGCAGCGGCACGCCGCGTTTGTCCGCCTCGGCCAGCACGGCGGCCAGCGCTTCCGGTCCCTCGACGCTGGGGATCTCGACCCGGTACCGGGCACCGTCCGGGAACCGTTTGTCGCTGGTCGGCAGCTCGCCGGGATCCGTACCCGGCAGGCCGAGCGATCGCAGGAATTCTCGTGTCCGCCGCACCAGCACTCCGTGGTTCGAAATCTCGAATGCCGTGAATGTTTCAAGGCGCCTTGACGGCCCGTCGCGGGTACGTCATGTTGACCGGATGAACCGGTCTCGTGTCAGCGCGGCGGTTGCCGCGGTTCCGCTTGCTGTGAGCATGGTCGTGGTGGCCGGCGCTGCCGCCCACGCCGCGGCCGGTCCGCCCTGTCCCACCAGCGTCAGCGCGGCTCAGGGCACCGATGGCATTCAAGGCACCGGCGGTATCCAGGGTACTGGCGGTATCGAGGGCAGCGGCTCGGTGACGCACCAGGGCTGATCCGCTTTCACTCGGCGCCCGTGACGTGGCTGTGGCCGGCGCGACCGGCCAGCAGGACCCCGGCGATGATCGCCGCCACCAGGGCCGAGATCCCGCACACCAGGTAACCGACGGCGTAGGCGTCGGACAGCGCGTGGAACGCCACGTCCTTGAGCGGGTTCAGTGGCACCGTCTGGCCGCCCGGCAATGTCGCGGTGGCGGGCACCGCGTTGGCGCCGAGCGGTCCGGAGTGGACGGCGCCCACGGCCGCCGCGAGCTGTTCGCGCTGGGCGGGCGGTGCCGACGCGGGGGCCGCGGTGAAGGCCGACAGCGCGGACCGCAGCGGTGCCGACGCCGCGACCTTGCCCGCGATGTCGCTCGCCGCGCGGCTCAACGCGATCGCGCCGATGATCGCCGGGCCCAGCGTGAGGCCGAAGTCGCGCAGCATACTGGTCGCGCCGCTGGCCATGCCCGCCTTGTCGGTCGGCACGCTGTTCACCGCGACGACGGTGATCGTCGTGACTGCCAGCTTGAACCCGATGCCGACGATCAGCAACGGCACCGCGACCGCGCCGATGGACAGGTTCGTCGCCGGAATGGCCGCCAGCCACAGGTCGCCTGCCGCGATCGCAGCCATGCCGACCGCCAGTGTCAGGCCCGCGTTGTACCGCTGAATCAGCCGGGAGCTGACCGGGAACAGCACGACGCCCATCACGTTGAGGCAGATGAACCCGATCGACGTCAGCAGCGGCGAGTAGCCCTGGATCGCGGAGAGCCGGATGCTCGTCGTGTAGGCGGTGCCCAGGTAGGCGAACATGCCGATCACCGTGACCACGGCGCTGCCGACGAACACCCGGCTGCCGAACAGTTCCAGCCGGATCAGCGGTGCCGTGACCCGTCGCTCGATCAGCACGAACACGGCGAGGAACACCACCGCCACGCCGAATCCGCCCAGCACCCACCCGCTGGTCCAGCCGTCGTCCGCGCCCTGGATCACGGCGTACAGCAACGCGAACAGGGCCACCGCGACCGTGATCTGGCCCGGGATGTCCAGCGACCGGCCCTGCGGCGCGGCCGAGTTCGCGGCCCACGTCAGCGTCGTCGCCACACTGATCGCGGCCAGCACGGCCATCGCGAGGAACGCCCAGCGCCAGCCCGCGTCCGGGCCACCGCTGTGGTGGATGCGCGCCATCAGGCCGGACAGCACCGGCGACACGAACCCGGCGCCGGTGAGCGCCGCGGCCCAGACCGAGATGGCCTGCGACCGCGATTTCACGGTGTGCGTGCCGGCCGCGAGCATCGCGACCGACGTCGGGAAGATCGCGGCAGCGCCCAGGCCGGTGATGGCCTGCCCGGTCCACAGTTGGGCCACCCGCGCGACGGTCGAGCCGGACCCTGGCGTGAAGAAGCCGATGAGCCCGCCTGCCACCATCAGCCCGGCGCCGATGGCCAGCAGCCGTTTGCGGCCGAACAGGTCGCCGAGCACGCCGAAGGTCAGTTCGAACAGCGTGACCGGCACCAGAAAGGCGTCCGAGATCCAGGTGAGCTGGGTCGACGACGTGGCGAGGTCGACCTGGAACAGTCCATTGAGGACGGCAGGCAGAGAGAGGCCGATCTGCGCCACGGCCACGCCGACGGCGGCCGCGGCGAGTGTTCCCGCCGTGAGCCGGTGGCCCGGCGTGGCGCCGGTGTCGGCGGTAGCTGTGCTGTCCTGAGGGTTGACGGTCGCACTCATCCGGTCACCTCGGATGTCAGAAGACGACAGGGTCTTTGGCTTGCCAGCGAAGCACAACCTCGGGCTGATGTACAGGATTCCTGACTAGTTTCAGCGACTCTCGCCTGGCTTGCCGGCCAACGCCCGCCGGCAGGCCAGGATGGCCTCGCGCAGCGCCGTCGCCTGCGGCCTGGTCAGCCCGGAGAGCATCTCCGCCTCCAGGTCGGCGACCTTCGGGCGGTACTCGTCCAGCACCGCGTACCCGGCCGGCGTCAGCGCGAGCACCAGCCGGCGCCGGTCGACGGGGTCCCGGTGCCGCTCGATCAGGTCGCGGTCCAGCAGGGCGGTCACCATGTCGGCCATGCTCTGCGCCGTGACGAACGAGCGGCGCGCCAGTTGCGACGCGGTCAGGTCGGGGTGGCTCGCCAGCACCGTCAGCGCGGTGTACTGCAACGCCGTCAGCCCGGCCTGGCGCAGCATGTCGTCGAGCCGGGCCCGCACCGCCAGCTCCACCTGCTTCATCAGGTAGAGCAGCGTCGGTTCCGATGTGGACCGTGTCGCGCGTCGCGCCATCTGTCCAGCATGACCCATCGGCTCAGCCGAGACCGAGCAGGCGCGGCGACCTGCAACTGACGAAACGTGACCATCGCCGGCCGGTCGGTGGTGGTTACCGCACGTCGACCACGAACGAGCCGGTGGCTGCCCTGCCGTGGTACTCGACGGTCGCCGTCACGGTGGCCACGCCATTGCCGACCGTGTGGATGGCACCGTGCCGATCGACCGATACCACGCTGGGGCGATCGCTGCGATAGCGCACCACCATGCCCGCGGGCAGCGGCGTGCTGGCGCCCGCGGTGATGTAGCCGAACAGGCTCTCGTCGCTCAGGGACACCGTGAGTTGTGGATCGACGAACGTGCCCGCCGGGAACATGACCCGTTGTGCCACGTGCGCGGCGGCGTCCCCTGGGGCCACCGGCTTGGCGGTGACCACTGCCGGCGTTGGTCGCAGTTGTCCGCTCACCGTGACGAACGCCTGTTGCTCGACATCGCTGTTCGCCGCGGACGAGCTGAGTTGAATGCCGTACAGACCGTCGTCGACCTGGAAGGTGTTCGTCGTGTCGTCGAAGAACGCCAGGCTCGGCACCTTGATCGTGAAGTCGACGTGTTTGGTCTGGTGCGGCCGCAGTGCGACCTTGTCGAACGCCGCCAGCCGTTTGATCGGTCGTTGGAGTGCGGCCGGCGCGTTCGGTGTCGTCACATAGATCTGCGCGACGTCGTCACCCGCGACATCGCCGGTGTTCGTCACGTCCGCGCTGACGTGGATCGTGTCGTTCGCGTCCAGGTGGCCGCGGTCCACCTTCAGGTCGCGGTACCGGAAGCTGGTGTAGCTCAGGCCGTAGCCGAACGGGTAGGACAACGCGCCGGTGAAGTACATGTACGTCCGACCGAGCGTCGTCGGCGTCGGCCGGATGTCGTAGTCCGTCGTCGGAGGCAACTGGTTGACGTCGGCGTACCAGCTGAACGGCAGCCTGCCGCTCGGGTTGGTCGCGCCGAGGACGACATCGGCCAGGGACGCGCCCTTGCGTTGGCCGTTGTAGGAACTCCACAACAGCGCGGGCACGCTCCGCTGGAAGCTCGTGACATCGACCTCACCGAGGGTCTCCAGGTAGACGATGGTGTTCGGGTTGGCCGCGGCCACCTTGCTGATCAGCGACGCCTGTGCGCCGGGCAGCGCCAGTGACGAGCGGTCCACACCCTCCGTCGCCGTGCTCGCGTCGGTGCCGGCGTAGACGATCACGGCGTCGTAGTTCGCCGCCGCCGCGACCGACGCGGGATCCACCGTGTTCAGGCCGGTGCCGGTCACGCCGGGCAGCCAGTCCACCTGTGCCCGCGGGTCGATCCGCTGGATCGCGGTCTTCAGTCCCTGGAATCCGTTGACCTCGTTGGCGACACCGGCCGACCCCTGGGCACTGGCGTAGCCACCGAGATACATCGCGGGCGGGTTGGCGTAGAAGCCGATCACGGCGACCTTGAACGGACCGGAGTGCGGCACCCGCAACGGCAGCAGCTTGCCGCCCTTCGCCGTGGCGTCGTTCTTCAGCAGCACGATGCTCTGGTCGCCGGCCCGCTGCGCCTCGGCCAGCCGCGCCGGGGTCTCGGTGACGGCGTTGTTGGTGTCCGAGTTGACCCACGTGATGCCACCGAGTGCCGCGCGGGCCTTCGCCACCCATGGCACGTTCGCCTCGTTGTCGAACTCGCCGGTCTGGATGCGCACTGCGAACAGCCGCATCAGCGAGGTGTCCACGTCGCCCACGTTGTACGTGTCGGTCTGGGTCACGATGCCCTGGCCGACCGCGGTGGGAATCGTGTTCCCGTAGTTGGCCGAGTCGTGGAAACCCTGGTCGCAGTTGAGGTCCTCACCGGCCGCGTTCGCGAACGCGGTGCGCTGGTCGGCGTTGAGCGGCTGCGGATAGCTGGGCGGCTGCCACTGGTGGCGTCCCTGGATGATGTAGACCGCGTCGCAGTCCGACGTGAAGAAGCCGCCGAAACCGTACGTCTGCCGGGCGAGCGTGTCCATCAGGTGCACGTCGGCCGGTGCGGGGGTGCCGTTGACCTCGTTGTAGGCGCTCATGATCGAGGTGGGGCCGGCCTGCTGGATGATGTCGCGGAACTGCGCCGTGTAGTACTCGCGCAGCGTTCGTTCGTCCATATCGGACGATCCGGTGAGCCTCGTGTTCTCGGTGTTGTTGGCGGCGAAGTGTTTCAGCGTCGGGCTCGTCTTGAGATAGCCGCGGGAGCCGGGCAGCATGGTGCCGGCCGGGGTCTTGCCCTCCATGCCGTCGACGAACTGCGACGCGACGTCCGCGGTCAGCAGCGGGTCCTCGCTGAACGTCTCGTCGTTGCGGCCCCAGCGCGGGTCGCGGGCGAGGTTGACCGTGGGGGAGTAGTAGTTGAGGTCCACGGTGTTGTTGGGCACGACCTCGCGCGCCTCGTCCGAGATCATGGTGGCCTCGGAGTACATCAGCGCCGGGTTCCACGTCGATCCGAGCGACAGGTCGACCGGGTACGAGGTGGTGTCGACCAGCGCAGGCGGGTTGCCGCCGTCGTTGGTCTGCAGCCGCGCGACACCGTGTGCCGCCTCGTTCCACCAGCCGTACGCTTCGATGCCCAGGCGGGGATCGCGGCCGCCTGGCTGCTGTTCATCTCGGCCGCCTTCTCCGGCAACGTGAGGCGGGAGACGAGATCGGCCGCCCGTTCCTCGGGTGGGTAGGCCGGGTTCAGGTAGACCGGGACCGACGCGTTCGCCGGTGTGGTGGCCGCCGTCGGCGCGGCGCCGGCCAGCAACGTCCAGGCCGCCGACAGTCCGATAACCACGGCAATCGGTTTCGCTCGGCTGATCATCTGGCTCTCCCCGGTCGGCGAAGGCCGTGTGTGCGTCGAAACTTTCGGTAACCCTAGCCTGATCGGCCGGCCAGAGATGCGGCCAGAGCGCGTAGTTCTTTATTACAGCCGCGTTTTCTGAAACTTACGAAAGTTGTCGACCAGGGTGACGGGTCGGGCTCGCCGCTGTGACCAGCGACAGCTTGTCGCACGTACTACCTGGCCGGCTTGGTACGAGCAGTACGACGAGTGTCCTCAGTGGATGATCGACTGCCGCCGCGGTCAGCCAGTCACGCCTGCCGTTGCCGATCCTGACGCCGACCGGTGGTGCGATCAGACCATACCCGTTGGAGTGGCGGACAAGTATGCTATCCCGTTGATGGGGGCGGCACCGCGTGCCCTGCGCCGAGTAGCACAGGCTGTGACTCGGAGCCCGGTCCAAGCGATCGCGAGATGCGGGAGGGCACAGTGCGGCACACCGGATCTGGGCAGGCAGGCTCGGCCACGCCGTGCCGGCGGCGTGTCACCGGACTGGCCGTCTCGGCCGTCCTGCTCGGCGTCGGCATGGCGGGCGTCAGCGCACCGACGGCGGTCGCGGCGCCGCGACCCGCGGTTACCGAGCCCACGGTCGTCTACCGGAACATGCGGCTGGTCAACGGCGACACCGCGACGGTCTTCTCCAACGGCCTGGCCGAGGTGTTCCGCCCCGGCCAGGCGGCGATCGAGTACCGGATGGTCCCGTCGGACCCGTCCGGCTCTGCCAACTCGGCCGGCGTGCTGCCCGCCGCGCCGCAGGTGGCGTTCGACCTGGCCAAGGCCCCCGCCGTGCCCTACTCGCGCGACCAGGTGGAGGTGGTGCTCGCACCGGACGTGAACGCCACCAGCGCGCAGCGCGAACTGCCGGCCACCGCCCTCGCACCCGGCGCGCCCACGCCCGACTACACCACGAACGCGAAGTTCAACAAGCAACTCGCCGGCATGGGCGTGACCAGCATGAACCAGGTGTTCAGCGATATCACGCCGTCGAACGACACCGCGGTCGACCTGTCCCGGGTCTACACCGTGCACGTCACCACCACGTCGATGCCGGCGGCACTGGCCGCGCTCACCGCCTCCCCCGCGGTCTCCTACGCCGAACCGGACTGGATCACCTCACCGCTGAACACCACCCCGATACCGGTACCGGGGAACACCGTGCGCCAGGCCGGCGTGAACCGCCGGGCGGCGACCACCGACCAGGCGCTGCCGACGAACGTCGCGCTGCGGTCCAGCGCCCAGTCGCTGCTCAACAGCACGGCGACGGACTGGGTACCGGCGTTCCAGGGTCTGGCATCGGCCTACCACCAACTGCCCGGCACCGGTGAGGTGATCACCGACGTGTCGCTGGGCGATCTCACCTCGGCCGGTGTGCCCAAGGACGACCCGTGCGCGCAGTTCGTGGCCGCGTTCGGCCCGACCACCGTCATCCAGGGCGGCCAGCGGTTCCTGGACCTGCCGTCGATGCCGTTGATTCCCACGTGGACGGCCAACGCCAAAGCCATGCTCGACCCGACCGGTGAGACCTGTGGCGTCGACCCGTTCGACACCGAGATCGACCTGGACTTCGCGATGATGGCACCGCTGCCGCACAACCTGCAGCGGCCGGACGCGCTGGGCGCCGGCTTGACCGACCTGCTCGGCATCGCGCCCGGCGCCGCCTACCGACTGGTCGTGCCATCCGACCCGACCGGCTCGATCACCACCGTGGACGCCGCACTGTTGGCCGCGGCGCGGCAGACACCCCGGCCGGACGTGATCACCGCGAGCCTCGGTTTCGGCTTGGACTCCCAGGGTTTCCCGTCCCGGTATCTGGAGGACGACCCGGTCACGGAGTCGCTGATCGCCACGCTCACGCACCGCTTCGGCATCACGGTCGCGGTGTCCGCCAACGACGGCCTACGCACGCCGACCGACGCCGCCGTCAGCCCGACCGGTGGCTCCGCAGCCACCGACGTGGCGGGCTCGCCCCGGCAGGCGACCAGCCTCGCCGACGTCCAGTTCGCCACCGTGCCCTCGCGGGACGTGGACTCGGGCGCGATCGACGTCGGCGCGGTCACCCTGAACGACATCGCGGCGGCCCCACCGCACGACCCGGCCAACGCGGCACTGGCCGACCAGGAGGCGTTCCCGGAGGTGCGCTGGGACGGCGCGGCCGACTTCTCGTCCGGTTTCGGCTCGCGGGTGAACCTGGCCGCACCCGGTGACAACGTGCTCGGCTTCCAGCACACCGCGGGCGGGGCGGCGAACGCCGTCGACGTCGTCAACACCGGTGGCACGTCGGCATCCGCGCAGGAGGTCGGCGCGGCGGCCGCGGTGGTGCTGCAGACCGCCCGGCTCACCGGTGACCGGTCGGTCACCAGCCCGCTCGCGCTGCGCTCCTACCTGGAACGCACGGCCAACCCGGTGCCCGACGTGCCGCAGGCCGACCGGTCGCTCAACGTCGGACCGCAGGTGGACATCGGCGCGGCGGTGACCGGCCTGCTGGCCAAGGCCGGCTTCCGGCAGCAGCCGGGCGTGGCCAGGGTCGCGGTGGCGCAACGGCAGAACATCAACGGTTTCGGCGCGTTCTTCGCCACCGAGACCGATCCGACGAACATCCCGATGACGGGGCACGCGCAGAATTACTGGCTGACGATCGCGCCCGACTGGATCGGCCTGCCCGACTTCCCCATCACCTACCAGCTCTCGGCGCAACGCCCGGACGGCAGCCACCAGACCTTGGCCACCGGACCGTCAGCCCGACTGCAACCCGACGCGATCATCGCCGCCGCAGGACTACAGCCCGCCGCCGACCAGCCCACCACGGTCACCCTCGACTACACCGCGAGCGCCGCCGGGCGGGTGCTGGCCAGCACGACGGTCCCCCTGACGTTCGGCCCGCGGTCCGGCGCGCCGACACCGCTGGCGCCGCTCGTCCCGGCCGTCGTCACCGGCGGATCGTTCCTGGTGCACTACGACCTGACCGGCCAGACGGCGTTCACCGACCCGACGCTGGTCGTGTCCGCACCCGGCCGGATGGACCCGTTCCAGCACTTCTACCTGCCGATCTACTCGGCGCCGCTGCACGGCGCCACGGGCACCGTGCGGGTGCCGGTGGCCGCACTGGCCGGCGGCGGCATCTACGGCGTGGCCGTGCAGGGGGCCCCGGACCAGTTCCTGTTCAGCCAGTTCGCGTTCACCAGGGTGCAGGGCGCGCCCAGTGATGTGCAGCCCTCGGCTCCGCTGCTGGCCGCCGCGCACGCGCTCACCGGGCACACGCTCACCGTCGCGTACGGCGGCCACTTCCGGGTGTCGTGGGACGTCCGGCAGGTGCCGCATGCCACCGGTGTGCTGCTGGAGGTCAGCGCGCCCGGCCCCAACACGTTCAACTCGTTCGCCACGTTCAACAACCCCAACGGCACGGTCACCGACGACAACGGCCACGACACCGGTTCGGTCCTCGCCCGCCGGCTGGCCGGCGCGGCCAGCAGCGTTGATCTGTCTGCCGACGTGCTCGACCCGACCATGACCCACGAGGTCCGCGTCATCCCGCTGCTGGCATCCGGCGCGCCGGCCGGTGCGGCGTCCGAGGTCAGCACGATCAGCCGCGACGGTGTCGCACCGTCGGACGGCGGGTCGGTGCTGGACGGTTTCGGCGTCGACGCGCACGGTTCCGACGGGCTGGTCACGTCCAACCAGGTGGCGGCCAACGGCACGACACGCAGTTCGGTGCAGACGTTCGACCAGCGCGACAACACCATCACCGGCACTCTGGTCCGGTCCAGAAAGGACCAGTTCGCCACCGTCAATACGTCCGGGCCGGGCATCCTGGCCGGCGACACCGCGCTGTACGCGGACATCCCGAGCAACCCGAAGCACGCCACGAGGTACACGGTCCGCAGCCCGATCGCGTCCCGCCGCGTCAGCACCTGGACACCGCCGGACGCGCCGGCAGGCGCGCAGGTGGAACCGGCCGACAATCAGGACACGGCCACGGACGCGCTGCTGATCGGCAACACCCAACTCGGCTTCCGGGTACTGGCCACGAACGTCGCGGCCAACACGTTCGGCCGGTCCGTCGATCTCGGCCCAGCGCTGTCGTCGTTCAGTTTTGCCCAGGTGACCGGGTTCGGCGAGGACACGGCGCACTCCACCGCAGTCGTGGGCGCGTCGGACTTCCTGGACGGTTCCGCGCCGCCAACCCTGATCACGGTCGACCTCGCCACGGGTGACCTACGCAGCCGGCCGGGTGTCGGCACCGGCACGCCGTTGGGTGTCGCGGTCGACTCGACCACCGGCACGGCGGCGATGCCGACCAGCGACGGCGTCGGCCGGTACGACCTGGCCGCCGGCACCGCCACGCTGAGCAGTCCGGGTGGCGCCGGCTACCAGCACCCCGCGGCCGACCCGAGGACGGGCGACTTCGTGATGCAGGAAGTCCTGTCGCCGGGCGCCAACCTGACCACACCCGGTCTCGGCGCCACGCCGGACGACAACAGCGTGTCCTCGGTGGTGGTCCTGAACCATCAGGGCGACGTGGTGAACCGCCTCCAGAGGTTCAACGACTTCAACGTGTTCACCCAGAACATCGGCGACTACGTCCAACTCAACCCGACCACCCGCACCGGCTACACGCTCGGCCCGTTCGGCCAACAACTCGCCCCGTTCAGCTACTGAGCCGACCCCCGCACCGGCCCTGAACGCAAGGTTGCTGACTGAGCTGAGGGTGTCAGGGTGATCGTCGGCCGTGCCGATCTCGGCGCCGACAGTAGGCACGGCGAGGGGGGTGAGCGCGGCGCGTGGGTCACCCCGCGCCAGCAAGCAGGCTGCCGCGCAGTCCAGCAGCTGGTCGACATCGTCGGCAACCGAGCCGTCGGCGCCGTCCGCGTCGGCGCGGGGCCTGCAGACCGCGGCCGCTGCCGGCGTCTGTCCAGGATCGACAGTCCGAGAAGTCCTGACCTCGGTCGGTTGGCTGCGACGATCCGGGGTACTCGACAGCCATGCTGCTGGATCGAGCTGTTCCCAAGCCGTTGCCGTTGCCGCGCACTGTTGAACTGGTGGTGGTCGAACTGCGCCGGCTGGCGCACGCGGGCGAGTTCGACCTGCCGATGCCTGGTCACGGGCGCACTCCCGAGCGATGGGCGGGGTTGGCGGCGTTGGGACGCCGTGATCTCGCGCTGGCCCGGCTGGCCGAGGGGCATCTGGACGCGCTGGCGATCCTGGATGAGGCCGGTCGAGTGGCGGTGCCGGACGTGCTGTACGGCGTCTGGGCGGCTAGGTCTGGCGGTACCGGCGCCCAGTTGGTCCGCGCGGATGGCGGCGTGCGGTTGACCGGGACGGTCCGGTTCTGCTCGGGCGCCAACGTGCTGGACCGGGCGTTGGTGGCGGCGCAGGACGGTGACGTCGGCCGACTGGTCGAGGTGGACCTCACCGATCCCGGTATCCGGCGCGACCAGGACACCTGGTCCGCGATCGGTATGGACGCCACTGACAGCATCGACGTCCGGTTCGTCGATCTGGCGGTGTGGCCGGACATGGTGGTGGGTGGCCCGAACTGGTATCTGCGGCGGCGGGGCTTCGCCCTCGGCGGTGCCGGTGTCGCCGCCGTCTGGCTCGGCGGTGTGGCCGGCGTGCTGGACTCGGTGATCGAACTGCTGCTCGACGCGCCGACCGTCGACGATCATCAGTACGCACACTTGGGCGCGCTACACACCGTCGTGCGGACCACCGAGGCGCAGTTGGCGGCTGCCGCGCGGCGCATCGATGTGGTGGAACCGACCGCGGATCACGCGGTCCTCGTCAAGACCTGCAAATCGGCCGCGGAACGCGCCGCGTGGGAGACGCTGGAGCGGGTGCCCAGGATCACCGGACCGACGCCGCTGTGCCGCGATCGCCGGTTCGCCCAGCGGTTGGCCGATCTCCAGGTCTACGTGCGGCAACACCACGCGGAACGCGATCTGGCCGCCCTGGGCCGGATGGTGCTGGCAGCGGAGAGCGCACGGTGAGCGGTCGTCCGGTCATCCCCGAGCACGCCTGGCGGCCGTGGCTGGCGGCCCCGGAACTGCGCCCCTTTCCCGACGAGCACCATGACCGAGCGGTCGTGGTGGCGGCGCATCCGGA
>CAVPCF010000022.1:0-6149 GCA_963702275.1 Candidatus Melainabacteria bacterium
TCCACCCGCCGCCGCCACCACACACCCCCCCCATCGCTGACACTATCACAAGCAGAAGGCCCCAGATTTGAGTCTGGGGATCGATACATCAGGGACGCGGCCATGGTTAGTGCCAAAGTTCACTTTGAGACAGGACATTAGCCTGAATTATGCTTTTATCGGCTCGCACTCATCAGTGCTCCTAGAGGCGGAAGCGTTTTGATGATCGGAGTATTTGCGGCCAAAAACAGGCGCCCGATACGCGCTTCGGCACCCGGCTCGGCTCCCGCGGCGCCCTCGTCCGGGCAGCCTGTGACGCGCTGCTGGACCACGCCGAACCCAGCGCCGCATGACCGGCCTGCTCCTCCACCTCGCCGGTCCACTGCAGTCCTGGGGTACCCGCGCGGGCTGGAACACCCGCGACACCCTCGCCTACCCCACCCGCTCCGGCCTGATCGGGATGCTCGCCGCCGCCGAAGGCCACCAGCGCGGCACCCCGCTCACCGACTACGACGACCTCGTCTTCACCATCCGCATCGACCGGCCCGGCGAACGCACCACCGACTACCACACCACCGGCGGCGGACGCCGACGCGAACACACCCCGCCCCTGGCCGGAGGCGGCACCCGGCCGCAAGGCAAGGGGACCATCCTGTAGGGACGGCAGGTCCGTCGGGCCGCGGCCGGTCCGGTTCACGAACGCCGTCGCCGACGGGAACAGGGCCCGCACCTGCGCGGCCGGCAGCCTGCCGAGCATCGCCCGGCCGGACGCGGGCAACTGGGCCGGTAGCCGCACACCGACGTCCGTGACCAGGGTCTGCGGGCGTTCCGGCTGCTCACGCACCAGGTACAGGGTCTCCCGCCCGTGCAGCACACCAAGGTGCGCGGTCCGGCCGACCAGGGCCACCAGCCGGTGCAGCAGCGGCCGGGCAAGGCGTTCCAGCGGATCGTGGCGCAGGTAGGCCGAGCCCACCTCGAACGCGGCGACGCCGAGGCCGTAGCGGCGGTCCTCCGGCAGGTGCGTCACGAAACCGGCCCGCACCAACTCGGCGAGCAGGTGGTACGTGGTCGAGCGGGGTAGGCCCAGTTCGCCTGCCACGGCGGTCGCCGTCATCGGACCCGCGTGGCTGGCCAGCAGCCGCAGCACGCCAAGACCGTGGCGCAGCGCCGGCACGTCGGTGCTCGTGCCCATGGCGTCGAGTCTGGCATACCAGACGGAGTCCGCACGACAGCGCTCGCGCCGCTGCTCGTGGAGGGCTGAGATGGGCACATGTACGGACCCGTCCTGTTGGCCGCCGGCGCGTTGCGCCGTGACCAGGTGGTCGCCGTCGCGCGGCACGACGCGCCCGTCCAGCTCACCGAGGCGGCCAGGGCCGCCGTGCTGGACGCCAGGGCGCACATCGACCGGCTCGCCGACGCCACCACCCCCACCTACGGCGTGTCGACCGGCTTCGGTGCCCTCGCCACCCGGCACATCCCACCGGACCGCCGAGCGGCCCTGCAACGGTCACTGATCCGCTCACACGCTGCCGGCGCGGGCCCCACCGTGGAGCGGGAAGTGGTGCGGGCACTGATGCTGCTGCGCCTGCGCACCCTGGCCACCGGCCGCACCGGCATCCGGGCGGCCACCGTGGACACGCTCGCCGGGCTGCTGAACGCCGGGATCACGCCGGTGGTGCACGAGTACGGCTCGCTCGGCTGTTCCGGCGACCTGGCGCCGCTGTCGTCGGTGGCGCTGGCGCTGATCGGCGAGGGCGACGTGATCGACAACGCGGGTGTTCGACGGCCTGCGGCCGACGCGATGGCAGAAGCCGGCGTCAAACCGGTCGTGCTGGCCGAGAAGGAGGGGCTCGCGCTGATCAACGGCACCGACGGCATGCTCGGCATGCTGGTGCTGGCCATGGCCGACATCGCGCACCTGCTCGACGTGGCCGACCTGACCGCCGCGATGAGCGTGGAGGCACTGCTGGGCACCGACCGGGTGTTCGCCGCCGACCTGCAGGCCCTGCGCCCGCATCCCGGCCAGGCGGTGTCGGCGGCCCGCGATGACCGCGCTGCTGGACGGTTCGGCGATCATGGCCAGCCACCGCGGGCCGGACTGCAACCGCGTGCAGGACGCCTACTCGCTGCGCTGCGCGCCGCAGGTACACGGCGCGGCCCGCGACACCCTGACCCACGCCGAGCTCGTCGCCGACCGGCGAACTGAGCGCCGCGATCGACAATCCGGTCGTGCTGGCCGACGGCCGGGTCGAGTCCAACGGCAACTTCCACGGCGCCCCGATCGGCTACGTGCTGGACTTCCTGGCCATCTGCGTTGCCGACGTGGCCAGCATCGCAGAACGCCGCACCGACCGGATGCTGGACGTGGCCCGGTCGCACGGCCTGCCGCCGTTCCTGGCCGACGACCCCGGCGTGGACTCCGGCCACATGATCGCGCAGTACACGCAGGCCGCCTGGTGTCCGAACTCAAGCGGCTGGCGGTGCCGGCGTAGGTGGACTCGATCCCGAGCAGCGCCATGCAGGAGGACCACGTGTCGATGGGCTGGTCCGCGGCCCGCAAGCTGCGCAGGGCCGTCGACGGACTGACCACCGTGCTGGCCGTCGAACTGCTCACCGCCGCCCGCGCGCTCGACCTCCGTGCGCCGCTCACGCCCGGCACCGGCCACCGCCGCCGTCGTGGCCAAGCTGCGCAAGAAGTCGCCGGGCCCGGGGCCGGACCGGCACCTCGCGCCGGAGATCGCCGCCGCGGAACAACTCATCCGCGGCGGCGCAGATGCAACGCGCCGGAGCTGTTCACTGATGTCGACCGATTCGGTCCGGGCCGCGCGGGGCACCGCGCTGACCGCCCGCAGCTGGCAACCGAGGCACCACTGCGCATGCTGCAAACAACCTCGACCCCGAAGTGGCCGAACGCCCGGAAGACCTGGTGGTCTACGGCGGCACCGGCCGCGCGGCGCGGGACTGGCCGAGCTTCCACGCGATCACCCGCGAGCTGACGGACCTGCGCGATGACGAGACGCTGCTGGTGCAGTCCGGCCGGCCGGTCGGTGTGCTGCGCACCCACGAGTGGGCGCCGCGCGTGCTGATCGCGAACTCGAACCTGGTGCCGGACTGGGCGAACTGGCCCGAGTTCCGCCGGCTGGAGTCGTTGGGCCTGACCATGTACGGCCAGATGACCGCGGGCTCGTGGATCTACATCGGCACCCAGGGCATCCTGCAGGGCACCTACGAGACGTTCGCCGCGGTCGCCGCCAAGCGCTTCGGCGGCTCGCTGGCCGGCACGCTCACCGTGACCGCGGGCCTCGGCGGCATGGGCGGCGCGCAACCGCTCGCGGTGACGATGAACGGCGGCGTCGCGCTGGTCGTCGAGTGCGACCCGCAGCGCGCCCGGCGCCGCGTCGAGACCCGCTACCTTGACGAGATCGCGTCCGATGTGGACGACGCGATCTCCCGGGTCACCAAGGCGAAGCGCGACCGGACGGCGTTGTCCGTCGGGTTGATCGGCAACGCCGCCGAAGTGCTCCCGGAGCTGCTGCGCCGTGGTCTGGACGTCGACATCGTGACCGATCAGACGTCCGCCCACGACCCGCTGGCCTACCTGCCCAAAGGTGTCGACCTGGCCGACTGGCACGACTACGCGACCGCCAAGCCGGACGAGTTCACCGACCGGTCCCGCGACTCCATGGCAGAGCACGTGGACGCCATGCTGGGCTTCCTGGACCGGGGCGCCGAGGTGTTCGACTACGGCAATTCGCTGCGCGGCGAGGCCAAGCTGGGCGGCTGCGAGCGGGCGTTCGACTTCCCCGGTTTCGTCCCCGCCTACATCCGGCCGCTGTTCTGCGAGGGCCGTGGCCCGTTCCGCTGGGCGGCGCTGTCCGGCGACCCGGCCGACATCGCCGCCACCGACCGCGCGATGCTGGAACTGTTCCCGGACAACGACTCCCTGGCGCGCTGGCTCAAGCTGGCCGGCGAGCGGGTGGCGTTCCAGGGCCTGCCGGCCCGGATCTGCTGGCTCGGCTACGGCGAACGGCACCTGGCCGGTCTGCGGTTCAACGAGATGGTGGCCAGTGGCGAGCTGTCCGCGCCGGTCGTGATCGGCCGCGACCACCTGGACTGCGGCTCGGTCGCGTCGCCCTACCGGGAGACCGAGGCGATGGCGGACGGCTCGGACGCGATCGCCGACTGGCCGCTGCTCAACGCCCTGGTCAACACGGCGTCCGGCGCCACGTGGGTGTCCATCCACCACGGCGGCGGCGTGGGCATCGGCCGGTCCATCCATGCCGGCCAGGTCACCGTGGCCGACGGCACGCCCCTGGCCGGCCAGAAGATCGAACGCGTCCTCACCAACGACCCGGCCATGGGCGTCCTGCGGCACGTCGATGCGGGCTATCCGGAGGCGGAAACAGTTGCCTCACAACGGAACGTCCGCATTCCGATGGCCAGCCGGTGACCGGGCTGGCTGATCTCGCCGACGTCGGCCGGGACGCTCGGCGCGGCGGCTACTCGCGCCACGGCTTCGACCGGGCCGACGCCGAACTGCGGACGTGGTTCACCGAGCAGGCCACCCGGCGCGGCCTCGACGTGCACACCGACCGCAACGGCAACCTGTGGGCCTGGTGGGGTCGCCCCGGTCCGAACGCGGTACTCGCCGGCAGTCGCCTGGACTCGGTGCCCGGCGGCGGCGCGTTCGACGGCCCGCTCGGCGTGGTGTCCGCATTGGACGCCGTTTCGCTGTTGCAGCGCAACGGTTTTCAGCCAAGGCGGCCGTTCGCGGTCGTGGTGTTCAACGAGGAGGAGGGCGGCCGGTTCGGCGTGCCGTGTCTCGGGTCGCGGCTGATGACCGGTGTGCTGTCCCCGGACGCCGCGCGCCGGCTCGTCGACTCCGACGGCATCACCCTGGCCGACGCCGCCCGCACCGCCGGCATCGATCCGGCCGGCTTCGGCCCCGATCCGGTACTGGCCGATGTCGGCTGTTTCGTCGAGTTGCACGTGGAGCAGGGCCGGTTGTTGGGTGATCATCCGGTGGCGGTCGCGTCGTCGATCCTGGCGCACGGCCGATGGCACTTCACGCTGACCGGCGAGGGCAACCACGCCGGCACCACCGAGGTGGCCGACCGCCGCGACCCGATGCTGCCCGCGGCGGCAGCCGTGCTGGCCGCCCGCGCCGCCGTCCTGGGCCGCCCGGCGTCCAGGGCCACGGTCGGCCGACTGACGCCGACACCGGGCGGCACCAACGTGATCGCCTCCAGCGTCGACTTCTGGCTGGACGCGCGCGGCCCGGACACGGCGGCCGTCGTCGCCGACATCACCGCCGCCGTTGCGGACGCGGCCACCGCGGAGGGCTGCTCGGTGGCCGTCCGCGAGGAGTCCTACGGCAGCGCGGTCCATTCGACCCCGCCCTACGCGACCAGTTGGCCACCCTGCTGGGTGACGTGCCACGCGTCCCGACCGGCGCGGGCCATGACGCGGGCATCCTGGCCGCTTCGGTGCCGACCGCGATGCTGTTCGTTCGCAATCCGACCGGCATCAGCCACGCGCCTGCCGAACACGCCGAACCGGCCGACTGCGCGGCCGGCACCGCCGCGCTGGCCACGGTGCTGGAATCCTTGTGCCGATGACCGAGTACTGGTGCGAGCGGGCCTGGCTTGGCGACGGCCCGGTCGACCACGTCCTGGTCCGCGCCGACGACGACACGATCACGTCGGTAGAGGCCGGCACACCGCCGTCGGGACACCGCCTCGCAGGCCTCGTGTTCCCCGGTTTCGCCAACGGCCACTCGCACGCCTTCCACCGCGCCCTGCGCGGCCGCACCCACGCAGACGGCGGCACGTTCTGGACCTGGCGCGACGCCGTGTACCGGCTGGCCGCCCGCCTCGACCCGGCCGGCTACCACCGGCTGGCGCGGCTGGTCTACGCGGAGATGGCCATGGCCGGCTACACGGCCGTCGGCGAGTTCCACTACCTGCACCACGCCCCCGGCGGCGCCCACTACACCGACCAGAACACGATGGGCACGGCGTTGATCAAGGCCGCCTGGGACGCCGGCATCCGCCTGACGCTGCTGGACACCCTGTATCTGGCCGGTGGCCTTGACGCCACCGGCTACCTGCCGCTGTCCGGGCCGCAACTGCGCTTCGGTGACGGCGATCTGGACGGCTGGCTGGACCGGA
>CAVPCF010000023.1:0-7720 GCA_963702275.1 Candidatus Melainabacteria bacterium
GCATGCTGCCGATCCCGGATCGGCTGCTGGCCGGCGGCATCCGGGACATGGTGCGGATCTCCGACGCCCGGATGAGCGGCACGAGCTACGGCGCCTGCGTGCTGCACGTGGCGCCGGAGTCGTTCGTCGGCGGGCCCCTGGCCCTGGTCGTCGACGGCGACCTGATCCGGCTGGACGTGCCGGCCCGTACCCTGGACCTGATGGTCGACGAGGACGAACTGGCCGTTCGGCGAGCCAGGTGGACGCCGCCGGAGGCTCGATTCGAGCGTGGTTACGGCGCCCTCTACGCAGCGCACGTGACCCAGGCCGACCAGGGCTGTGACTTCGACTTCCTGGCACGCGCCGGTGCCAACCCAGAACCCGATCCCCACTGAGGAGCACGATGACGGCCGTAACCAGCACCGATCCCCGCACCGGACACGTCGTGGCGACCGTCGCGGAAGAGACCACCGCCGCCCAGGTCGACGCGCTGTGCCAGCAGGCGGCCCTGGCCGCGCCCCGGTTGGAGCGACTGGGCAGGCCGTTCCGGGCCGGCGTGCTGCGCGCGCTGGCCGACGCGCTGGAGGCGGACCGGGAGACCATCGTCGGCCTGGCCGACCGGGAGACCGCGCTGGGCGCGCCCAGGCTCAACGGTGAGCTGACCAGGACCTGTTTCCAGCTGCGGCTGTTCGCGGACGCCGTCGAGGAGGGCGGCTACCTCGAGGCGATCATCGACCACGCGGGCGACACCCAGATGGGTCCCCGGCCGGACCTGCGGCGGATGCTGGTGCCGATCGGGCCGGTCGGCGTCTTCGGCGCGAGCAACTTCCCGCTGGCGTTCTCGGTGCCCGGCGGCGACACGGCAGCGGCCTTGGCCGCCGGCTGCCCGGTGATCATCAAGGCGCACCCGTCGCACCCGGCCACCGCGCAGCGCTGTTTCGACGTGATGTCGGCCGCCGCGACACGGGCGGGTGCCCCGGCCGGCACGATCTCCCTGGTCCACGGCCAGGACGCGGGCACCGCACTGGTACGACACCCGGCGGTCAAGGCGGTCGGCTTCACCGGCTCGCTGCACGGCGGCCGGGCGCTGGCGGACCTGGCCGCGAGCCGCCCCGAGCCGATCCCGTTCTACGGCGAGCTTTCCAGCCTGAACCCGGTGGTGATCACGCCGGCCGCGGCGGCGGAGCGGGCCGAGGCGATCGGCCGTGGCCTTGCCGGTTCGGCGACCCTGGGTGCCGGCCAGTTCTGCACCAAGCCCGGCCTGGTCTTCGTGCCGGCAGGCCAGGACGGCGACCGGCTGCGCGACGAGGTGGCCAAGGCCTTCGGCGAACTGGGCGCACCGGTCGCGCTGAACGACGGCATCCGCCACAACTACGAGGCCGGCACCGCCAAGCTGGCCGACCACCCCGGCCTGACCGCACTGGCCACGGGTGGTTCTGTGGACGGGGAGGGCTTCACGGTGCGCCCCATGGTGTTCACCACCGACACCCGCCAGTTGGACGACGTGATCACCAGCGAGTGCTTCGGCCCTGTCACCATTCTGGTGTCCTATTCGGACGATGCGGACCTGGTCGCGGCGCTGGACGGACTACCCGGCTCGCTGACCGCCACGATGCACATCGGCGAGTCCGGCGACGAGGTCGGCGCGGCACTGGAAGTGTTGCGGCGCAAGGCGGGCCGCATTCTGTTCAACGGCTTTCCCACCGGCGTCGCGGTGGCGTGGGCGCAGCAACATGGTGGCCCGTGGCCTGCGACGAACACGTTGCACACGTCGGTCGGCATCACGTCGGTCCGGCGGTTCCTGCGTCCGGTGGCGTGGCAGGACGCGCCGCAGTCGGTCCTGCCGGCCGAACTGCGCGACGACCCAGGTGGCGCGGCCGTCCCTCGGCGCGTCGACGGCGCCCTGATCGTCTAGGATTTCACTGTGGAGCAACGGATACTGGGCCGGACCAGCCGCAACGTCTCAGTTGTCGGCCTGGGCACCTGGCAACTGGGCGCCGACTGGGGCGACGTCAGCGAGGACGACGCACTGGCCGTGCTGGCCGCCGCGGTCGACACCGGCGTAACGATGCTCGACACGGCGGATGTCTACGGCGACGGCCGCAGCGAGCAACTCATCGGACGTTTCCTGCGGGAGCGGGACGAGGAGCTGTTCGTGGCGACCAAGATGGGCCGTCGCGTCGCACAAGAGACGGCGAACTACTCGCTGGACAACTTCCGCGCATGGAACGACCGCTCCCGCGCAAACCTGGGCGTCGACACCCTGGACCTGGTCCAGCTCCACTGCCCGCCAACGGAGGCCTACTCGACGGACCGCGTATTCGACGCACTGGACACAATGGTGGCCGAAAAGCGAATCGCGAATTACGCGGTGAGCGTGGAAACCGTAGCCGAGGCACTGAGCGCGATCGCCCGACCTGGTGTGGCGAGCGTGCAGATCATCCTGAACGCGTTCCGCCGCAAGCCATTGGAGCAGTGTCCTGCCGGCGGCGCAGGAAGCCAGCGTCGGCATCATCGCACGAGTGCCACTGGCGTCGGGCCTACTGTCCGGCAGGTACACGAAGGACACCAAGTTCGAGCCCAACGACCACCGAAACTACAACCGCCACGGCGAAGCATTCGACATAGGCGAAACCTTCGCGGGCGTGGACTTCGAGACCGGCGTGGAAGCCGCCCAGGAATTCACCGCGCTGGTCCCCGAAGGCGTGACCCCGGCTCAGGCCGCCTTGCGTTGGATCATCCAGCAACCAGGCGTGACAACGGTGATCCCCGGCGCCCGCAACGTAACCCAGGCCCGCACCAACTCAGCCGTCGCCGACGTGCCGCCACTATCGGATGACATCCTGGCCGCCATCGAGGACTTGTACGACCGACGGATCAAGGCCCAAGTACACGACCGCTGGTGACTTAACGTCCGGCGGCCACCAGGTCCTCCTGATCACGCCACAGGCTGGCATGGGACCAGTCTCCGGTCAGCACAAAATCGATCATGAGCTGGCGCACCTCGGCCCGCGAGATCACGTTCTCCGCAGGGAAGTACCAGGACAACTCTGGGTCGTAAGGGATACGCGGCGCGCCGGGCAGTGGCTGCGGGTTGACGGTCGCGTGGACGATGGGATCGGCGCACTTGCGGCCGAACCGGCAGTACTGAGCGGCAGCATGGTCACCCACGACGCCGACTTGCATGTACTCCCGGTGGTCCATGTCCCGCATGTGCTCCCGCCACGACAGCGAGTCGTCCTGCTCCAACTCCAGGAACACCAGGGAGCGGTTCGGGTGCTCGGCGAGGAAACGGTCGATCATCGCCACCCGATCGGCCTCAGCCCTGGCAGTCAAGTAGGGCGCCGACACGCCGTTGCCGCCGATACGCGCTTCCACAGAACCGACCGGCCCCGTCACGCGACCATGTGATCGTGGGTGCGCCATGCGGTGGCGTGCGACCAGACGCCGTGCAGGGCGAAGTCACGCATGAGCTGACGGACCGTCACCAGCGGCACGACGGTCTCCGGTGGAAAGTAGGTCGGCACGCAGTCGTCGTAGAGCACGCGCGGCTGGTGAGTGTGCGCGCTCGGGCTGTGCGTGGCATGGAATGTCTGCTCGGTACCGTCGAGCCGAAATCGCACGTACTCGGCCGCACCGATGTCGCCGGTCACGCCTACCCGCATGAACTCGATCAGCTCCGGTTCCGGCCCATCGCCAAGACTGCCCACCACACCTCGGAAGCGGTCGAGCACGGCAAAATCGTCGCCGACTCGGTCGATCTCCAGGTACATCACGCCGCCTGGGCCGGCAGCCAATCGATCAAGTTCGCGGTCGATCAGTGCACGCCGTTCACCAGCCGTATTCGCGGTGTAACTCGGCGACGAGATCCCCCCGCCGGCGATGCGGAAGGTCCCGATCGTCGTCCCGGTCATCATCAGGCGTTCCCTTCGATCGTGGCGGGCTTGTCGGTGCCGGGCCACCACACGACCATTGTGCTCCCCTTCGGCAAGATCAGCGCCGAAGTGCGGATACAACCGATCCCGGAAGCATACGTGCACGGCGCGCTGTTGATGACCAGCACGGCATAGGTGTCGCCGTCGCGGCGCATCAACGCGGCAGCCTTCAGCTCGACGTGCCCAGCCGCCTGCTTGCTGCCCGGCGGTTGCCGCGAGTGCGACTGGAGGTACTGCCAGGCCAGGTCGAAAGCGTCGCCGCTCTGGCCGCTGGTGAGGGTGGTCGGGTTTTCGCCGTCGGCTTCGGTGTAGAGCAGACCCGTAGTTGTCGAGGCCCAGGACATCGCGAGTTGCTGCTGTTGCGCTTCGGCCCAGTTGGTGCTGGTTGCGTGCTGGTGCAGGCAGTCCTCGTCGGCGGCGGCGACGCCCATTCCGACTATCTGGCAGTTCTTGCCGTGGTAGCTGCGGAAGACGGTCACCACGACAACCACGACGGCGATGACGAGTCCGACGCGGACGGTCAGTTTCAGCACGACAGCGATCTCTCCCATCCACCGGCCGACTTTCGGCCGGTGGAGATTGTTTCGCAGATCTCGGACTTGCTATGATCGCAATTTGCTGTGCAAACTCATCTGATGTGGTGACTTACCACGGATATTTGTTGGTATGGCGACTAGATCGCGACAGGGCCACTCTCGTTCTGACCCTTGCGAACCAACAACGCACCAGCTGCGGCGACCACCGCGACGATGGCACCGACCGTCAGCGATGTGCTGAAGCCGTCCAGGAACGCGAGATGGCTGCCGTTGGTGATGGCATGGGCAAGCGGTGCTGGCGCACCCGGCGGCACAGGCGAAACGCCTTGTGCCACATAGTCTTTCGTGCCGGCCAGCTGAGCCGCGACCGGCGCGGGTGTGCCGGCGCCGATGAGCCGGTCGACCAGAACGTTGCCGACGCGGGTGGCCATGATCGTGCCGAGAACCGTTGTGCCGAGAACGCCACCGAGTTGCATGCCAGTCTGCTGCACACCACCGGCGACCCCGGCCAACTCGACTGGCGCATTGCCGACGATGGCCTCCGTGCCGGCCACGATCACGAAGCCGAAACCGAAGCCCAGCAACACGAACCACGGCCACAGGTGTAGGTAGGACGAGTCGACACCGAGCCGGGACAGGCCGAACAAACCGGCCGCGTTGAGCAGCATGCCCAGCACGAGCGGCAGGCGCGGACCGACTCGGGCGGTGATCGCGCCGGCCAACGGCGACGAGATCATGAAGACCGACGTCAACGGCAGCAACTCGACACCGGCCTTGACCGGCGTCAGGCCATGAACCTGCTGCAGGTACAGCGTCAGGAAGAACAACGCGCCGAACAACGCGAAGAAGCCCAACGTGACCAGCACCGTCGCGGCGGACAGCGAAACTGAACGGAACAACCGCAGCGGCAACAACGGTTGCCGAGCCCGCCGCTCACGTAGCACGAACAAGACACCCAGAATCACGGCACCAAAAAAGAACCCAAGCGGCAGCACGTTGGCGAAACCGCGCTCGGCCGCCTTGATCAGGCCCCACACCAAGGAGAACATCGAGCCGGCCAGCAGCACCACGCCGGGCAGGTCGAACGAGCCGGTCGCGTCGGGGTCGCGGGACTCGCGGATGACCAGCAGGCCGATCAGCAGAGCGACGATGCCGACCGGGATGTTCAGGTAGAACACCCAGCGCCAGCTGACATTCTCCACCAGCAGGCCGCCGACGATGGGACCGCTGGCCACCGACAGCGCCGACGCGCCGCCCCAGATGCCGATCGCCATGTTCAGCTTGTGCGGCGGGAACGTGTTGCGCAGGATCGCGAGGCTGGCGGGCTGGAGCATCGCGCCCGCGAAGCCCTGCACGACACGCCACAGGATGACCATCCCGATGCTGCCGGACAGGCCCACCAGCGCCGACGCAATGGCGAACAGCACGATGCCGGCCAGGAACAGGCGCTTGCGGCCGAAGCGGTCCGCGAGCCTGCCCGCGATGACCAGGGAGACCGCAAGGGCCAGCAGATAGCCGTTGGGTTCTCGCTCGGCCTTCGGCCGTCCCTTTGACCCCGGCTTCAGGCGTGGCAGGGGGGGCGGGTATGGAAGCGACGCTGGGGCGTCGCTTCGGTTGTCCGAAGCGCAGGCCGGTGATGGTGAGAAACATGAAGTGAAGGCGGCGGGGGTGGGGGTGTGTCGAGCTCCCTAAGGACCGCATCTGCGTGGATCATTCGTGTTGTTGAGGCACGAAGGTTGCCTACATACGGAGAAGGGAGTCGACCATGACCAGTTTGGCTCATCGCGGGTTGGTTCATCTTCGGGATGGACGTGTCCAAGGACTCGATCTCGGTGGCCATCTTGCATCCCGATCGGGATGTGGCGGTGGTGGACAAGATCTCCTCGGATGGCGGATTGGGCTCGCGGCTGGTCAAGCGGGTTTCGCCAGCCATAGGGGATCTGGGCGTGCTATGTCGCAGGCCCTACCGGCTATGACCTGTACCGGCTGCTGAAGACCATGGGCGTGCCCTGTGATGTGGTGGCCCCGTCGTTGACGCCCAAGGGTCGCGGTGATCGGGTCAAAACCGACGCACGCGTGACGCCCGCCGTCTGGCCGGGCTGCACCGCGCCGGCGAGCTCGCCCGCCATCGCGGTGCCGAACCCGCCCAAGGGGCGGTGGGGACCTGTCCCGCGCCCGGGGCGACATCATCGAGGTTGACCCGGGGCCGTTAACAGGCTGACCAAGTTCCTGTTGCGCCACTCCATGATCTACCGGGGCAGATGACGGACTGGACCATCGGCGCTGAGCGGTGGCTGTCGGCGTTGGTCTTCGACGATCGGGCCCTAGCCGCCACCTTCGCCCACTATCGCTCGACGGTGCAGCTGCGCAACCACCCTCGAGGCGGTCGAGGCCGACCTGCGCCACTACTTCGCCGCCGACCCGTTCGCCACTACGGTGGCCCGCCTGGGCCTCTACCGGGGGGTCACCCGCATGGGGGCGCTGTGTCTGGGGGCCGAGGTGTTCGACTGGCGTCGTTTTTCCCGACCGCCCGAGCGTTCATGGGCTTCACCGGGCTGACCTGCTCGGAGAACTCCACCGGCCTGACCGAGCGGCGAGGAGCGATCACCCGGGCCGGCAACAGCCACATCAGAGGCCAGCTGTGCGAAGCAGCCTGGTCCTACCAGCACCACCCGGCCCTGGGCCCGGGCATCCGCCAACGCCAAGATGGCGCCAGCCCGGCCACCATCGCCCGGTCCTGGAAAGCCCAGTGCCGCCTGTCCAGGCGTTTCGCCGCCCTGGCCGCCCGCAAGAACGTCAAGTCCGTGGTGGCCACCGCCATCGCCAGAGAGCTGGCCGGGTTCTGCTGGGCCGAGATGACCGCCAACGACTGACCCATGAACCCTGATCTCGGTCACTGCATGATCGGCGCGGCAGTGACCGAACCCACCGCGACGCGCCGGAGCACCGCCGCAGCAGCATCGACCCTCGCCGGCGCTATCTCCAACGGCCCGCCAATCGGCACCGTTATGGACGCCCCTATTCTGAGGAAACCATCTGCGCATGGAAAAACTGCGATCCTGACTCGCGTACAGCATCGTGGCGGCTCTCCGATCCACTGCGCCCCGGCGCGTCGCCCACCACACCCGCGTCCACCACCGCGATCGGTGCGACGCGAGTAGCAGCCTCCAACGCACCGACTGCCAAGCTAGAGCAACCCGCGACAAGACCGTTGATGCCTCGCGCTCAAAAGTCCAGCCAAATTGGGGCTTGACAAGCCGTTCCACAGCA
>CAVPCF010000024.1:0-16322 GCA_963702275.1 Candidatus Melainabacteria bacterium
TCACGGACAGACCCAGGGATGGGCGAGCGAACTGCGGTCGACAGGAGCCAGTCCCTCACACACCACGAATCCGTCGACCGCCCACGTACGTCAAGAGGTCGGGGGCAGGTCAGCCACCACGGACGAGCACCCCGTCGGCCCCACAGGACAAGGCCGACCCAAATTCGCCAACAGCATCCCGAGGTTGGGCGGGGGGCCTGTCTTCGTGTGGGCGAAGTCGCGAACTTGTTGGACTTGCTGGCCGCTCGTGGATTTGGCGGGCCGTCGGCGTTTTGGGTGGTCCGCAGCTGTTCAGGTCCGCGGCTGTTCGCCGGTTCGGTCCGTGGTCAGGGTGTCTGCGTGCGGCGGGGGTCGGTTTCGACCACGTCGCCGAGTGCGTCGTCGATCTTGGTGAGTACGTCGTCGGACAGGGTGACGCCGGCCGCCTTCACGTTGTCCGCGACCTGTTCCGGTCGGGACGCGCCGACGATGGCCGATGCCACGTTCGGGTTGTGCAGCACCCACGCGATCGCCAACTGCGCCATGGAGATGCCCAGGTCGTCCGCTATCGGGCGCAGGTTCTGCACGCGGGTCAGCACGTCGTCGCGCAGGAAGCGGGCGATCATGTTCGCGCCGCCCTTGTCGTCGGTGGCCCGCGAACCGGCCGGGGGTGCCGCGCCGGGCTGGTACTTGCCGGTCAGCACGCCCTGCGCGATCGGCGACCACACGATCTGGCTGATGCCCTCGCGCTCGCACGCCGGCACCACCTGGGACTCGATCACGCGCCACAGCATCGAGTACTGCGGCTGGCTGGAGATCAGCGGCACGTGCAGCTCACGGGCCAGCGCGGCGCCCAGCGTGATCTGCTCCGCGGACCACTCGGACACCCCGACGTAGAGCACCTTGCCGGCCCGGACCAGGTCGGCGAACGCCAGGAACGTCTCCTCGAGCGGCGTGGTCCGGTCGAACCGGTGCGCCTGGTAGACGTCGATGTACTCGGTCTGCAGCCGCTGGAGCGAGCCGTGCGCCGACTCGATGATGTGCTTGCGGCCCAGCCCTCTGTCGTTCGGTCCGGTGCCGGTCGGCCAGTAGACCTTGGTGAGGATCTCCAGGCTCTCCCTGCGCTGCCCGTTCAGGGCCCTGCCCAGCACCGATTCGGCGCGGGTGCCGGCGTACACGTCGGCTGTGTCGAAGGTCGTTATCCCTGCGTCCAGCGCGGCGCGGACGCACGCGTGGGCCTGCTCCTCCTCCACCTGTGAGCCGTGGGTGAGCCAGTTGCCGTACGAGATCTCACTGACCGACAGGCCGCTGCGGCCGAGGCGACGAAACTCCATGGCCCCAACCTTAACGGGAGCTCGTTCGCCTCGCTAACGGACGGTGCCGCTTACTCGACGGTGTCGCCCACCTTGACCATCGGCTTCGGAATGCGCAGCTTGCGGATCTGGCTCGCCCGCACGAACGAGTACCAGCCGAGGCTCAGCGACCGGTCGCTCGCGTCGGGGAACTTCACCCGCACCCGCTTCACCACGGTCCTGGCCAGCAGCAGGCCCTCCACGATCATCAGCAGCAGGACCACCACGGTGCCGGGCGCCGCGTATCCCTGGACCAGCGGGACCGGTGCCACCATCGCGACCAGGACCACCAGCGCCAACGGCATGAAAAGGCCGATCAGGTGCCGCCGCGCGTCCACGACGTTGCGTACGTAGGCGCGCACCGGGCCCTTGTCCCTGGCCAGTAGGTACTTGTCGTCCCCGGCCGCCATCCGCTCCCGGCGCTGCGCCGCGACGGTCCGCCGGTCCGCCTTGCTGACGCGGGACCGTTTCATCGCCTCGCGCTGCGTCATCGGCGGCGGTGCCACCGGGCCACGGCGCCTGCTCTCCGCCTCCCGCCGCTTCGGGGTCGGCCTGCCCTTCGCCGGCGTGTACGACCGACCGGCCACGGCCACCTCGTCCGCCAAGGCCTCGTCGGTGACCTCGTCGGCGGGGTTCGCTGCGGCGCGCAGCCGTGGGAGCTTCACCACACCAGGGTAGGCCAGAGCCTGGTCGGCCGGTACTTCCGGGACTGGCGCACCCTGCCGGGCGACGGTTGTGACACCATGAATGAGGGAACACGAGGTGGGAACAACCCGCGCGCCGACCGCGTTGCCACCGAGTGGCGATGGGCCCACGACCTTGAGGGAGAGTCATGACTGCCGAGAGCACCACAGCCGGGAACGCGACCGGGGTCGACACGCACGGCGTCTCGCTGAGCGACACGGCTGCCGCGAAGGCGAAGGCGCTGCTCGACCAGGAGGGCCGCGACGACATGCACCTGCGCATCGCCGTCCAGCCCGGCGGCTGTTCCGGCCTGAAGTACCAGCTGTTCTTCGACGAGCGCACCCTGGACGGCGACCTGCTCCGCGACTTCAACGGGTTGAAGGTGGCCGTGGACCGGATGAGCGCGCCGTACCTGCAGGGCGCCGTGATCGACTTCGTGGACACCATCGAGAAGCAGGGCTTCACGATCGACAACCCGAACGCCCAGGGCTCCTGCGCCTGCGGCGACTCGTTCCACTGAACCTACCGACACGAAACCGCTCCACCGTTTTCGGTGGTGCGGTTTCGTTTTGCGTCCTGCAGGAGCCGGCTATGCCCCCAACCGACGCGCTCCGCTGTAGCCGCTGAACAACGGCTCGACCTTGACCACCTGCCCGCTGGACGGCGCGTTCACCATCATGCCGCCGCCGACGTAGATCCCGACATGCTGCGCCGGACTACCGAAGAACACCAGGTCACCCGGCTGCAGGTCGGCCCTGGACACGGACATGCCCATCCCCTGCAACGCGGCCGCCGAGTGCGGCAGGCCACCCATGCCGGCCAGCATGTAGGCGTAGACCACCAGGCCGGAGCAGTCGAAGTTGTCCGGCCCCGCACCGCCGAACCGGTAGGGCTTGCCGCGTTGGTTGAGCGCGGCCTGCATCGCGGCGCCCGCGACACCGGGTGGCGCGATGTACGTGCCGGCCGGGCCGGTGTCGGTGTTCAGGCCGGTCTGCTGCGTCGGGGTCAGTCGGTGCAGCGACTGGTTCACCTGGGTGATCTGCGCGGTCAGCTGCGCGCTCTGCGTGTTGAGCTGCTGCAACAGGGCGTTCGCCGCGGCCGCCGCGCCCTGTGCGGTCTGCTGGTCGTTCGTGGCGCGTTGTTCGGCGGTCTTGGCCTTGTTGATCGCCGTTGAGAACTTGCTCATCGCGTCGAAGTCGTCGGTGGCCACGGCCGCCAGGTCGCTGGCCCTGTTCAGGTAGTCCTTGGTGGACGTGCCGGTCAGCAGCGCGGAGAGCTGGTTGAAACGGGCGCCCTCGTAGGAGGCGCCGGTGAGCTGGTCCACCTGGCCGCGGTACTGGTTCTCCTGTGCCACGGCGGTCTGCTCGGCCTGTTTGGCCGTGGCGAGGTCGGCACCTGCCTGCTGTGCCTGGGCCTGCTTGTTCGTCAGGTCCACCTTGGCCTTGTTGATCTGCTCGTTCAGCGCGTCGGCCTGTTTGGACAGCTGCTGGTACTGCTGCATCGGATCGGCCGGCGGTGGGTTGGTCGGCGGGGCCGCGGTTGCCGCGGTCGGGACCAGGCCTACGGCGGCGATGACCGCGGTGGCCGTCAGCGCCCCGCGCATGGTGCGCTTGAGTCGATGCGACGCCACGTCGCGCTGTCCCTTCACTCGGTCCGCCGACCCCCGACAGGTCGCGCTTGCGACGGGATCCCGCATCGCCGTCCTCGGTGGACGGCAGGGCGCCACGAGATCCCGGCCAGGCTACGGAACGACTTCCATCCCGTCTACGGCGGGTGTCCCTTTTCGGAGATCCGCATACGCACCGGCGCGTACTCGACCGGACGCCCGGCCGGGGATGCCAAGTCCTCCTGGCAGCGGCAGGATCGACGTATGGCAGATCGGAAATTTCGGTTCGGCGTGGTCGCCGGACAGGCGAACGACCTCGACCAACTGGCCACCTTCGTCCGGCAGACCGAGGACGCGGGCTACGACGTCCTGCTCTCCCCGGACACCATGAGCCTCGCCGCGCCGTTCACCACCCTGACGGCGGTGGCCACCCTGAGCCGAACCCTGCGCGTCGGCACGTTCGTGCTGGCCGCGCCGCTGTACCCGCCGGCCGCCATCGCCTGGCAGGCGGCCAGTCTCGACCGGCTGTCCGGCGGCCGGTTCGAACTGGGCATCGGTGCCGGCCGGCCGGACGCGGCAGGTGAGGCGGCCCGCCTCGGCCTGCCGTGGGGGAGCGCAGGCCAGCGGGTGGACCGGGTCGGCGAGACGCTCGCCGGGGTCAAGGCCATGTTCGGCGAGGCGTTCGAGGCCGCCGATCGGGCACCCGGCCAGCCCGCAGAACACGGCTTCCTGCGGCCTGCGCAGCGCCCGCACCCGCCGATGATGATCGCCGCTGGCGGTCCAAGGCTGCTCGGCCTGGCCGCCCGTGAGGTCGACATCATCTCGTTCGCGCTGGGCGGCCGTGCCGGTGAGGCAGAGTTGGCCGACCGGGTCCGGCTGGTCCGGGACGCGGCGGGGGACCGGTTCGACGACCTGGAACTGAGCCTGAACACCTTCGCGGTCGGCGACACCCAGCTGCCGCCGTGGATCACCCGGTTCGGCGTCGATCCGGCACTGGCCAGGGACAACCAGGTGCTGTCGGTGCTCAACGGTGACACGGACACGGTCGTGGACGTGCTGCTGCGCCGCCGCGACGAGTTCGGCATCTCCTACGTGTCCGTCAACTCGTTCGCCATGACGGCGTTCGCGCCGGTGATCGAGCGACTCTCCGGCCGGTAGCGCTCTTCGGGTGTGCTCACTCGACGACCGTATGTGCGCACATCGGGGTCGGGCTGCCGCGCGGATCGGTAGTGTTTAGATGTCCGCCGTGTCCGCAGACGAGCCTGACAGGGAGCCGCCGTGCCCATCGCGGTTAGCGGAAGTATCGCCACCGACCACCTGATGCACTTTCCCGGCCGGTTCGGCGAGCAGATCATGCCGGCGCAGATTCACCGGCTGTCGCTGAGTTTCCTGGTCGACGACCTGGTCGTGCGGCGTGGCGGGATCGGCGCCAACATCGCGTTCGGCATGGGCGTGCTCGGGTGCCGGCCGGTGCTGGTCGGCGCTGTCGGCAACGACTTCGACGACTACCGGTCCTGGCTGGAGCGCCACGGCGTCGACTGCGCCGGTGTGCACGTCTCGGAGATCGCGCACACCGCGCGGTTCGTCTGCACCACCGACGAGGACATGTGCCAGATCGCCTCGTTCTACGCGGGCGCGATGGCCGAGGCCCGCAACATCGAACTGCGCCCGATCGTCGAGCGGCACTGCGCGCTGGACCTGGTGCTGATCAGCCCGGACGACCCGGATGCGATGGTCCGGCACGCGGCCGAGTGCCGGACGCACGGCTACCCGTTCGCGGTGGATCCCTCCCAGCAGCTGGCCAGGATGGACGGCGCGCAGGTGCGCGAGTTCGTGGTCGGCGCGCGGTACCTGTTCAGCAACGACTACGAGTGGGAGCTGTTGCTGAACAAGACCGGCTGGACCGAGGCCGAGGTGCTGACCAAGGTCGGCATGCGGATCACCACGCTTGGCGAGAAGGGCGTCGAGATCATCAGCGGCGACGGCTCGTCCCTCCAGGTGCCCGCCGTGCCCGAACTGGCCAAGACCGACCCGACCGGCGTCGGCGACGGCTTCCGTGCCGGTTTCCTGGCCGGCATCAGCCGGGATCTCGGCGTCGAACGGTCCGCCCAGCTCGGCTCGCTGATCGCCGTGCTGGTCCTCGAGACGATCGGCACCCAGGAATGGGCCTTCGACAAGGCCACCGCCGTCCGTCGCCTTTCCGAGGCGTTCGGCCCGGAAGCGGCCGCCGAGATCGAGGCGATCCTGCCGTGAGGCCCGGCGTTGCCCGGTCCTACAGCCGGACCGGGTAACGCGCGTCCGGGACGCGCGGCACGATCGTCTTCTCGACGAAGATCCCGTGCCACACCATGAAGACCAGCACCGACCAGATCCGGCGGCTGTGGTCCAGCTGGCCGGTCCGGTGCTCTTCCAACAGCCGCAGCACGGCGTTGCGGTTGATCAGCTCGTCGGTCTGTGAGCGCAGCACGACCTGCCGTGCCCAGTCGTACATGTCGGCCTTCAGCCAGTGCCGGATCGGCACCGGGACGGCCCTGGTGCGCCGGTTGCGCGCCCGGGCCGGCACGATGTCGCGCAGCGCCCGCCGCAGCGCGTGCTTCGTGGTCTCGTTGGTGATCTTCTGCTCGAGCGGGAGCCGGCTGGCCACCGCGAACACGTCGGCGTCCAGGAACGGCGCCCGCAGTTCCAGCGAGTGCGCCATGGTCATCTTGTCCGCCTTGACCAGGATGTTGCCGCGCAACGACGTGAACAGGTCGACGTGCTGCATCCTGGCCACCGGATCCCAGCCTGCCGAGAGCCGGTACGGGCCATCGGTCACGTCGGTGTGGCTGACCCGGTCGTCATACGTGCGCAACACACCGCGCAACTGGTCGCTCCGGAAGACGCGGGAGTTGCCGTAGTAGCGCTCCTCGAGGCTCAACGCGCCGCGCCGCAGCAGGTCCTTGCCGCGCACCCCGTCCGGGATGTGCGTGGACACCGCGCCCATGGCCCGCCGCAGCGCGCCGGGCACCCGCTCGAACGGGGCGAGCGACAGCGGCTCCCGGTAGATGCCGTAGCCGCCGAACAACTCGTCCGCGCCCTCACCGGACAGCACCACCTTGACGTGGTTGCGGGCCTCCCTCGCGAGGAACCACAGCGGCACCAGCGCCGGATCGGCCACCGGATCGTCCAGGTACCAGACGACCAGCGGCAGCGCGGACATCATGTCCTCGGCCGACACCGTGCGCACCACGTGCTTGGCCCCGATCGCCGCAGCCGACTCGGCCGCCACGTCCACCTCGGAGTAGCCCTGCCGCTCGAAGCCGGTGGTGAACGTGATCAGGTCCGGATTGTGCTGTTTGGCCAGCGCCGCGATCGCCGTGGAGTCGAGGCCGCCGGACAGGAACGCGCCCACCGAGACGTCGGCGCGCATGTGCTTGGCCACCGAGTCCCGCAGCGCGTCGGCGATCTCGCCGTAGAGCCGCTCCGCGTCCACCTCGCCGCGCACCGGGCGCGGCCGGAACGTCGGGTTGAAGTACCGGTGGGTGGCCACCTCGCCGCCGGGGGAGACCGTGAACGACGTGCCGGACTCGATGCGCCGGATCCGGTCGTGCAGCGTCGCGGGCTCCGGCACGTACTGCAGGGTCAGGTAGTGCTGCAACGCGCGCCGGTCCAGCCTCGGGTTGATGCCCAGCGTGCCGGACAGCTCGAGCAGGCTCTTCTTCTCGCTGGCGAACGCCGTGCCGTGCGGGCCGGTCGCGTAGTACAGCGGCCGGCCGCCGAACGGGTCGCGGGCGCCGAACGCGAGGTTGCGCTCGTTGTCCCAGATGACGAACGCGAACACACCGCGCAGCCGGTCCACCCCGTGCGGGCCGTAGTAGTGGTACGCGGCCACGACGGCCTCCGCGTCGCCGCTGGTGGCGAACAGGGCGCCGTGCCGCAGCATCAGTTCGGCCCGCAGTTCCAGGTAGTTGTGGACCTCGCCGTCGTGGACGATCGTGTACCGGTTCGGCGATTCCGGCGGCCCCCAGTGCAGCGGCTGCCCCGAGTGCACGATGTCGACCACGGCCAGCCGGGCGCAGCCGAGCACGACCTCCTGGTCGGTCCAGGTGTCCATCTCGTCGGGACCCCGGTGCCGCGTGACGCGCAGCGCGCTCTCCACCGCGGCGCGCGACGCCTCCGCGTCCACTTCGGAGGGACAGACCAGGCCAATCAAACCACTCACGATTATCGGTTACCTCTCGTGTCGGTGCGACAGTATGCCGTTCGCGCCGGGACCCCCCGAAGACCACCGGGTTGTGTGATGTTCGCGGCACGGCTCGCCATCACCCCACGAGGGCGCGGCCCTGGTAGCTGGGCTAGGCTCCGTTTCGCCAGGCACCCTAGGTGTCCGGATGTGGACATCTGTCAGCCGAGGAGGCAGCGAGCAGTGGGCCTGAAGCCGTCGACCGTGGAGAAGGGCACCCGGCCGGCCCGGCTGGTGAAGCTTGTCGGTCTGGCCACCCTCGTAGTGCTGACCGCATCTGCCTGCACCACCGACCAGGCACTGCACTTCGGCTGGCCCCAGGCCATCACGCCGCAGGGCGACAAGATGCGCACCTTCTGGATGTGGGCCGCGCTGGCGTCGCTCGTCGTCGGCCTCGTCGTGTGGGGCCTGACGATCTGGACGGTGTCCTTCCACCGCAAGCGCAAGGGCCGCGACGAGCTGCCGAGGCAGTTCCAGTACAGCACCGCGCTGGAAGTGATCCTGGTCGTCGTGCCGCTGGCGATCGTGTCCGTGCTGTTCTACTTCACCGTCACGACCCAGGACTACGTGCTGGCCAAGGTGCCCAACCCGAACCTGACGGTCGACGTGATCGGTTTCCAGTGGAACTGGGAGTTCGACTACCACGGCTACACGACGCCGGACGGTCAGCTGGTGAAGACGGTCGGCAGCTCGCAGGAGATCCCGCTGCTTGTGCTGCCCACCAACGAGGTCATCCAGTACGACCTGCTGTCCACGGACGTCATCCACTCGTTCTTCGTGCCGGCGTTCAACTTCAAGCGGGACGTCTTCCCCGACCCGGCCAAGAACAACCAGGACTCGTCGTTCCAGAACACCATCGACAAGGCCGGTTCGTTCGTCGGCCACTGCGCCGAGCTGTGCGGCACGTACCACTCGATGATGAACTTCGAGGTCCGGTCGATGCCGCAGGATCTGTTCAACCACTACATGGGCCTGCGCACCCAGATCAACCCGCAGACCGACGCGCCGTACACGGCGGCAGAAGCGCTGATCAGGACCGGGCAGGACGAGCCGAGTTGTGGTGACCTGTGCACCCCGCAAGCGGTGACGACGCACCCGTTCGACACGAGCCGCCAGCAGAGCTCCGGTCAGTGAGCTTCATGAGCAGCACTGAGGCAGTGAGGAAACCATGAAGGTCGAGGGTCGGATCTTCCTCTACATCGCAGCCTTCGCCTTCGTCATGGCGATCGTGTACGCGGTGTGGGCCAAGCTCGGCGCCACGGATCACACCATCGAGCCGGTCGGCCTCATCGGCCTGATCCTCACCGGTGGGCTGTGCCTGATCATCGGCACGTTCTTCGAGTTCGTCGCGCGGCGCCTCGAACAGCCCCGGCCGGAGGACAACCCACGCGCCGAGGTCAGTGACGGCGCCGGCGAGGTCGGGTTCTTCAGCCCAGGCAGCTACTGGCCGATCGTGCTGGCCCTCTCCGCCGCGATCGTCGGCGTCGCGCTGGCGTTCTGGCTGATCTGGCTGCTGGTCACCGGCATCATCATGCTGCTGATCATGGTCGGTGGGCTCGTGTTCGAGTACCACATCGGTACCAACCACGACTGAAGGCTTCCTGAGGGAAGGCGCCGAACCCTGTTCTGACGTCGATCGGTTGCGCACCATCATGGTGTGGCAAACCTGGACGAGAGCGCGGCGGTCCGCCGACTGCTCGACCGCCTCGGCTTCGGACCCCGGCCGGGTGACCTCGCCGCCGGCTTCACGGCGACCGCGACCGCACTGCTGAACCCGGCACCCGACACCGCGCCGCCCCCGAACCTGGGCGCCCCGGTGGCGCGACCGGGCAAGGACGCCGCGGCCCGGAAGCAGGCGGCGCAGGCGATCGCCCAGCAGGAGCTGACCCTGGCCGGCTGGTGGCTGGACCGGATGGTCACGACCGGCGCGCCGCTGACCGAGCGGCTGACCTGGTTCTGGCACGGTCACTTCGCCACCAGCGAGCAGAAGGTCCGCAGCCCGCAGCTGATGCTGCGGCAGAACGAGACCTTCCGCCAGCAGGGCCTCGGCGACTTCACCACCCTGGCCAGATCGCTGATCGCCGACCCGGCGATGCTGCTGTGGCTGGACGCGCAACAGAACACCGTCCGCGCGCCCAACGAGAACCTGGCCCGCGAGTCCATGGAACTGTTCCTGTTGGGCATCGGCCACTACACGGAGGACGACGTCCGTGCCGCGGCCAAGGCACTCACCGGCTGGACCGTCAACCGGACCGCCGGCACCGCACAACTGGCACCGCGCCGGCACGACAACGGCACCAAGACGATCCTGGGCGCCAGCCAGAACTTCGACGCCGACTCGTTCGTCGAACTTGTCCTGTCGCAACCCGCGTCGCCCCGCTTCGTGGCCGGCCGGCTCTGGTTCCGGTTGGTGTCGGCGACGCCGCCACCGTCCGATGTGCTCGACCGGCTGGCCGCCGCCTACGGCCCGACACGTAGCATCCACGGCCTGCTGACGGCACTGGTCGCCGAACCGTCCTTCATCGACAGTGCGCAGACGTTGGTGAAACAGCCGGTCGAGTGGCTGGTGGGCCTGCTCCGCGCGCTGGGTCTCCGGCCGGACCAGTTGCCCGCCAAGGCTTTGCTGGCCGGCCTGCGCGGGCTCGGGCAGGTGCCGTTCGAGCCGCCCAACGTCGGCGGCTGGCCTGCCGACACGGCCTGGCTGACCACGTCCGCCGCACTGACCCGCCTGCACCTGGCCCAGTTGGTGAGCGCCAAGGCCGACGTGACATCAATCACGAAACTGTCGACGTCGGCGCGTCCCGAAGCCGTGCGGCGCCTGCTCGGCGTGGACGCCTGGACCGCCCGGACCACGGCCGCGTTGGCCAAGGTCACCGACAACCCGCGCTATCTGCTGGCCATCGCGGCCTGCGCGCCCGAATTCTTGGTGAGCCAATGAACCGGTTGAGTCGTCGTCGTTTCCTGTTCGCGTCCGGGGTCACCGCGGCCGGTGCGCTGGCCGCCGGTGCCACGCAGGTGCACTGGACCGAACTGTTCGCCGCGGCACAGACGAATCCGCTCCGGCCGGACCAGGGTGTCCTCGTCGTGGTGACCCTCTACGGAGGTAACGATGGTCTCAATACCGTTGTGCCGGCTGGAGACCCCGCCTATCAAAAGGCCCGGCCGGACCTGGCCTACCAGCCGCACGAGGTGCTCGATCTGGGCGACGGGCTCGGCCTGAACCCCGGCATGACCGGCCTCAAGTCGTTGTGGGACGACAAGCGGCTGGCCGTGGTCCGTGGGGTCGGCTATCCGGTGCCGGATCACAGCCACTTCCGGTCGATGGCCATCTGGCAGACCGCGTCGCCGTCCACTTCGGTGCCCACCGGCTGGCTCGGGCGGTGGCTGGACACGACGGGGGACAACCCGCTGCTGGCCGTGTCGGTCGAGCCGGTGCTGCCGCCGCTGCTCGCCGGCCAGCACGGGGCCGCCGTGTCGCTGCCGGTCGGCGGCCTGAAGATGCCGGCAGGCCAACTGGGTTCGGCGTTCCTGGCCCTTGGCGGGGCGCAGGCCGGGGACAGCGTGGCAACGGCGAGGGCGGCGCGGTCGGTCGTGGACCTGCAGGATGCCGTTCGGGTGCTCGGTGGTGCCGTGCACGGCTCGCTCGGGGGCACCGTGCCCGCGCCCGCGAAACAGAGCCCGCTGGCCGATCAGCTCGACCTGGTCGCGTCGCTGGTCGAGGCAGGCGTGCCGACCAGGGCGTACTCGGTGTCCCTCGGTGGTTTCGACACGCACGCCGACGAGAAGGCTACCCAGCAGCGGTTGCTCACCGAGTTGGACGGTGCGCTGAGTCCGTTCGTGCAGCGGATGCGGCGCAGCAGTCGGGGGCAGCAGGTGGTGGTGCTGGTGTATTCCGAGTTCGGTCGGCGGGTGGCCGCGAACGCCGGGGCCGGCACCGATCACGGGACAGCAGGCCCGGTGTTCCTGCTGGGTGCCGGGGTGCGCGGCGGGTTCTACGGTACGCAGCCCAGCCTGTCCGAATTGGACAATGGGGACCTGAAGGAGAGCACGGACTTCCGGTCCATCTACGGGACCGTGTTGGCGAAGGTGCTCAGCACGGACCCCGGCCGGGTGCTCGGCGACTACAACGGACGGTTGGACTCGGTGCTGCTCTGACCCTGAGGGTTATCCACAGCCACCAGAAAGCGCGTCGCAAGCCAGTCCAAATCGGACTAGACTTGATCTCGGGGGGCGCCCCGATGGATACCCGGATTTTGAAACCGGCGTGCCCTGTTCTATTCGGCGGCGCGCAGCTCCGTCGTCAGGTCCGCCCAACGCGTCAGCAGTCGCGCCGCGGCACCGGAGTCGATCGCCTCGGCCGCGGCCACCAAGCCGTCGCGCAGATCGGCATGCAGGTCGTCGGACAGCCCACGATGGGCCGCGACGGCACCGGCGGCGTTCAGCAGCACGGCATCCCGAACCGGGCCCGGCTTCCCGTTGACCAGTTCCCGCACCACCGCGGCGTTGACGTCCGCGTCCCCACCCCGGAGATCCTCGATGGTAGCCGTACGGATACCCAACCGCGCGGGATCCACCTGTTCGATGCGCACCGAGCCGTTGTCCGCCAACCACACCGTGCTGGTGGTCGTCGTGGTCAACTCGTCGAGGCCGTCGTCCCCGCGCACCACCAGGACGGTGCCACCGCGCCCGGCGAAGACCGCCGCCATCACCGGCGCCATAATCGGATTGGCACATCCGACCAGCCCACCGGCCGGCTGGGCCGGATTGATCAGCGGCCCGAGAAAGTTGAACGCGGTGGGCACACCGAGTTCCCGCCGCGTCCCGGACGCGTGCCGGAACCCCGGGTGGTACAGCGGCGCGAAGCAGAACGCGATACCCAACTCCGTGACACAGGCCAGGACCGCGTCGGGCGACAGGTCGATCGCCACGCCCAACGCCTCGAGCACGTCCGCCGCGCCCGCCTTGGACGTGGCCGCGCGGGCACCGTGCTTGACCACCGGCACACCGGCGGCGGCGGTCACGATCGCGGCCATGGTGGAGATGTTCACCGTGCCGGCCTGGTCACCGCCGGTACCGACGATGTCCACCGCCCGCTCGGTCAGCCGCACCCGCTTGGCGTGCGCGAGCAGGGCACTGGCCATGCCGGCGATCTCGGCGGGCGTCTCGCCCTTGGCGCGCAGCGCGACCAGGTAGCCGGCCATCTGCACGGTCGTCGCGACGCCGGACATGATCTGGTCGGTGGCCCATGCCGTGTCGGCCTCGGTGAGGTCGTGGCGGGCGATCAACCGCCCCAGTAAGCCGGTCCAGGTCGTCGTGTCCGGCATGTCAGCCGCGCACGGCCGGCAGGTGGTGCTCCCGCAGCACCTCGGCCACCGTCTCGGCGGCGGCGAGCGGGTCGAGCGGGTGCACGATGACCGCGTCCGCCTGGGACCAGGTGGCCAGCCAGCGGTCGTCGCGCCTGCGGACCGCCACCACGATCGGGGGGCAGTCGGTGATCTCGTTCTTCAGCTGGCGGGACACGCCCATGCCCCCGGTCGGCTGCGCCTCACCGTCCAGTATGGCCAGGTCCACGGGCTCGTTGTCGACCACGAACAGCACGTCGTCGATCGTGCTGGCCTCCAGGTAGTCGACCCGGCCAAGGTCCGGCGCGGGCCGGTAGCCGACCGCGGTGATGATGGCCTCGCGGATCTCCGGACGGTGACTGAACACCAGGATCTTCAGCGCTGACGTCGACTGCGCGCTCATCTGTCCGTCCTCCGACGATGCAGCAGGGGCTCCTGGCGATGACCTTAGTACCGGGTCATGGATGTGACCGACCCGACCATCGACCCCATGCGGCACGGCCTGTGACCACACGCAATAATGCGACGCGTGACAACGGCAGCGCCCACAATCGGCCAGCGAGTGCACACGCTGAACCGGCCCAACATGGTCAGCGTCGGCACGATCATCTGGCTGTCCAGCGAACTGATGTTCTTCGCCGGCCTCTTCGCCATGTTCTTCACGGTGAAGGCCCAGAACGCCGCGGGGTCGTGGCCGCCGCCGCCGATCAAGCTGGATCTACATGGTGTCGGTCCCGGCCACCATCATCCTGGTGCTGTCGTCGGTCACCTGCCAGCTCGGCGTGTTCGCGGCCGAGAAGGGCGACGTGTTCGGCCTGCGGCGCTGGTACACCTCACCTTCGTGATGGGCGCGATCTTCCTGGCCGGCCAGGCGTACGAATACGCCGGCCTGGTCGAACGAGCACACCACGATCTCCTCGTCCGCGTGGGGATCGGTGTTCTTCATCTCCACCGGTTTCCACGGCCTGCACGTGCTGGGCGGGCTGGTCGCCTTCATCTTTCTGATGATCAGAACCCGGCTGAGCAAGTTCACGCCGGCCCAGGCCACCGCGACCATCGTCGTGTCGTACTACTGGCACTTCGTCGACGTCGTCTGGATCGGCCTGTTCACCTGCGTCGAGCTGCTGCACTGAGCCCGGCCCGAACTCCACAGCAAGGGTTGCCGAACAGATGACCACCACCAGCTCACGGCGCGCCAGGGCGCGGACCAAGCTGCGTCGCCGCGTGTCGGGGTTCCTCGCACTCGGCGTCGCGCTGATCGGCGCGGGCGCGCTCTACAGCGTGCTGGTGCCGACCCCGCAGACCGCGCACGCGGCCGGGAGCGACGCCGCCCAGCTCGCCCAGGGCCAGCAGCTGTACGAGGACACCTGCATCACCTGCCACGGCGCGAACCTGCAGGGTGAGGCCAACCGCGGCCCGACGCTGATCGGCGTCGGCTCGGCCGCCGTGTACTTCCAGGTGTCGACCGGCCGGATGCCGCTGGCCTCACAGAGCGCGCAGGCGGAGCAGAAGCCGGCACGGTTCACCCCGGCGCAGGTCGACGCGCTGGGCGCCTACATCGAGGCGCACGGCGGCGGTCCGCTGGCCCCGAGCGCGTCCACCGACCTCACCGGCGGCAACCCGGCGCGCGGCGGTCAGCTGTTCCGGCTCAACTGCGCGTCCTGCCACAACTTCACCGGCCAGGGTGGCGCGCTGTCGTCTGGCAAGTTCGCGCCGTCACTGCAGAGCGCGTCACCCAAAACGATGTACACGGCGATGCTGTCCGGTCCGCAGAACATGCCGAAGTTCTCCGACCGACAGCTCACCCCGCAGGAGAAGAAGGACATCATCTCCTACGTCTCGTCCGTCCAGGGCGGCAACAACGATCCCGGCGGCAACGGCCTCGGCGGTCTCGGGCCGATCTCGGAGGGATTCATCGCGTGGGTCGTGGGGATCGCCGCGCTGATCGGCGTGACCCTGTGGATCGGAGCCAAGGCATGAGTGACGACGAGGTCGTGCTGCCCTCGGAGGAGCAGCTGGCCCAGATGAGCCGGGACGAGCTGGTGGCGCTTGGCACCAAGCTCGACGGCGTCGAGCTGGTCGAGTACCACGACCCGTGGCCGGTCAAGGGCACCAGGGCGGAGCGGCGGGCCGAGCGGGTCGTCGCGCTCTGGTTCGTGCTGGCGGCGCTGGCCGCGGTCGCGTTCATCGTGGTGTTCATCTGGTGGCCGTGGCAGTACCAGAAGCCTGGCCACCAGTTCTGGTACGGCCTCTACACGCCGCTGCTGGGCGTGACGCTGGGGCTGACCGTGCTCGGCCTCGGCTTCGGGGCGCTGGCCTACGTCAAGAAGTTCATCCCGCACGAGGTCGCCGTCCAGCAACGGCACGACGGTCAGTCGCCGGAGGTGGACCGGCAGACCCTGCTGGCCGAACTGGCCGACGCCGGCAACCGGACCACCATCGCCCGGCGCTCGCTGATCAAGCGCTCCGCGATCGCGGCGGCCGGCGTCATGGGCCTCGGCCTGGTGGTCTTCCCGTTGGGCGGGCTGATCAAGAACCCGTGGAGCAAGTCGCAAGCCCCGGAGGACACCCTCGCGCACACCGGCTGGTACCAGGACCCGGCCAACCCGGAACGGGTGTTCCTGCGCAAGGACACCGGCGACCCGCACGAGGTCGCGCTGGTCAGCCCGGCGGACATGGACGCGGGCGCGATGCAGACGGTGTTCCCGTTCCGCGAGTCGGAACGGAACAACCCGGAGGCGTTGCAGGCCGCGCTGGTGCGCATCGACAACCCGACGATGCTGCTCCGCTTCCGCCCGCAGGACGCGGCTCGCATCATCAAGCGGGCCGGCCAGGAGGACTTCAACTACGGCGACTACTACGCGTACACGAAGATCTGCAGCCACCTCGGCTGCCCGACTTCGCTGTTCGAGCAGCAGACGAACCGTATCCTGTGTCCATGCCACCAGTCGCAGTTCAACGCGCTGGAGTACTGCCGGCCGATCTTCGGACCGGCGGCGCGGGCCCTTGCCCAGCTACCGATCAAGGTCGACGACCAGACCGGTTACCTGTACGCGGTGCACGACTACATTGAGCCGATCGGCCCTGGTTACTGGGAGCGTGGGGCATGACCCGTTCCATCGTCACCCCGACGAAGC
>CAVPCF010000025.1:0-74588 GCA_963702275.1 Candidatus Melainabacteria bacterium
GGGCTTCTGCATCACCCCGATACTCTATTGTGGTGACGGTTGTTGGTGGTTTGTCAAGGCTGGAAAGAGTACCTTGACAAACCACCAACAACCGCTTTAAAGATTGCCCGTATCGGGGTGATGCAGAAGGACTGGGCGAACGACGGAATGCCGCGTGGTTGGGCTAGGTCGGTGAAAGAGTCGCTTCGGTTGGGAGCCCGCTCTTGTTCGTTCGGCGGGTTGCGTTCGTTCGGCTACGGTCCGCCTCGGTTGGGAGCCCGCTCCTGTTCGTCCGGCGGGTTGCGCTCGTTCGGCCCCCGGCCCGCCTCGGTTGGGAGCCTACTCTTGCTCAGCTGATCGTGATCGTGTCCAGGTCTGGCGCGAAGGCCGCGTCGTTGTGGAACTTGATTGTGTTCGTGCCGGCTTTCAGGGTTATCGGGATGCTGTTCTGCGCCGGGGTGGCGAAGCTGGTGCCGGTCAGGTTCGCCACGATATCCGCGCCGCCGTTCACGCTGATGTCGAATGTTCTGCTGCCGGACAGTAGGTAGGTGAACGTGAGCGTTTTCGTCCCGGCGCTGGATGCGTTGACGTTGTTGATCGTGACGAAGTTGGCTGCGCCGTTGCCTATGAAGCCGACCTTCTGGCCGCCGGAGCAGGCTGCGCACGTCGCGATTCGGGCCGCGCCCGCGATGGTGTTGCCGGCGGCTTCCGCCTCGATCGTGGTTGTGCCGCCTGCAGTGGGTACCAGCTTGAGCAGCTGCACCGCGCCTGCGCCGAGGGTGACGCTGTAGTTGCCGGACAGGGTGCCCATTGACGCGCCGGTCCACAGGTTGGTGGCGGTTGCGCTGCCGCTGACGCCGGCCGCCGGCAGGCTGACCGTGTCGGTTTGGGTTGTGGTGTCGGAGAAGTTGAGCAGGGCGATGATGACGCTGCCGTCCTTTTCCGTCTTGGCGTAGACCTGCTGGTTGCCGGTGTTGACGACGCGCTTCGCGTCGATGGCGTCCTGGTCGACCGCTAGCACGGCCGCGTTCTTCAGGTAGCTCAGGTCTGTTGGGTCCAGGTTGGTCAGGTCGGTGCCCAGGATCAGGGGGGTCGCGCCCATGGCCCACAGGCTCATCATGGACTGGCGTTCCGGTGCGGTCAGGCCGTCGTTGGCACCGTTGCCGACCTCGAGCGAGTCGTAGTCGTTGAACGCGCCTGGGCCGCCGAAGGGCTGCCAGTTGGCCACCGCGCCGAAGCGGTTCTGCACACTCGCCCAATGGGTCAGCGGGTAGCTGCTGCCGCCGGACTCGCAGCTGTAGCACTCGATGTCGCCGCCGGTGCGCCAGCCGTTGGACAGTTGCGCCCACGTTGACGCGCTGCCGATGGCCAGGTTGTTGGACAACTCCAGGTGAATCGGGCGGCCGGTCTGCCGCAGCGCCGTCGACCATGCCTGGATGTCGGGTACGTCGGTGGTGCCGACGCCGTCGATCTTCACGTAGTCCACGCCCCATGACGCGAACTCGTCGGCCCACGAGTTGACGAATGCCTGCGCTCCCGGCTTTCCGTAGTCGATGCCGACCATGCCGTGACAATTGAAATTGCGCTCCGACGCGGTGGTTGCGATGTCCTTGGCGTGGAAAGTGGTACCCAGGATGGCGGTGTTCTTGGCGACCGCCTGCGCGGAGATGCCAGGCGTTACGTAGAGCCCGAACTTGAGGCCGTCGGCGTGCACGTGGTCGGCGACGGCCTGGATTCCGTTGGTGGCGCCGGAGTTCGGGAACTTCGTCGTATCCGTGACCCAGCGTCCGTTCGCGTCCACGTTCGGGCCCTGGCTGCCGGGGCACTGGTACCAGAAGTCGTCCAGGTTGACGTACTGGAAACCGACGGACGCCAGGCCGCTGGACTTCATCGCGTCGGCCTGCGCGTCGATCTTCGCGGCCGTCGGATTGTGGCGGACGAAACTCCAGCTGCTCCAACCCAGTGCGGGTGTCAGCCCGATGCCGTTGTTCTCCGCGACCACCGTGGACGCCGGGATTACCACCGCGGTGGCCGCCATGGCCAGCACTACGGCACAGGTTCGTAGACGCATGATCAGCAGTATGAAAACGTTTTTAGTCGAGCGTCAAGGAGTATGCGTGATACGGGTGCACGGACTCCAAACCGACCTTCGTGCCCTTGCGGTAGCCGCCGAAGATCAGGCCCAGCAGCAGTATCACGACAACGACGATGAACACCCAGAACAGGACCGACCTACGCCCGCGCATCCGCCCGACCACCGCCTCCCGCTGCCGATAGACTCCTACCCAACGGCGCCGCGAGTCAAACGACCGGTGGATGGGTATCGCTGCCGTGTCGGAACCGACGACGCACCGGGGAGCGTGACCGTGATGACCAGGTGGCAGCGGCGACTCATCGCGATCGTGGCCGGGGTGGTGCTGCTGATCGTGGTGGCACTGGTCGGTTCGGCGGTACATCTGTTCCCCCAGTTGCGCAATCCGTTCGCGCAGACGACGACCGAGCGGTCCGGGCCGGTGCTGCTCCAGTCCATCCAGCAGCTGTCCCGCTACGAAGCTGCCAGCGGCACGTTCCAGGTCGTCGTGGACATCTCGTCGGGCAACGCGCTGCTGCCGAGTTTCCTGGTGGGCAGCGACACGATGTTCATCGGCGTCGGCACCGACAACGCGTTCGTCGATTTCGGGCAGCTCAAGGGCAACGCGGTGCAGGTGTCGCCGGATCGGCTGTCGGCCACGCTGAACCTGCCGCACGCCAAGCTCGAGGCGGCGAACCTCGACGTGCACCAGTCCTACGTCTTCGCGCAGCAGCAGGGCTTGTTCACCCGGGTCAACCAGTTCCTCAGCGGCAATCCCAACTCGCAGCAGGCCGTCTACGAACTCGCGCAGCGCCAGATCCAGACGGCCGCCGGCAAGAGCGAACTGCTGGCCGACGCCGAACGCAACACCAGGGCCATGCTGACCAGCCTGTTGCAGTCGCTGGGCTTCCACACGATCAAGGTCACGTTCGCCGACGCGACCGGTTGATCGGGTTCACCTACGATGCGCTGGTGAGCAACATCGAAACCAGCCCGGTGGAGCTGACCTGCGCCTCGGGCACGTCGACCCCCGCTGTCGAGGTGCTCGCCGCGCGGGACGTGCCGCTGGGCGGTGTCCGGGCCATGACCGTGCGCCGGACGCTGCCGCAGCGCACGCGGTCGCTGATCGGCGCGTGGTGCTTCGCCGACCACTACGGGCCCGACGGGGTCTCGGCGGGCGGCATGGACGTGCCGCCGCATCCGCACACCGGGCTGCAGACCGTGAGCTGGCTCTTCGCGGGCGAGATCGAGCACCGCGACAGCATGGGCTCCCACGCGATCATCCGCCCCGGCGAGCTGAACCTGATGACCGGCGGGCACGGCATCTGCCACTCGGAGGTCTCGACCGACGGCACCACCGTCCTGCACGGGGTCCAACTGTGGGTCGCGCTGCCGGACGCGCACCGGGACGCGCCGCGCGACTTCCAGCACCACGCGCCCGTGCCGATCGAACTGGACGGCGCGGTCGCGCGGGTGTTCCTCGGCTCGCTGTGCGGTGACACCTCGCCGGTCCGCACGTTCACCCCGCTGCTGGGCGCCGAACTCACGCTCGCGCCGGGCGCGCGGCTCGACCTGGACGTCGATCCGTTGTTCGAGCACGGCGTCCTGGTCGACATCGGCCCGGTTTCGTTGGAGGGCACCGAACTCGCGCGCGCCGAACTCGGCTACGTCGGTGTCGGCACGCATCGCCTCGTCGTGCAGAATCCGAACGACACGCCGAGTCGGGTGATCGTGCTCGGCGGGCCGCCGCTGGGCGAGGAACTGGTGATGTGGTGGAACTTCGTCGGCCGCAGCCACGAGGACATCGTGCTGTTCCGCGACGAGTGGCAGCGGGAGTCCGACCGGTTCGGCCGGATCGACGGCTACCCGGGCGAACGACTGCCAGCGCCACCGCTGCCGGGCGGCCGGCTTCGACCGCGCCCCAACCCTAGTTAGCCGCCCGGTAGGCCACGCCGACCGTGGTCGGGCTGTTCGCCGCGCGGTACAGGCCGGTGTCGGCGCCCTGGGACGGCAGCGCGAACCACGCGTAGCGCGGCACGTACGGCAGCGCGTCCAGCATCGCGGTGGACCCGGTCACGAAGGCGGCCTGCTGCGCCTGGGTGGGGTACTTCTGGCCGCCACCGAAGTTGATCAGCGCGTACTCGGTGAGCCAGATCGGCTTGTGGTACCGGTCGTACACGGCCTGGAGGTAGCTGCGGAGCTGGCCGACGGCTGCCGGGCCGAAGTCCGAGCCGTACCAGTGCAGTGCGATGAAGTCGACCCGGTAGCCGCGCGTGGCGGCACCGCTCATGAACTGGTCGAGCCAGCCGCCCGGGGTGGCCCCGCCGGACGCGACCGACGGGCTGCCCAGTCGCATCCCGGTCGCCACGAGGCGCGGCCACAGCTCCAGCGCCTGGGATGGCGACATGTTGGCCTGGCTGCCGAGATCAGGCTCGTTGAAGCCGAGCAGTTCGGTGCCCTGCCCTTCGGCCTGCGCCAACGTGGCCGGGGTGACCGACGCGGCGCCCCAGATCATCGGCACGAACTCGACACCGGCCGGCGCGGCGATGTTCTGTCGGCTCGCCGCCCAGTCGTAGTACCAGCCCGCGCCGACGTCGTTCAGCGCGGCCGTCACGCCGTTGAAGTACCACGTGCTGACACCTTTACGGGCGGACCGGACCGCGATCGGCGCGGCGGGGACGGTCGTGGGTTTGGGTGCGGTGGTTGTCGTGGTCGTGGTCATGATCGGCGCGGCGGTGGTCGGGGAACCGGTCACCACGGTCGCCGGTGCCGCGGCGGCCGTGGTGACCGGGGTGTGATGGGCCGGCAGCGCGACCACCGCGCCGGCCGCCGCCAGCGCGGTCACGCCGGCCACCACGGGTTTGACCACCGCGTGCTGCCACAGCCGGCCGAACGCGTGCCGCGCGTAGGAGGCGGTCTGGCCGCCGGTCGGGTCGGTGGGTGGCGGCTGGTGACCAGGCAACGGGTGCGTGGCCGGCAGGCCGATGCCGGTGGCGGGCGGCACCAGCGGCAGCCCGGCGAGCAGTCGCTCGGCCGGTGCCAGGTCGTGCCAGCAGGGCTGGCAGCGCGCGCACTCCCGGGTGTGCCGGGCCAACCGCTTGCGCCACAAGGGGTTCGGCTTGCCGTCCCAGTCCGCGAGAAGCCGGCTCAGGTCCGCGCACCTCGGCGTGGCGCGCAGTGCCCGCACCACCGCGCGGGACGCGTCCAGTTGCGCCTTCATCCGTTGCACCCGCACCGCGGTGTGCTGCGGTGACAGGCCGATCCCGGCCGCGACCTCGGTCCTGGACAGCCGGCCGCTGGCCTCCAGCCACCACAGCGAGAGCAGGTGCCGGTCGTCGTCGCTCAGCCAACGGGTCGCCTCGGCCAGGTCCCGGCGCTGGTCGGCCAGGTGCAGCCGCGCGATGGTCAGGTCGACGAAGTCCGCGCCGGGGTCGGCCACGTCGTCGGCGAGTTCGGCGGTCCGTTGCTCCGACCGGTACCTGTTGCGCACCTGGCGCATCGCGATGACCACCAGCCAGGACCGGAAGCTGGCCGGCTCCCGCAGGTCGGGCAGGCCGTGCAGGGCGTGCAGCATGGTCTCCTGCACGACGTCGTCCACGTCCGCGTGGCTGCCCAGCGCGCGTCCGACGATGTTGTAGACCAACGGCAGGTAGCCGGCCACCAGCGCGTCCACCGCGCCGGCCCGGCCGTCCCGCGCCGCGACCACGATCGCGACATCGGGCTCGTCCCCGGCGTGCATGCCCACCTCGTTCACTCGACATCGGTGTCGGAGTGGAGACACCGTGCCGGTCCCGCGATAACAGAAACTTTCAGGTCGCGTTTCCGTGCAGGTGAAGGTACTGGGCTCGTTGACAGCCGTGAGATTCGCGCACTAGGTTCGCAGATGTGCCACATATGTGAGCTTCTGCCATACGGCGGTTTTCGTTCGAGTACGTGAACACGCTAAGGGGAACGCATGTCAGCGCTGCTGTGCCGTCGCCTCGCCCTTCTGATCGCCGGATTAGCCGGCCTCGCCGTCGTCGTCGTACCAACGGCCGCCGCGGCGGGCGTCACCTGCACGGTGACCGCGGACATGGTGTCCGCGGCCAACTACTGGGTCGCCAACGGCACCGACCTCGCCTCGAACGACTGGCAGAACGCCACGTTCCACGTCGGCAACCTGGACCTGGTGCGCACCACCGGCGTGTCCAACCACCGCACGCTGCCGTGGGCCCAGGCGAACAACTACCAGTTGCAGAGCGCGCCGAACGGGCCGTTCTTCGCCGACTACCTGGCCGCCGGCGAGGCGTACCTCGCCCTGCAGTTCTTCCACCCGGACCGAACGACGCTCGCGGCACTGGACGACCGGATCAACGCCGAGGTCGCCAGTGTCCACAGTGGCCAGACCAGGTACTGGGACACCGTTGACGCGCTCAACATGGCGATGCCGTCGTTCACCCAGATGGCCGTGCTGGACAACAGCCAGGCGGACCTGGACGCGATGCACACGCTCTTCGAGTTCACCAAGAGCGGTGTTGCCGGCCGTGGCCTCTACAACCAGTTCGTCGGCCTGTGGCACAGCGACGCGAGCACGATCGGCACGAACACGTTCTGGTCCCGTGGCAACGGCTGGGCGCTGGCCGCGATGGCCAAGGTCCTCACCAACCTGCCGGCCGCCGATCCGCACCGCGCCGAGTACCTCCAAGTGTACCGGCGGATGGCACTGACCCTGCTGTTTCTCCAGCGGCCGGACGGCTTCTGGAACGTCGACCTCACCAACCCGTTCGACCACCCCGGCCCGGAGACCACCGGCACCGCGCTGCTCACCTACGGGCTGGCGTGGGGCGTGAACAACGGCGTGCTGCCCGCGTGGCTCTACACCCAGGTCGTGCAGCGGGCGTGGCACGGCATGACCACGAAGGCGTTGCAGCCCAGCGGTTTGCTCGGCTTCGTGCAGGGCGACGCCACCGGCCCCGCCGATGCCCAACCCGTCACCGCGACCGACACCGCAGCGTACGGCGTCGGCGCGTTCCTGCTGGCCGGCCAGCAGGTGGCCGCCCTGACCGCGGGCTGCTGAGCCCCATGCCACGAGGAGCCCGTTCGATGAAACATGCCCGTGTCGGTGTGCTGACGGTGGCCTTGGCCGCCGCGCTGACCGCCCTGTCCACCGGGCAGGCGAGCGCCGCCCAGCTCCACGGCTGGCGAGTCGTCGGCCAGGCCACCGAACTCACCGCGGTCGCGGGCGAAGGCGTGGCAACGGTCCGCGTGCCCGGCCAGCCGGCCCGGACCTACTTCACCGACGGCGCAACGATCCCGGCGCCGATCCAGGCCGAGGGCTGGGGCCACATCGGCGATCCGGACTCGCTCAACGGCTACATCTTCGACCCGTACCAGCAGATCGTCGCGGCGCCCACCATGAAGATGTTCCTGGTGACCACGCCGACCGGCCAGCAGTTCGAGTACACGCACCAGATGTCCGACGACGAGCTGGCGGTCAACGCCGCCGCCTACGACACCATCTCACCCAACGGGCAGTGGATGGTGTCCAGCGAACTGCAGCCGATCACCCGCCTGCTGGTGTTCCCCACTCCGCTGCTCAACCCGTCGACCCCGCAGACCGGTGGCACGCTGCAGGTGGCGTCGCGCATCCTGCTCGACCACCTGGTGCGCAACCTCCAGGGCTGCGACTTCGTCACCGCCACCCGGCTGATCTGCGCGTCGGACGACTCCAACAACGACATCTACCCGACGAGCAAGCCGCTGCTGCAGATCGACCTCAAGCACCAGCTCAACGGCAAGGACGTGACCGCCCGCGTCACGTCGCTCGGCCAGATCCCGTTGAGCAGCACGTGCGTCGGCGCCTACACCGTGGAAGGTGTCGACTACGACACGCCCACCGGCGAACTGCGCGTCGAGGTCGTGCCACCGAGCCCCTGCAACACGAACACCACGGTCTACACACTTCAGCACGCTTAGCGAGGGCACTCATGAGCATGTCCAGACGTACCCTGTTGACCTCGACCGGCGCCGCGGTGGTCGCCTCCACCGCGCTGCCCGGTCTCGCCTCGGCCGCCCAGGAAGGCATCCCGGACCACAAAATGGACCTGCGCAATTTCACCAGTGCCGCCAACTACACGGTGGCCAAGCTGCGCGCGGTCGCGCCCGTCGTCCCGGGGTTCCCCGAAGGCACGAAGTTCGAGAAGTGGACCGTCACCCAGGACGGCGACTGGGTTGGCGGCTTCTACTCCGGTTCGCTGTGGCTGGCGTGGCTCTTCAGCGGTGACGCGGAGTTCCAGACGTTGGCCGAGTCGTTCGCGACGAAGCTGGCGCCGCGCGAGGCGGACACCAGCACCCACGACCTCGGCTTCCTGTTCACGCCGTCGTGGATCACCGCGTGGCGGCTTACCGGCGACCCGAAATGGCGCGACGGGGCGATCGCGGCCGCCAACTCGCTGATCCTGCGGTTCAACCCGGCCGGCCAGTTCATCAGGGCCTGGGGCGCGCTGGGCACCCTGCCCAACGCGGGCCGGGCCATCATGGACACGATCATGAACCTGGACCTGCTGTGGTTCACCACCCAGCAGACCGGCGACCCCAAGTTCCTGGACATCGCGCTGGCACACGCGCGCACCCAGCAGAAGTTCTTCCTGCGCCCCGACGGCTCGACGCCACACGTGTTCGACTTCGACCCGGTGACCGGCGCACCGATCGGCCCGAACACCGTGCAGGGCTACAGCCCGACGTCGTGCTGGTCGCGTGGCCAGTCCTGGGGCATCTACGGCTTCACCACGATGTTCCGCCGCACCGGCGAGAAGGACTTCCTCACCACCGCGCGGCGACTTGCCGACTTCGCGCTGCGTGCGCTGACCCCGGACAACGTGCCGGTGTGGGACTACCTGGCGCCGCAGGCACCCAACGACATCAAGGACGCGTCGGCGGGCGCGATCATGGCGTGCGGGCTGCTCGACCTGTCCGTCGCCGCACATGAGCCGCGCTACCGCGAGGCCGCGCTCAACATCCTCAACGCGCTGAGCCGCACCTGCCTGACCACCAACTCGACCCGCGCCGACGCGGTGGTCGCCCGCTGCACCCGCAACCGGCCGGCGGAGGACGGGATCGAGATCTCCCTGCCCTACGCCGACTACTACCTCATGGAGGGCCTGATGCGGGTACTCCGTCCACAACAGATCGCCACGGTGCTCGGATCATAAAAGTTCGGCATCGCTCGCGTCATAAAAGTCCGGCATCCTTCGGGGATCCCCCCGATTTCCAGTCTACTCGATCTTGAGCGTGGGTTCGAGCTAGTTGGAGTCGCCTGTGGACAACTCTGGAGGCTGTTGACAGGTCGAGTGCAGGGTCGACCAGAACGCGTCGACCAACGGCTCGGGCGGCGGCAGGCACTGCGTCAGCAGGACCACCGCCAGATCGCGGTCGGGGTACGAGTACCACGTCGTGCCCAGTCCGCCGCCCCAGCCGTAGCGTCCTTCCGTTGCGATGACTTCCACGCCGTAGCCCCACGCACCGGCGGTGAGGAAGAACGAGTCACTCGGTTTCGCCAGCCGATTGGTGGTCATGGCAGTGACCGAGCTTGCGTTCAGCAAACGAGTAGCGTCGTCGGTGACGCCGCCGAGCAGCAGCATGTTGGCGAAGCGCAGGTAGTCGCGGGCGGTGGAAACCAAGCCGCCGCGTGGGTCCGGGAAGGCCGGGCGGTTGGTCCAGCGGCTGTTCTCGACCGGGTCGAACAGCGTGCCGTCGTTGTTGTAGCAGGGAATCAGGCGAGTTGGGTCGGATGCGGTGAACCCGGTGTCGGCCATGCCGAGTGGGGCCAGCAGGCGGTCGTGCAGCAGCTCGTCGAGTGGGCGGTCGGCGGCGCGGGCGATCAGGACGCCGAGCACGCCGTAGGCCAGGTCGTACATCCAGTCCGCGCCCGGCTGGCGCAGCAGCGGCAGTTCGGCGAACCGGGCGATCCACTCGTCCGGGGTCAGCGGGTTCGCCGGATCCGGCGGCCCGATGCCGAGACCGGCTTTCGCGGCCAGTTCCAGGGTCGGGCAGGGCTCATCGAAGACGAACCCGAAGCCCATCCGCATGGTCAGGACGTCGTCGACGGTGATCGGGCGTTCGGCCGGCACCGTCTCCGTGCCGCCGAGACTGCGCAGGACCCGGCGGTCGTCAGCTCGGGGAGCCAGCGCTCGATCGGGTCCGCCAGACCGAACACGCCGTCCTCGACCAGCATCATCGCCAGGGCGGCGACCAGTGGTTTGGTCATCGACGAGATCCGGAACAGCGCGTCGGCGGATAGCGGTGTGTTGCCGTCCAGTGTTGCGCTGCCGACGGCTTCGATGTGGACGTCGTTGCCCTGGCTGATCGCGATGACCGCGCCCGGCGCCGCACCGAGTTGCGCGCGCACGGCCGCCCGGAGGGGCCGCATCAGCTCGTCGGTGTTCACGGCTGGCCGTGGTAGACGGCTTCCACGTTGTGGCCGTCGAGATCGCGCAGGAACACGCCGTAGTAGCCGGGGTGGTACTCCGGCCACATGCGTGGCTTGTGCAGCACCTCCGCGCCCGCGGCCACCGCGGCGTCGTGCACCGCGTCGACCTCGGCGCGGCTGGTGGCCCGGAAGGCAAGGTGCAGCTCCCGTGCCTCGGCGTTTCTGGCTTTGCTGAGCCAGAAATGGGGTACGCCGTCCGCGCCGGAGATGCCGACGACGATGCTGTCGCCCCCGTCCGGGAACCGCGCCGCCTCGTGCAGCCCGATCGGCCCGAACGCACTGAGATAGAAGGTGAGCGACGCCTCGACATCCGCCACCTGAACACCCACGTGATCCAGCATGGACCGAAGGCTAGCCGCCCGGTCCGACAGTCCCTATGCGACCTGTTCCAGTTCGCCGGTCTCCTGGCTCGGCACCACGGTTCGGCGGCCGGACATGCCGATCGCGGCCGCAGCGGCCAACACGGCGGCCGCCGCGGTGACCCATCGTGCCGCGGTGAAGGCGGCGTGGGTGGCCGCGTAGGTGTCGGTGGTGCCCAGGATGGCGACCAGCAGGCTGATGCCCAGCACCGTGCCGATCTGTCGGCTCATGTTCACCACGGCGCTGCCGGTCGCCGCCCGGGTCGCCGGCAGGTCGCGGGTCGCCGTGGACAGGATGGTGGGCAGTGTGAGTCCGACGCCCATGCCGGTCAGCAGCCAGCCCGGCAGCGCCTCCGTCAGGTAGGCGGGCTGCTGACCAAGGCTGAGCAGGATCACCACCGAGCCGACGGCGAACAGCGCGCACCCGGCCGACGTCAGCCGGCCCGCCGGCACGCGATGCGACAGCCGCTGCGCCACCGCCGCGAACAGCGGCACCATCAGCGGCCCCGGCACGATCGCGAGACCGGTGCGCAGCGCCGAGTAGTGCCAGACTTCCTGCAACCACAGGATGTTCGCCAGCAGCCCGGCCGCGAACGCAGTCGTGAAGGCGATCGCGACCACGTTGGACCACGCGAACGTGCGCACCCGCAGCAGCGCGGGCTCGACCACGGGCGACGCATGCCGTGCCGAGCGCCACCAGAACACCGCGGCGGTCACCGAAGCGACAACAAAGGACCCGATCACCCGGCCACTCCCCCAACCCCAGTCGGGTGCCTTCACCAGACCCAACGCCAGCGCACCGACGGCCACCACCACCAGGCCGACGCCGACCGGGTCGGGCAGTCGCGCGGACCGGTCGTGGCGCGCGTCCGGCAACGTGAGTGCCGCGATCACCAGCGCCACCAAGCCGATCGGCACGTTGACCAGAAACACCCAACGCCACGACGCGGCCACCAGCAGCCCGCCGGCCACCGGACCGGCCGCCGCCGCGAGACCACCGGTCGCCGCCCAGATCCGCACCGCCCTGGTTCGCCGCGCCACCGGCACCGCCGTGATCAGCAGGCCGAGACTGGTCGGCGTGAGCGCGGCCGCGCCGATGGCCTGCAACCCGCGAAACGCGACCAGCGGCCACAGGCTCGGACTGAGCGCGCACGCGGCGCTGCCCACGACGAAAACCCCGAGGCCGAGCAGGAAACCGGCCTTCTGCCCGAACCGATCGGCAAGCCTCCCCAACGGAACCAGCAGCGCCGCGTAGAGGATCGCGTAGGCGTTCAGGATCCAACTCAGGTCCCCCAGCGAACCGCCGCTGAAGTCACGGCCGATCGCGTCGAACGCGACGTTGACGATGAACAGGTCGAGGCTGGCCATGAACGCGGCCACGGACAGCACCGGCAGCACCCACCGCGTGCCCTGGCTATGGTTTGACATAGTCAGTACCGTAGATGCTGGCTATACCGAATACAAAGCCAGGGTAGGGTTGTCCCATGGAAGCGCATCTGGAGGGCGTGCTCGCGCAGCGGGACACGTGGGTGGCCGAGCGGTGCTCGATCGACAGGGCCATGCGCGCGATCGGCAACCGGTCCACGCTGCTGCTGCTGCGCGAGGCCTTCTACGGCGCCCGGCGGTTCGACGAGTTCGCCCGGCGGGTGGGCATCACCGAGGCGGTGGCGGCCGCGAGGCTGAAGGAGCTGGTGGCCGTCGGCGTGTTCGAACGCACGCCCTACCAGGAGCCGGGACAGCGCACCCGGCACGAGTACGTGCTCACCGACACCGGCCGGGACCTGCTGCCGGTGGCCATGGCCCTGATGCAGTGGGGCGACGAGCACCTCACCGACCGCCCCCCATTGCGGGCGACCCACCACGGCTGCGGCGCCAAGGTGCACGTCGAGGTGCGCTGCGACGACGGCCACGAGGTCCCCCTCGACGAGCTGAGCATCGCGCTGATTGGACCACTATCCGCGAGCGAAATTGGACCTTAACGGGGTACCACCGCGCTGTCACGCTTGTGCCATGACACAGACAGCAGCACTCTCGCCGACTCTCCAGCGACTCCACGACCGGCTCGACGGGCAACTGGTACCGCCCGGCACCGCCGCCTACGACGAGTCCCGCACGGTGTGGAACGCCATGGTCGACCGGCGCCCCCGCGCCATCGTCCGCCCGGCGGGCGTGCACGACGTGGCGGCCGCGGTACGCGCCGCCCGCGAACTGGACCTGCCGCTCGGCGTGCGCGGCGGCGGGCACGGCGTCCTGGGTCTCGCGGTGCCGGACGACGGCCTGATGATCGACCTCCGCCGCATGAACTCGGTGCACGTCGACCCGGCGCGGCGCAGGGCGTGGGTGTCCGGCGGTGCGCTGCTGGGCGCGCTGGACCGTGCCACCCAGCCGCACGGCCTCGGCACCACCGCCGGCAACGTGTCGCACACCGGCGTCGGCGGCCTGACGCTGGGCGGCGGCATGGGTTGGCTGGCCCGCCAGTGTGGCATGGCCTGCGACAACGTCGTGTCCTTCGAGGTCGTCACCGCGACCGGCGAGATCGTGACCGCCAGCGCAACACAGCATCCCGACCTGTACTGGGGCCTGCGCGGCGGCGGCGGCAACTTCGGCGTCGTCACCCGGTTCGAGTTCCGGCTGCACCAGGTGGGCACCAGGGCGCTGTCGGCCGAGTGGACCTTCGCGCCGGAAGACGCGGCACGGGTGCTGCGCGACTGGCGCGACATCAACGAGACGGCACCGCGCCAGGCCACGTTCGAGGCCAGCATCGACCACGACCAGCAGGTGACCATCGGCTACGTGTGGGTCGGCGACGTCGAGCAGGGCACGAAACTGGTGCCCCAACTGCGGTCCCTCGGCCGCGCCACCAGCGAAACGGTCGGTGAACTGTCCTATCTGGACCTACAGACCCGGTCCGACGCCCCGCAGGGCTACGACTACCGCCGCTACTCGAAGGGCCACTACCTCGACAGCCTGCCGAACGCCGCGATCGACGCCCTGGTGGCCGCGATGGCCAACGACCCGGCCGACGGAATCCGCCCGGACAGCGTGAGCCTGCTGTCCTACGGCGGCGCGATCGCCGACACCGCGGACGACGAGACCGCATTCAGCCACCGCAACGCCAAGTTCGAGTACGGCGCGGGCGTCCGCTGGACCGACCCCACCGAGGACGAGGCCCGCATGGCCGCCGCCCGCCGGCACGCCGCCTACCTGAACGACTTCGCCAACGGCGAGTACGTCAACACGATGACCGAAACCGGTGGCGCGGGCCTGAAGCGCGCCTACTCCGACCGCAAACTGGCCCGACTGGCGGCGGTCAAGGACACCTACGACCCGGACAACGCGTTCCGCCTCAACCAGAACATCGCCCCGAAGCACCACTCAGCCTGAAACCTGACGCCCAACGCCGCCGTAGGAAACTGACGCCTACGATCAACCACAAAGAGGCAGCCCCCACCACTCCACGGGGGACGTCCCTGTTCCAGGCTATTGGTTGTCAAGCCCCAAAAGGGTGGGTTACTGACAAGTTGTGGATAACTAAATTTCTATCCACAACTTTGCCGGCACCTACAGCGGCGTCACCCATGGTAGCCAGCTGATTGCCATGCTGGCGGGGTACCGTGGGGCGACATGCGATTCGGCCTGATCATGTACGCGACGGACTACACCATCGACCCGGTGAGTCTCGGACGCGCGGCCGAGGAACGCGGCTTCGAATCCCTGTTCTTCCCCGAGCACACCCACATCCCGGTCGCCAGCCGCCGCCCTGTCGCCGGTCGCGCCGAAACTGCGGCCGGCACCGACAAGCTCGAGGGCTACGCGCACGCCTACGACCCGTTCGTCGCGCTCAGCGTGGTCGCCGCCACGACGACGACGCTGAAGCTGGGTACCGGCGTCTGCCTTGTCGTGCAACGAGATCCGATCACCACGGCCAAGGAGGTCGCCAGCCTCGACCGGCTGTCCGGCGGGCGACTGCTGTTCGGCGTCGGCGCGGGCTGGAACCGCGCGGAAATGGCCAACCACGGCACCGACCCGGCCGACCGGATGGCCGTCTTCGCCGAACGCATGCACGCCATGCGCGCGATCTGGACCCAGGACGAGGCCGCCTACCACGGCCGACACGTCGACTTCGACCGGATCTGGAGTTGGCCCAAGCCGATCACCAAGCCGTACCCGCCGATCCTGGTCGGCGGCAACGGCACCAGCGTCGAGGACCGGGTCCTGGACTTCGGCGACGAATGGCTGCCACAGCGGGTCACCATGGCCAACGTCACCGAGTTCGGCCGCCGTGCCGCCGCGCTGCAGCGCAGGGCGGGCGCGCAGGGCCGCGGCCCGATCCCGATCACGCTGTTCGCCGCCCAACCCGACCCGGCCACCATCGAGGCCTACGCGGACGTCGGCATCACGCGCTGCCTGTTCGCGCTGCCCGACAGCGGCCAGGACACGGTGTTACCCCTGCTGGACCGGCTGGCCAAGGTGATCACGGAGACGTCCGTGGCTTCACAATAAGCCGCAAACCGGCTAGGTTGCCAAGCGCTCAGTCAGCACCGACGCCGAGGAGCCCACATGCGGAAGTTCGCCGACCTGGCCGAGTTCGTCGCCGCGAAGGGCGAGCATCTCGGCTACAGCGACTGGCACGAGATCACCCAGGACCAGGTCACCATGTTCGCCGACGCGACCGGCGACCACCAGTGGATTCACGTCGACATCGACCGCGCGACGGCGGGCCCGTTCGGCGGCCCCATCGCGCACGGCTTCCTGACGCTGTCCCTGCTGCCCATGCTGGGCGCGGAGATCTACCAGGTCGGCGGCCTGATCATGGGCATCAACTACGGCCTGGAGAAGGTGCGCTTCCCCAATCCGGTCCTGGTCGGCGCCCGGGTGCGGGCCGGCGCGGAACTGCTCGCCATCAACGAGGTCGAACGGGGTACCCAGGCGGTACTGAAGTTCGTCGTGGAGATCGAGAACCAGCCCAAACCGGCCTGCGTGGCCGAATTCGTCGCCCTGCTGGCTGCCTGAGGACCATCATGACAACGACAGAAACCCTGGACGCGGCCGACATCCGCCACCGGGTCGCCGCACTGCTGGCCGAGCACGACCCGGCCACCACCGACCGGCTGGACTTCCTGCGCGCCCGGTTCGACGCCGGCCTTGCCTGGGTGCACTTCCCGGTCGGCCTCGGCGGACTGGACGCGCCGCGCACCCTCCAGGCCGTCGCGGACGCCGAACTCGACCGTGCCGGCGCGCCGACGAACGAGCCGCGCCGGATCGGCATCGGCCTCGGCATGGCGGCGCCGACCATCCTGCGTTTCGGCACAACGGAACAGAAAGCACGCTTCCTGCGTCCACTGTGGACCGGTGAGGAGGTGTGGTGCCAGCTGTTCAGCGAACCCGGCGCAGGCTCCGACCTCGCGGCAGCGGCGACGAGGGCCGTCCCCGACGGCGACGACTGGGTACTCAACGGCCAGAAGGTCTGGACGTCCGGCGCGCACTCCGCCCGCTGGGCGATCCTGCTCGCCCGCACCGACCCGGACGTGCCCAAACACGCAGGCCTGAGCTACTTCGTGTGCGACATGACCGCGCCCGGCGTCGACGTGCGGCCGCTGCGGCAGATCACCGGCGAGGCCGAGTTCAACGAGGTGTTCCTGACCGACGTGCGCATCCCGGACGCACACCGGCTCGGCGCCGTCGGCCAGGGCTGGCAGGTCGCCCAGACCACGCTGATGAACGAGCGGGTGGCCATCGGCGGCCAGGCCGCGCCACGGGAGAGCGGCATGCTCGGCGTTGTCGCCGGCACCTGGCGCACGCATCCCGAACAGCGCACCCACGAACTGCACGACCGGTTGCTGAAGCTGTGGGTCGACGCCGAGGCCACCAGAATGGCAGGCGAACGACTGCGCCAGCAACTCGCCGTCGGCAGTCCAGGCCCGGAGGGTTCGGCGATGAAGCTCGCGTTCGCCCGCCTCAGCCAGGCGCTGTCCGGCCTCGAGGTGGAGCTGCTCGGCGAGGAAGGCCTGCGCTACGACGACTGGACCATGCGCCGACCGGACCTTGTCGACTTCACCGCCCGCGAGGCGGGCTACCGCTACCTGCGCGCCAAGGGCAACTCGATCGAGGGCGGCACATCGGAGATCCTGCGCAACATCATCGCGGAGCGGGTACTGGGCCTGCCGTCGGAACCCAGGGTGGACAAGGACATGCCGTGGAAGGACCTCCCCCGATGAGCGTCGATTTGCTGTACTCCGACATCGAGGAGGCGCTGCGATCCAGCGTCGCGGACCTGTTGGCCGACCGGTCCGGACCGACGCGGGTGCTGACCACGATCGAGTCCGACCAGCCGTGTGACCTGTCGCTCTGGGAAACGCTGGGCGGACTCGGTGTCGCCGCGCTGCTGGTGCCGGAGAAGTTCGGCGGCGTCGGCGGTTCGGCGCGGGAGGCCGCGGTGGTGGCCGAGGAGCTGGGCCGCGCGGTGGCGCCGGTGCCGTTCCTGGGCAGCGCGGTCCTGGCAACGACGGCTCTGGTGGCCTGCGCGGCGGCCGATCCGCTTGCCGCGCTGGCAGCGGGCGACCTCACCGCTGCGCTGGCGGTGCCCCTGGCCATGATGCCCGGCGATCCGTTCCCGGACACCGTGCAGGCCAGTGCCGGTCGCCTGACCGGCCATATCCGCACGGTGGCCGACGCGGTGGTGGCCGGATTGCTTGTGGTGCCGGCGATCGGGCCGGACGGACCGTCGTTGTACTCGGTGTCCTCCGATGGCATCACCATGACACCGGTGACCGCGCTGGACCGCACCCGGGGCATCGCCGACGTCACGCTGGCCGGCGCGCCCGGCACGCTGTTGGCCGGCCCGGACCTGGCGCCCGCGGTCTTGGACGAAGCCTTGACGACCGGGGCCGGTGTGCTGGCGTCCGAACAACTCGGTGTGGCGCAGTGGTGTCTGGACACGACCGTGCGCTATGTCAAGGAGCGCTACCAGTTCGGCCGCCCGGTCGGTTCGTTCCAGGCGTTGAAGCACCGGCTGGCCGACGTGTGGCTGGAACTGGTCACCGCGCGGGCAGCCGCCCGGTACGCGGCCGACGCACTGGCCGGCGCGTCGGATGTGGCCGTCGCCGTGTCGGTGGCGCAGGCCTACTGCTCCGCGGTGGCCGTGCACGCGGCCGAGGAGGCGGTGCAGTTGCACGGCGGCATCGGCATGACGTGGGAGCACCCCGTACACCTGTTCCTCAAGCGCGCCAAGAGCAGCGAGATCGCGCTGGGTACCCCCGGCCGGCACCGGGCGCGGCTGGCCGGACTGGTCGACCTGCCCGGCCCGGTCGCATGACCACGGCGGCGCCCGCGGAACTGTGGCCAGACGTCCGCCCGGACGCAGCCAGACGCCTGATGCTGTCCGGTTTACGGTCGTTCGCCGAACGCGGTTTCCACGCCACGACCACCCGGGACATCGCCACTGGCGCCGGCATGAGCCCGGCTGCGCTGTACGTGTACTTCCCGTCCAAGGTGGGCCTGCTGTTCGCGATCAGCCTCAGCGGCCACGAGCAGACCCTGGCGCTGGTCACGGCGGCGATCGCGAAGGGCACCGACCCGGCGACCCGGATGCGGCACCTGGTCGCCGAGTTCGTGGCGTGGCACGCCGAATGGCACACGGTAGCCCGCGTGGTGCAGTACGAGCTGGATGCGTTGCCGGCACAGGACTTCGCGGTGGTGGCCGACCTACGGCGACGGACCGAGCAGTCGGTCCGGGACGTGATCGCGGACGGCGTCGCGACCGGTGCCTTCGACGTGCCCGACATCCGCACGGCCGCACGAGCCGTGCTGTCCCTCGGCATCGACGTGGCCCGCTGGTACGGCGCCACGGCCCGGACCGGCCCGACCGAGCTGGGCGCCCACTACAGCGCCCTGATCCTGCGGATGCTCGGCGCGGGCTAATTCGTTCGTCCGGTTCAGTACGATGAGATCATGAATGTCGTTGAGCGGCATGGTGTCCGGGTGCTGACGTACGAAGGCGACCTCATCAGTGCTGACCGGGACGCCGTCGACCTGATGGCGCTTGCCTATTCGCACAAGGCGAAGCTGATCGTCCTACCGGTGTCCCGGCTGGACGCCGACTTCTTCGTGCTGCGGACCGGCGTGGCGGGCGGGATCGTCCAGAAGTTCGTGCAGTACCGCCTGCCGGTGGCGATCCTGGGTGACATCTCGGCGCACCTGGCCGCCAGTTCCGCGCTGCGCGCGTTCGTGTACGAGCTCAACCGGGGCAACGACATCTGGTTCGTCGCCGACGAGTCCGAGTTGGACAGTCGGCTGAGCGCCAGGCAGCCGGCCTGACGATCACTCGCCGGGCAGCCACGCGCCGCTGGGCATGCCGGCGGCGATGTACGACTCGTACCACGTCTGCCACGATTCGGCGCCGCCACCGTGCGGACCGTCCGCGCGCTCGCCCGCGATGTGCTTGTCCAGTTCCGCCAGGCACACCGACCAGCCGGCGGCGTTGCGGGCGGCCGCGTTGCCGGCCTCCAGCACGTCGATCAACGTCAGCGTGCACCCGTCCGCACCGTCGGACACGAGGTGGAAGTGGAGTTCGTCGCCACCCCACGTGTAGGCGAGGCGGTGCGGCGGGTCGAACACCAGAACAGTGCCCGTCGTCGGCTCGGTGTTGGGGTCGCCGGTGAACTCGATCGTGCTGCCGACCTCCGCCTTCATCGCGACCGACGACGGGAACCAGTGGGACAGTTCGTCAGGTTCGGTGATGGCGGCCCACAACCGGGACACCGGGTGCGGATAGGTGCGTTCGAACCGCACCGCGGGACGGCCGTCGTGGTCGATGTAGGTACCGCGGTCCATCAGTCCTCCTCAGCAGTGGCATCCAGGTGCCGACCCAGGATTTCGAGCCGGTCGTTCCACAGGCGCCGGTACGGGGCGAGCCACGCGTCCAACTCGGCCATCCGGGCCGCGTCGATCGTGTAGATGCGCCGCTGCGCCTGCGTCCGGACGCGCACCAGGCCGGCCTCGCGCAGCACGCGCAGGTGTTTCGACGTCATCGGCTGACTGAAACCCAGCTCGCCGGCCAATTCGCCCACCGCGCACGGCCGCTGCCGCAACAGGTCCAGCACGGCCCGCCGGTGCGGGTCCACCAGCGCCGACCAGAGCGCGTCCGTCACACCCGCTAATATGCCGCTACGCGTATGTACCTGTCAAGACATATACTGTCCTCGTGCGGTCCCTCGTCGACGTCACGCCGTCCTTGCTCAGCGCCCTCGGCGCGCCCGGTTTCGACAACGAGCTCGCCGTGCCCGAGACCGACGCCGTGTGCCTGCTGCTGATCGACGCGCTTGGCTGGGAACTGCTGCGCGACCACGCCACCGACGCGCCGTTCCTGAGTTCACTGGCGGGCGAACCACTGGCCGCGGGCTTCCCGGCCACCACCGCGGCCAGCGTTGCCACCCTGGGCACCGGCCTGCCGGTCGGCCAGCACGGGATCGTCGGCATCAGCTTCGAGGTGCCCGGCCACCCACTGCTGCACGCGCTGAGCTGGCGCAACCACGGCTCCGGCACCAAGACCGACCTGCGCGACGAGTTGGTGCCGGAACGGGTCCAGCCGAACCCGACCGCGTTCGAACGGGCCGACGGCGTCACCGTGACGGTGACCGCTCCCCCGGTGCAGAACCGATCCGGCCTGACCAGAGCGGTGCTGCGCGGCGGCCGATTCCGTACCGCGCACGGACTGGGCGACCTGATCGCGAACGTCCAGGAAGCGCTGGCCGGCCAGAAACCCGCGTTCTGCTACGCCTACCACGGCGACCTCGACCTGCTCGGCCACGTGTACGGGCCGGGATCGCCCGCCTGGCGGTTCCAACTGCGCCAGATCGACGGTGTCGCGGCGGCGATCGCGGAAGTCCTGCCACCGGAAGGCATCCTCGCGGTCGTAGCCGACCACGGCATGGTCACGCTGACCGCCGACGAAGTCGTGGACGCGGACACCACGCCCGCCCTGACCATGGGCGTCCGGGCGATCGGCGGCGACGTCCGGGCCAGGCACGTCTACACAGAACCGGGCGCGGCGCCCGACGTACTGGCCGCGTGGCGGGAAGTGCTCGGCAACCACGCCGAGGTGCTGTCCCGGGACGAGGCGATCGCCCGCGGCTGGTACGGCCCGCGGGTCAGCGACCTGGTCCGGCCACGGATCGGCGACATCGTGACGGCGTCGACCGGCGGTGGCGGCGTGGTGTGCAGCCGACAGGAGCCGATCGAGTCCCGCATGCTCGGCCACCACGCGTCGTATTCCCCCGCCGAGCAACTCGTGCCGTTCCTCACGGTCCGACACTGACCAGCAGACCCACCCGGCAGAATGTCGCCAACGAAGACTTCGCCGAACCGCGGGCAGACCCCCGCCCAACCTCGGGGGCTTCGGCCCTTTTCAACCCTATGCCTGTCAAGCCCCGAATGGGGGATCTGCCGGAAGGTTGTGGATAACCGCCAAGGCTGTGGACAAGCGACTTGACAAATCCCAGAGCAAAGGAAACCCCGTGAGTCTCTACGACATCAAGCTGACCACGCTGGCCGGCGAGCCCACGACGCTGGCCGACCTGCGTGGCAAGGCGGTGCTGATCGTCAACGTCGCGTCCAAGTGCGGGCTCACCCCGCAGTACAACGGCCTGGAGCGGCTCCAGGAACGCTACGCCGAGCGGGGTTTCTCGGTCGTCGGCTTCCCGTCCAACCAGTTCGGCAACCAGGAGCCGGGCACTGCCGAGGAGATCCAGACGTTCTGCTCCACCACGTACGGCGTGACGTTCCCGATGATGTCGAAGATCAACGTGAACGACCCGGACCGCCACCCGCTGTACCAGGAACTGGTCCAGACCGCCGACGCCGAGGGCGCCGCGGGCGACGTCCAGTGGAACTTCGAGAAGTTCCTGATCGATCCCGAAGGCAAGGTCGTCAGCCGTTTCCGCCCGATGACCGCACCGGAGGACGACGCGGTGGTGACCGCGCTGGAGGCCGTGCTCCCTAATTGAGGCGCGCAATCCGCCGCAGACCGGCACACTCCGAGCATGCGTATGCGGGGGTATGCGGGTCCGGCGGATCTGCGAGCCATGCAGGGGTTGACACAACGGATCTGGTCGCTGGCCAACAACTGCCATGTCGGCGACCAGGCGTGGCAGCGCTACATGCACGACGACGGCGGATGGCCGACCGCGCTCTGGGAGTCCGCCGGTGAGGTGGTCGCCTGGGCCTGGGTACCGTGGCGCGGTCACCTCGAGTTGCTGGTGGATCCGGCCTGTCCGGACCTGGTCGGCACGGTGCTCGACTGGTTCGCGAGCGTCGCCACGGTGCCCACGCTGACGGTCACCGTGACGGACACCCAGAAGTACGTGATTGCCGTGCTGGCACAACACGGTTACACGCCGACCGAGGGCAAGTCCTACTTCTCCTACCAGACGCGAGAACTGGCGGACCTGCCGACACCATTGCTGCCCGATGGCTTCACCGCCCGACCGATCACCGATGCCGATCTGGACCGCAGGATCGCGGTGCACTACGCGACGTGGCCCGAGACCAAGCTCTCCGAAGCCAACTACCGCAACGTGATGGCCGCCTGGCCCTACCAGATCGAGCTGGACTGGATCGTCGAGAGCCCGGACGGCGAGTTCGTCGCCAACTGCCTGATCTGGCTGGACGACCAGAACAGGGTCGGCGAACTGGAACCGGTCGGCACCGATCCACGCTTCCGCCGCATGGGCCTGGGGCGCGCGGTCTGCCTCGCCGCGATGCACGCCGTGCGGGCGGCCGGTGCCGATCGGGCCGTGGTCTATCCGGCGTTCGGGCACGGGCATCCGGGAGCCATGCCGTTGTACGCGGACCTGGGATTCCGGCCATACGCCCGCAGCATCACCTATACGCGCACCGCCGGGTGACCAGAAGGCCACCCGGCGGCGTTTGTCGCGAAACTAGTTGACGGTAATAGTGAAGGTACTCGTCGTGTTCTGGATGTTGACGGCGTTGTTGTTCTCCGTCAGCCCGTTGAACGTGGCCGAACCGGTCGCCGGGCCCTGACCAGCTTCCGGCAACGGGTTCGCCCAGATGCCGAAACCGGACTTGGTGCTGAACTGATCGGTGCTGGGTTGCGCACCGGTGATCGTCGTGTTCGTGAATATCGTGTCCTGCACCGAACTCTGCGGGGCACCACCCACGTAGTCGGTCTGGAACATGATGCCGGCGTACGTGGGATCGGTGATGGTCCCGTCAGTGACCCGGATCCCGGTGAACACGTTGGTCGCCGCGAACACCCAGAGCGCGGGGAAGTCCTGCGCCCCGAAGAAGTGACCGCCGTCTCGTACCAGCGAGAAGTTCGAGACGGTGGTCTTCGCCGCTGTCCCGAATCCCTGGAACGGGAATCCGAAGTTCAGCGAACTGAGCGTCACGCCGGGGAACGTCAGCGTGTCCGCCGAGAACAGGTTCTGGAACGTGTTGCCCTCGCCACCGTAGATCGCGAACGATGCCGCTCGCCAGGTGAGCAGGGACGTCAGGTTCTGGAAATTGTTCCCGGTCAGGTCCGAGTTGTTGTGGTCCTGTGCGGCGAACAGCGCGAAGCTGTCGTCACCGGTACTCCTTGCCTCCGAATTCGTGACGGTGTTGTTCTGCGAGCCGTTGTTCAGGTTGATGCCGTCGGCGAACGTGTCGCGGATTCGCAGGTTCGAGATGTTGAATCCGGTCACATGCGTGCCCCAGACGGCCACGATCATGTGCTCGACCCAGATGTTGCTGATCGTCAGGTTCGACAGGTCAGTGACATCGAAGACCTTTCCTGGTCCGTCGATCCTCGACGTGTAGTTGCCGAAGAACGCGAAACCGGTGAAGGTCGAGCCGTTGGCGTTGGACTGCACCGAGAACCCGGCGTCCGTATTGGACTGGGTGATCGGCGTGCTGAACTGGCTGAACCACGGCCCGGCCCCGACCACCTGGAACGCGTGGCCGGACACCTGGAACTTGCCCGTCGTCTGGTACTGGCCGGCCGGCAGGTAGACGCCGGCGAACTTGCCGGTGGTGTCCTGGCCGACCGTGTTCAGCGCGTTCTGCACCGACTGCTGGTCGAATCCGGTCGGCGTGAGGAACGTGGCCGGGTTCGGGTTGGCGATCGGCGCTACCTGCTCCAGGTTCATGTAGTCGATCGCGTACTGGGACGTGTTCGACGCGTCCTTCTGGAGCTTGATCACGCTGCCCGCCGGGAACGACGACGGCAGCATGAAGCTGGCCTCGTCGTAGATGTGCCGCGGACTGCCGGCGCTCGGCGAGTTGCCCGGTCCGGTCTCGGCACCGTAGAGCCACGCGAAGTGCGACGACAGGCTCAGCGGCTGCACCAGGGTGCCATTGACATACAGGTCCAGCGACGCGGTGATGCCATCGCCGCCTGCCGCGTCCGGAATGGAGAACCGGACCACGAACGTGTTGGTGGACTCGCGGGACGTCCACTGCACGAAGCTGCCGGTGCTGTTCAGCGTGACGGCCTGGCGACCGGACGCCTCACCGGCGAGGTCGCCGATCGTCCTGTTCGGACCGATGACCGCCGCGCCGCCGCCGATGGTGCCGGCTTCCGCCTCGTACGAGTCGTAGGGCATGTTCGCGCCCTGGCCGACGAACAGCGACACGTTGGACGTGTTGTTGGCCTGCTTGACGGACAACTCGTTGGCGTCGACCGCGATCACCGTGTGCACGGTGTACTTGCCGTTCACCGCGGTCCACGTGCCCATCGCGACGTTCGCGGTCGCGCCGGGTGCGAGTGTGCCGGTGAACGTGCCGTTCAGCGTGGCCACCGTGGCATTGCTCGAATTGATCACGGTGAGCGTGATGCCGTGCGCGCCGCCCGCCGTGGCGATCGTGCCCTGGTTCTTCAGCGTCACCGTGAAGTTGACCGGGTTGCCGGCGGCGGGGTTGTTGGGTGTCCAGCTCACCGGTGCCGCTATCAGGTCCGAACTCTGGACCGGCGCGACCACGAGCGAGCGTTGGATCTGTCAGGTTGTTGTTGGTGTAACTCAGTTCGAAGAGGGTCTTGGCCTCATCGACCTTTGCCGTGTACTGGTACGTGCCGGCCGTCTGGGGACCGACATTGGCGGTGACGGTCTGCGACGCGCCGACGGCCAGCGCGCCGACCGCGGCGGTGCCGACCTTGGTGGTGCCAAGGTAGAAGTTGACGTTGCTCGCGGCGGCGGCGGCCGTGCCGATGTTCTTCACCGTGGCGGACAACGTGACCGGATCGGTTTCCACCGGCGAGGTCGGCGCGAACGACGACGTGGTGACCGTCAGGTCCGGGTTGGGCGACGGCGTGCCGAACACCTGGAACTCGGCCACCTGGCCGCCTGGCGCGCCGGTGTTGCTGGTGATGGACAGTTCGACGTCGGCGACGCGACCGCTCACCGGAATGGTGACCTTGTTGCCGTTCGTCGCCGGGTTGAACGTGTACTGCTGCGCCGCCACCAGCGTGGTGAAGGTCGAGGAGCTCTGCTCCCGGCCGAGCACGGCGATCGTCTGGGTCCGGGTGGACCAGATCGGGTCGGGGTTCAGCGCCACGACGACCGAGGACAGGTCGGCGTTCGCGCCGAGCGCGACCGTGGCCTGGGCCGGGAAGCTGGAGCCCTCGAAGTACGTGGTCAGGTCACCGTCGTTGGCGTTGGTGACCACGAAGGTGAACGTGTTGGGCGTGCCGGTGATCGGCTTGCCCAGCGCCAGGTTCGTGCTCGGCCCGCCGGTGCCGTTCCGGGTCACCGTGTTGCTGGCCGCGGACTGGTTGCCGGCCGCGTCCTTGGCGACGACGAAGTACATCACCGTCGCCGAGTCGGGCTGGGCCTCGCTGAAGGTCAGCGTCGTGCCGCTGACGGTCGCGTCCTGGGTTCCGTTGCGGAACACGACATACTGCGTGACACCGACGTTGTCGGTCGCCGCGCCCCAGGTCAGGGTGACCTGGCCGGACGTGGGTGTGGTGACCGCGAGGTTGGTCGGCGCGGTCGGCGGCGTCGTGTCACCGGACGCGCCGGTACGGGTGACGCTGTTGGAGTTGGCGGACTGGTTGCCGGCCGCGTCGTGCGCGCGCACGAAGTAGGTCGCGGTCAGCGATGCCGGCTCGGTGTCGGTGAAGGTCAGCGCGCTGGACGGCACGCTGGTCAGCAGCACGTTGTTCAGGAAGATGTCGTAGCCGGTCACGCCGACGTTGTCGGTGGCGGCGCCCCAGGTCAGCGCGATCTGGGTGGACGTCGGCTGGGTGAACGCCAGGTTGGTCGGCGCGGTCGGCGGCGTGGTGTCACCGGTCGTCGGCCCGAAGACCTGGAGTTCGGACAGTTGGGCGCCGGGCTGGACGGAGTTGGCGGTGAAGTTCAGCCGGACGAAGCGGGTGGTCGTGGCGCTGAGGTTGATCGTGACGGTGTTGCTGACGCCGTCGAAGCTATAGGTGGCCGAGTTGACCAGCGTGGTGAAGTTCGTGTTGTCGGTGCTGCCCTGCACGGACAGGGTCTGGGTGCGGGCGCCCCAGTTGACCGTCGGCAGCATCATCACGAGTTTGTTGATGCTGACCGACGAGCCGAGGTCGACCTGCCACCACTGCGGGAACGCGTTGTTGTTCGACTCCCAGTAGGACGACTGGTTGCCGTCGTTCGCGTTGGACGCCACCAGGTTCTGCGTGTTGCTGCTCGCGGTGGCCGGCTGGTTGAGTGCCAGGTTCGCCGATGTCGCCGCGGTGGGCCCGAAGACCTGGAACTCGGAGACCTGGGCGGCGGGCCAACCGGTGTTGGCGGTGATGTTGACCCGGACGAAACGGTCGGTGGCCTGGCCGAAGGGGATCGTGACGGTGTTGGCGTTGCCGTCGAAGTTGTAGCCGGCCGACGCGACGAGCGTCGAGAAGCTGGTGCCGTCCGTGCTGCCCTGGACGGACAGGGTCTCGGTGCGCGCTCCCCAGCCGGCGGGCAGTTGCAGGGCGATCTGGTTGACCACGGTGGCGCTGCCCAGGTCGACCTGGAGCCACTGCGGGAACACGTTGTTCGTGCTCTCCCAATAGGATGACTGGTTGGCGTCGTTCGCGTTGCTCGGGGTGAATGACTGGTTGGTGCTGCTGGCCGTCATCGCCTTGCCGATGGCAAGGTTCGCGCCCGCGGCCGAGGCCGTCGGCGTGAGTCCGACTATGGGAAAGACCAGCGCGACCAGACCGGCCAGCGTCACGGCGATGAGCCGCGCCCTCGTGCGCTTCCTTCGCATGGCGATCCTCTATCCACGTCGATAGGGTCTTTGCAAGAATGTGCAAGCTTCTTGCAGTGATTTGTTTAACTATTACGGGATGCTACCGCTGTGTTAACGACACCGGAACCTCACCGCGTCACGTAAGTTCTTGCATTTCCCGACAACGCGGCCACACGGACGTGACCAGCGCGAACAGGTGCCAAATGTGAACGCGCGGGGTGATCAGGCGCGACGAGCGCGGGCGCGGCGCTTGCCTTCGTGCATTGCTTGCACGCGTGCGACAGGGATGGTGCGGCCCTCCGCGACCAGGTCCTCGGGCAGCCGCTGCGGCGCGGGCATCGCGTCGGCCCACGGGTCCCGGTCGCCGAGCAGCTCGGCCGCGGTGTGCAGCGTGAAGTCGCCCGGCTTGACGTGATCGAGTTCGGCCCAGGACACCGGGAACGACACCGGCGCACCGGGCCGCAGCCGCGGGCTGTAGGCGGCCACCACGGTCGCGCCGTGCGCCCGCGTCGAGTCGAGGAAGACCTTGCCTTCGCGATCGTCGAGGATGTAGGCGGTGGTGGCGAGCGCCGGGTCGATCCGCTCGGCCCGCGCGGCGATCGCCCTGGTGGCCGCGGCCATGTCGTCGGCCGAGTCCTCGGCGCTGATCGGCACGAAGACGTGCACGCCCTTGGCCCCGCTGGTCTTGACGGCACCGGTCAGTTTGGCCTCGTCGAGCGCCTGGTGGATCAGGTGCGCTGCCTGCACGGCGAGCGGGAAGGCGTTCGTGATGGGCGGGTCGATGTCCAGGATCAGATACGTGGGTTGGCCGATGTTGTCGGCGGTGTAGAGCGTGGGGTGGTACTCGATGGCGCGCTGGTTGGCGAACCACAGCAGCGTCCGCCGGTCGTCGCACAGCGCGTAGGACACTTCGCGTTTGGACGATTCCGCCCACAACCGGACCGTGCGCACCCAGTCCGGGGTGTACTTCGGCGTGTTCTTCTGCATGAAAGGCGCCTGGCCGCGCAGCACCCGCATCACGGAAAGTGGCCGGTTGCGCAACTCGGGGATGATGCGGTCACTGACCGCGTCCAGGTAGTCGACCAGGTCGCGCTTGGTCGCGTCGGCACCGTCGAACAGCGGTTGGTCCAGGTTGGTCAGCGGTACGTCGTCCCGGACCTCGCCGCTCTCGTTGACCACCTGGACACTGTGCCCACGCGGGCCCCTGAGGTCAACTCGGACGGTGCGCGGTTCTGCAAATTGCCCCTCGGTTGACGGGCATGGCAATTCTGTTAAAAGGAGGACCGCCGGACCGGACTGGTCCGGACCATTGCCAGCAGCTCGAACGGCCGGTATAACTTTCTTCACAAGACAGATTAAGGCTGGAACTCGGTGTCCACCCGACGGCACGTGAATTCCGGTCCCATTAGTTCAGCCATGGCCGGCCCCGCACTCGGCACCTGGCGCGACACAGCATGTCCAGGTGGCACACACCTGCCCGCAACACACTCGGTGCCACCGGAGTAGACCCAACAGGAGATCTCATGCGCATAACCCGGACCAGGGCATTACTGGCCGCGGCGTTACCCATAGCCGCGGGGGCGGTCTTCTTCGTGGCCACCCCGTCCGCCAGCGCGGCCGGCGCGGCCTTCCCCGCCCACTACGCGGCACCCTACCTGCAGGTCAGCAGCGGCGACGTCGGCGACATGACCCAAGACATGTCGTCCAGCGGCGTCAAGTTCTTCACGCTGGCGTTCCTCACCCCCTCCTCCGGCTGCAACATGGTCTTTGAAGCCGACGGCGGCGGACCCGGCACGTTCGCGAGCCAGATCCGCTCACTACAGGCGGCCGGCGGCAACGTCGCCATCTCCTTCGGTGGCGCCGCGGGCGGCGAAGTCGCCCAGACCTGCACCAACACGTCCAGCCTGACCGCGGCCTACGCCAACGTGGTCAACACGAACGGCATCCAGCGGTTGGACTTCGACATCGAGGGCAGCGTCCTCGGTGACACCGCGTCGACCAGTCGCCGTGACGCGGCCCTGGCGGCGTTGCAGGCGCAGAACCCGGCCGTACAGGTCGACTTCACGCTCGCGGTCGCACCCAACGGCCTCCCGTCGCAGGAAATGGGCCTGCTGCAGGACGCCAAGAACCACGGCGTCCGGGTCAGCGTCGTCAACATCATGACGATGGACTTCGGCAACGGCCAGAGCGCCATCAACGACGCCATCTCCGCCGCGAACGCGACCTCCGGCCAACTCGCCGGCCTGTACGGCATCTCCACGTCGGCCGCGTTCAACATGATGGGCCTGACGCCGATCGCCGGCCAGAACGACGACAACGAGTTCTTCAGCCAGACGGACGCCCAGACGCTGGAGACCTTCGCCTCGCAGCACGGCGTCGGCGAACTGTCCTTCTGGGAGGTTGACGCCTTCGACAAGGGTGTCGGCTTCAACTACTCGCGCATCTTCAACGCCATCAGTGGTGGCGGTAGCCCGCCGCCTCCGCCGCCGCCCAACGGCAGCCAGATCACCGGCTTCGGCGGCAAGTGCGTCGACATCGCGGGCGCGAACAGCGCTGACGGGACGCAGGTACAGCTGTTCACGTGCAACGGCACCGCAGCCCAGTCGTGGACCCACAACGGCAGCACCTACCAGGCACTGGGCAAGTGCCTGGACGTGGCCGCGGCGGGCACCGCGAACGGCACCAAGGTGCAGTTGTTCACCTGCAACGGCACCGGCGCCCAGTCCTGGACGCACACGTCGTCCAACCAGTTGGTGAACGCCAACTCCGGCAAGTGTCTCGACGCGACGGGTGTCAGCTCCGCGGACGGTACGCCGCTGCAGATCTGGACCTGCTCGGGTGGCGCCAACCAGGCATGGGTCGGCCCGTAGGTTTCAGTTTTCGATCTCCACAGATCGGGATGGGGAGCGCTTCGGCGCTCCCCATCTTTTTTGGTTGCCGCCGTCACCAGAACTGCGACTGTGGCGGCCCTGATGCTCTGGCGTCGGACGCCGCTGCACGACCTCACCGTCGTCGGGGACGGCGAGGTGGCAAAGGCCTGCCTGGCCCAACCTTGGCTAACCGATGGTGATCGACTCGCCGGGGGCCAGGCGGGTGTAGGGGGCGCCAATGCCGGGGCCCCGTTCGCCGAGTAGGCCCGCGACCATGTTCAGGCCGTTTTCGTTGATGGCGGCGTCGTGGATGGCGTAGGCGTGGCCGGGCTTGACCTCGCGGACCCAGTCGATCAGGTCACCTATTCGGGACCATGGGGCGTGTACCGGCAGTAGCAGGTCCTCGATTGGCTGGTTCGGCACCGTGAGGGCGTCGCCGGGGTGGAACAGGGTGTTGTCGATCAGGAAGCCTATGTTGGTGATCCTGGGGATGTCCTGGTGGACGATCGCGTGCCAGGTGCCGTGGACCTGGACCTCGAAGCCGACCGCGGTGAACTGGTCGCCCTCGCCTACCGTGTGGACTCGGTTGCCCAGGCCTTCCAGTTTCGCCGCGACCGCCGCGTTGGTCCAGATTTCCAGGGCCGGGTTGGCCTCGGCGGCCGCTCTCAGTGGGGCCTCGACGAAGTGGTCGCCGTGCTCGTGGGTCACCAGCACGGCCGCGGCACCGTCCAGCGCGGCCGGGTCGGTGAAGACACCCGGGTCGATGACCAGTAGCCGGTCCGCCTTGTTCAGCCGGACGCACGCATGACCGAACTTGGTGAGTTCCATGCCCTACACGTTAAAGGAAATCCTTGATGGGCGCTGACATCTCCGCTGGGCGCTCCCGATCGGGCCAACGCACGGCGAATCTCCTGTGCCACCGAGCCGCCATAGGGCGAGGGGTCAGAGCCGGCTGATGAGGTCGCCGGTGGACGCGATCAGCTTCTCCATGGTCGCCGCTGTCCTGTCGGTCGGCAGCACGGCAAGGCGGTGCACGCCCAGGTCGGCGTATTCGCGAACCAGGTCGACGGTCAGCGTGTCGCGCGGGGTGATGGTGATCTCCAGGTCGCCAAGCGAAGCGGGACGGTCGTACCGCGAAGCCGCGTTGCGCAGGTTGGCCAGCGACTTTGCGGTCTCGGCCGGGTTCAGAGTCCAGCCGTACCAACCGTTTCCCTGTTGTACCGCGCGGCGCACGGCCGACGGTGATTCGCCGCCGACGACGATCGGCGGGTGCGGTTGCTGGACCGGGAGCGGGCGCTGGATGCCGCCGGTGAACGAGACGAACTTGCCGTCGAAATCAGTCGACGACCACAGTGCGCGCATCGCGGCCAGGTATTCGTCGGTGCGGGCGCCGCGTTCGGCCAGTGTCACACCGAGTGCCGACAGTTCGTCCTCGACGTACCCGGCGCCGATGCCGATGATCAGGCGGCCACGGGACAGCACGTCGAGCGAGCTGAGTTGTTTCGCGAACAGGACCGGTTGACGCTGCGGCAGCACGAACACACCCGCTGCCAGCCGAACCCTGCTGGTCACGGCCGCCAGATAGGTCAGCACGGTGACGACCTCAAGGCGTGGCTGGTCGCCCTCGCCGGGCGGCAGCAAGATGTGGTCGCCGACCCAGAGTGACTCGAAGCCCGCGTCCTCGGCCAGCCGCGCCTGCCGGACGAGCACGTCCGGGTCGGTCGCGCTGTCGTCGCGGTGCAGTCCGAACAACGCCAGTTTCATCTGGCGAAAATATCAGTAGCCGAGATTCGGTCGCAGCCATTTTTCGATCTCGGGCACGTCGACACCACAGCGTGCCGCGTAGTCGGCCACCTGGTCACGGCCGATCCGGCCGACGGTGAAGTAGCGCGACGACGGGTTCGCGAAGATCAACCCGCTCACGCTGGCCGCCGGTGTCATCGCGCACGACTCGGTCAGCGACATACCGACGCCCGACGCATCGAGCAGGTCGAACAGGATGCGCTTCTGGCTGTGGTCCGGGCTCGCCGGATAGCCAAATGCTGGTCGGATACCGCGGAACCGCTCGGCATGCAGATCAGCGACCAACGGCGAAGCATCGGGCTCGAACCAGTCGCGCCGGGCCTGTAGGTGGATGTACTCCGCGAATGCCTCCGCCAAACGGTCCGCCAGTGCCTTCACCATGATCGCCCGGTAGTCGTCGTTCTCCGCTTCATACTGTGCGGCAAGCGAATCAGCGCCATGGATGGCGACGGCAAAGCCACCGAGATAGTCGTCGACGGGACCGACATAGTCGGCGAGACACCGATTCGGTCGACCCTCGGGCTTGACGGTTTGCTGGCGCAGCATCGGCAGTCGCGCCGACGAGACGATGATGTCGTCGCCTTCTGAATGCGCGGGCCAGAAACCGTAAGTGCCCTGGGCGGTGAGGTCGAGCGTGTCGAGCATTGTGTTGGCGTCGTCGAAGAGTTCGCGGGCGACCGGCTGGTCCAGGATCGCCGGGTACTTGCCCTTCAGTTCCCACGCCAGGAACAGGAACTGCCAGTCGATCAGCGGCCGCAGTTCCGCGATCGACGGGGAAACCATGCGTACGCCGGTAAACGCGGGCACGGGCAGATCGTCGAACGGGACCGACTCGGCATTCGCCCGCGCCTGAGCCAGGGTGAGCATGGGGCTGCGCTGCCGCGTCTCGTGCTGCTCACGCAGCCGTGCCTGTTCCGCGCGATTGCTGACGTCTAGTGCCTCGGCGCGGTCGGTGTCCAGCAGGTCGGCGACGACACCGACGACCCGGGACGCATCCAGCACGTGCACCGTCGTGCCGTCGTACGCCGGAGCGATACGGACGGCGGTGTGCTGCCGGGAGGTGGTGGCGCCGCCGATCAGGAGTGGCAGTTTCAGGCCACGCCGCTGCATTTCCTTGGCCACGTTGACCATTTCGTCCAGCGACGGCGTGATCAGCCCGGACAGGCCGATGGCGTCCGCGCCTTCGGCGACCGCCGTGTCCAGGATCTTGGCTGCCGGGGTCATCACGCCGAGATCGATCACGTCGTAGTTGTTGCAGCCCAACACAACACCCACGATGTTCTTGCCGATGTCGTGCACATCGCCCTTGACCGTGGCCATCACGACCTTGCCCTGGCCGCGATCGCCCGCCTTCTTCTCGGCCTCCATGAACGGTTCCAGATACGCGACCGAACGCTTCATCACCCGCGCGCTCTTGACCACCTGCGGCAGGAACATCTTCCCCGCGCCGAACAGGTCGCCGACGATCTTCATGCCGTCCATCAACGGCCCCTCGATCACGTCCAACGGCCGCGCCGCCGACTGCCGCGCCTCCTCGGTGTCGGCCTCGACGAAGTCCACGATCCCGTGCACCAGCGCGTGACTGAGCCGCTCCCCCACCGACGCCTCACGCCACGACAGGTCCACAACGCGCTTGGTACCCGTCCCGGTTACCGTGGACGCGAACGCGACGAGCCGATCGGTGGCGTCCGGCCGACGGTCGAACAGCACGTCCTCGACGAGTTCCAGCAGGTCAGCCGGGATGTCCTGATAGACCGCGAGCTGACCGGCGTTGACGATGCCCATGTCAAGGCCGGCCTGCACGGCGTAGTACAGGAACGCCGAATGCATCGCCTCGCGGACCACGTTGTTGCCGCGGAACGCGAACGACAGGTTCGAGATGCCGCCGCTGGTGTGCGCGCCGGGACAGCGCTGCTTGATCAGCGGCAGCGCCTCGATGAAGGCCTTCGCGTAGCCGTTGTGCTCGGACATGCCGGTCGCGACCGCGAGCACGTTCGGGTCGAACACGATGTCCTCGGCCGGAAACCCGATCCGCTGGGTCAGCAGGTCGTAGGCGCGGCCACAGATCGACACCTTCCGCTCGACGGTGTCCGCCTGCCCCTGCTCGTCGAACGCCATCACGACGACACCCGCGCCCGCATCGCGGATGTGTTGCGCTTGCGCCAGGAAGGACTCCTCGCCCTCCTTGAGGCTGATCGAGTTGACGACTCCCTTGCCCTGCACGCACTTCAGGCCCGCCGCGAGCACGCTCCAGCGGGAGCTGTCGATCATGATCGGGATGCGGGCGACCTCCGGTTCGGTCGCGACCAGGTTCAGGAACGTGGTCATGGCCTGCTCGCTGTCCAGCAGGTCGGCGTCCATGTTGACGTCGAGCAGGTTCGCGCCGCCCCGCACCTGCTCCAGCGCCACGTCGACGGCGGCCTGGTGGTCGTCGGACTCGATGAGCCGCCGGAACCGCGCCGAACCGGTCACGTTGGTGCGCTCGCCGATCATGATGAACCCGGTGTCCGGGCCGATCTCGAACGGCTCCAGCCCACTGAACCGGGTCCTGGCCTGCGGTTTCGGCACCTCACGCGGCGGGAGGCCCGTCATGGCGGCCGCGACCCGCTCGATGTGGGCCGGGGTCGTGCCGCAGCAGCCGCCGACGACGTTGACGATGCCGGAGTCGGCGAACTCACGCAGCAGAGCCGCTGTCTCGTCCGGTGACTGGTCGTAACCGCCGAACGCGTTGGGCAGGCCCGCGTTCGGATGGCACGCCACGTAGGTGCCGGCCAGGCGGGACAGTTCGGCCACGTGCGGCCGCATCTCCTTGGCGCCCAGCGAACAGTTCACGCCGACTACCAGCGGTTTCGCGTGCTCGATGGACCGCACGAACGCCTCGACGGTCTGCCCGGACAGCGTGCGCCCACTCAGGTCGACGATCGCCACCGAGATCCACAACGGCAGGTCCGGCGCGACCTCGCGGGCGGCCGCGATGGCAGCCTTGCTATTGAGTGTGTCAAAGATCGTTTCGATCAGCAGCAGGTCCACGCCGCCCTCGGCCAGTGCCGCGATCTGCTCGGCGTAGGAGTCGCGGACCTGGTCGAACGTGACCGCCCGATATGCCGGATCGCTCACTTTCGGTGACAGTGACAGCGTCACGTTCAGTGGCCCGATCGACCCGGCCACGAACGCGCCCACCTCGTCAGCGGCCTGACGTGCGAGTTGCGCACCCCGCAAATTCATCTCGCGCACGTACGGTTGCAGACCGTAGTCGGCCTGGCCGATACTGGTCGCGGTGAACGTGTTGGTCGACGTGATGTTCGCGCCGGCCGCCAGGTAGCGCCGATGGCCGTCGAGGATGACGTCCGGTCGGGTGATGTTCAGCAGGTCGGGGTCGCCGGTGACATCGCGCGGGTGGTCGGCGAAGCGGTCGCCACGGTAGTCGGCCGGCGTGAGGTCGGCGCCCTGCAGCATCGTGCCCCAGGCGCCGTCGAGGATCGCGATCCGCTGGTCGAACAGCTCTCGTAGCGCCGACGACATCCGCGCGCACCTCCACAGGACTCAGTGGAGGCGCCCTTTCGTCATCGGTACAGGTCGAGCGTGGCGGGCGTCAGCCCGTTGCAGCGCCTCTCGACCTGGCCACCAAGCCTACGGGTGACTGACGAACGCTCGCCACGCGGTTCCAGAGAATGAGAGCACTGGACCGCTGACGTTCTTCGAGTCACGCACGCCGACCTTGCTGGCCACGAACGCCACCTCTACGCAGTTGCCACCGGTGCCGCTGGCGCTACGGCTACTCTTGCGCCAACCTCCCTGGTTCTCGGGTGTCATGCCAGGCATCTCCCTGTCGCTCATAGTCGCTTGCCAACGTGGCAAGGAACTCCCTCGAGTGTGCTCCATCGAGGGCGACATTAGCGACTCGGTTCAAGCTGCGGCGATAGGACGCCACCTCCTCATCCGTCTCCAAGAACTCGGTTGTGGTCGCGTGGTGCACGGACACCAGCGGCGGATCCTCCTTGTAGCCATAGACCTGGAACCCACCGCACACGACGCCGCGACCACCAGCCGAGACCGGAACCACCCGGATGGCGCATGCCGGGTTGTCGCCGAGGAACAGCAGGTGCAGCATCTGTTCGTTCATCACGCGAGGACTGCCGATCGGCATGCGCAGCGCGTTCTCGTGGATGAAGTACATACATTTCGGCGGGCTCGGTCTGGTGAGCACGGCACCCCGGTCGGTCCTGGCCTTGACGAATACATCGATCAGGGACGGGTCTTCTACCCCGCCCTCCGACAACAGCGCGCGGGCGTAGTCAGCGGTCTGAGCCATGCCTGGGATGTAGATCGGCTCGAAACTGCGGAGTTGAGTAGCCGTCGATTCGAAGAAGACCAGTGTGCGCAACTGGTCCGAGATTCCTCCTTCGTGTCTCTGGAGTCGGTAGTCGTCGGGTTCGTTGACTATCTTCAGGAGTTGCTGTAGCTGGTCGTCGGGTGCGTCGCAGATGCCCAGGTAGTGGCCGGCGTCGACGTCGGTCACGCGGCGCTTGCCGGCTTCGGATCTGGAGATGTGGCTTGGTGTCCAGCCAAGTCGTTCGGCTACCCTGTAGGCAGGTTGGTTGGTCTGCTTGCGGATGCGTTTCAGCTCGGTGCCGACCTCGCGCCGACGTCCGGTGGTTTGGATGTCGCTCATGTGACCAAGGTATGCCGGTCCGGCATGTTGTGGTGTCGCTCGGTAGGCAATCCACCACAAAGGATGAGTTTGCACAACATATTGCCCACGCCGCAACGTGATCAGCCGACGATGAACTCCCCGACGCCGACCTCGCCCGGCCAGTCAAGCCGCAGTGTCGTGTCCGTGACGTCACCCGGATCGACGGCGGGCGCACACGCGGCGAGGCCCATCGAGTTGGCCACGAGGCACAACATCTGTTGCAGCGCACCGATGTGCGTGAGAGTCAGGTAGTAGCCGATGCCGCCGAACATCCACGACGACCTGGTGACCCGGGCCGTCATGGTGATCAACAGCGGCGGCTGGACCGTCGCCTTGGCGGCGATTCTGGCGCTGGACAACAGTTCGTCGAGCTCGGCCTGCGAGTCGTTGATCAGCGTGAGCAGGTGGCGTTGCGGGTCGTAGTGGTACGTGGCGCGCGGCAGGCCGACGCAGTTGTGCGCGCTGACGTACAGCTCCAGCTCGTACAGTCCGTACGTGCTCAGGTAGGGCCGGTCGGACGTGTCGTAGCGGACGGCGGAGCCGGTGGTCGACTCGGACGAGACGGAACGGATGCGCGCGGCCCGGAAGAGCAGTTCGCCGACCTGTTCCGCGGTGAGCTGGCGGTCGGTCAGTTGCGGCCACAGGCCGCCGTTCTCGATCACCGCGGTCAGCGGCGGGTCGGACGCGATCAGGTCGGCGATCGAGGGCCGGTACAGCGGGAACGACTTGCCCTCGCGGACCGGCTTGACCAGTTCCGGCGACGGGAGATCCTCCGCGTGCGGGAACACCGCGCCGGACTGCCCGCCGTAGCGGCCCATTCTGCTGCGCGAGTGGAACAGCAGCTCGTGGTGCGACCACCGCAGCAGCATCGGGTCGGCGTCCTCGTCGAACCGCGCCTTCTGCGTCGACCGGTCGAGCCACTCGCCGACGAGCACGAGACCGGTCGCGGCCAGGTAGGAGACCATGCCGCCGACCAGCGCGGGCGCCTCGTCGACCAGCTCGGCAAGGCGTTCGACGGTCGCCACGGCGGACATGCCCGTCACGACCTGGCAGGCGAGCTGTTGGTGCAGCGCGACCTGGTACTGGGCCAGCGGCGACTCGACCAGCAATTCGCCCTGCACGGCGCGCATCGCGGCGAACCGGGACAGGCGCAGCGGCAGGGCCGGGTCGATCGGCTCCGGGTGCAGCGACGCGTGGCGGGCGACCGGAATCGCGGACAGCAGCAGGCCGTCGTCTGGCATGCCGAGCGAGCGCACCACCGAACCACCGAGCGTGTCCAGAACGCCGTGCACCTTCACCCACTCGTGGTGTTCGATGCCGGCGCGGATGTTCTCCAGAATGATCGGGCCGAGAATCATGCGGCGTAAGGACTCCCGCACCAGGTCATCCGGGCTGTCGATGCCCATTTCACCCCATCGGGAAACGATGACGAGCCGATCCCGCTCCGGATCGTCCTCGACCAGCACGTCCTCGCGAAGTGACCACAGCTCGACCGGCGGCCCGGCGGCCTGTCCTGTCGACTTCTGTCCGGTCGACTTCCTGGACACCATCAGACTCCTCGTCGCCCGAATCCCCAGCGTCAGCAGGAGAGCTCCACTTCGGTGTGAGAGCCATCGTTGCTCTCGCCGCGTGTTTGCGGCCAGTGCCCCGGTCACCGGGCCGTCGTGGATATTTCATGACCCCCACCAGCGGGTTTCACTCTGCGTTTATCGTTGAGCACGATCGCCATGGGTCGGTATTGACCCGAATGGCTCAACCTCCCCCGCGTTCGGAGGTTGAAAATATCATGGTGCCGTCGACAAGAACGCACGTGTGCCTGGTGAGCGCAACACTTCGGTTGACAAGCGTGGATGGATAGTATCCGTTGCGTTGGGATTCCGTGAATCACGGAAGGACGACGACAATGCACGAAACTATTGTGCGCGCCGTTGAACGATCAATCGAAACCATGCGCGAACACCTCGACGAGAAACTGACAGTCGACGACCTGGCCCGCTCCGCCATGTTCAGCCGATTCCACTTCTCGCGGGTATTCCAACGAGCGACCGGCGTTTCGCCGCGCCGCTTCCTGTCCGCCATGCGGCTGGAAGAGGCCAAACGGCTCCTGTTGGCCACGTCGACCATGGTCGTGGACATCGGCCATCAGGTCGGTTATGACAGCGTCGGCACCTTCAGTTCCCGATTCCGCAGCAGCGTGGGTGTCTCCCCCATCGCATACCGGCAACTGCGCGGTGTGCTGCCCAGTATTCCGTCGGACGACCGGCCGGTGCCGGCGTCGGAAACCAGTACCGTGCGTGGCCGGGTGCACGGCCCGGCAGACGGCAGGCTCGGTACCGTATTTGTTGGATTGTTTCCCGGTCGCATTCCGGAAGGCCCGCCGGTCAGTTACGCGGTGTTGCCGGAACCTGGCCCGTTCGTGTTGCCCAACGTGCCGTCGGGCACCTGGTACCTCACCGCACACGCGGTGCCGGACGCCCGCCACATCGGATGCCACGGCCCCATCACCACCCGGTCGGACACAGCAGCGCGGCTGGCCGACGTTCAACTTCGGCCGGTCACCATCATGGATCCGCCGGTCCTGCTGGCCCTGCCCGATCTTCGTCAGGTCGCCGAACTCGACGTCGCCGTCTGACCACCGGGACGGTCCTTCCGCTTGCGCTGTCGGTGCGCGATCATGCACCGGAACAGGCATGACAACGGAAGGACCACCCGGTGAGTCGGGATGAGCGGGCGACGGGAGAGCCGGATGTGACCAGACCCAATTCCGCCCGAATGTACGACTATTTTCTCGGTGGCGCGCAGAATTTCGCGGTCGACCGCGAAGCCGCCGACCAGGCCTCCGTAGCGTTCCCGCACATCCAGGTGGGCGCGAGGGTGAACCGGTCGTTCCTCGGCCGGGCGGTGACGTACCTGGTCCAGCACGGTGTCGACCAGTTCCTAGATCTCGGCTCCGGCATCCCGACGGTGGGCAACGTGCACGAGATCGCCCACCGGCACAACCCGACCGCGCGGGTGGCGTACGTCGACTACGAACCGGTCGCCGTCGCGCACGCCCGTCGGCTGCTCGTCGACAACCCGGTGGTGAGCATCACACAGGCCGACATCCGCCGGCCGGACGAGGTGCTGGCCGCGGTGCGTGACCTGCTGGACTTCGACCGCCCGGTCGCGATCCTGGCCATGGCGATCCTGCACTTCCTACCCGACGACGACGATCCGCACGGCATGCTCGCCACTTACCGGGACGCATGCGCACCCGGCAGCTACCTGGCAATCTCGCATGGTTCCCAGGTCACCCTGTCCGACCAGCAGATCAAATCGTTCCTGGAGGCGTACGCGCGAACGCCGACGCCCGCGCTGTTCCGCACGGTCGAGCAGATCCGGCCGCTGCTTGCCGGCTACGAGTTGGTGCCCCCGGGACTGGTGCTGCTCCCCCAGTGGCATCCGGACGAACCCATCAGCGATACCGACGCCGCCGAGTCCAACATCTACGGCGGACTCGGCATACTACGCTGAGTAACGCGCCTGCCCTCCCGAAGGCACCCCACCACTCCACCTTCCAGAGGCAGCGCCCACCACGCCACCCTCCCGAGGCAGCCCCACTACTCCACCTCCCGAGGCAGCCCACTACTCCACCTCCCGGAGGCAGCCCCCGCCACTCCACCGGGGGGCGTCCCAGTTCCAAATCTAGTCTTGTCAAGACCCAAATGGGGGGTTTGATGGGGAGTTGTGGATAGAAATCTTGTTGTCCACAGATGTGCTGGGTGGGGTTGACGGCAGCTGTCCACAGATGTGCTGTGGGGGTTGGCAGTGGTTGCCGCCAGATGCGCTGTGGGGTTGGCAGCAGTGCCGCCAGATGAGTTGTGCGTGGGACAGCAGCCGTCCACAGATGCGGTGTGGGGTTGGCAGCAGTCGTCCACAGATGCGCTGTGGGTTGGCAACAGTTGCCGCCAGATGCGGTGTGGGTGGACAGCGGTCGTCCACGGATGTGGTGTGGGGTTGGTGGCAGTTGTCGCCAGGAGTTTGCAATTGGTAGTGGTTGGCGACAACAATCGGGGGCATGAGTCACTGGCATCGGCTCCGTCGTGCGCTGACACCTCGCGAGTGGGTGCGTGTCGGTGGTATGGCGGCGGTGGTGATCGGGCTGACCGTGCTCGGGTGGGGGACGTTGATCCTGCTTGTCGTGCCTGGTCACTACAGTGTTGGGACTAAGACGTTCGGTATCGGGATCGGCGTCACTGCCTACACGCTGGGGATGCGGCACGCGTTCGACGCTGACCATATTTCGGCGATCGACAACACCACGCGGAAGCTGATGTCGTCGGACCAGCGGCCGTTGTCGGTCGGGTTCTGGTTCTCGCTCGGGCACTCGTCGGTCGTGTTCGCGCTGACGCTGTTGCTGAGCGTCGGCGTGAAGGCGCTGGTCGGGCCGGTCACCAACGACGGTTCCGGCCTGCATCAGGTGACCGGGGTCGTCGGCACGAGCGTGTCCGGATTGTTCCTGTATCTGATCGCCGCGATCAACCTCGTCGTGCTGGCCGGCATTCTCAAGGTGTTCCGCGAGATGCGCGCCGGCACTTACGACGAGGCCGCCCTGGAGGAGCACCTCAACAATCGCGGTCTGATGAACCGGATCTTCAAGCGGCTCATGGGATCGATCCGGCGGCCCGGCCAGATGTATCCGATCGGTCTGCTGTTCGGCCTTGGGTTCGACACGGCGACCGAGGTGGCGCTGCTGGTGCTGGCCGGTTCCGGCGCTGCGGCGAACCTGCCGTGGTACGCGATCCTGTGTCTGCCGGTGCTGTTCGCGGCCGGCATGAGCCTGTTCGACACGATCGACGGTTCGTTCATGAATTTCGCCTACGGCTGGGCGTTTTCCAAGCCGGTGCGGAAGGTGTACTACAACATCACGATCACCGGGTTGTCGATCGCGGTTGCCCTGATCATCGGCACTGTTGAGGTGTTGGGGTTGCTGGCCACGGAGTTCAGCCTGCATGGTGCGTTCTGGGACTGGGTTTCCGGGCTGAACATCAACGTGTTGGGGTTCGTCATCGTCGGGTTGTTCGTGGTGACGTGGGTCGTGGCGCTGGCGGTGTGGCGGTTCGGGCGGATCGAGGACAAGTGGAACGCCCACTTGCGCGACTCACTGCCGGACGAGTTGGCGCAGGAAGTCGTCGTTGGTTCTGGTGCGGCGCAGGCCGTCGAGTAGTTGGTCGATCGGCTGGTCGCGGTTGCTCAGGGCGTGGCGCAAAGCGCGGGTGGCCTTCAGTTCCGCCGGTGTGAACAGGAGTTCCTCGCGGCGGGTGCTGGTTTGTGCGATGTCGACGGCCGGGTAGACGCGGCGGCCCGCGGTTTTGCGGTCGAGTTTGAGTTCGGCGTTGCCGGTGCTCTTGTACTCCTCGTACAGCAGGGTGTCGGCGGTGGAACCCGTTTCGACCAGGGCGGTGGCGAACATGGTGAGCGAGCCGCCGTTCTCCACGTCACGGGCCGCGCCGAGGAGCCGTTTCGGCGCGAACAGGGCGCCCGCGTCCACGCCGCCGGACAGTATGCGGCCGGACGGTGGCGCGGCCAGGCTGTAGGCGCGGCCGAGCCGGGTCAGGGAGTCGAGCAGGATCACGACGTCCCGGCCGAGTTCGACCAGCCGCTTGGCGCGCTCGACCGCGAGCTCGGCGATCGCGGTGTGGTCGGCAGGCGGACGGTCGAACGTGGACGCGATCACTTCGCCCTTGACCGACCTCCGGATGTCGGTGACCTCTTCCGGACGTTCGCCGACGAGCACCATCATCACGTGGCACTCCGGGTTGTTGGTTGCTATACCATTGGCGATCTCTTGCAGCACAACGGTTTTGCCGGCTTTGGGTGGCGCGACGATCAGGGCGCGCTGGCCTTTGCCGACGGGCATCATCAGGTCGATGACGCGCGCGGTCAGGATGTGTGGCTCGGTTTCCAGGCGTAGGCGGTCGCTCGGGTAGAGCGGGGTGAGCTTGGTGAATTCGGGGCGGCGCATGGCGTCTTCTGGTTTGAGTCCGTGCACGGAGTCGACCCGCAGTAGTGGGTCGAGCTTCTGCTTCGGTTGGCGCTCGCCTGCGATGCCGGTGAGCTCGTCGCCGGGGCGCAGGCCGTGGCGCCGGATGAGTTGGGATGGGACGTGGAGGTCCTTCGGGCCGGCGAGGTAGCCGTCGGTCCGCAGGAACGCTGTGTTGTCAAGGACTTCCAGGATGCCGGTGACCGGCCGCCCGGTTTCGTCCATAGTGGATTCGGACATGGTTGGGTAACCCCTTTGGGTTTCGATGGCGCTACGGAGGTGTTCACGTTGCGCCGCAACGGTTCCCGGCTGCGCCAAAGGTGGCGGCTGAGCCGGTGAGTGAGATCATCTACGGGGGCTGGAGCCTCAGCCGCAGGAATCAGACAACCTCAGATTAGCCGATCGGCCCCGCGATGGCAAGCGATGTGACGACGACCTCACGCCAGCCCGGCATCCGTCGTGTGCGATTCGTTGGACGCCAACAAGATCACGCGGCGAGGCGGCCTCGGGCGAGTACTCGGCGGACCTTGCCCAGTGCAGAGAGATTGGTGAGCGGGTCGCCGTTGACGACGAGCAGATCGGCGCTGTAGCCGGGCGCGATGCGGCCCGTCACGTCGGCGAGGCCGAGGGCGCGTGCGCTGTCGACGGTTGCGATCTCCAGGATTCGTACCGGCGGGAAGCCGAGCCACTCGTACATTTCCAGGGCGGCGACGGGATTGTCGAAGACCGAGCCGGGTAGGCCCGCGTCGGTGCCGGCGATCAGGGGGACGCCGTGGTCTTCCAGCCAGCGCAGCCGGCCGAACACTCGGGCCGCCACGTCCGCGCCCATTCGGTCGGCCATGGCCCGCCAGTTCGGGCTGCTCGTGGAACAGGCCGCGATACCGCGGGCGACCATGCGTTTCGCCACGTCGTCGCGTCGGTCCGTTTCGCCGGGGCCGACCAGCCAGGTGCAGTGTTCGATCGTGGCCACGCCTGCGTCGACGCACGCCTCGATGGCGTCGGCGCCGTGGGCGTGGGCGGCCACCGGCAGGCCGTGCGACGCCGAGTGGGACACGATCATTTCCAGCTGCGCCAACGAGAACTGCGACTCCCACATCTGCGCGCCACCGGGCGTGATCTGGCCGCCGCTGGCCATGACCTTGATCACGTCGACGCCTGCCGCGGCGTTCGCGTCGATCAGGTTTCTTGTCTCCGTGTCGTTGGCGACGGCGCCGCCGAGGAAATGGCAGTGGCCGCCGGGCACGGTCAACGGTGTGCCGGCGGCCAGCACCCGGGGCAGGACAACGCCCGCCGACCGGACGGACACCGCGAGCTGGTTGACGTCGCCGAGGTCCCGCACGGTCGTCACGCCGGCACGCACCAACTGCCGCAGGCGATCCACGGCGCCGACCCGCAACTCCTCCGGAGTGGCCCGCCGCATTCGGTCCAGGAAATCCCGGCTGGTGTCGAACACCAGGTGCACGTGCGCGTTGAACAGGCCCGCCAGCACGGTGGCACCGGGATAGTCGTAACGCGTGGCGGTCGGGCCGGCCTGTCGCAATACCTGCTCGCGCGGGCCGACCGCGGTGATCCTGTCGTCGGTGACCAGGACCGCACCGTCACGCAGCGGCGAATCAGGTGTCGGCAACACCTGTGCCGCAGTGATTACCGTGTTCATCGAGGGTACAAAATACCCCAAACGTCAGGCAACCTCAGCAACACCCCGCAACCGGAGCTTGCGTTCATGTTCGGTCATACCGCCCCACACCCCGTAGGGCTCGCGGGCCCGCAACGCGTGGCTGCGGCACTGCTCCAGCACCGGGCAGCGCGCGCAAACCGCCTTCGCCCGCTGCTCGCGGCGAGTCCGCAGTGAACCCCGCTCACGATCCGGCGTGAAGAACATCGTGCTGTCCAACTGCCGGCACAGCCCCCGCAACTGCCAGTCCCACCGCTCGGCCACCGGTCCGGGCAACCGCCGCACGTCCGCCACCCCAACTCACCTCCGTGATCGTCCACCCGATGTACCGGCAATACCCAGCGTTGTGGATCTGCCAAACGTCGGTGGCGGACTGGTCGAAGCGGCGGAGCCAGGTTGGTCAGTCGGAGTCGTGGGCGGGCACGTCCGGCCGGACGTCCAGGACCTTGTCTAGGCCGGTGACCTCGAGCGGCCGCAGGACAGCACGGGTGGTGGCCACGATCTGGACCGCGTCGCCCCGGCCGGCCGCGGCAGTCTGCGCGTGGGCGAGCACGGCCAGCCCGGCCGAACCGAGGAAACTGACCCTGGTCAGGTCGAACACCACCGTGCGTGGACCGCTGGCGATGTCCCGGCCGAACTGCTCCTGGACGTGCTCGGCGAGGATCGGCGCCGTCAGCATGTCGAGCTCACCGGACACCCGCAGCACCACCAGGTGCTCGGTCTCCTCGGCGATCCGCACGTCGATCACGGCAGCCGGGGTGTTCTCGGGTGACGGCGGCGTGACGGGGTTGTCCGCCCCGTACGGCTGCCTGCCGGCTTCAGCCACTGCGACCTCCTGGAAGTGACATGTCGGCTCGGCTGCGTGCTCAACCGGAACATCACCCTAGACTGTGCCACCAGGCGAACCGATCTCGCCATGCCGTCCCGGCCGCTTGACGCTGAGCATCGCGAAGATCCGAAAACCGCCGCTCGGGTCGGGTGTCGTCCATGAGGACACCGAGTCGGTGAGCGTGGTGAGCACCAGCCACCCGAACGTGTCCTGGGAGATCGGCTCGTCGACGTCCGACAGAGTTGTCACCGCGACGTCGACCCGGCCGTCACGCGCCAGGAACTCGCAGATGAGAAGCTCGCCAGCCTTGGCGCGAATGGTGACGGCGGAACACATCTCGTCGACCGCGAGCTTGACGTCCTCTACCGCGTCGAGATCGAAGTCCTGTCTGATGGCCAACGTGGCGGCCAACGATCTGAGCACGAACAGCTGGGCCAGATCGGCCGGTAGTCGAACCGCCACCCCGCCGGGCATCTGGACGAACCCGTGCTGAAACACACAGTCACCTCCGTGTGGGATGGCGCTTTGCCGGGTGGTTCCCCGCCTGACGTGCGACGGAAACGTCGCACGTCGGGACGGTTCAGGCGGTCGGTGGGTCGGTTGGCTCGGGGCCGGCCTGGATGGCCAGCAGTGTGATGTCGTCGTGGTGCCGGCCGGCGAGCCAGCGCACGACCTCGCCGTGCACGCCGTCCACCAGCTCTGCTGCGCTCGCGGTGCGGTAGTCGACCAGCAGCCGCCGCAGCCGATCCAGGCCGAACTGCTCGCCCTCCTCGTCGGAACGCCGGGCCTCCAGCACTCCGTCGCTGTAGACGAGGCAGGTCTCGTTGGCCGCCAGCACCACCTCGACCTGCTCGAACTCGACGTCCGGGAATACGCCGAGCAGGCCGCCGGTGACCATCAGGTCCTCGACGGTGCCGTCCGTCCGCAGGACCAGCGGCGGCGGATGCCCGGCTCGCCCGATGGTCAGCCGCACCGTCGGACCGTCCAGGGCGACCCGGCCCACCACGGCAGTGGTGAACCGGCTGCCGCTGGTCGGCCGGATGGCCTGGTTCAACAGGCTCAGCAACTGGCTGGGTTCCTGTTCCACCAGGCACAACGCGCCGAAACAGCTCCGCACGTGGCCGGCGAGCGATGCCGCCTCCGGGCCGTGGCCGCACGCGTCGCCCAGCGCCAGTACCGCGCCGCCGTCCTCGGTGTGGCGGACGTCATAGAAGTCGCCGCCCACCCGCAGGCCGGCCTGCGCGGGCCGGTAGGCGGCGGCGATCCGGATGCCGGGCACCTCGGGCAGCGCCGCCGGCAACAGGCTGGATTCCAGGCCGGACGTGACCGTCGCCAGCTCACCGAACCGGATGGCCGCGTCCAGCGCCGTGTCGGCCTGACGTGCGAACTCGTCCAGCACAGCAACGTCGATCGTCCGGTCACCCGCCTTGTTCGCCAGGACGAGCAACCCGGCGGCACCACCCGGTCCGCGTACCGGCACGACCGCGGCGTCGCCGATCGGGCCGAACCCGGCCGGCAGCAGCCAACCGGTCGAGGCCAGCTGATCACCCGCGAGGCGCTGGGTGGTCGGGGCGTTGTCGAGCGCCTGCCCCAGCGCCGGCACGGCATGCACGATCCGTTCGCTCACCCGGCCCTGTCCGACACCAGCCTGGACCGCACCGTCCGACGTGAGACAGCGCCACCAGCGGAACCGGCTCAACGGGGCCGGCAGCAGCACGACACAGCAGTCCGCCAGCGTCGGCACGGCGAGTCGGGCCAGGTCGGCGGCGATCCGGTCGGGTGACAGGGTGCCTTCCATGATGCGACCGAGATCGGTCCACCAACGCCGGGCCGGCCCGGCGTCGGTGGCGGCCAGCCGGTGGCCCCACCAGACGAGATGATCGGAGTCCAGTGGGTGGCGGTGCCATTCCAGGTGCAGGCCGCCGTCGTGGCTGGTGCGGCGGCCGGATTCCCGGCTGCTCAAGGCGGGCAGCAGGTCGGTGATCCGCATCGGGGTGCCGGGGACCAGGTCCGGGAACAGCAGCCGGGCGGCGCGGTTGGCGAGTTGGACGAGGCCGTCGCCGTCGAGCACCAGGACGATGTCACCCGGCGTGCCCGCGTCCCGGGCACCGGGCCACGGGCCCTCAGGCAAGGAGGACAAATCGGCCGCCACCATCACCGTCGGGCGACCCACGGAGCTCGGACAGCGCCAATCACGAGACCACCCTAGCCCGCCGGAGCGTGTTCCAACCATGTGGCCGCTCGCCGGACGTGGCAGGCTGGACCCGGCATCCGTGACAGAGGCGGAGTTGACGATGTATGAACGGTGATCGACAGCAGGCGGCCGACGAGGCGTTCCTCGTGCGCCTGTCGGCCGCGATGGCGGACCTGCGGGACGGGAACTTCAAGCGCAGGCTCGCGGTGCCCAACCATCCGCTGAACAGCCAGTTGGCGCAGGCGTTCAACGAGATCGCGGACCGCAACCAGAGCTTCGTCGGGGAACTGACCGGCGTCCGCGAGGGGCTGCGCACGGCGGAGCACCTGACCGGCCGACTGGTCGGCGAGGTCGGCCCCGGTGGCTGGGCCACGGCAGCCGGTCTGGTCAACGGACTGCTGGAAGACCTGGCGCCGCCGATCACCGAGCTGTCCCGGGTACTCGGCGCGGTCGCGAAGGGCGACCTGACCCAGCGGATGACCGAGCGGTACGACCGGCTGCCCAGCGCCGAGATCGGCGGGCTGGCCGAGACGGTCAACGGCCTGCTGGAACAACTCGCGCGGTTCGCCGACGAGGTGACCCGCGTCGCCCGCGAGGTCGGCGGCGAGGGACGGCTGGGCGGTCAGGCCATGGTGCCCGGCGCGGCCGGCACGTGGCGCGCGTTGACCGACTCGGTGAACTTCATGGCGGGCAACCTGACCAGCCAGGTCCGCAACATCGCGCAGGTGGCGACCGCGGTGGCGCAGGGCGACCTGACGCAGCAGATCACGGTGGACGTCAAGGGTGAGATGCTGGAGCTGAAGAACACCGTGAACACCATGGTGGACCGGCTTTCCGCGTTCGCGTCCGAGGTCACGCGTGTCGCGCGGGAAGTGGGCACCGAGGGCATTCTCGGCGGCCAGGCGCACGTCCGCGGTGTCGCCGGGACGTGGAAGGACCTGACGGACAACGTCAACGTCATGGCGGCGAACCTGACCGGTCAGGTGCGCAGCATCGCGACCGTGGCCACGGCGGTGGCCGGCGGCGACCTGAGCAAGCGCAGCACGGTCGAGGCGCGCGGCGAGGTCGCGGCACTGGCCGACACGATCAACACGATGGTCGACACGCTGTCCGCGTTCGCCGACGAGGTGACCCGCGTCGCCCGCGAGGTCGGCACAGAAGGCAAACTTGGCGGCCAGGCCCATGTCCGCGGTGTGGCCGGCACGTGGAAGGACCTCACCGAGAACGTCAACAACATGGCGGGCAACCTGACCAACCAGGTCCGCAACATCGCGCAGGTGACCACCGCGGTGGCGCAGGGCGACCTGTCGAAGAAGATCGACGTGGACGCGCGCGGCGAGATCCTGGAACTCAAGACCACGATCAACACGATGGTCGACCAGTTGTCCGCCTTCGCGTCCGAGGTCACCCGTGTCGCGCGTGAGGTTGGCACGGAAGGCAAACTCGGCGGCCAGGCCGAGGTGATCGGCGTGTCCGGCACGTGGGAGCGGCTGACCGAGAGCGTGAACCGGTTGGCGGGCAACCTGACCACGCAGGTGCGGGCCATCGCGGCGGTCGCGACCGCGGTCACCGCGGGCGACCTGACCAGGCAGATCAGCATGGCGGCGGCCGGCGAGGTCGCCGAACTGAAGGACAACATCAACCAGATGATCGCCAACCTGCGGGCGACCACGAAGGCCAACCAGGAACAGGACTGGCTGAAGACGAACCTGACCAGGCTGTCCGGCCGGATGCAGGGCACGCGTGACCTGACCGCGGTCGCGTCGCTGGTGATGAGCGAGCTGACACCGCTGGTGTCCGCGCAGCACGGCGCGTTCTACCTGATCAGCGAGGACGACGAGCCGGTCTTCGAACTCGCCGCCAGCTACGCCTACCGGCCGCCCGACGACGCACCGGTCCGGTTCCGGTTGGGCGAGGGGCTGATCGGGCAGGTCGCGGTGGACAAGCGGACCATCGTGGTCAGCGGCGCGCCCGCAGAGCACATCTCGATCGTGTCCGGGTTGGGCGCGAGCCGGCCTGGGACGTTGATCCTGTTGCCGGTGCTGTTCGAGAACCAGGTGCTGGGTGTCATCGAACTGGCGTCGATCACGTCGTTCACGACCGTGCACCTGGATCTGTTGGAACAGCTGAAGGAAATGATCGGCACCACGGTGAACACGATCCTGGTGCTGTCCAGAACGGACACCCTGCTGGCCGAATCGCAGCGGCTGGCAGGCGAACTGCAGACCCGGCAGGACGAGCTGCAGCAGTCCAACACCGAACTCGCTGACAAGGCGCAACTGCTGGCGCAGACGTCGAAGTACAAGTCGGAGTTCATGGCGAACATGTCGCACGAGCTGCGCACGCCGTTGAACAGTTTGCTGGTGCTGGCGAAACTGTTGTCGGACAACCAGAGCGGCAACCTGACGGACAAGCAGGTACAGTTCGCCACGACCATTCACTCGGCCGGTTTCGACCTGTTGCAGCTGATCAACGACATCCTGGACAAGGCGAAGGTCGAGTCGGGGCGGTTGCAGTTGGAGGTCGCGCCGATGCCGATGGCCGGGCTCGTCGGGTATGTCGAGGCGATGTGCCGGCCGTTGACCGTGGAGAAGCAGTTGGACTTCATGGTGCGCGTCGCGCCGGACGTGCCGGCCGTGTTGCACACCGACGAGCAGCGGTTGCAGCAGGTGTTGCGCAATCTGTTGTCCAACGCGGTGAAGTTCACTCTGGACGGTTCGGTCGAGCTGGAGGTGCGGCTGGCGGGATCGGAGGAGGTGCGGACGCCGCAGCTCGTGCGGGCGCCGGGGCGGGTCGCGTTCGCGGTGCGGGACACGGGTATCGGCATTCCGCAGGACAAGCTCGCGGTGATCTTCGAGGCGTTCCAGCAGGCTGATGGCACGACCAGTCGGAAATATGGCGGCACCGGTCTTGGTCTGTCGATCTGCCGGGAGTTGGCTGATCTGTTGGGTGGCGAGTTGGTGGTGAGTTCGACGCCGGGTAAGGGCAGTACGTTCACGTTGTATCTGCCGGTGCGTCAGATCACGCCGCCGTCATTTACCGGTCCGTCCATAGTGGGTATTCCTCGGGCGTTGTCCGCCGCTGATTCCGTTGCGATGCCTCGGTTTCATGGTGAGCGTGTGTTGATTGTGGACGATGACATGCGCAACGTTCTCGCGTTGACCGCGGCGCTGGAGGCTCAGGGGTTGCGTGTTGTCTCGGCGGACAACGGTGTGGCTGGGGTGCGGGAGCTGGAGCAGCACCATGACGTTTCTGTGGTGCTGATGGACATCATGATGCCGGAGTTGGACGGGAACGCGACGATTGCGGCTATTCGGAGTATGTCGGTGTATGCGGACCTACCGGTGATCGCGGTGACTGCCAAGGCGATGAAGGAGGACCGGGACCGTAGCCTCGCTTCCGGCGCCACGGACTACGTGACCAAACCGGTGGATCTGGATCATCTGTTGGGGCTGTTGGATCGGTATGTGCGGGCCGGGCACCTGGCCGGGCCGGTGGAAATCGGTCAGTAGCGGCCGGGGTTGTCGTGACTGTCAAACGTGGAAGCCCGAGCGCCACGCTGTCGTCGCCAGGAGGGTGCAGGCCAGCAGGCTCGCGGCCAGTATCGTGCCGAAGATCCACGTGCTCGCCAACACGGCCGTGACCGTCATCGCGACACCCGCCGAGCCGGCCAGGACCGCCGCCACCAGGGCAAGCGCGGCGCCACGGCGGCCGACACCGATCTTGTCGGGGCCGGATGCGGTGGCCAGCGCGAGTCGGGGCGCGCGGTCGAGCTGGGTCGGTACGGACATCGGCCGTCCTCCTGCGGTCACGGTGACACGGTTTCGTGCCGCACCCCGGTTACCCTGCTTCTCGAACATCAAACCTCGGCGGTTCGTCTCTTCTGGCGATCACCGCTGCGCCTATCATGCAGTTGGCCCGTCCAGGGTGTTCGAGATCGAGAGGTGCCGCGGGGTGAACGAACGGCCGGAGGACACGCCTGAACTGCGTGCGAATCCTGAACTGCGTGCGAACGAGGTCGAGGTGCGCATGCTGGCCAGCCGCGAGCGGGTGCCGGGCGTGCGGGCGCTGGCGGCGGACATGGCCATGCGGGAGGATTTCGACCTCGACGCGATCTCTGACCTGCGCCTTGCCGTGGAGGAGGCCTGCGCTACCGTCCTGGCGAACGCGGCGCCCTCGAGCATGCTGGTCTGTCGGCTGTTGGTGTCGGCGGAGCTGCTTGAGATCAACGCTTCCGCTACGTTGCGTAGTGGGTCTGAGCCGGAGGTTGGGTCGATGAGCATGCGTATTCTGCGTACGCTTGCTGACTCGGTCGACTGCTGGACCAGTACTGCTGATGGTGAGCGGCAGTTCCACGTCCAGCTCACGAAAGCCCAGCCGTGACCACACTCTGGCCCGTGTCGAGCTCATCGGCCATGCCACGTCGTCGGACTTCCGGCTGTGTCAAGTCATTCGGCCGAATGTGGACAGCCGAATCAGTTGTCCACAGCTTGCCGGTAAACGCCCCATTTGGGGCTTGACAGGCATAGGGTTGAAAAGGGCCGTAGCCCCCAGGGTTGGGCGGGGGTCTGCCTGTGTCGGCGAAAGTCGCAGCTCGGGGCTTGATCAGCTTCTCGGGTGGTGCTCGTCGGTCGTCGATTTGCCGTACGACTGGGCGTTTCGACGGTGTGAGCGGTCCGGTCCTGGCCATCGCCTGGCCGCGCGGTGAGCGGGAGTTGTCAGTGGCCTGCGAGGACCGGGCGTAGCCAGCCGGGTACCGGGTGGCCGCTGTTCTCGCACAGGTCCAGCAGTTCCAGCGTCCAGCCCATCATGTATGCGAAGACCTGGCCGGTGGCGTTGCGATCGGGGGCCGCCGCGACGATGTCCAGGTGCAGGTCCGCGTCCTCTGGGTAGCCGTTGGCCAGGGCCAGCAGGATGCGGGCGGTGGATCGCTGCGCCGGCTCCGCGTCGTCGATCGAGCCTGCTTCCTCGCCGGGGGGTGGGGGGCCGTCGTCGTCGACCGTGAAGATCAGGTCGTCGTCTGGCTCGTGGCCGGTCAGGGTTCGCAGCATGGCTACGTTGGCGTCGGCCAGTTCCAGGACACCTTGCCTTACCGGCAGTCCGGCGGAGCCTGCCAACCGGCCGAACAGCACCAATGCGTAGTCCTCGTCTCCCCTGCGGAGGGCGCCGATGGCGCCTGCGATCGCGCTGCGCATGTAGTCTCTGTCCTTCATGATCTTCCGCCTCGCGTGCTTGGCACTGGATCTCCGTGTGTCGTCCTGGGGTTCCCCGCCGGGTGGACGACAAACACGAGCGGGCGGATCGGGGACACAGCCGACCGGTAATCTTGCCGGGTGCGTGGACCAGTCGTAGTGTTGACGGGCAGCGGTTGAGCACGCAGCCGTTTTGGGACCTCGCCGACTTTGTGGAACAGCTCACCAGGACGGGCAGAGGAGTGCCATTCCCATGGCAGGGAACGACAGCGAACGGACTGACTACCAGGAGCTGATCCCGCTCTTCCACCAACTGGCGGACGAGTCGGCACCAGAACCGCAACGCATGCGGATCCGTGACCTGCTGGTCACCGGCCACCTGCCGGTGGCGGAGCACATCGCGCGCAAGTTCCGCAACCGCGGCCAGCCCGAGGAGGACCTGCAGCAGGTCGCGCGGATCGGACTGATCAACGCGGTCGACCGTTTCGACCCGAACCGCGGTACCGACTTCCTCTCGTTCGCCGTGCCGACGATCACCGGCGAGGTCCGGCGCTACTTCCGGGACGCCACCTGGGCGGTGCGCGTGCCACGGCGGCTGAAGGAGCTACACGCCGCGATCACCACAGCGTCGGCTCGGCTGGCGCAGGAACTGGGCCGATCCGCCCGGCCGAAGGAGATCGCGACCGCGCTGGGCATGCCGGTCGAGGAGGTCTACGAGGGCCTCCAGGTCGGTTTCGCCTACAACACCGACTCGTTGGACAGCGGCACGGACGACGAAGGCCGCAGCCCGGCCGAGAACCGGCTCGGTGATCTGGACAGCGCGCTCGATCTGGTCGAGGACCGCGAGGCGCTGATCCCGGCCCTTGCCATGCTGCCGGAGCGGGAGGCGTCCATTGTGGTCATGCGGTTCTTCGGCAACATGACCCAGACCCAGATCGCGGACCAGATCGGCATCTCGCAGATGCACGTGTCCAGGCTGCTGTCCGGCAGCCTGGAAATACTGCGTGCGGCGCTGAGCGGCCCGCAGGAGAACGACGTCGACTGAGTGTGTGAACCGTCCGCCAGCGGGTAGTCCAACCAGGAGACACGACAAACGAGACGGACGGTGATGAGCACAGCGACCGACAACCGGTTCGCGCACTCGGCCCTGCTCTACCGCGGTGACAGTGAGTATCTCGCCACCACGGTGAGTTTCGTCAGGGCCGGGCTCTCGGCTGGGGAACCGGTCGCGGTGGCGGTGCCGGCGGCACGGATCGCGTTGCTGCGCGGGGAACTGGGGCGGACCGCGGCGCGGATCCACCTGGTGGACCTGGCCACGGTCGGTCGCAACCCCGGCTGGATCCTGCCCGGCGTGCTGCGGGAGTTCGCCGACCGGTACCCGGGCCGGCCGGTGCGGATCGTCGAGGAACCGATCTGGCCGGGGCGCGGTGTCGACGAGTATCCGGCGTGCGTGCGGCATGAGGCGCTGGTCAACCGGTCGTTCGCCGGTCAGGCGGTCACCATCCGGTGCATGTACGACGCGGAGCGGTTGGACCGGGCCGCGCTCGCCGACGTGGCCAGGACGCACCCGCTCGTCCTCGAGCGGGACGCCACCCGGGTCGACGGCCGGTATGCGCCCGAGGCGGTGCTCGCGGCCTACAACACGAAGCTCCCGGCGCCTGCGAACGCCGAGATGTGCGTCGTCGCTGCGGCGTCGCTGCCGCGGCTCCGGCGGGTCGCGACCGAGTTCGGCTTGCGACAGGGCCTTTCCGCGGACCGGACCGACGACCTGGTCCTGACGCTCACCGAACTGGCCACCAACAGCATCGAACACGCCCACTGCGCGGCCACCGTCCTGTTGGGCCGCGCACGCGACTACGTGGCGTGCCAGGTCAGGGACAACGGGTTCATCAGCGATCCGCTGGCCGGACGCAGGCCGGTGCCGCCCGCCGCGTCGCGCGGCCGTGGGCTGTTGATGGTCAACCATCTCGCGGATCTCGTGCGGGTCTACACCGTGCCGGGCCGGACCATCACGGAGGTCCGGTTCGCGACCGACGTGGTGACCGACCCGACCCTCGCCAGCGACGCCGACGCCGACGCGGATGTCGACGGCGACGTGGACGCGCCGGTGCGGCTGTAGCTCATGCCCCGGCCAGCGGCAGGTCGAGGTCGAGGTGCCGGTCGGCCAGGGTGCGGGCCAGGTCGGCGAGCTTCACGTTCATGTCCTGCGAGATCCGGCGCAGCAGGTCGAACGCCTCGTCCGACGAGATGCCGCGGCGGTTCATCAGGATTCCCTTTGCCTGGCCGATGATGTCCCGGCTGTCGATGGCGCGGCGCAGTTGGGCCGCGTGCAGTTCGGCCGTGGTGCGGGCCTGGGTGCTGGCCAGCGCGAGGGAACCGTGGGTTGCCAACAGCAACGCGACGTCGCGGTCGGCGGCGGTCAGGCCGTCCCGCTGCCGCGAGTAGAGATTCAGCGCGCCGGTGAGCTGCGGCGGCCGGGCGTCCGGCAGGAGTGCCACGGCCAGTACCGAGTTCATGCCGAGGGCCGCGGCAGCCGGGCCGAACGTCGGCCAGTCCGGCGCGTTGGCCAGGTCACCGCAGAGCGCGGACGCGGGACCGGGGATGCGGGCCGACTCGACGCACGGGCCCTCGCCGGTCGCGTACTGCACCTGGTCGAGTTCGTCGGCGATCGGGTCGGTCAGGATCGGGGTGTGGTAGGTGCCGTTCGGCGAGCGCAGCGTGATGCTGGCCACGTCCGCGGCGGGCACCAGGTCCAGCGCGGTCTTGAGGACGCGTTGGAGCACGTCGGCCACGGTGACCGCGTCCAGCAGCACGCGGGTCAGCGCGGTGAAGTGCGGCGTGAGCGACTCGACCGTCGGTATCCGTACGCCGATCGCGTCGTTCCGGTACGTGTCCATTGGGCTCCTCGCCACTGTCGTTGTCGGCTAGCAGATACCCGGCCGGACCGGGTGACAAACGGACCGCCGCACGGTTAGCGCGGGCGCACCGACCGCCACCGGCGAATACTGGCGCACGTGTCCTTCTCGGACTGGGTCCTGCACGTCGACCTCGACCAGTTCATCGCGGCCGTCGAGATCGCCCGCCGGCCGGAGCTCCGCGGCCGGCCGGTGGTGGTCGGCGGTTCCGGCGACCCGAACGCGCGGACGGTCGTGGCCACGGCGAGCTACGAGGCCCGCGAGTTCGGCGTGCACTCCGGGATGCCGATGCGCATCGCGGCCAAACGCTGCCCCGACGCGGTGTTCCTGCCGTCCGACCCGCCTGCCTACGAGGAGGTGTCCGCGCGGGTGATGGCCACGCTGCGTGGATTCCCGGTGGTGGTCGAGGTGCTCGGCTGGGACGAGGCGTTCGTCGGCGCGCACACCGCCGACCCGGAGGCGCTGGCAGGCGAGCTCCGGCAGGCGGTGGCCAACGAGACGGGGATGTCCTGCTCGGTCGGCATCGGCGACAACAAGCTGCGCGCCAAGACCGCGACCGGCTTCGCCAAACCGGCCGGGATCTACCGGCTGACAAGGGACAACTGGGCCGACGTGATGGGTGCCCTGCCGACGAGGGCGCTCTGGGGCATCGGCCCCCGTACGTCGTCGAAGCTGGCCGCGCTGGGTGTGACGACGGTCGCCGAACTGGCCAGGACCGATCCGGCGGCGCTGGCGGCGCGGTTCGGTCCGCGGATGGGACCGTGGTACCGGCAGCTCGCGCTGGGCGCGGGTGACACCGAGGTGAGCGCGACGCCGTGGGTGGCGCGGTCGCGTAGTCGGGAGGTCACGTTCCAGCAGGATCTGGCCGATCCGGCCGCGATGGCCGAGCAGGTGGTGCTGTTGGCCCGGCGAGTGGCGCGGGACGTGGTGGCGGAGGGGCGGCCTGCGCTGCGGGTCGCGGTCAAGGTCCGGTTCGTGCCGTTCTTCACCGCCACCCGCAGCATGACGCTCCCCTCGCCGACCAGCGACGCCGACGACATCGAGCGGGCAGCGCTCACCGTGCTGGACTGGTTCGACCGCACCCGCCCGGTCCGGTTGCTGGGTGTGCGCGCCGAGTTCTAGTTGCCGCTACTGGACTTCGGCGAGGAAGCCGAGCACGCGTTCGGTCAGCAGCGCGGCGGCCTGCTCGTCGTAGTCCGCGAGGCTGTTGTCGGCGAACAGGTGTGACTTGCCCGGGTAGAGGAACAGTTCTGCGTCCTTTGTGGATGCTACGAGCGCGCGGGCCGCGTCGATGTCGCCCTCGTCGACGAAGAACGGGTCGGCGTCCATGCCGTGGATCTGGACCGGCACTCCCGGTGGCCACGCGCCGCCGAACTCGGACGTCGGCACGCAGGAGTGGAACAACAGCGCGCCTTTCGCGCCTGCTCGGGTCTGGGCCAGCATCTGCGCCGGCAGGACCCCGAGCGAGAACCCGGCGTAGACGAGTTCATTTGGCAGCCCTTCTGCGGCCTGCCGGCCGCGTTCGAGGACCGTGCCGAAGCCGACTTCGTTCACGTGGGCAAGGCCGTCGTCGATCTTGTCGAAGGCCCGGCCCTCGAACAGGTCGGGAGTGTGCACGGTGTGTCCGGCGCGCCGGAGCGACTCGGCGAAGTCGCGGACGCCGGACGTGAGGCCTTGCACATGGTGGAACAGCAGCACTTCAGCCATTTCGCTTCCTCTCACTGTTGGTCGCAGGGATCATCCCGTTACCCCCTGACAGTTACGGCTTGGCCGACAGGAACTCGGTGACCAGGCCGGCGATCCGAGGGGAGTCGAACACGTTGTAGTGCGTCGTGTTCGGCAGGATCGCCAGGCGCATCTCGGTCGGCGACGAGCCGTCCCAGTCGCCGTCGGCCATGCCACCGCCGAGCAGGCCGAAGAACTCGGCAGCGTGCGACGTCGGGATGCTGTCGGCGTCCGCGTACACGAGCATGCGTGGGCGCGGTGATCGACTTCACTTCGTCGGTCCAGTCGTACGGGGTGCGCAGCAGGCTGCCGGTGTGGTCCATCAGGGTCGGGAACGCGTCCTGGTCCGGCGCGACCGCCGCCCACGCCTGGTACATCGGCGTCTGCCGCATCGCGTCGAAACCGGCGGCGCTGATCTGCGCCATGCCGGCGAGTACCGAGGGAAACCAGCCGGTCCGGCGGCACGGCACCGACACCAGCACGAGCCTGCGGACCAGATCCGGGTGCTGGATAGTCGCGCGGAGGGTGACGCCGCCACCGAGCGAGCAGCCGATCAGGTCCACCTGGCCGAGGTCGAGATGCCGGGCGAGCGCGGCTATGTCGTCACCGAAGCCCTCGAAGCTGAAGGGGCGGTCGATGTCCCTGGTGTGGCCGTGGCCCTGGAGTTCGATCGAGATGACCTGCCGGTGCTCGGCCAGTTCGTCGACCGGGCCGCCGAACAGCGTGGTCAGCCCGAAGCCGCCGGGCACGACGATCAGCGGCGTGCCGCCACTGCCCCGGCTCTCCCAGTACATGTCCACACCGTTGACGGGTGCGTACCCGGTCTCCATCACGGTTTCCTCGCTCGGCTCGGTGCGACTCTCGGTGGTTCGTCGGGCATCTTCGGGTAGACGGGCGGCCACGGCGCGTCCATCATGCCGCTGGCCATGTCGTGGTTCGACAGCTCCAGCAGCGGTTCGATCGACTGTCCGTTGTGGACCATGTCGGCCCACGGGTCGCCGTGTTCCGCCACCCGGGCCGGGACGGTCGCGATGGTCAGTTCGTCCGGCTCGACCGTGGCCAGTTCGTCCCAGCCGATCGGCGTGGACACCTGGGCGCCGGTGCGCGGCCGCACGCACCAGGCGCCGAAGACGGTCTTGTGCGGGGCGTTCTGGTTGAAGTCGACGAACACCCGGGCGCCGCGCTCCTCCTTCCACCACTGCGCGGTGATCAGGTCGGGATGCCGGCGCTCCAGCGCCCTGGCCAGGGCGACAGCGGCGGCGCGGACCTGGTAGCCGTCCCAGTTCGGGCTCAACGCCGCATAGAGGTGCAGGCCGCGTGAGCCGGACGTCTTCAGGTGCGCGACGATGCCGTGTTCGTCGAGGAATTCCCTGGTCAGCGCGGCGGCTTCCTGGATCTGCGGGAAGCCGACGCCGGGTGACGGGTCCAGGTCGATGCGCAGTTCGTCGGTGATCTCGGGGGTCGCGGCGCGGATCGGCCACACGTGGAAGCCGATGCAACCCAGGTTGACCGCCCAGACGATGTGCGCCAGGTCGGCCGCGACGAGCGCGTCGCTCGTGGTGCCGTTGGGCGTGGCGACCTGGGTGGTGGTCAGCCAGTCCGGCGCGTTGGCCGGCACCCGCTTCTGGAACCACGACTTGCCGCCCGCGCCCGCCGGGTAGCGCTCCAGCAGCAGCGGCCTGCCGCGCACGGTGTTCAGCAGCGGCCCGGCCACGTGCTGGTAGTAGCGGACCAGGTCGAGCTTTGTCTCGCCGCGTGCCGGGAAGAACACCTTGTCCGGGTTGGACACCGTGACCTCGGTGCCGTCCAGGTCCAGCGTCAGGTCAGTCATGGGCCGCTGTGCCGAACAGCGCCGCCAGTTCGGCGGGCGGCACCTCGACCAGTTGCGCGTAGGTGCAGGACTCCGGGTCGCGGTCCGGGCGGAACCGGACAAGGCGACCGGTGTGCCGGAACCGGCCGGACAGCAGGTGTTCGTAGCGGATCTCGGCCACCAGTTCCGGTCGCAGCGGCACCCACGACATGTCCTTCGTGGCGCTCCAGCGGCTCAGCGCCCCCGGCATGCGGCGGCCCGCGTGTTCCTCGGCGGCGGCCCAGTCGCGCCACGGGTGGTTGTCCAGCGCGTTCTCCCGTTGCGGCTCGAGGTCTGCTTTGAGCTGTTCGCGTAGTTCGGCGGAGAAGCTGCTGGCCACGCCGACATGGTGCAGGGCGCCGTTGTCGTCGAACAGGCCCAGCAGCAGCGAGCCGATGCCGTTGCCGTCCTTGTGCCAGCGGAAGCCGGCCACGACGCAGTCCGCGGTGCGCTCGTGCTTGACCTTCCACATCACGCGTTTGTCCTGCTCGTAGGGCAGGTCGACCGGCTTGGCCATGACACCGTCGAAGCCCGCGCCCTCGAACCGGGTGAACCAGTCCTGCGCGATGTCCGGGTCGTCGGTGGTCGGCGTGAGGTGCACGCGGGCCAGCGCGCCACCCAGGACGCCCTCCAGTTCGCGGCGGCGGACGTGGAACGGCTCGGTGGTCAGGTCGCGGTCGCCGAGCGCCAGCAGGTCGAACGCCACGAAGCTGGCCGGCGTCTCCTCGGCCAGCTTCCGCACCCGCGAGGCAGCCGGATGCAGCCGCAGTTGCAGGGTGTCGAAGTCCAGGCCGTTGCCGGTGACCACGACGATCTCGCCGTCCACCACGCAGCGAGGCGGCAGCACGTCCTTGAGCAGTTCGGCCAGCTCGGGAAAGTACCTGGTCAGGGGCCGGTCGTTACGCGAACCGAGCTCGACATCGTCGCCGTCGCGGAACACGATGCAACGAAAACCGTCCCACTTGGGTTCATAGGAGAGGCCGGCGGCGCGTGGCATCACGTGCACGGCCTTGGCCAGCATCGGCTTGACTGGAGGCATCACCGGGAGGTCCACGCGACGACTCTAAGCCGTTCTGTCCGGTCATACCTACCGAAATGGCTGCTCAACCAGTGTCACGACCTCGCGGGCACAGCCCCACGACAGAGTGACGCCCATGCCGCCGTGCCCGTAGTTGTGAATCCAGCGCGTGCCGTCCCGCCGCTCCTCGTCCAGTCGCACCGCGGACCGGCCGGGCCGCAACCCGACCAGGTGGGCCCTGACTTCGGCGTCCCCGAGCCGGGGTTCGACGGCGGCGCAGCGGGCCACGATCGCGTCGGCGGTGAGTGGGTCGGGCGCCAGATCCCAACTGTCCCGGACGGCGACGCCGCCCAGCACCACACGGTCGCCGTGCGGGAAGAAACTGACCCAGGAAGCCGCGTCGGTCTCCTCGACGAAGAACTCGGTCAGCCCGGGATTGGTGACGATCACATGCTGCCCGCGGATCGGCACGACCGCCGGGTCCGGCACGAGTTCCCGCGCACCCACGCCGGTGCAGTTCACGACAACGGGCGCTGTGCCGTCGTCCCGCACGGTTGACTGTTCGAGCTGACCGCCTGCCTGGCGGAAGCGGGCTTCGAGGTAGGCGAGGTGGCGCGGCATGTCGACCAGCGGCACGGTGATCCAGTAGCCGTCTTCGAACCCGGCGGGCAGGTCCGTTGTGGTGCAGCGCTGTACTTCCCGCGCGCCGGACACGGGCGTTGGCGCATCGGGCTCGCGGGTGGCCTCGCGGCCGCGGGCGAACCGCACGCCGGTTGCCGGATCGTCGGCGAGTTCGGTCAGGTCCAGCAGTGTTGTTCGCATCCAGGTGTCGATCCGGTCGGCCGGCTCCTGCACGCCCGGCCCACGCCCCCACATCGCCCCGGCCACAACGGAAGTAGTGGCCTGCGGCAGTTGGGCCGCCCTGATGCGCACGGTCAGTCCGGCCTCGGCGAGACACACGGCGGTCGTCAGCCCGATCACGCCCGCACCGAGCACCAGCACATCGTCCACGGGAGGTCAGGTTTTCGCGACGAGGGTCAGCACGTCGTACTTGGCGACCGATTCGCCGGTGGCGTTGGTGACGTCGGCGTCCCAGCGGACCTCGCCGTAGTCGTTGTCGATGCGGGGGGTGATCTGCTTGGCGGTCAACGTGACCGTCAGGGCGTCGCCCGGTTTGACGGGGGTCAGGAAGCGCAGGTTCTCCAGGCCGTAGTTGGCCAGTACCGGGCCTGGTTCCGGCGACACGAACAGGCCCGCCGCGAACGAGACGATCAGGTAGCCGTGCGCGACGATGCCGCCGAACAGCGGGTTGGCCGCGGCGGCCGCTTCGTCGGTGTGGGCGTAGAACGTGTCGCCGGTGAACTCGGCGAAGTGGTCGATGTCGGCGCGGGTCAGCGTGCGCGGGCCCGCGACGACCGTGTCGCCCAGACGCAACTCCGCCAACGACTTGCGGAACGGGTGGACACCCTCCTGGCGGGGCGCGCCGGGCACCCAGCGGTTGGTGACCGCGCTCAGCACCGCGGGGCCTGCCTGCACCGCGGTGCGCTGCATGTGGTGCAGCACGCCCCGGATGCCGCCCATCTCCGCGCCGCCGCCTGCTCGGCCGGGGCCGCCGTGGACCAGTTGGGGCAGCGGCGAACCGTGGCCGGTGGACTCCTTCGCGTCGTCGGCGTCCAGGACCAGCACGCGGCCGTGCCACGGCGCGATGCCGAGCACCACGTCCCGCGCGAACTCCGTGTCACCGGTGACGACCGAGCCGACCAGGCTGCCCTGGCCACGCGCGGCCAGGTCGACCACGTGCTCGACCGACGTGTACGGCAGGACCGTCGATACCGGGCCGAACGCCTCGACCTCGTGCGGTTCGGCCCGGTCCGGGTCGGCGCGCAGCAGGATCGGGGAGAGGAACGCGCCGCGCGACGCGTCGGCGTCCACGACGTCGACGCGCTCCGGGTCGCCGTACACGATGCCGCCGGAGTCCTGGAGCGCCTTGATCGAGCGCCGGACCTCCTCGCGCTGCTCCAAACTGGCCAGCGCGCCCATCCGGACACCCTCGCTGGTCGGGTTGCCCACCGTCACCTTGGCCAGCCGCGCGGCGGCCGCCGCGAGCACGTCGTCGACCAGTTCGGCCGGCACGAACGCGCGCCGGATCGCGGTGCACTTCTGGCCCGCCTTGACGGTCATCTCGGTGACCAACTGCTTGACGTACAGGTCGAACTCGGCGGTGCCGGGGGTGGCGTCCGGGCCGAGGATGGACAGGTTGAGCGAGTCGGCCTCTGCGTTGAACCGGACGGCGTTGCGCACGATCGCCGGGTGGGTGCGGAGTTTGCGCGCGGTGGACGCGGAACCGGTGAACGACACCAGGTCCTGCGGCGTCACGTGGTCGAGGAGGTCGCCGACACCGCCCGCCACGAACTGGAGCGAGCCCTCGGGCAGGATGCCGGACGCGATGATCAGCTCGACCAGCCGCGCGGTGAGGTACGCGGTCTGGCTGGCCGGCTTGATCAGGCTCGGCACGCCTGCCACGAACGCGGGCGCGAACTTCTCCAGTGGGCCCCACGCCGGGAAGTTGAACGCGTTGATCTGCACGGCGACGCCACGCAACGGGGTCGCGATGTGCTGGCCGACGAACGTGCCGGTCCTGCTCAGCGCCTCGACCGCGCCGTCGACGTAGACGGTGTCGTTGGGCAGTTCGCGGCGGCCCTTGCTGGCGTAGCTGAACAGCACGCCGATGCCGCCGTCGATGTCGAACTTCGAGTCGCCCAGCGTCGCGCCGGTTCGCGCCGAGAGGGCGTAGAGCTCGTCGCGGTGTTCGCGCAGGTGCGACGCGAGCACCTTGAGCAGTGCCGCCCGCTGGTGGAAGGTCATGGCACGCAGTGCCGGACCGCCGGTGTGGCGGCCGTAGGCCAGGGCCGCGGCCATGTCGATGCCCGAGGAGGAGATGCGGGCGACCTCGTCGCCGGTCGCCGCGTCGTGCAGCGGCACGCCTTCGTCCGGCGCGGTGTGCCACTTGCCACTGACATAGCTGCGCAGCAGAGCCGACATCGGGCCACCCTCCGAATTACCAACCGAACGTTCGGAAAGTCATGCTAGCGCGTCGGGATGGCTCACGAAAGCGGGAGGGGCGCCTTGCCGGACCGTGGTTCTGGCATCGCGACGTCGCGCCTGCGGCCGATGGCGGATCCGCACGCGCCGGCCAGCGCGCCGACGACCGGGGCGAGCAACAGCAGGATCAGGTATCCGACCGCCATGTCACTCAGCGGTCGCCTGGTGCCGGGACAGGAGCATCGTCGTGGTGGCGAACACGGTGACCAACAGGGCGGCGATGACCCCGGTCACCAGGCCGGCCACGACACCCTGGCGGGTCACCCGGCCCGCCACCGCGGGGCCGCCCAGTGCCACCAGCGAAATCGCCATGTAGTCGACGGCGGCGAGCGGGGCGCCACCGAACGGGGTCAGCGCGTAGCCGGCCATGCCCACCACGACGCCGAGACTTCCGGCGACGGCAAGGGTTTTCTCTCGGATCGGCCAGCGACGGGATGTCACACCCAGGATGGTGAGCCCGTAGCCGACGAAGACCAGTGACAGCACCACGAGCGCGCCGGCACCCTGATTCCGGTCGGACACGAGCACGGCGAGGACCACCGGAATCAGCACGAACAGCAACGCGTAGCCGCCGAACCGCACCACCCGCGCCGCCCTGCTGGCCGCGACCGGACCGAACACGACGCGCGGATGGACCAGCCACGGTAGGCCGATCACCAGTGCCACCAACACGATGGAGCCGATCCGGCCGGCCGGGCCGATGAACTGGTTGTGCCATGCCGACTGCACCACGGCGAAGCCGGCTTCCAGGAACAGCATTTGGCCCAGCGCAAGTAAAACGACCATCGCGGGCCTCCAGGCTGTGTAGCCCGCTTGTCGTGCCGGACCGGTCCGGCGTTACTTTCTAGACGCGCTCCACCAGGACGGCGACGCCCTGACCGACGCCGACGCACAGCGTGGCCAGGCCGCGTGCCGCGTTCTCGCGTTCCATCCGGCCCAACAGGGTGACCATCAGGCGGGCGCCGGAGCAGCCGAGTGGGTGACCGAGCGCGATGGCCCCGCCGTCGGCGTTGACCTGGGCTTCGTCCAGTTTCAGGCGCCGGATGACGGCCAGGCTCTGTGCCGCGAACGCCTCGTTCAGTTCGACCGCGGCCAGGTCCTCGACGTGCCAACCGGTGCGGTCCAGCACCTTCTCGGTGGCCGGCACCGGGCCGAGGCCCATCACGTGAGGTGCGACACCCGCGCTCGCGCCCGCCACGATGCGGGCTCGCGGGGTCAGGCCCAGTCGCTCGACCGCGTCCTCGCCCGCCAGGACCAGGGCCGCCGCGCCGTCGGACAGGGGCGACGACGAGCCCGCCGTGACGATGCCGCCCGCGCGGAACGCCGGGCGCAGCGCGGCCAGCTTCTCCAGCGTGGTCGACCGGCGGGGGCCTTCGTCGACGGTGAACGCGCCGTCCTGCACCGGGACCGGCACGATCTCCGCGTCGAACCGGCCCGCGTCGATGGCGGCGACGGCGCGCTGGTGGCTGCGCAGGGCGAACTCGTCGCTGTCGGCGCGGCTGATGCCGTCCAGGGCGGCGACCTCCTCCGCGGTCTCCCCCATCGACAGCGTGATCGTGCTGTCGAACTTCGGGTTGGCGAAACGCCAGCCCAGCGACGTGTCGTAGACCTGGCCGGGCTTGGCCCACGGCGTGCCGGGCTTGGCCATCACCCACGGTGCCCTCGTCATGGACTCGACGCCGCCCGCGACGGCCACGTCGTACTCGCCGGCCCTGATGGCGTTCGCGGCGGTCATCACGGCCGTCAAACCGCTGGCGCACAAGCGGTTCACGGTGTAGCCGGGGGTGTGGTCCGGCAGGCCGGCGAGCAGCACGGCCATCCGGGCGACGTTGCGGTTGTCCTCGCCCGCCTGGTTCGCGGCGCCGAGCACGACCTCCGCCACGGCGTCGTCGGGCACGCCCGCGCGTCGCACGGCCTCGCGCACCACGATGGCGGCCAGGTCGTCCGGGCGGACGCCGGCCAGGCCACCGCCGTACTTGCCCTGCGCTGTGCGAACCCCGTCAACCACGTACACGTCCGGCATGCCTGCCATTATTGACCGGTGTCAGAGATGTTCGAGGCCGACGTGGCGTCACGCACACTCGGTATCGATCTGGTCGAGGTGGGCGCCGGCCGCGCGACGGCAACCATGCGACTGACCGAACAGATGGTCAACGGGCACGGCATCGCGCATGGCGGCTACCTGTTCCTGCTGGCCGACACAACGTTCGCCTGCGCGTGCAACAGCCACGGCCCGGCGACGGTGGCGGCAGGTGCCGAGATCTCGTTCGTGCGCCCGGGGCGCCTTGGCGACCTGCTCGTCGCGGTCGCCGAGGAACGCACCCGCTACGGCCGCAACGGCATCTACGACGTCACCGTCTACCGGGAGGTCGACGGCGGGCGGGAGGTGCTTGCCGAGTTCCGTGGCCGCAGCAGGACGGTTGCGCCGACCGAGGGATGACAGCCGTTCACCTTGGCGTTTCTCGTTTGGACCGTGTTCCGTTTGGGGAGCCGGAAGGCATGTATGACCACTTACCAGAGCTCGGCCACGCGTGGGCCGAGGCCGAGCTTGCCGGCGACACCGCCACGCTCGACGAGATGCTCACCGACGACTTTCTCGGCGTCGGGCCGCTGGGGTTCATGCTCAGCAAGCGGCAGTGGCTGGACCGCTACCGGTCCGGCGACCTCGTCCACCTGAAGTTCAGCTGGGAGGGCAACCGGATCCGGACGTACGGCGCGATGGCCATCATGATCGGAGTCCAGACACAGGAGAGCTGCTACCAGGGCCGGACCACCGAAATCGGCCGATTCCGGTCCACCATGATCGCCGTCGACAACGGTGACCGCTGGCGCTTCGCCGCGATCCACATCAGCAACCTGGACGAATGGGCCGGATGATCAAGCGCTGACCAGGCTGTGGCAGCTCAGCCGAGCTGCCACAGCCGGACCGTGCCGTTCTGGCCGGCACCGGGTGGTTCGGAGCCGTCGTGGGCGGCGCGGCTGCCGTCTGTGGTCGTGACGGTCTCGTCTCCGGTCAATAGTTACACTTCGAGTACCATTGCACGCATGAACGAAGAGCGGCGCGCGGGTGGCAATGCGTTCCTGCTGGCACAGCTCGGTGCGCACGCCGCCGGGCGGTTCGCCGACCGGATCGCGGAGCTGGGTCTCGCGCCGCCGCAGACCGGGCTGCTGCGGATCGTCGCGATGCGGCCCGGACAGAGCCAGCAGGCCATCGCGAACCAGCTGGGCACGCCACCGAGCCGTCTCGTCGCGATGGTCGACGGCCTCGAACAGCGCGGCCTCGTCGAACGTCGACGCAACCCCGACGACCGCCGTCACCACGCGCTGTACCTCACCGACGCGGGTGCCCGGTTCATGGAGCAGCTGGCCGTCATCGGCAGGGAGCACGAGGACGCCATGTGCGCCGGCCTCGACACCGCGGAACGCGCGCAACTGCTGGCCCTGCTCAGGCGGATGGCCGCCGAGCAGGGCCTCACGCCGATGGTGCACCCCGGCTACCGCGGCATGTCCGACCGGGAGGCCATGGCCGACCAGGCCTGACCCGATCCGGTCGGTGAATCAGCCACCGTACGGCCGCGTCAGGATCTCCAGCGCGTGGCCGTCCGGATCGTCGAAGTAGACGCCGCGTCCGCCGTCCCTGGTGTTGATCCGGCCGGGATCGGCATGGCCGGGGCCTGCCCAGTAGTCGAGGCCGCGGTCCTTGATACGGCCGAAGATCTCGTCGAACTCGGTTTCGCCGACCAGGAACGCGTAGTGCTGTGACGCCACTTCCTGGCGACCGCCCAGATAGTCGAGCAGCACGTCGTTCGTCACGCGAACCTGGGTGAACGGCGGCGTCGACTCCGGCTCTGGCAGTCCGAGGACCTCGGCGAGGAATGTCGCCGACGCGACCTGGTCCCGCGACCAGACGATCAGGTGGTTGAGCTGCACAGGCATGTTGTCCCCCTTCGTGATTATGCCAACCTCCAGCTTAGTGGAGCGGTCGGACAAGTGCGCCCACCAGCCGGGACGGCTAGGCTGCCGGCGGGGGCGACACGGCTTGTCGCGGTGGATGGGGGATTCGCGGTGCGAACGTTACTGGTGGACAACTACGATTCGTTCACCTACAACGTGTTCCACCTGCTGGCCGAGGTGAACAACGCGGAACCGATCGTGCTGCGCAACGACGACGAAGCCACGTGGCAACGGCTGAACTTCAACGACATAGCCAACATCGTCATCTCCCCAGGGCCCGGCAGGCCCGACCGCGAGCGCGACTTCGGCATCAGCAGGCTGGCGTTGGCACGGCACGACCTGCCGCTGCTCGGCATCTGCCTCGGCCATCAGGGGCTCTGCCATTTCGCCGGCGGGACCGTGACGCACGCGCCGACACCCGTGCACGGCAGGCTCAGCGCGGTCCACCACGCCGGCACGGACCTGTTCGCCGGCATCCCGTCGCCGTTCCAGGTGGTGCGCTACCACTCGCTGATCGCCCAGGAACTGCCGGACGACCTGGAGACCACGGCGGTCACCGCGGACGGCCTCGTCATGGCGGTGCGACACCGAAAGCACCGCCACTGGGGCGTGCAGTTCCACCCCGAGTCGGTGGCCGGCGAGCACGGCGCCCGCCTGCTCGGCAATTTCCGTGACCTGTCAACACGTCCGACCACGAGCCGCATGGTCATCACGACAGAGCAGGCAGCCGACCAGGACACCGGCTATCGCGTGCACGTCGAGCCGGTGACGGCGATGCCCGATGGCACGGCCGTGTTCGAGGCGCTGTTCGCCGACCACCGGGCGGCCTTCTGGCTGGACGGCGAGAGCGGGTCGCGCTTTTCGGTACTCGGCGCGGCCTGCGGGCCGTTGGGCGAACTGGTCAGCTATCGCGTGTCGACCGGTCGGGTCGTCGCCGAATCCCCGGACGGCGAGCCGAAGTCCCAGCACCAGGAATCGCTGTTCGACTACCTGGAACGGGAACTGGCCGCCCGCCGGTTACCCGACGCCGGGCTGCCGTGCGACTTCAACCTGGGTTACGTCGGCTACCTGGGCTACGAGCTGAAGGCCGACTGCGGCGCAACGGCCGCATACCGGTCGTCCCTACCGGACGGTTGTTTCGCGTTCGCCGACCGGGCCGTCGTGATCGACCACCGGACCGGTGGCGGCTGGCTGCTCGCGCTGGGCCGAGACCCGGCCACCGACCGCGACGCGCGTGCCTGGCTGCGCGGAGCCGCCCGGCGCCTCGCGCGGTTACCTGCCAGTGCCGGGCGACCGCCTCGGCGCGAACCGAGCCGCCCTGTCGACCACCGCACGCATCACGACCTGGCCCGCTATCGGGAGCTGGTGCTGGAATGCCAGCGGCTCATCGGCGACGGCGAGAGCTACGAGATCTGCCTGACCAACGAGATCTCCGCGCCGCTGGCACTCGATCCGTTCCGCACCTACCAGATCCTGCGGGACGTCAACCCGGCGCCGTACGCGGCCTACCTTGCGCTGCCGTCCTGCGCGGTGCTCAGCTCGTCACCGGAGCGGTTCCTGCGGATAGACCGTGCGGGCGGCGTGGAGTCCAAGCCGATCAAGGGCACCCGGCCGCGCGGCACCGACCCCGACGGGGACGCGGCACTCGTGCACGACCTGCGCACCGCGGAGAAGGACCGCGCGGAGAACCTGATGATCGTGGACCTGGTCCGCAACGATCTGGGCCGCAGTGCCGAACTCGGCTCGGTGCACGTGCCGACGCTGTTCGAGGTCGAGTCGTACCCGACGGTGCACCAGTTGGTCAGCACGGTCCGCGCGCGATTACGGGACGACGTGTCGCCGGTCGCGTGTGTGCGGGCGGCGTTCCCCGGCGGGTCGATGACCGGGGCGCCGAAGCTGCGCACGATGGAGATCATCGATCGGTTGGAGGACAGGGCGCGCGGCGTCTATGCCGGGGCGCTCGGCTACTTCTCGCTCAACGGGACCGTCGACCTGAGCATCGTCATCAGAACGTTGGTGGTCTGCGACGGCGTGGCGACGATCGGGGCGGGCGGCGCGATCGTGGCGCAGTCGGATCCGGACGACGAGGTCGAGGAGACCCTGGTCAAGGCGCGGGCGTTACTCGAGGTGCTGGCCATCGCGGCGGCCGAGCACCGGATCGGCGTCGGGACCTGGCCGTTGACGGTGATCCACAGCTGAACGTCGGATGGGTGACGCGGGCCACACCCGGGTAGACTGCACCAGGTCGTGCAACGGGCGGGAAGGACGCCGATGGTCACGCCGGACGTCATGCCGACCGCGTTGAATCGCGGGCTGCCGGAAAAGCGCCGCGCGATCGCGCAGGCCGCCAGGACGGTCTTCGGCCGGGAAGGTTTCACCAGGGCCAGCGTTGACGCCATCGCGGCAGAAGCGGGCGTTTCCAAGCGGACCATCTACAACCATTACGCGGACAAGGAACAGCTGTTCCTCTCCGTGATTCTGGAAGGCTCGGCGTTGGTCGCGGACACGCACATGAGAATCGCGGAGCGACACCTGCGCAAGATCCTCAACCTCGAGGAGGACCTGATCTCGTACGGGATGGAGTGGGCGTCGTCACCGACCGCGTTCACCGACCACTTCGCCCTGGTACGCACGATCCAGGCGGAGGCGTCGCACATTCCGCCTGCCGTGCTGGAGGCCTGGCAGAATGCCGGACCGCGCGCGTTCCAGCACGAACTCGCCCGGTATCTGCGGGCCATCGGCGACCGTGGCCTGCTCACCATCACCGACGAGCAGGAGGCCGCGAACCACTTCAATCTGCTGACCTTCGTCAATGTGGTGTCGAAGTCCTTCTACGGCGCGATCCCCGTCGCGGAGGACGAGATCGCCGACCTGGTCATCGCCGGCGTGCGGGCGTTCCTGCGCCTTTACCAGGCACCGTGACCGAGCGGTAAATCGGTTGCCCGTCGCACGGCCGTCTGCTGGACTGCCCTGGTCCGATCAGACGAGGAGTAGCCATGCGTCCAGCTGTCATGTCCATCCAGGCAGGAGTTCTCGCCTATCCAAAGGACATGCGGCTTGATGAGCACGGTGAACCTGGGCATCCTCGCCCACGTCGACGCCGGTAAGACCAGCCTGACCGAGCGGCTGCTGTTCGCCGCCGGGGTCATCGACTCGGTCGGCCGCGTCGACGACGGAAGTACCCGGACCGACTCCCTGGCGCTGGAGCGGCAACGCGGCATCACGATCAAGTCCGCTGTCGCGTCCTTCGCGATCGGGGACGTCACGGTCAACCTGATCGACACGCCCGGCCACCCGGACTTCATCGCCGAGGTGGAGCGGGCGCTCAGCGTGCTCGACGGCGCGATTCTGGTGGTCTCGGCGGTCGAAGGCGTGCAGGCGCAGACCCGCGTGCTGTTCCGGGCGCTGCGCCGGCTGCGCATCCCGACCTTGTTGTTCGTCAACAAGATCGACCGTCGTGGCGCGGACTGCGCGCGTGTGGTGCGCAACATCGCGGACAAGCTGTCGCCCGCTGTCGTGACCGGCGAGTCCACGCTCGTGGAAGTGCTCGCCGAGCACGACGACACCCTGCTCGCCGCCTATGTCGACGGTCGCCCGGTGTCCGACCTGCGGGCACGGTTGGTGGCGCAGACGCGGCAAGCGCTCGTGCATCCGGTGTTCTTCGGTTCGGCGATCACCGGCGCGGGTGTTGACCAGCTGATGGCCGGCATCGCCGAACTGCTGCCGCCCGCGCCCGACGACGCCGACGGACCGCTGTCCGGCACGGTGTTCAAGGTCGAACGCGGACCGGCAGGCGAGAAGATCGCCTACGTCCGCCTGTTCTCCGGAAACGTGCGGATCCGCGACCAGCTCCGGGGCGGCAAGGTCACCGCGATCGAGGGCGGAGCTGTGGCAGCGGGCCAGATCGGCAAGCTGTGGGGGCTTGGCGACATCCGCATCGGCGACGCGATCGGCGAGCCGAGAACACCGACCGAACGGCATTTCTCGCCGCCGACCCTGGAAACGGTCGTCGTGCCGAGTCGGCGGGCGGATCGCGGTGCGCTGCACAGCGCGTTGACGCAGCTCGCCGAGCAGGACCCGTTGATCAACCTGCGGCAGGACGACGTGCGCGGCGAGATCTTCCTCTCGCTGCAACTTTACCTGACCAGTAACTTTCTTTGCCATCTAAAGAAAACCTTTCTCTATTCTTGTATCGGAGCGGTTAGGAGGACTTCTCTACCTGCAGGAAGTCCAGCTCCACGGGAGTCGCGCGGCCAAAAATCGTGACCAGCACGCGCAGCGTGTTGCGCTCCGGATTAATCTCATCCACCTTACCCTGGAAGTTCGCAAAGGGCCCGTCGATAATACGTACGGTCTCGTTCTTCTCAAAGTTCATCTTCGGACGCGGCCTTTCGGCGCTCGTCGTCTGACGGTAGAGCATCTTGTTGATCTCGTCGGCGCTCAGCGGCACCGGCGTGGTCCCGCCGCCGACGAAACCGGTCACTCGCGGAGTATCCTTCACGCGATGCCACAGCTCATCGTTCATATCCATCTGGACGACCACATAACCAGGGTAAAGCAGGCGCTTGCTGGTGACCTTCTTGCCGTTGCGCAGTTCGACCACTTCTTCTTCCGGAATCAGAATCTGGCCGATTGACGACGAAACCAAAAGCCTCGGCGCGCGTTCGCAGCGACTCGGCCACCTTGCGCTCGAAGCCGGAATAGGTGTGGATAATATACCACTGCTTGGTTTCGACCTCGAGAACGGCGCTGCAGGCGTTCCGGCGGCTCGATTCCGGCGGTCTCCCCGGGCGCTACAGCATCCTCCAGCGTTCTCGACTCGGCTGCAAGGCGGATTCTTCGGGGATAAATTCGGGTTCAGGCATCATGTTTCGCTTACTTCGCAACGGTCATAACCTGCGACGACGGTGCCTCATGATCGTGTCACGATCTTGAAGTACGCGGCGAAGACAAACACGCTGAAGATCACGACCAGCGTAGTGGACTCGAACCTTTTGCCGGTTCGGCCAGGTCACACGCTTCATTTCGCCGCGAATATCGTTCAGATACTGGCGCGTGCTATCGATCCAGTTTCTTTTTTAGCTACTAGTTCGTCAGCCATGACTTTCACTTTCACTTCTCGAATTAATTCACGGGAGAGTCTGGCAGGGGCGGAGGGATTCGAACCCCCAAAGGCGGTTTTGGAGACCGCTGGTTTACCGTTAGCCTACGCCCCTTTCGGCTGGTAGCTTCCAGTGCCCGACCCTCAGTGCAATACGTACCTGGATCTGTTACCCTACTTGGTTTCCTTGTGCGGATGGTGCTTGCGGCAGTACGGGCAGAACTTCTTCATTTCGAGACGTTCCGTGGTCGTCTTCTTGTTCTTGGTGGTGGTGTAGTTCCGGTTCTTGCATTCGCTGCACTGGAACGTAATGATTTCTCTTGGCATTCGTTACCTCTTACCTCTCTGACTTAATCCAGAATCTCCGCCACGGTACCGGCGCCCACGGTGCGGCCGCCTTCGCGAATGGCGAAGCGCAGACCCTTATCCATGGCGACCGGCGTAATCAGTTCCACCACCAGCTCCACGTTATCGCCCGGCATCACCATCTCGGTGCCTTCCGGCAACTCCGCCACTCCCGTCACGTCCGTGGTGCGGAAGTAGAACTGCGGCCGGTAGCCCTTGAAGAACGGCGTATGACGTCCGCCTTCTTCTTTCGAAAGCACGTAAACTTCGCCCTTGAACTTCTTGTGCGGCTTGATCGAACCCGGCTTCGCGATCACCTGACCGCGCTCCACGTCATCTTTATCGATACCGCGCAGCAGCAAGCCCACGTTATCGCCCGCCCGGCCTTCATCGAGCAGCTTCTTGAACATTTCGACGCCGGTGACAACCGTCTTGCGGGTGTCGCGGAAGCCGACGATTTCCATTTCCTCGCCGACTTTGCAGATACCCTGTTCGATACGGCCCGTCACCACCGTGCCGCGGCCCTGAATCGAGAAGATATCTTCGATCGGCATCAGGAACGGCTTGTCGATCACGCGCTCCGGCATCGGGATGTACTTGTCGACGGCGTCCATCAGCTCGTCGACCGTCTTTTCCCACTGCGGCTTCGCCGTTGAGCGCGCCGAGAGCGGAAACGCGGACCACCGGAAGATCGTCGCCCGGGAACTGGTAGCTTGCTCAGCAGTTCGCGAACTTCGAGTTCCACCAGATCGAGCAGTTCGGCATCGTCCACCATGTCGACTTTGTTCATCGCGACCACGATGTAGGGCACGCCAACCTGGCGGGCCAGCAGAATGTGCTCACGGGTCTGGGGCATGGGGCCGTCGGTGGCGGCGACCACCAGGATCGCTCCATCCATCTGGGCGGCGCCCGTGATCATGTTCTTGATGTAATCGGCGTGGCCCGGGCAATCCACGTGGGCATAGTGACGGTTCGCCGTCTCGTATTCCACGTGCGAGGCCGCGATCGTGATACCGCGCGCCTTTTCTTCCGGCGCGTTGTCGATCGAATCGAACGAACGGAACAGACTCTTCGGGTTGTGCTTCGCCAGAACTTTCGTGATTGCCGCCGTCAGCGTCGTCTTGCCGTGATCGATGTGTCCGATCGTCCCGATGTTGACGTGCGGTTTGCTGCGGTCAAATTTTTCTTTCGCCATGTTGTCGTTAGTCCTTCAAAGAAAAGCGCAAGAAAATCTGGAGCCGTTGACCAGGATTGAACTGGTGACCTCGTCCTTACCAAGGACGCGCTCTACCAACTGAGCTACAACGGCCTTGCGTACACACGTTAAAATCTGGTGGACAGGGGAGGATTCGAACCTCCGTAGCTCGCAAGGAGCGACAGATTTACAGTCTGTTGCCATTAGCCGCTCGGCCACCTGTCCGGAACTAAACATACCCTGCCGAAGAGGACAAGCCGTCATTCGCAACGGTACAATCCACCCCATCTTCAGAGGAATCTTCAAGATTAGCATGGAGGGATGGAGGATCGGGAAACGCCCCAACGGTTGGCTGACTGGGTTGGCCTCGGTTGTAAACTCCACGCTGTCGCCTCCCGGAATCTTTCAGGCAGTCATAGCGATTCATCCAGGTGGAGGACACTGAAAGCGCGCGACCCGGTCACGCAACCCCCATAAACTCCACTACTGAAGGTTTGGGGATCAAAGTCTCCGTCTTACCGCATTGCACGGAGATGAAGTTCGATTGCGCACTGCATCAGTCGCAAAGTTTCGTCGCGCGTCTTCCCCGCCGCGACACAACCCGGAAGGTCGGGCACATGGGCACTAAATCCAGTCGCGGTGGGGGTGATGAAAATCGCATATTGGTTCATTGCAGTCCTGCCTGTCTCAGTTTAGAGCTTTTGTCTTTCGGGTCCAATTCGGCTCTGGGGTGTCCAGCCACTGTCACCTTGCCTGGTTCTGTCGGATGAATAAACGGGCGATGGCTGCCCTCGGTAACCCGCAGTTTCCAGCCGTCTTTTGCCAGCGTCTTCAGCACGTCACGAATCTTCATTCAAGAATGTTGAGTGGAAGTCATGCGTTTCGCAAATATTTCGGCTTCGGCTCTGGTGCAGCATAGCGTCATGCGGACGCGAAGTGGCCCGAATCTCCGGATAAGCGGCGCCCGACATCAGGCCACTTCCAGTACATCTACAACGTGTGATGGTTCGGATGCAGCATA
>CAVPCF010000026.1:0-5870 GCA_963702275.1 Candidatus Melainabacteria bacterium
CCCGTATCGGGGTGATGCAGAAGCCCAAAGCGTGAGGACCAGCCGAGGTCGGCGAAAAGCCGTAGCACCAATACCGGCGAGCTACCCGAAACGCTCTTCCGCCGCGCTGGCAGTGATACCGGCCAGCAAATCAGACAGCTGATTGATCAGCAGCCGCGTATCAGCAGGAGAAATCGTACTCCACGCGACCCCGTCCGGCGCGGTCTGACGCAGTTGCAGATAACGGCCGGCAACAGTATCGAAGAACCCGATCACATGCGGGGCACGCCGTCGATGACCCCAACGATTGCGCGCAGCGGCACCAAACTGCCCCTGCCGCCGAACGTCGCTCAACATCGTGCGCAGCACACCCGCGTCCCGCACCGACAGCCCACGCCGGCACAGTGCCAGTTCGAACGATTCGGCACTGGTGGCACGAGCGGCCGCGTCGAGGTCATCGGCGCGCATCGTGATCGACTCGCCCGGGCCGGCCGGTACCGACGGCAGCGCGGCGAGTGCCTCCCGGGCCAGGCCGGTGACCGGGATCTCGGACAACGTCAGGCCACGCTTGGCGAGCAGCGCGAACACCGCGTGGTCGCCGGTTGCCGCGACGAGCAGACGGACGCCCTTCGTCGCGCCGAACCGGCCGTCGATCTCGCGGTCGGGATATTCCAGCAGCCGCAACAGATGTGCCAGCCGGTCGGCAACGGACAGCTGTCGGCCGAGGCCCCGGTCGGCCAGTGACTCCCAGGCCTGCGCGACAAGGGCCCGGCGTTCGGTGTACGTGCGGCCGGGGGAGGGGACCCGGAGCACCAGCGGCATCTCGGCAAGGCGCAGGTGCTCCCACAGCACGTCGAACTCCAGCGCGGAGATGGTGATCGGGGGCTCCGCGGCCGGCAGGTCGCCTCGTTCCCTGCCCAGCACGCCGGTCACGGACCCGGCTCGCCGGCGCTCTGAAGGGGCCGGGCCACGAACTCGGCAAGCTCGGTCATCGGTGCTGCCGGCTCTCGCCGATCACCGGTGGCGTGTACGACCGGCGGTCGCCGTAGATGTCCTCGGCTTCGATCAGGTACTTCGACTCGTGTTCGGCGTCCTCGTCGTTCTCGGTGTTCGGCCTGCGGGCGGCGGGCACCATGCCGCCGATCCGCGGGGTCGCGCCGGCCGCGGTTGCGCCGCTCTTGTCTCGGGTGGAGTTGGCGGTCCGGCCGGGTGTGCTGCCGCTGCCGGTCGGTGTCGCGCTGGCGGGTGTCGCGCTGGACGGGGTCGTCGGCTCGGCGGCGGACGGCGCGGTCGCCGGCCCGGGTTGCGCCGACGACGGTGCTGTCGGCGGTGCCGGTGCGGCCGTGGTGCCGGAGGTGACGGGAGCCGTCGGTTCCGCGGGTTCGGGCGCGGCCGGTGCGCTGCCGGTTGGTTCGGCGGCGGCGCTCGGTGCGCCCGGTTCTTCGACCGGCGCGGACGGGACGGGCTCGTTGGGCGCCTTCGTACTGGACGATGCGGCAGCGCCGGTCGGCTCCTCGACCGGCGCGGCGGCAGCGCGGCCGGCCGTCGGGGTGGTGCGCGGCAGACGGCGGGGCGGCTGGGTCACCCGGATCCGGCCGCGGACGGCCACACCCGTGATCGGGGTGGTGTCCACGTGCAGCGACGGCGGTTCGCCGAAGTCGCCGAGGGTGTTGGTGTTGTCCGTGGTGCCGGCCTCGTACTGGGCCATCACCTGGAACGCCAGCTGCGCGCCGACCTGGCTGGCCGCCTCGGCCATCTCGTAGTCCACCTGTGCGGTGACCAACTGGCTGATCTGGCCGGTCTGCGCAGGAACGGCGATCGGCACCGGCATGTCGGCGCGTGCCTTGCTGAGCAGGTCACCCTGCAGTTCCGCGCTGATCCGCATCACGTCGGCCGCGGACGAGGCCTGCTCGGCCCACTGGCCCAACGGGTTGAGCGCGCCCTGCGCGCTGTCGGCGGCGGCACCGACCCACGCGGCGCCGGACGCGGCGACCCCGGAGCTGATGTCCTGCTGGATGTCCGACAGCGCGGCCGCCATGCCGGACCAGCGGTCCGCGGTCACGCCGGCGGCGGCGGGGCCGGGCCCGGAGTGCAGCATGTTGTACAACTGCTGGTGGCTGTAGCCCTGCCACCGGTTGCCCGACCCGCTGCCTGACCAGTTGTCGAGGCCCACAGTAGGTTCCCTCCGCGTGCTCGCGCCCCCCGGCGCCGGTTATCCCCCCTGCACGCCAAAAGAGGCGCTGTTGTTGGACTCGACGATCCGGTACTCCCGCGCGACCTGCTCCAGCGCGTCCGATGCGGACTTCAGCCGCTGCTGGTACGCGCGCAGCACGTTGAGCGCCGAATCACCGTCGTCCACCGACCTGTTGTTGAAGTCGGTGGCCGCGTTGCCGCTGACCGGGTCGCCGGCCCACGGGCTGACCCGCACCCCGGTCATGGCCAGTTCGATCTGCTGGTCGAGCTTTGACATCGCGCCGTCGAACACCTTCCGCAGGTGCGGCAGGGATTCCCGGTCCACCCGCAACGTGGCGTTGCCGTTCGGGGCCGGGATGCGGTTGCTGGACGGCACGGCGAACCTCCCCGGGGCGAATGACGGCGACTTCACTGTAGCCACCGCGCGTGAGCACACGATGTTCCGACGGTGAACAACGCTCGGGTGGACGAATCGCTGTTGAGTGCTGTCACCCACAGTGAGCAGACCAGTTGCGCCAGGTGGTCAGGGTGTGCTTAGGCACGCGCCTTCAGGCTGGTGACCGCCGCCTCCGCCACCCGCTGCGCGCCGAGGCACAGCGTGGCCTGCGGGATCGGCGTCGCATTGCCGCCGTCGCGGAACAGGACGTCCAGGAACTGGTTGGGCCCGGTGTCCACTTCGACGTTGCACGCGTCGGTGAGGCCGGGGGTACGCACGACGAGCGCCGGGAAGCCCGCCGAGGTGATCTGCTGCGTCTGGACCTGCGCCTCACTGCTGAGCCACACGTCGACGCCCATGTTCAGCACGAGCGCCAGCCGGGCCACGGTGCCGCTGTCCAGGCCGCGGATGCTGCACGCCTTGGCCTGGTCGAACACCGGGTCGACGTAGGGCGTCGGGGTGGCGTTCAGGCTCAGGTCCGCGCGCTGCGAGCTGGTCAGGATGGTGCACGGATTCACTCCGTCGAGTGGCAGGCTGCCCGGTCGGGGTGCCATCGTCGCGGTGGTCGTCGTTGGCGGGACGACCTTCTGCAGCGACGGGACCTTCGGCTGGTTCGCGGTGAAGATCGGGGTGCCCGTGCTGGTCGCCAGCGCGACGCCGACCACGATGACGATGGCGATCCCGATCGCCGCGATCAGGCGAGCCAGATGCGGGGTCCGCATCCGGTCACCGTACCGCCCGTCGGTGCGGCTAGTTCACGTGCAGGGTGTGTACGCGCAGGCCGTCGCGTTCGTCCTGGCGGGTGAAGCCACATTTTTCGGCAACCCGTTGGGACGGCAGGTTTCCGGTGGCGTGTACGTAGTCAACCTGACGCAGGTCCAGCGCCGCGCTGCCGAACCGCAGCGCCGCACCCAGCGCGGCGGCCGCCACACCCCGGCCGCGCCACTGCGCGGCCACCCAGCAGCCTGCCTCGGCCAGGTGCCAGTCGGTGGCCAGCCGGATCAGGTCGACCTCGCCGATCAGCGCGCCGGACGCGGGCTCGGCGACCGCCCACGAGCAGCGCTCGTCGCAGGCCCACTCCTGTGCGCGGCGGGCCACGTAGTCGGTCGCGGCGGCCAGGTCCTCGATCCGCCAGCGGGTGACCCAGCGGCGCAGTTCGGGGTCGGCGAAGGCGTCCACCAGGGCCGGGCGGTCGTCGATCCGGTCGTCGGCGCGTAGTTGGCGCAGGTAGTAGGCGCCCGCGTTGATTTCGACAGGTTCCATCGGACAGTGGTCTACCAGCCGCGAGTGCGCCGCCGGTAGTCCCGACGTTCCTGGCGGTACTGGTCGCGCGTGATGCGTCGCTGGTGCTTCCAGCCGTCGCCCCAGAGCGCGCCACCGAGCAGCATCACGGCGGCGGGCAGCAGGAAGAACAGCCACGTGCCATAGGTGAAGAACAGCACCACGGCGGCGATGCCGGCCAGCGGCACCGCGGCGGCCATCAGCCGCTGCGGGAACGGCATGGGGTTGCTCACCGGCACCGGCTGCTGGCCGGTGGGCAGCGGCGTCGGTACGGCGGGCGTCGGACCGGGCACGCCGAACTTCGGGTGCGGCTCAGGCAGGTCGCCGAACAACGCGAGCAGCTCGCCACGTGTCTTGGCGGCGGCCACCCGTGCGGTCCGGTCGCCGTACTCGTCGATGTCGAGGCGGCCCGCGCTCATGTGGTCACCCAGCGCCGTCAGCGCGGACTCCCGCTCGGTGTCCCCGATCCTGATCTCGGAAGGATGTACGTCGGCCACGTCCTCGATGGTACGGCCCGCGAGCCGGACCGGGGCGTGACATCCGGCCTATCCCAGCAGCGCCGTCAGTCAGTGATCTCCAACAACACCGTGCCCTGGGTCACGGCGTCGCCCGGCGACACGGCCAGCCCGGTCACCGTGCCGGCCTTGTGCGCGGTCACCGGGTTCTCCATCTTCATGGCCTCCAGCACCACGACCAGTTCGCCCGCCTCGACCCGCTGCCCGTCGGCGACCGCGACCTTCACGATGGTGCCCTGCATCGGCGCGGCCACCGCGTCACCGGACACGGTCGTGGCCGACCTGCCGCCGGAGCGCCGCCGCGGCGTGGCCTTCGCGCCCGCCGGAACGCCACCGCCGGTGACGGCCAGGTCGCCGGGCAGCGACACCTCGAGGCGCCGGCCGCCGACCTCGACCACCACGGTCCGCCTGGGCTGCTCCGCCTCGGTCTCGGCGGCGCCGTCGAACGGTGGGATGGTGTTGTCGAACTCGGTCTCGATCCACCGCGTGTGCACGGTGAAACCGTGCTCGTCGCCCACGAACGCTGGGTCGCGCACCACGGCGCGGTGGAACGGCAGCACGGTCGCCATGCCCTCCACGACCATCTCGTCCAGCACCCGCCGGGACCGTTCCAGTGCCTGCGTGCGGTCCTCGCCGGTCACGATCACCTTGGCCAGCAACGAATCGAACGCGCCGCCGACGACACTGCCCGACTCGACACCGGAGTCCACCCGCACGCCGGGACCTGCCGGCGCCACGAACCTGGTCACCGTGCCGGGCGCGGGCAGGAAGTTGCGGCCCGCGTCCTCGCCGTTGATGCGGAACTCGATCGAGTGGCCGCGCGGCGTCGGATCGTCGGTGAACCGCAGCGGTTCCCCCGCCGCGATCCGGAACTGCTCACGGACCAGGTCGATCCCCGCGGTCTCCTCGCTGACCGGGTGCTCGACCTGCAGCCGGGTGTTCACCTCGAGGAACGAGACGGTGCCGTCCTTGCCGACCAGGTACTCCACCGTGCCGGCGCCGCAGTAGTGCGCTTCGGCGCAGATTGCCTTGGCGGACGCGTGGATCGTGGCGCGCTGCTCGTCGGACAGGAACGGTGCCGGCGCCTCCTCGACGAGTTTCTGGTGCCGCCGCTGCAACGAGCAGTCCCGGGTGCCGACCACGATCACGTTGCCGTACTTGTCCGCCAGCACCTGGGCCTCGACGTGGCGCGGCTGGTCGAGGTAACGCTCGACGAAGCACTCGCCCCGGCCGAACGCGGCGACGGCCTCGCGCACCGCCGACTCGAACAGTTCCGGGATCTCCTCGCGGGTCCTTGCCACCTTCAGGCCACGGCCACCGCCGCCGAACGCCGCCTTGATCGCCACCGGCAGGCCGTACTCGTCGGCGAACGCGATCACCTCAGCCGGGCCGGGCACCGGTTCGGACGTGCCGGGCACCAGCGGCGCGCCCGCGCGCATCGCGAGGTGCCGGGCCGTCACCTTGTC
>CAVPCF010000027.1:0-16984 GCA_963702275.1 Candidatus Melainabacteria bacterium
GGTCGCGTTCTCTCGGTGAGTCGTGGCTGGTCTGGCCATGGGGACCAGCACCCGAGACCAGCACCGAAACGAAACCCCGCCGGACGAACAAGAGCAGGCTCCCAACCGAGGCGCCTCTTTCCGTTTCCGGGACCTAGCCTAAACAACGCGGCATTCCTTCTGTTGCCCAGTCCTTTTGCATCACCCCGATACGGGCCCTCTTGAAAGCGGTTGGTGGGGTTTGTCAAGGTACTCTTTCCCGCCTTGACAAACCCCACCAACCGTCACAACAATAGAGTAGCGGGGTGATGCAGAAGCCCAAACGTGCCGAAAAAGCCAAACACCGGACAGCAAGACCCCACCACCCTCACGGACAGACCCAGCGAATTCGGGGACAGCCCTTGACCTCCAGAAATGCCAACCAGACGACCATGCTGCGGGCGACGACAGGTGCTCGCCCGTGGTGGCTGACCAGCCCCACGTTGTTTGGCTGTCACATTGTTTGGGTGGTGCGCTTTGGCTGTGCCGCGGCCTGCCTTTCCTTGGTGGAGACCGCCCAGCCGCGAACGGCACTCCGGCGTGGCTGGACACGCCACTAAACCAGCGCCGGCAACGGCGACCCGCTGACCTCAGCAGACGCGACCGAGCCCAGGGTGTGCCTTCGGATTACCAGGCGAGGCCAAGAATTTGTCCGCATAATGGTGGTATGGCTTGGTCACGGTCGGATGGACCTGGTGACGAGACAACGCCGCATCATCGACTTGCCCCGCTCGTACGCCGGGCGCTTCTACTCGGGGTGGTACTGCTGCTGGCCGTCGTGTGCGGATCGGTGGCGGTCAAGCTGTTGCGGGCCGCGACGGTCAGCGTCAGCGCGCCTGCCAAGCCGGTAGGCCGCACTCCGTCGGCATCGGCCGCGCCGGCCGCGGGCAGGCCGGCACGTCCCGACAACGGCATCGGCGTCACCGGGCTGCCGGCCCCGACGCCACTGGCGCCGTTGGGTGGCGGGCCCGCGGTGCCGTGGCAGACCGTGGTGGTCTCGCACAACCAACCGGCGGTTCGGTTCGCCTCGCTGGGCCCGGCGGGTGTCCTGTGGATCGACCCGACGTTCGTGCGTGGCCAGTTGCGGCCCGGGGTCGGTGAGCCGAGCGGGGCCTGGCAGGCGGGCACTTCGCTCAGCCCGTTCGAACAGCAGGTGGTGGCCGCCGCGTTCAACGCCGGCTTCCGCCTGCCCCGCGACGCCAGCCACGGCGGCTACTACAGCGAGGGCCGCGCCGCAGTTCCGTTGCAGGACAACGCGGCCAGCCTCGTGCTGCGCACCGACGGCACCGCGGCCGTCGGCTCGTGGAACAACGAGGTCGGGATGACGCCGGCCGTGGCCAGCGTGCGGCAGAACCTTGTCATGCTGGTCGACGGCGGCACCGTCAATCCGACCTGCGCCACCGGTGGGCTGGCCGAGTGGGGCGCCACGCTCGGCGGGGTCGCCTACATCGACCGGTCCGGCTTCGGTGTCACCGCCACCGGTGCCGAGGTCTACGTCGGCGGCTCCGGGCTCTCCGTCTGCACGCTGGGCCGGATCCTCCAGGAGGCCGGTGTCGTGCGCGGCATGGAACTGGACATCAACCCGATGTGGATCACCGGCGTCTACTACCGGATCCAACCAGGCGCCCAGCCGCTGGGCTTCCGGCTCTATCCCGCCCAGCGGCCCTCGCCGTCGCACTACCTGTCGCCGGCCAGCCGCGACTGGTACGCCTGGTTCCTCCGGCCCTAGCGGCCTTCGACGCTGCCGGGCAGGACCGCGGTGTGCTCGATCCGGACCGCCTGCAGCGCGCCCGGGTTCAGGCCGAGCAGGCGCAGGATGGTCGGCGCGATCTGGGTGGTCTCCACCGGCCGGTGGACCAGCAGGCCGCCGTTCTCGGTGTCCACAGTGGACGCACCGGCGACCACGATGGGCACGTTCCTGTCCTGCTGACCGGCGCCGCCGTGCTCGGCGATCTTGCCCTTGCCGCCGGTGAAGACCACGCCGTGCTGCACGACGCCGAACAGGTCGGGCACCCGAGGGTCGCCCGGCGCCACGTGGAAGAACCTGGCGGCGTCCGCGCCCGCGTACACCGTCTGCAGGCCGGATGCGGTGAAGGGCTTCGGGTTGCCGTTGATGTCATTGCCCGTACCGGACTGGGCCAGCAGGTACTGCTTGGCGAAACCGGTGGCGGCGGGCGAGCGGTCGTTCAGCCACAACAGCAGCGCGTCGTCGGCGGTGACCTGCGCGACCAGCGGGCCGGCTCCGGGATGCGCCGCTGTCCACGCGGCGTTCAGGCCGTCGATGAGCGGACCGTTGGGGATCCTGGTCAGTGCGGCCGGCTGGGTGGGCGACTGGCCGTGCTTGGCGGACAGGATGATCTCGGTGCTGCGGTCCAGGTGGTCACGGCGCAGTTCGGCGACGAAGGACCCGATCTGTGTGTTGATGTAGTCCAGTGAGCTGGCCAGCAGCGGGCCGGGGGTCACGCCGTCGGCTAGGTAACCGCCGGTCATGCCGTCGGACGTGGGCAGCTTCTGGCCGGTGGAGACCGTCTGGAAGTTCATGCCGAAGATCGCCGGTGTGCCCACCCGGTGGGTGCGGCTGTGGTCGAAGCCATCGATCTCGTTGAGGACCGCGGTGACCTTGTAGGAGTCGTACTGGCGGGTGCTGGCGTTGTCCGTCGTCCAGTCGCCGCCTGCTGGGCCGCCGGGCACCTGGCTGTTGATCTCCGGGGCGAACAGGTCCTGGATGCCGGTGCCGGACGGGCCGCTGAGGATCTCGTAGGCCACGTGCTTGTCCGACCACGCCGTACCGAGGCCGGCCTGGCGCGCCACCTCGAAGACGGTGTTCACTTTGAGGTACTGGTGCGGGTAGACCGGGGTGCAGGTCTTCGGGTCGACCGGCAGCGTGGCCGGGTCGATCAGCGTCCTGGGGTTGCCGGTCATGTTCAGGATGCTGCCCGGCAGTCCGGCCAGGCCCTGGCCGGCATCGAGCGACAGCGGGTTCTTGTCGAGCGCCTCGAAGTAGGTCACCTCGACGCCTGGCTTGACTCCGGCGCAGTTCGTGGTGCCGGCCGGCAGCAGCGCGTGGTTGAACGTGTCGTCGTAGTAGACGCCGGTCGTCGCGGGGTTGCCGCCGGTGACCTGGGCGACCATGCCGGGGAACGAGTCCGACGGCACCGGGGTGCTCGCGTTGGTGTAGTCGACGCCGCGGCCGACCAGTGCGGCCAGCGCCGAGGTCGGATGGTGGGTGACGTACCAGGTCAGGTCCTGTTGGTGCAGGCCGTCCACGGAGATCAACAGCACGTGGCGGATGCCGTCCTGGGCGTTGCCCGCCGCCGCGCTGCCCGCGGTGAGGGCTGTCAGGCCGGCAGCGACGACCATTGCGGCGCCCAGGGCGGTTTTCGTTTTCGACACGGGTTTCCTCCACGTCCGACAATCGCTCGACGTACTCCTACCCGGTGCGGGTGAACGCAGCGAAGCCGCCGGGTGGCGCGCACGTGGCGACCTTCAGCGGGGCTGTACCAGGCCGTTCTGGTAGGCGAACACGACGGCCTGCACCCGGTCGCGCAGGTCGAGCTTGTTGAGCACCCGGCCGACGTGCGTCTTGACGGTCGCCTCACTCACCGTGAGCGTCTCGGCGATCTCGGCGTTGGACAGGCCCTGGGCGAGCAGGAGCAGCACTTCGCGTTCCCGGTCGGTCAGCCGGGCCAGCCGCAGGTCCTCATCGGCGTCGGCATCGGCGCGCGGATCGGGCAGGTGGTGCGCCATCGTGTCCAGCAGTCGCCGGGTGACGCTCGGCGCCACCACGGCGTCCCCGCTGGCGACCGCGCGGATCGCGGAGAGCAGGTCCTCCGGCGGCACGTTCTTCAACAGGAACCCGCTGGCCCCGGCCCGCAGCCCGGCGAACGCGTACTCGTCGAGATCGAAGGTGGTCAGGATCAGCACCCGGGAACGGCCGTGATCACGCACGATCCGGCGGGTCGCGTCGATCCCGTCCATGCCCGGCATCCGCACGTCCATCAGGACGACGTCCGGATCGTGCTCGGCCACCTGCCGCAGCGCCGCCGCCCCCTCCCCCGCCTCGCCGATCACCGACATGTCCGCCTGCGACTCCAACACGAGCCGAAAACCCAACCGCAGCAACGGTTCGTCGTCCACCAGGAGGATACGGATGGCGCTCACGCGACCACCTCGCCACTGCTCGTCGGTCGCCTTCGCGACCATGTGCCGCCTGGTTGACGCACCAGCCGACTCAGGCGTCCTCGCCGCCCTGCGGTCCGCGGACTCGAACACTCGATCAGGTGATCATCCCGGAACCCGGGAGCAAACCACCCGGTCCCATTCGTTGAGCGAAAAAAATGAAGCAGCTCGGTCACGGGACGACCACCGGCGCCGGGGTCGGGTCGAGCGGCACCTGGGCTGGTTCGAGGGCCAGCCGGACCGCGACCTGCCAGCCGCCGCCGGGAGCCGGGCCCGCCGAGACCTCGCCGCCGAACATCGCGGCTCGTTCGCGCATTCCGGCCAAGCCGTGCCCGGCCGACGGTTCGGTCACGGCGGTGCCCGGCGATCGGCCGTCGTCGACGATCTCCAGGCGTATGGTCGGCTGGTCGTAGTACAGCAGGACCCGGACGCCGGTGGGTGTGTCGGCGTGTTTGAGCACGTTGGTCAGGGCCTCCTGGACGACCCGGTAGATGGCCAGTTGCGCGGTGCTCGGCAGCGGGAACGGTTGGCCCGACACGGTTAGCGAGGTGGCCAGGCCGGCGGCGCGTACCTGGGCGACGAGATCGTCCAGCTGCTCGATGCCGGGCAGCGGCGCGCGGGAGGCGTCGGTGCCGGTGTCCTCGCGGAGTACGCCCAGCAGGCGGTGCATCTCGGCCAGTGCCTGGCGGCCGGTCTCGGATACCTGCCGTGCCGCCGACTCCGCCTGCGGCGAACCGGTTCGCGCGGCGAACGCGGCGCCGTCGGCGAGCGCGATCATCACCGACAGGTTGTGGGCCACGATGTCGTGCATCTCCCTTGCGATGCGGGCCCGCTCGCCGGCCGCGGCTATTCGGGACTGCTGGTCGCGCTCGTGCTCGGCGCGCCGTGCCCGGTCCTCGAGGGACGCCAGGTACGCGCGGCGGGTGCGCAGGTTCACGCCGAGCACGAAGGCGGCGGTGACCATGCCGGACAGGAGAACCAGGGTGGGGATGCCTCTTGCGTTGTCCCACCACCGAAGCACGGCCAGCCCGACGCCGATCTCCAGCACGCCGGCCGCGGCCAACGCCCAGCGGCGTGGGCAGTGCGCGGCAACGGTGTACAGGCCGATCAGCAGGGCCGCGTCGGCCACCTGCACCGAACCGTGCACCCACTGGCCGAACGCGACAAGGCACTGGAAGGCGAACACCGGCACCGGATAACGGCGCCGCAGCACGAGTGGCGCGCACAACAGCACCGCGAACACCGCGCCCGGCAGGACGTCACCCAGCGGCCCGCGCCGCGCTCCGAACAGCAGCAGGAGGAGCGTCGTCAGCAGGCAGTCGGCGACAACGGGGTGCCTGGTCACCACGTCACGCAGGCCGGCGAACGCGGGCCAACCGCCACCGGGCCGGTCGGCTGCCGAGGTCTCCCTCGACCCGATCGGCCTTGGCGCCCCCGACGCGGTGCCGACCTTGATCTGGTCCCCGTAGTCAACGGCGGGGATGCCGGTGGGCCTCGCAGCGCCGGCTGCTTCCTGCTTCATCGCCCACCGCAGTGCGGCGAGTGCGGCGAGTGCGGCGAGTGCGGCGAGTGCGGCGAGTGCGGCGAGTGCGGCGAGTGCGGCGAGTGCGGCGAGTGCGGCGAGTGCGGCGAGTGCGGCGAGTGCATGATCTTACCCGGGCGTTGCCCGGTGAGTTCGACCTGGCCCCCATGCAGTGGCGGATGATCGTGCGGCGCGTCTGCTCGGCGGCGGCTCGAGCGCGTCCGGGCCAGCCGTCGGCACGACGGGGGATCGGCTACCAGCCCCGGCCGGGGGGCCGGGGCTGGCGCCGAATGGATGTCGGTCACCCCGACATCATCCCGCTCAGGCGTCCCGGCGCCGGACGAGGATCGCGGCGGCGATGAATCCCGCGACCAGGTAGATACAGAACACCCCGAAGCCGGCCCACGGTGCGAGCATGCCCGGGTCGGGGTGGATCGCGGTGAGTGACTGGCCCGCGTTGCTGGGCAGGTAGGGGGTGATGTGCTGGCTCCAGCTCAGCGGAAGCGCGTCGCTCAGGGCCGGCAGTACCAGCAGCAGCCCGAACAGGGTCGCGATGCCGCCCGCCGTGCTGCGGATGATCCAGCCGAGCGCCACGCCGAGCAGGCCGACCATGGTCAGGTACAGGCCGGTGCCGAACACCGTGCGCAGCACCTCCGGTGCGGACAGCGTGGTCTGGATGTGCTGGCTGGACAGCAGCGCCTGACCGACGAAGAACGCCACGAACGCGGACACCTCACCGGCGATGAACGCGATCACGGTGAACACGATGGCCTTGGCCCACACGACCGGCAGCCGCTTGGGCGCCGCCGACATGCTGGCGCGGATCATGCCGGTGCCGTACTCGCCGGTGACCAGTAGGACGCCGAGGACGCCGATGATCAGTTGGGCCAGTTCGAAGCCGCGCAGGCTGACGCCGCTCGCGTCGAAGCGCAGCCGCTCTGCGGCATCCATCACCGTCCAGCGGTTCGCGGTGACGGCCGAGAACAGCGCGCCGAAGCCGATCATGCCCAGCACGGTGCCCGCCAGCGTGATGTAGGAGGAGCGCAGCGACCAGAACTTCACCCACTCCGAGCGCAGCACCCGCCACTGGGTGACCTTCAGGTCGGTCGGCAGCGGCACGCGCGGCTCGGCCGGGGCGGCACCGGTCCGCGGTGCGGCGATGTCGGTGGTCATGCCACGCTCCTGTCGTGCTCGTTCGAGGTGTTGTCCACGCGGAACTCCACCGCGTCCTGGGTGAGCTCCATGAACGCCTCTTCAAGGGACGCCTGCACCGGGGTCAGCTCGATCAGCGGGATGGCCGCGGCACAGGCGGCCTTGCCGATGGCCTCGCTGTTCAGGCCGGCCACTTCGAGGAGGTCCGGTTCAAGGCCCGTCACGCTCACGTCGACGCCGACGAGCATGTCACGCAGCCGACCCGCCTCCGGTGTGCGCACCCGAACGACCTTGCGCGAGGCCAGTTCGGTGAAGTCGCGCACGGACAGGTCCGCGATCAACCGACCGCGGCCGATCACGATCAGGTGCTCCGCGGTCAGCGCCATCTCACTCATCAGGTGCGACGACACGAACACGGTGCGCCCCTCGGCGGCCAGTGCCCGCAGCAGCGTGCGGATCCAGAGGATGCCCTCCGGGTCAAGGCCGTTGACCGGCTCGTCCAGCACGAGCGTCGACGGGTCGCCGAGCAGCGCGGCGGCCACGCCGAGCCGCTGGCCCATGCCCAGCGAGAAGCCGCCGACGCGCCGCCGGGCCACCTCCCGCAGCCCGACCATGTCGATCACCTCGTCCACCCGCCTGCGCGGAATGCCGGTGGTCAGCGCGAGCGACAATAAGTGGTAGTAGGCGGAGCGCCCGGAATGGACCGCCTTGGCCTCGAGCAGCGCACCCACTTCGTGCAGCGGGGCGGTGTGCTCGGCGTAGTGCTTGCCGTTCACGGTCACCTCGCCCGAAGTGGGCGCGTCCAGCCCGAGGATCATGCGCATGGTGGTGGACTTCCCTGCCCCGTTCGGGCCGAGGAATCCGGTGACCACGCCTGGTCGTACGGTGAAGGTCAAGTCGTCCACCGCTGTCTTGTCGCCGTACCGTTTGGTGACGGCCCGCGCCTCGATCATGTTCACCCCTGCCTCCGGCCGCCGGTGTCCCACCAGCGGCAGCTAGGCACAGCCAACCAGTGGGGCTGTTGGGCGACGACCGTCCCCGGCATGATCTTCACGGCCGATAGGTAATACCTCCGGTGTACGGGGTCGTCCGCAGGTAGCAGGACAGGCAGAACTGTCCGGCGGTCCGCGTACGCTTCGCACCGGCTGAGGGAGGTATGTCGATGGGGAGCGAACCGGTGGCCGTGTCTCGGCGGATCGACGCGCCGGCGGCCGTGATCTTCCGGGTCCTGGCGGACCCCGGGCGGCATCCGGAGATGGACGGCTCCGGAATGGTGCTGGGGGCCGTCTCCGAATCCGCTGTCGCGGCCGTCGGGGACGTCTTCGTGATGAAGATGCACTACTCGGTGCTCGGCGACTACGAGACGAACAACCACGTGGTCGAGTTCGAGCTGAACCGACGCATCGGCTGGGAACCCGAGGCAGGCCGCGGGCACCCGGCCGCGGATTCGGCCACGGCCCGGTGGGGTCACCGCTGGACCTTCGACCTGGTGCCCGACGGGCCGAACGCGACCGTCGTGACGGAGTTCTACGACTGCTCCCGAGCACCGGAATCCGAGCGCGTGGCGATGGCGGACGGTCGTATCTGGATCACGAGCATGACAGCCACGTTGGAGCGCCTGGCCGATCTCTGTACCAAAGGCCAGCCGGCGACATCGGGGTAGCGTCTGGGTATGGGCGAGTACGAGCACATCCTGCTCAAACGTGATGGCGACACGGTCACCATCACGATGAACCGGGCCGCGCGGCGGAACTCGCTGTCCGCGGCTCATCTCGGTGAGCTGTTGGCCGCGTTCACCGAGACGGCGAACACCGACGCGACCGGTGTCGTGCTGGCCGGCGCCGGGCCGGTGTTCTGTGCGGGGCACGACTTCGCCGATGTCGCCGCTCGCGATCTCGCCGGTGTGCGGGCACTGTTGCGGCTGTGTACCGAGCTGATGCGGACGATCGAGTCCGTGCCGCAGGTGGTCCTCGCGCGGGTGCACGGGCTGGCCACCGCGGCCGGGTGTCAGCTGGTCGCCTCCTGTGACCTCGCGGTGGCCGGGCGGTCGGCGGGTTTCGCGCTGCCCGGCGGGAAGGGCGGCTGGTTCTGCCATACGCCTGCCGTGCCGGTGGCCAGGGCGGTCGGACGGAAACGGCTGATGGAAATGGCACTGACCGGCGACGTGATCGACGCGGCCACCGCGCTGGACTGGGGCCTGGTCAACCGCGTCGTGCCCGACGACGAACTGGACACCGCGGTGGCCGACCTGCTCGCCAGGGCTACCCGTGGCAGCCGAGCCAGCAAGGCGCTGGGCAAGCAGACCCTGTATGCCCAGCTGGACCGCCCTGAGGCGGACGCGTACGCGATCGCGATCGAAGTCATGGCGGCCGCGTCGCAGACACCTGCCGCGCGCGAAGGCATGGCGGCTTTCCTGGACAAGCGCGCCGCGGACTTCGCCGACTGAGCTCGTCCATCCTTTCCGGACGCTCGGGTTACGCCCGTGGCGTAACGCGTGGCTGTCACAGTGTCTTCTTGGCACACTGGGTACATGATCACCGAAATCCGAGGGCGGGCGGACTGGCGCGGCGGTGAGATCGCCGGCCGTCCCGAATGGCGCATCACGTTGCGCGATGGGGACCGGGCCGAGTTGCGCAGTGCGGTCGACAAGGTCGCCGGCATGGACCTGGCCGACGTAACGGCGGCCGACTTTCCGTTACCCGCCTTGGGATCGGTGCTCGCCGAGCTGGCGGGTGAGCTGATGGACGGCCGTGGGTTCGGGCTGCTGCGTGGCGTTCCCGTCGCGGGGCTGACCGAGCGCCAGTGCGAGATCCTTGCCGTCGGGATCGGCAGTCATGTGGGGCAGGTGATGCCGCAGCCGGCCGGTGTGCCGATGGTGCACGTGCGAGACCAGGGCGTCGATCCGGCCGAGCCGACCAGCCGCAGCTTCCAGCACCGCGGCCGGCTGGACTTCCACTCCGACCCGACGGATGTGGTGGCGCTGCTGTGCATCCGGCCTGCCGAGTCCGGTGGGCTCAGCTCCGTGGTCAGCGCGGTCGCGGTGCACAACGAGATCGTGCGCGCGCACCCCGACCTGGCCGACGTGCTCTACCAGCCGTGGTGGCGCGACCGCCGCAGCGGGAACGGCCCGGACAGCTTCTACGCCAGCCCGGTCTACGCCGTGGACGGGCAGGGTCGGCTGGTCGCGAACTACGGCGCGGACTACATCCGTTCCGCACAGCGCGGCGCGGAAGTGCCGCGGTTGACCCGGTCACAGCTCGCTGCGATGGCCGAACTCGACCGGCTCAACAACGATCCACGGCTGGTACTCGCCATGGACTTACAGGCTGGCGACATGCAGTTCCTCAACAATCACGTCACCATGCACAGCCGCACCGAGTACCGCGACCACGCGGACCCGGCGCTGCGCCGTGACCTGATTCGGCTCTGGCTGAACTCCTCCTAAGGGTTGAGGAGGGTGAACTGTTCCCAGGTGCCGATCGTGGTGCGGTTGGCGATCAGCGCGGACGCGCCCGCGTTGTCCGCCGTGACGATCATGTTGTTGGCCATGGCACGCAGGCTGACCGTGCCGTTCGAGTTGTGAATGAGTTGGAACGTCTCCCAGGTGCCGACGGCGGTGCGGTTGGCGATCAACGGGGACGCGCCCGCGTTGTCCGCCGTGACGATCATGTTGTTGGCGTGGGCCCGCAGCGCGATCGTGGTACTGCTGACGTTGATCAGGTCGAACTCTTCCCAGGCGCCGACCGCCGTGCGGTTGGCGATCAGTGGGGACGCGCCCGCGTTGTCGGCCGTGACGATCTGGTTGTTGGCCAGCGACCGCAGGCTGACCACCGTGCCGGGTGTGCCCCCACCGGAGACGACCGGTTGGGTGGGACGGGTCGAGGTCAACGCGATCTGGCCTTTGAGCATGCGGCCGCCGTCGTTGGTCAGGCGTAGGTAGTAGTCCGACGAGCACGCGGTACCGTCCGCATCCAAAGCCAGCAGTCCCGAGCCGGCCGGGACCATGCTCTGGTTCTCGGCGGTCTTGGCGATCTGGTTGCCCTCACCGTATTCGTCGAACATCGAGATGTAGATGCCTTGCGCGCCAACCCGAACCATGTTGAAGAACTGGTGCCACATGAAATCGCCATGTGCGCGCTGGTTGCCCGACACGTCACCCGGTAGCACGCACGGCTGGTAGTCGATGCCGTTGGCGTTGCAGTCGGCTTGATCGCCCACGTTGAACTGGTTGAAGACGTTGTCCGAATCGGCGATGTTGCCGATCGCGCCGACCATCCACGGCGAGATCATGTTGAACCCGTGATACGTCCCCAGGAAACCGGCGCGCGAACCGCCGACACCGGTGCGCCATTCCCTTGGCACGCCACCGATCACGTAGCAGCCCTGACCCTTGAAGAAGTTGATCACGTCAAGGCAGGTCGCCGCGTCCCACGGGTGGTTGGCGTCACTGAAACCGAAACCCCAGATGCACACCACCGGCTTGCCGTTCTGTCGCGCGTAAGCCGAGGACGCCGTGTGGGCGGACATCTTGCTGGTCCAGTCGGTCTTGATCTCCGACTGCATATTGGTCCAGCCGGTCACGTCGTACATGATGTAGAACTTCCGGCCGAACTGCTCGGCCGATGAACGGACCTTCGTAGCCATCGCGTCGCGAGTCGGGCCCTCGCTGCCGTTGGGGTTGAAGCGTTGCAGGGCCGCGGTGTCGCAGCCGTTCTGCTGCATCCACAGGAAATGCGTGTTCACGGTCTGTTGGTCGAAGGACGAGAACAGGGTCGCGGGCTGGCCGTTGTTCAGGTTCGAAAATGCGGTTTGGAATGTTGTCGTGTACTCCCGCATGTCCGGCCAGGCTTTGATGTTGGTGTTGCTCGGCGACGGCGGCTGGCTCTGGTTCTGGCTCCAGTGCCACCACGCGTTGATCGGGGAACCGTCGCCGATGGCCGCGAACCAACCCTGGTAACCGACGGTGATCTTGCCGACCACGTCGCCTGCTGGGCTGGCCGCAGGAGCCGCAGCCGCGCTGGGGAGCGCGGCGTAGGCGCCGGCCGCGGTAGCGCCGGCGGCGGTGCCGGCGAGGACGAGGAACGACCGTCGTGACAGGCTCATGGACGTCTCCTGTGTGGCCACTCAGTCGTTGAGCAGCATCCTTTACGAATTAGTTCAATCATTGAACTATGTTGCAGGAGCGTAGAACGAGGTCACGGTTGAGTCAAGAAGAAGGGTCCGATGACTGTTTCACACGACCGTCTGTCGGGTCCGGACCGGTCGCACCCGACACTGGGTCACCGCTGTAGCATGTTTCCCGGCAGAATCCCTAGGGTGACCCGTTCCGACGCCATCGCGCGTGCGACCGACTACTTCAACTCCGGTGCCTTCCTGGCCGACCTGACCCGCCGGGTCGCCTACCGGACCGAGAGCGTGCCGGCGGACCGGTGTCCGGAACTGCGCGCCTATTTGGCGGAGGAGCTGGTTCCGGCCGCGCACCGGTTGGGCGCCACGGCGAGCGTGGTCGACAACCCCGTGCCCGGCGGCAATCCGTTCCTGATCGCGGACCGGCACGAGGGCGACGACCTGCCCACCGTCCTCACCTACAGCCACGCCGACGTGGTCATCGCGCAGGCGCACCGGTGGCGCGCCGGGCTCGACCCGTGGCAGGTCACCGTCGAGCAGGATCGTTGGTACGGCAGGGGAACCGCGGACAACAAGGGCCAGCACACGATCAACCTGGCCGCGCTGGAACACGTGCTGGCCGCCAGGGGACGGCTCGGCTTCAACCTCAAGGTGCTCGTCGAGACCGGCGAGGAGTCCGGTTCGGTGGGCCTGCGCGCGCTGTGCGCGGTGCGGCGGGACGAACTGGCCGCGGACGTGCTCATCGGTTCGGACGGGCCACGGGTGGCCGCCGACCGGCCGACGATCTTCCTCGGCACCCGCGGTACCGCCGTCTTCACCTTGCGGGTGGCGTTGCGCGAGCGCGCCTACCACTCCGGCAACTGGGGCGGCGTGCTGCGCAATCCCGCCACGGTGCTGGCCAACGCGGTGGCCTGCCTTGTCGACGGGCGTGGCCGCATCCTGGTCCCCGGCCTGCGGCCACCGTCCATTCCGGACAACGTCCGCACCGCCCTCGAGACCATCCCGGTCGGCGGCGACACCGACGACCCGGACGTCGACCAGGACTGGGGCGAACCGGGGCTGACCCCGGCGGAGCGGCTGATCGGCTGGAACACGCTGGAGGTGCTGTCGTTGGCGGCCGGCAACCCGGACACGCCGGTCGGCGCGATCCCCGGCGCCGCGCACGCGCACTGCCAACTGCGGTTCGTGGTCGGCACCGACATCGACGACCTGGTGCCCGCCCTGCGCGCCCACCTGGACGAGCACGGCTTCCCGATGGTCGACGTCGAACCGGGCCATGTCATGCGGGCCACCCGGACCGACCCGGACGACGAGTGGGTGCGCTTCGCCATGGCGTCGCTGGAACGCACCCACGGCACGCCGCCCACCCTCGTGCCCAATCTCGGCGGCAGCCTGCCCAACGACGCCTTCGCAGAAGAACTGGGTATGCCGACGATCTGGATCCCGCACTCCTACCCGGCCTGCGCCCAACACGCCCCGGACGAGCACCTGCTCGGCTCGCTGGCCCGCCAGGCGCTTGGCCTGATGGCCGGCCTGTTCTGGGATCTCGGAGAACACAGGTGAACTGTTCAGCCTGAACTGGACAGTTCGAACTGAAGAATTTAGACTGGAGGCATGCCAGAGATCACCGAGTCGGCCGTGCGCGCCGCCCGCGACCTGCGGGTCGTGTTCAGTCGGCTGCGCCGACGCCTGCGGGAGGTCACCGGCCAGGACCTCACGCCGTCGCAAACCGCGGTGCTGAGCCGCCTCGGCAAGGACGGGGCCGCGTCGGCCAGCGCACTGGCGGCGGCGGAGGGGGTCCGGCCGCAGTCGATGGCGACCACGCTGGCCGCGTTGGACCAGCACGGACTGATCCAGCGCCATCCCGACCCGGAGGACGGCCGCCGGCAGCTCGTCACGTTGACCGCCGCCGGCCGCGAACGGGTCGACGGCGACCGGCAGGCCAAGGGCGAATGGCTGGCCCGCGAGTTGCAGGACCGCTACACCGAAGCAGAGCGCCACACCATGATCGAGGCCTTCGCCCTGCTGGAGCGGATCGCATGATCGGTCAGCAGGCCGATACCTTCGACCGTAGGCTGATTCCGCCGATGATCCTGGGTTCGGTGCTGAACCCGGTGAACTCGTCGATGATCGCGGTGGCGCTGATACCGATCGGGGTGGCGTTCGGGGCGCCGCCGTCGCGGACGGCGTGGCTGGTTTCCGCGCTGTACCTGGCTACCGCCGTTGGGCAGCCCGTCGTCGGGCGGCTGGTGGACACGTACGGTCCTCGGCTCCTCTACCTCGTCGGGACGGCGCTGGCGGGGATCGCCGGGGTGCTCGGCGCGCTGGCGCCGTCGCTGGGGCTGCTGATCGTGGCCCGGGTGCTGCTCGGGTTCGGTACGTGCGCCGGCTATCCCGCCGCGATGTACCTGATCCGCAGCGAGTCCCGGCGCACCGGGCACGACAATCCGGCTGGTGTGCTGACGGCGCTCGCGGTCGCCAGCCAGACCATCGCGGTCATCGGCCCGACGTTGGGCGGGCTGCTGATCGGCCTTGGTGGCTGGCGCACGATCTTCCTGGTCAACGTGCCGCTTTCGGTTGCCTGCCTGGTACTCGGCGCGCTGCGGCTGCCGCGCACGCCGGTCGAGATGGGCGCCGGTTTCGACGTTCCCGGTATCGCGTTGTTCGCGGCGATGCTCACGTCGCTGCTGTTGTTCCTGATGAGCCCGGCCCAGTGGTACCTGCTGGTGCCGACGGCCGCGGCGGCGGTCGGCTTCGGCTTGCGCGAACTCCGTGTCACGGCGCCGTTTCTGGACCTGCGGCTGCTCGGCGGCAACCAGCCGCTGCTGGCCACGTACGCCCGCACGCTGCTGAGCTTCGTGGTGAGCTACGCCTTCATCTACGGCTACACCCAGTGGCTGGAGCAGGGGCGCGGGTTGTCCGCGTCCGTGACCGGTCTCGTGCTGCTGCCGATGTTCCTGGCCGGGATCGTGGTGTCCAGCACCACCGGCCGACGCAAGGCGGTGCGCGGCAAGCTGATCGTCGGCGGCATCGCGCAGATCCTGGCCTGCGCCATGCTGTTGCTGCTGCACGGCGGCAGCGCGTTCTGGGTGCTCATCGTGCTGTCGGTTCTCGTCGGCATTCCGCAGGGCCTGACCAACCTCGCCAACCAGAACGCGCTGTACCACCAGGCCGATCCGGCCAGAATGGGCTCGTCCGCCGGTCTGCAGCGCACGTTCATGTATCTCGGCGCGATCATCGCCGCCGCCGCGAACGGCGCCTTCCTCAGCCGAGGCGCCGACACGGCGGGCCTGCACCACCTCGCGGTGTTCATGCTCGTCGTGGCCGTGCTGTTCCTGCTGGTGAGCCTGGCCGACCGTGCGCTCGGGCGGATCAGATAGCGTTGAACGGTTTGCCGGTGCCGGTCTGGCAGGTCAGGCGCAGGCTCTCCAGGTAGTAGCCCCAGTTGAAGTTGTAGGTGCCGTAGGCGTCGTCGGCCAGTTCCCTGGGCGTAGTGCTGCCAGAAGCGCAGTCGGGTGCCGGTGTCGGTGGGCACCAGTTCGAAGTCGAAACGGTTGTCCGCCCATTCCGCCGCGCCGCCGACGCACTGCCAGCGCACGGTCGACGGCGGGACGAGTTCGGTGATGCGCATGTCGGGGTGGAAGCCGTCCTCGAAGGTGAAGTCGACGATGCCACCGACCGAAGTGTCCGCCTTCACCTGTGTGGTCCACCAAGACGCGAGGCCCTTGGCGGTCGTCAGTGCGTCGTAGACCTGTTCGCGCGGTACGCCGATCTCCACGACGTGGTGGATCGTCTTCATGTTGTCCCTCCCTGACCAGCGGTGCATGCCGGTGGCGACAGTAGCCGCGCCGGCCGAGCACCGACTACGGCGCGCGGTGCAAACTCCGGTGCCCTTCGTTTGGACGATCGCACAAAGTCGGCGCTAGCCTGTGCGGGTGCGCAGCGGCGAACGGGAGATCCTCGCCCGGTTCGAGGCACGGCTGGCGGAGATCGCGGACGAGATCGCCGACGCCACCGTGGCCGAGGTCGCCGCGTTCGACCCGATGCGCGACGCCACGCTGCGCGCGGAGATCCGGGCGCTGTCCCGCCAGCAACTCGACGCCTTCCTGGACGCCACCGCCGGGGTGGCCTGCCGTCGCCGGAGATCATGGCGGTGGTGCGGGAGCGGGCCGCGCTGCGTGCGCGGCAGTTGGTGCCGTTGGCCGCGCTGTTGCACTCGTACCTCATCGCGCAGCGCGTGATCTCGGCGGCGATCGGCCGGGAAGCGGGCGGCGACAGCCGGTCCCGTGGTGCCGCGCTCGCCCTGACGACGCTGACCTTCAACTACAACATCGCCGTCACGACCGCGATCGGCGAAGAAGAAACACAGAAATTACCGGGGAAAGGAAACTAACAGTATTCCCTGAACCGTCAAAGGAAAGGAAACCAAAAGAAGACAACCGGAAGAGGTTTTTTTTTTTTTTCATGTTTCTGTCGTCTACTCGTTCAGCGTATTGCTCGATCTGATGGTGCTCGACGAGGTGCAAACCGGTTTCGGCCAGGACCGGAAAGTTCTCGGCCCGCCAGCACCACAACAGTAGCCGTACCAGATGTACTGATCACGGGCCAAGGGACTAGCCAGCGGTTTCCCGCTCTACCGCGATCGCAGCACCTATCATAATGCCAAAGCCTCACCCAGTTAGCGGGGCGGGAGCATTACCGGAAACGCAGTAGCATGCGCGGCTGCGATTGCGACGCTGGATGTCATCCGCAACGAGCACCTGGTGGACAACACCACAAAACAGGGACGCCGACTCGTCGACGGCCTGCGCGAGGTCGCCGCCGCCACGCCGGCCATCGCCGACGTGCGCGGGACTGGGGCTCATGGTAGGCAGCGAGTTCCGCCGTCTTGACGGACGAGCCGGTTCTCGCTACCGCGCAGCGCGCCCAGCAGAGCGGCAACTCAGTTGTTTCTCTTGCTGACTCCAGCATCTACGGCCGCACCGG
>CAVPCF010000028.1:0-16529 GCA_963702275.1 Candidatus Melainabacteria bacterium
CGGTTTGTCAAGGTACTCTTTCCCGCCTTGACAAACCCCACCAACCGTCACGACAATCGAGTATCGGGGTGATGCAGAAGCCACAACGTGAGGACCAAGCCAATAGCGGACAGCACGACGCCGACCACCCTCACGGACAGACCCCAACGAATTCGGGGACAGCCCGTGACCTCCAGGAATGCCAACCAAACGACCATGCTGTGGGCGAGGACAGGTGCTCGCCCGTGGTGGCTGACCTGCCCACAACCTCCCGAAGAGGAACGGACTCGTGGCGTGAGAGACCAGTCCAGGCTCCTGCCGACCGCATTCCCGCAGCTCACAGCCCCCAGATACAGACCCCCGCCCAACCCTGGGGGCTACGGCCCTTTTCCACCCTATGCTTGTCAAGCCCCCAATGGGTGGTCTGTCGGAGATCTGTGGACTACCGAAAGAGTTGTGCACATTTGGGAGAGGGGCTTTACGTGGGGTCAGGTCATGGTGCGGGGGCGGGTTGCGTTGGCCAGGTCGACCAGTTGGACTCGTTCGGTCATGGTGGTGGCCAGGCGGGCCAGTAGGCGGTAGCAGTTTTCCAGGCCGAAGCGTAGGTCGCGTTCGGTTAGTTCGCAGCCCAGGATTCGGGTTCCGTTTGCCGTGGTGGGATTGGGGCGGCCGGCTCTCACCCAGCTGACCGCGGCGGACAGGACGTCGGCGGCGAGTCTTGCTCTGCGTTCCGCGTCCAGGTTCAGGCGTTCTACCCGGGTGCCGGCGTCCAGCAGGTCGCGTTCGGTGAGGCGGTCCGGGGGGGTCCAGCTGGTTCGTGCCGCTACGACCGCCATTTGTGCCGCGATGAAGTGGCTCGATCTGTCCGGCACCGATTCGAGGACCTCGAGGGCGCCGGTTCGGTCGCCCAGCGCCAGGTATGTTCTGGCCAGGCCGAACGCCGCTGTGACGAACGACCGGTCGGTGCGCCACACCAGCTCGTAGAGCCGGGCCGCGACGAAGTGGTCACCACAGCACTCGGCGCTGATCGCGAGTGCGAGTTTCGGGGCCAGTTCGCCGGGTACCACGTCGTAGACGTGCTCGAACGCGACCCTGGCGTCCCTCGGGCGACGGGCGGACAGCGCGAGCAGGCCACGTGACCAGCTGATCCGCCAGTCGTAGGGCTGGTCGGGCATGGGCTGGCCCTGCGCGTCCAGCGCGGTCGCGTCGGCCAGTTCGCGGCCGGCCTGGTTCAGCTCGCCCATTTCCAGCAAGGCCCTGGCGCGCCAGAGTTTCGCCTCCATCGACGTGGGCGGTGCGGCGCGCAGGGCCTCGAGTACCTCTCTCGGTCCGGCGCCTGTCGTGGACGCGAGGCCGCCGACCAGACCGGCGGCCGGATCCTCCGTGTCCACCTGTGGCACCGGCAGGCCGTTGACCACATCCGCCCAGTCCGGCGGCGCGGGCACGGCCGGGTTGCCGGTGACCGGTCGGATCAGCTCGGCGCCGAACGTGCGCACCTCGGGGCCGAACACCGCCGACCTGCCGGGGCGGGGTTCCCGGGTGCCCAGCGCCAGTACCTCGCGCAGCACGCCGGTGAGCTGGTCGGCCATGTCCTCCGCGGACGTGAAGCGGCGGTCCGGGTCGGGGTGGGTTGCCCGCTTCAGCAGCCGGTGGTACGAGCCGAACAGCGAGAACAGCGGGACCTGGTTCGGGGTGGGCAGTGTGTGCCGGTATTCCTTGGTGTACCCGACGAAATCGAAGCTCAGCACGGCCAGCATCCGGCCGACGGTGTAGATGTCCGACGCGACCGACGGGCCGTCGGTGGCGATCTCCGGGGCGCTGTAGCCGCTGGTGAAGAAGATCGGACTCTCCGTGTCGTCCACGTGCCGCACCGCCCCCAGGTCGATCAGCTTGACCTGGGCGTCCGTCTGGATCACGTTGTCCGGCTTGAGGTCGCTGTAGAGCAGCCCGACACTGTGCAGATAACCCATGGCGGGCAACACTTCCAGCCCGTACGCCAGCACCCGCGCGAGCGGCAGCGGGGTGACCCGGCCCTCGGTGTCCTTGTGCGCCAACGCGATCTGACGCAGCGACTCACCGCCGATGTACTCCATCACGATGTAGCCGACCTGGTTGCCGGTGGTCGGGTCGGCGTGCTGGACGAAGTTGTAGATCTTGACGATGTTGGCGTGCTCGACCTGCGAGAGGAACTGCTTCTCGGCGACCGCGGCCGCCATCGCCGCCGTGTCGCCCGTGTCGATCAGGCCCTTGAGCACCACCCAGCGGTCGTTGACGTTGTGGTCGCGGGCCAGGTAGATCCAGCCGAGACCGCCGTGCGCGATCGCGCCGAGCACCTCGTACTGGCCGCCGACCAGATCGCCCGCCTGTAGCTTGGCGCGGAACGAGAACGCGGTGCCGCAGTGTGCGCAGGTGCCCTCCGGGCCGTCCGCGCCGCGGCCGACCGGTTTGAGGCAGTTGCCGCAGAACCGTTTGCCCTCAGGCACTTCCGGGTCGGCCATCACGGCGGACGCCGGATCGCGGTAGGGCACCCTCGGCACCTCGACCAGGCCGCCGCCGATCCGGCGGGACGACGTGGTGCGCGCGCGGACCCGGCTGCTCCGAGCGCTGCGGCCGGTCAGGGACCGGGAGCCGAGTGGCGGACCGGACGGGGTCGACGTCGACCCGAGCTGGGTGGACCCGCCGACGGCGAGTTGCGTCATGTCGACGTCGGACTGCGTTGCCGGCTGGTCGCGTTGTGGCGTCGGCTCGCGGCCGGACAGCCGTTCGCTGAGCGCGCTGCCGGGCGGCTGCTCCGGTTCCGGTTCGATCACCGGTGGTTTCCACGTTGCCGGCCTGGCCAGCAGGTTGGTCGGCGCGGCATGCTGGCCTGCGACGTGGGCAGGCGGCGGGATCGACGACGTCGGCGCGGGCGCGGACAACGCGGGCGGACCGACCGGCCCCTGCCCGGGGAACGGGCCGAACACGCCGGGCTGTGCCGGAAACGGCGATGGCCGGGCCCCGGCCGGTACCGGCCGGCCGGGGCGCTGCGCGGGAAACGGCTGGGACGACGGTGATTGCGCGGGGAACGGCTGCGATGGCGGCTGGGCGGGGAAGGGCTGTGATGGCGGCGGCTGCGCGGCCGGCCACTGTGGTGCGGTCACGTTGTGGCCGCACTTGTCACAGGTGCCACCGATCAGCCGGCCGCCGCAGCCGGGGCGGGGGCAGCGACCGGTGCCCGGTGGCCGCTCGCCGGCAGGAGGGCCGACGGTCATCGAGAGCCTCCCCGGTCAGTTCGAGTACACCGGCTGCGGTGGCGGCGGCGGGGTGTCACCCAGTCGGATACCCAGCCACGCCTTGTATGAGTTCGTCCAGCTCCCGTTGGCCCGGATCTGTTGCAGCACACCGTTGACGAAGCTGACGAAGTCGGTGCTCGACTTCGGGAACGCCAGACCGTACGGCTCGGGTGCGATGGTCGGCCCGACGATCTTGGTGTTCCCGTCCTGGGCCACCATGCCGGCCAGGATCGTGTCGTCCGTGGACACCGCGTCGACCTCACCCTGCTGGAGCATCACCAGGCAGTCCGACCAGTCGTTGACCGCCACCGGGATCGGTGCGTTCGCCTGGCCCTGGTTCGTGCCCAACGAGTCGGAACCGGTGGTGGCGCAGATCTTCTTGCCACCGAGTTGGTTGATGTCGGTGACCTTCGACGAGCTCGGTACCAGCAACCGGCGACTGGCCTGGTAATAGACAGTGGAGAACGCGACCTGCGCCAACCGGGCGCAGGTGATGGTGTACGTCCTGGCGACCATGTCGACCTGGTCGGAGCCCGTGCCGCCCTTCAGCGCGGTGGGGCGCTGGGCCGACGTGATCGCCTTGTAGACGATCCTGTTCGGGTTCGTGTCCACGTCGCCGAAGATGGCCTGCGCGACATCGCGGACCATGTCGATGTCGAAGCCGACGAGGTTGTTCTGCTTCGGGTCGCGGTAGCCGAAGAGGAACGTGTTCTGGTCGACACCCGCGATCAGATAGCCGCGCTTCTGGATAGTGGCCATCGTGGAATTGGGCGGCATCTGGCCCGGCGGTGGCATCACGGCAGGCGGGCGCAGGCTGGCCGTGGGGTCGCCGCAGTTGACCGGTGGGACGGGCTTGGGCAGGGCCGCCTTGCCGACGAGGATGCCGCCGGGCTGCGCGGGCGCCACCGTGCCGACGGTGGCCAGGTTGACCGGACCGGTGGTCGCGGCGCAGCCGGTGGTCAGCGTCGCGAGCAGCACGATCCCGAGCAGGGACAGCCTCTTCATCGGTACTCCCTCAGCCGCTGCCAGATGCCCACCGCGGCGCCGCCCGCGGCCAGCAGGAGCAGCACCAGCACGCCGATCGGGAGGGCTGTCAACCAGCCCTGTGCGGTGCCGGTCTCGTTGGCGAAGTCGACTCTTGCCTGGCTGATGGCCTTGCCGAGTGCGTTGTCCAAGTTGTCGAACGCGGCTGCCTCGTTGGATTTGGCATCACCGGTGCCCAGCGTGATCGCGACGGCCGTGGCGACTTTGCCGTTGCCGTTGGCGTTGGCAGCGTCGCCGTGCAGGCCGAACCAGGACTTGGCCGCGGTGATCGCGTCGCCGACCTCGCTGGTCATGGTGTTGTCGGACGATTTGGCGTGCACCTGGCCGAGCAGTCCGCCCGCACCGTCTGTGCCGCCGATCGCGGCGGTCAGCGTTTTGAACGGCGCCTCGTAGCTCTGGCCGCCGCGCGCGACCAGGGTCAGCATCTCGTCCGCGCGGGCCTGCAACGCCTTGGTTCTGGCCTGGGCCAACAGTTCGCCGGGGTCGGAGCCGGCGGCGCGGCCGTTGTCGACGTGCACCGACTCCAGGATCAGGCCGGCGGCCGACCACACGAGTGCCAGCGCGACCGCGATGGTGGCGACCAGGAGGCCGACGTTGATCACCCGGTTGGTGCGCCGACGCACGTAGCGCTGGGTGAAGATCAGCGCGACGAGCAGCGCGACCGCGAGCAGCGCGGCGAACCACGGGAACGACGTGGCGGCGTCCTGGGCGTTGATCAGGCGCTGCGTGTCGATCGCGTAGAGCTGCTGCGCGGCCGGCAGCATGGTGTCCGTCATCAGGTGGTCGGCCTCGCGCAGATAGGCCGAGCCGACCGGGAAGCCCTGCGCGTTGTTGGTCGACGCCCGTTCCACCAGCCCGGTGTAGACGGGGATGTTCGTGGCCAGCTGGGACAGCGGGCCGGTGGCCTGGGTGTCGCCGGAGACGTCGGTGGCGGCGACGGCGAGCGCGGCACCGGCCTGGGCGATGTCGGCCTGGTAGCGGGTCCGCAGTGCCGCGGGTTCGACGGCGCTGGTCAGGAACGCCCTGGCCGCGGTCGCGTCGGCGTCAGAAAGCGACCGGTAGATCTGCTGGGCCGCCGCGGACACCGGTTCGCGGTGGCTGACCAGGTCGTCCAGCGTGCTGGACCGGCCGGAGATGGACAGCATGCCGATCACGCCGGTGAGCACGCTCAACACGACCAGCCCGACCATGGCCATGCCGAGTCGACCAGGGGTGGTGCTCGCGGTACGGCGCAGGCCGGCGGTCAGGTTGGCCGAGCCGGGTGGGCCGGTGCGTCCCCCCGGTGGCCCGGAAGCCGCCGTCCGGGGAACCACGCGCGGGCCGGTGGTGACAGACATGGTGACCTCGACAGGCATGGTCAGACGGACGGTGATCCCCTTGAACGTAGTGCACCGGATGCCTGTTCGTGGGCAATCGTGCCGACCGGGTCGGGTCAGCAGATCGCGAAAGTCACACGACCTTGTCGGACCCACCGCTTACCATTCGAGTCAACAGTGACCGGCGGTGCCAGCGCGGACACCTCTCGTGCCCAATAACTCTTATTGACTAAACTTCTTTCACGGCCGTACTATCTGCGGCACGAGATATCCGAGGAGGGGGAATGAGCAAACACGACGGCCAACCGGCCGTGCGGGCCGAGGGGTTGGTGAAGACCTACGGGTCGACCCGCGCCCTGGATGGCGTCGACCTGGAGATCCCGGCGGGACGGGTGCTCGGGTTGCTCGGGCCGAACGGCGCCGGCAAGACGACCACGGTACGCATCCTGACCACGCTGCTGCGACCGGACTCCGGCCGCGCCTGGGTCGCAGGCCACGACGTGCTGGCCGACCCGGAGGCGGTGCGACGCAAGATCGGCCTTTCCGGTCAGTACGCGGCGGTCGACGAGAGCCTCACCGGCTACGAGAACCTCTACATGGTCGGCCGGTTCTACGGCTTCTCCCGGGCGAACGCGGCGGCCAGGTCCCGCGAACTGCTCGGCAACTTCAACCTCCAGGACGCCGCCGACCGGCCTGCCAAGACCTACTCCGGCGGCATGCGCCGTCGGCTGGACCTGGCAGGCGCGCTGGTGGCCCGGCCCGAGGTCGTGGTGCTGGACGAGCCGACCACGGGCCTTGACCCGCGCGGCAGGCTGGACACCTGGGAGGTCATCGGCAACCTGGTCAGCGACGGCGCCACCGTGCTGCTGACCACGCAGTACCTGGAGGAGGCCGACCGGCTCGCGGACACCATCGCGGTGATCGACCGAGGCAAGCTGATCGCCCAGGGCACCGCGGACGAGTTGAAGGCGCAGACCGGCGGCGAGCGACTGGAACTGGTGGTCGCCGAGCCGAGCGAGCTGCAACTGGCCAGGCAGGTGCTGGCCGACGTCGGCTCGGACGAGCCCGTGGTGGACGAGCAGTCGCGGCGGATCAGCGTGCTGGTGGACACCGGACCCAAGGCGCTGATCGAGGCGCTGCGACGACTGGACACCGACAGCGTCGGAGTGCTGGACGTCGGCCTGCACCGGCCGACCCTTGACGACGTGTTCCTGTCGCTGACCGGGCACTCGGCCGAGGACGAGCCCGCCGAACAGCCGAGCAAGAAGGGGCGGCGCGGGCGCAAGGCGAAGGGGGAGAACACATGACGACGATGACGTTGGACCGCGGGATCACGATCGAGCGTGACCTGCGCGGTGGCCTGCGGCGCGTGTTGCGGGACGGTGGCGTCGTCACCTGGCGCAACCTGATGAACGTGCGGCGCAATCCGGAAATGCTGATGGCCGCCACCGTGCAGCCGATCATGTTCGTGCTGCTGTTCGCGTTCGTGTTCGGCGGCAGCCTCGGTGGCGGTGCCTACCGGGAGTTCCTGATGGCCGGGATCTTCACCCAGACGGTGGCCTTCAACTCCGCGTTCACCACCATCGGCATGGCCAACGACCTGCAGAAGGGCATCATCGACAGGTTCCGCTCGCTGCCGATGTCCCGGGTGGCGGTGATCCTCGGGCGGACGTGCTCCGACCTGCTGATCAACGCGCTGGGCCTGCTGGTCATGTCGATCTGTGGGCTGGCCATCGGCTGGCGCGTCCACACCGACGTGTGGCACGCGGTGGGCGGCTTCGGCCTGCTGCTGCTGTTCGCCTTCGCGATGTCGTGGACCGGGGCGTTCGTCGGACTGGCCGCGCGGAGTGTCGAGGTGGCGCAGAGCGCCGGGTTCATCTGGATGTTCCCGGTGACGTTCTGCTCGTCGGCGTTCGTGTCCGCGACGAACCTGCCCGGCCCGCTGCGCGCGTTCGCCCAGTGGAACCCGATCACCACGGTGGCGGACGCCTGCCGGAAGCTGTTCGGCAACGCGAACCCGCCGAATCTGCCGCCCGGCACCGGCTGGGCCGCGCAGCACGCGGCGCTGTACTCGGTCGGCGCGGCCGTGTTGATCATCGTGATCTTCCTGCCGCTGGCGGTCAGCAAGTACCGCAAGGTGGCCAGCCGCTAGTTCGGTTACGGGCGGCCCGCGTTCATTCGTGGACGCAGGCCGCCCGTGCCGCGGCGAGTGCGTTGCTGGCGGCCGGTCCGCTGCGCTCGTCCCGCCACTGCTCGACCAGCCGGTCGGCGTTGTTCAGCGCGTCGGACAGCGGCTTGTAGTGCGCGTCCTCGGCCTCGGCGGCCTGGGCCAGCGCGGCGGCGCCGGACAGGCGGAACACCGCGTCCGGCGCGCCCTGCACGGCCAGGACGGTGAACGTCGGCGATGACGGCGCGGGCACCCTCGCGAGGTCGGCACACGCCGTCGCGGCGTCAAGGCTGGCGTCGGTGATCGGCAGGTGCTGCGAACCGGTGGCGTGGCGGACGAACCAGGTCAGGCCAACCGCGCCCGCGCCGAGTACCAGGCCCAGCAACAGTGCGACCAGTACGAGCCACTGGCCGTTGGACGGCCGGCTCGACATCGGCGGGGACGTCACGATGTTCACCTCGGTGGGACACGGTGTCGCGGGCACGAGACCCCAGTGAGGGTAGGCCCGTTCGATCCGCCCGAAGGCGGCATTTGTCCCCACATCGGCGGGTATGCGAGAGATATTCGCATGACCGCGGTCCGTTCAGAACCCCGGACATGCAGCGACCCCCGGAGAGACCTCCCACGTCACATCGACGCGGGCTCGAGCTGGACAGGGCTCGAGACTCCGGGGGCCCGGTAGCTGCCTGGTATTCGCCACGACACCCAGGCCAGGATCCTGGCCGGGCACCGAGCGAGCATGCTCGATGGGGCGTCCTAACGGACAGCCACCTCACGAGTCCTATAGCTATCCAACTTTGGACCACCTCCTCTCTCGTGTACCGAGGACATTAGGAAGCGGTGCCGGCCGAACGCAAGAGCATTATTTTGCCAGCGAACGAACCTCTCGCGGGCTGGGACGGCATTGCCGGCTACGGCGGCGGCAGGTACCGGTGCGCGCTGTCCGGCGCGCCCTGGCGGCGGTGCCGGTTCTCGGCGTCCAGCGCGTCGCTGCCCGGCGTCGAGGTGGAGTAACGGCTCAGGCCCCGACGCCTGCGACGGGCCCGCGTGTCGACGGCGAACGCGAGGCCGCACACCACCGCGACGAAAATGAGCGCGATCAACCAAGGTGCCATCGTGATCTCCCCAGTTCCAGACCCCGCAAGGCGGCGTCCGACCTCAGGCTACGTCGGCGGAAGGGCGCCGAGGCGGCCGTGACAGGTAGTCACCGGCGGTAGCGAGTAACAATCACGGTCCGGTGGGTATTTCTGTTAGTAAGCAACCTGATGGCCAGGCGTCACGTCCCCCAGTCAGGTCATCCAGCAAGCGGAAGTCGTCTGGAGGCGAACACTGAGATGATGACTCGACGCACGGTGGCTCGGGGGTTGCTGCTCACCACGGGGACGGTTGCCGCGATCGCGCTGGCGGGCTGTGGGAGCAGCCAGCCCGCGGCGACCGGCACCGGCGCCACGACGGCTACCACCGGGTCGAACGCCACTTTCATCCCGGCCACCTCCATCGTCCCGCCACCGACGGGGACGGGCGGGACCGGTGGTCCCGGCAACGGCGGCGGTGAGGGCGTCGGCACGGTCCCGCTGGCCGGTGGCACGCCGGAATGCAAGACCACCAACCTGAAACTGAGCCTCGGGCAGCCCAACGGCGCCGCGGGGCACGTCTACCAGCCGCTGCGGTTCACCAACGCCAGCACCCAGAACTGCGTGATCGTCGGCTTCCCCGGGGTGACCTACGTGACCGGCACGAACGGCACCCAGGTCGGCGCGCCCGCCGTGCGGGACGGTGCCAAGGGCGGGCAGATTCTGCTGAAGCCGGGGCAGGTCGCGTCCACGGTCGTCACGTTCACCGACGTCGGCGTGTTCGACCCCGCGGTGTGCAAGCCGACGGCAACGCTGGGCCTGCGGGTCTACCCGCCGGACCAGACGGCCTCGCTGTTCATCGCCCAGACGGGCACCGGCTGTGCCGGGAACCCGCCGAGCCCGCAGCTGCGGGTACAGACCATGAAGCCGGGTCCGGGCTCCACCTGACACCTGACCCGGGCACGCGGCCGGTCTGATTCGCTGTCGGAATCAGGCCGGCCGTGCTGTCCGTGGCGTACGGTGAAGCCGACACATCGAGATCGCGGGAGCTCGGGCAACCGGGCTGAGAGGACGGCTGTCAGCGCCGTCGACCGCTGGAACCTGACCGGGTAATGCCGGCGTAGGGAGCCTGGTGATGACGGCAACACAGTCCCGTGTCGACCAACCGACCGAGGTCGCGCCGACGCTGGACGGACCGACACCGAAGATCCTCGGCTTCACCGACCAGGGCGCGTTGTGGGCCAACCTCGGGGTGAGCCTGCTCGGGTTCGCCGGGGCGTTCAGCGTGCTCCAGCCCGCGAACGTGCCACAGCTGTCCATCGCGGCGGCCATCGCGGCGACCGTGGTCGGCACCGTGCTGGGCAGCGTGATGGTGGGCCTGTCCGCGATCCCCGGCGCGCGCACCGGCGCACCGGCCATGGTGGTGCTGCGCGGGCTGTTCGGTGGGCGCCTGTCCTACCTGCCGACACTGCTGAACATCCTGCAGCTGGTCGGGTGGGGGACGTTCGAGCTGATCGTGATCACCCAGGGCGCGCAGGCACTGTTCCACGGCGGCCCGAAATGGCTGTACGTGCTGATCGCGGGCCTGGTGACGACGGCGATGACGATCCGGCCGCTCGGCTCGGTGCGGCTGCTGCGCCGCTACGTGACGGTCGCGGTGGCCATCGCGATGGTCTACCTGTTCGTCCAGATCCTGCGGCACCCGTTACCGGACCTGAACCACGGTTCGTGGCGCGGGTTCTGGGCCGGGTCGGACGCGGCGCTGGCCGTCGCGGTGTCGTGGATCCCGGTCGCGTCGGACTACTCGCGGCATTCGCGCAGCAGCGGGGCCGCGTTCGGCGCGGCGACCGTCGGCTACTCGGTCACGCAGGTGTTCTGCTACCTCATGGGCCTGCTGGCGCTGGCAAATGTCAACGACGTCGCGGACAACCAGTTCCAGCCGTTCCTCGCGGTGCCGCTCGGCGCGGTGTTCTTCGCGGTGCTGGTACTGCGTGAGGTGGACCAGTCGTTCACGAACGTCTACTCCACCGGGGTGTCGCTGCAGAACCTGCTCCCGCGCGCCGACCGGCGGGTGCTGACGGTGGCCGTCGGGGCGCTGACCATGGTGTTGGCGCTGGTACTGAACATCAACAGCTACACCAATTTCCTGACGCTGATCGGCTCGGTGTTCGTGCCGATGTTCGGCGTGCTGGCCGCGGACTACTTCCTCGCCGGTCGTTCTGCGGACTGGGACACGTCGGTGCGGGCACGGTGGCGCTGGGGAATGCTGGTGGCGTGGCTGCTCGGGCTGGTCGTCTACCAGTTGATCAATCCCGGCAGCGTCGGCGCGTGGTCGACGATGTGGTCGTCGCTGGCCAGGGTGCTGCACTTCACGCCGCAGGGTTGGATGAGCGCGTCGTTGCTGTCGTTCCTGGCGTCCGGACTCGTGGCTTACCTGGTCGACGTCGTCACCAAAAGGCGAAATGGTTCAACGTTGAACGACTAGACCGGTCGGTTTACGATCGCCCATATGGCCGACGATCCGAACACCCGCGAACGGATCCTGCGAACCGCGAGTGGGCTGTTCCAGCGGCAGGGCTACCACGCCACTGGTCTGAACCAAGTGCTCGCCGAGGGCAAGGCACCTAAGGGTTCGCTGTACTTCCACTTCCCGCGCGGGAAGGAACAGTTGGCCGCGGAAGCGGTCACCGTCGGCGGGCGGGACGTTCGCGACGAACTGCGGGACACGCTGGCCGCGGCCGACGGCCCGGTCGACGGGTTCGCGGCGGTCGCGGATTTTCTTGGCGCCCGGCTCGCCGCCACTGGGTTTCGGGCTGGGAGCCCGATCGCGACGGTCGCGCTGGATGTTGCCGCTGAGAGCGAACCCATTCGGACGGCGTGCGCGGCTGCGTACGGCTTGTGGGGGGCGGAGCTTGCCGAGTGGTTCGTGCGATGGGGCGTGCCGGCGGAGCGGCGGGAATCGTTGGTCTCCGTGGTGATCGCGGCTTTCGAAGGTGCGCTGCTGTTGGCCAGGGTGCGTCAGGAGGTGGCTCCGCTGTACGAGGTCGCGGACCTGATCGGCCGTCTCTTGCTCGGTGAATGAGCTGGTGGGTGCCTTGCTGTCCGCTGTTTTGGCTGGTCCGCACGCTGTGGGCTTCTGCATCACCCCGATACGGGGTGATGCAGAAGGACTGGGCAAACAGCGGGATGCCGCGTGATTGAAGCCGGTCCTGCCGAAGCAAAGAGACGCCGCGGTTAGGCCCGGCTCTTGTTCGTCCGGCGAGTCTCGTTCGGTGGGTGGTCGTCGGCGCCCCGGTTGGGGCCTGCTCCTGTCCGTCCGGCGGGTCACGTTCGCTCGGCGAGTCGCGGCTGGTCGGGCTCTGGGTCCAGCACTGCAAGAGACCACCACTGAACGGAACCCGCCGGACGAACAAGAGCGGGCTCTCCACCGAGGCGCGCTTTCTGTTCCAGGACCTAGCCTCAACAACGCGGCATTCCGCTGTTTGCCCAGTCCTTCTGCATCACCCCGATACGGGCCGATGCAGAAGCCCACAGCGTGCGGACCAGCCAAACAGCGAAACGCCCCGAAATCACATGACCACTGGATGCCTTGCGCTACAGGGCTTTGAGCTCCTCTGTCACGGTGTTGACCGACGACTTGGCGTCGCCGAACAACATCGTGGTCTTCGGGTCGTAGAACAGCTCGTTCTCGATGCCGGCGAAGCCGCTGTTCATCGAGCGCTTCAGCACGATGATCGACCGCGCCTGGTCCACGTTGAGGATCGGCATGCCGTAGATCGGGGAGCCGGGGTTGGTGTGCGCGGCGGGGTTGGTGACGTCGTTCGCGCCGATCACCAGGGCGACGTCGGTACGGGAGAACTCGCCGTTGATGTCGTCCATCTCGCGCAGTTGCTCGTAGGGGACGTCGGCCTCGGCGAGTAGGACGTTCATGTGGCCGGGCATCCGGCCGGCGACCGGGTGGATCGCGTACTTGACCTCGACGCCACGGCTCTCCAGCAGGGACGCCATCTCGCGCACGGCGTGCTGGGCCTGCGCGACGGCCATGCCGTAGCCGGGCACCACGACGACCTGGTTGGCGTAGGCCATCTGGATGGCCGCGTCCGCCGCGCTGGTCTGCCGCACCGTCTTGTCCCCTACCGACCCGCTGTCTCCGGCGACGGTGACGCCGCCGAAGCCGCCGGCCACGATCGCGGGGATGGAGCGGTTCATGGCCTTGGCCATCAGGTTGGTCAGGATCGAACCCGACGCGCCGACGATCATGCCGGCCACGATCAGCGCGGTGTTGTTCAACGCGAGACCGGTGGCCGCCGCGGAAAGACCCGTGCAGGCGTTCAGCAGCGAGATCACGACGGGCATGTCCGCGCCGCCGATCGGGAACACCGTCATCAGGCCCAACGCGGCCGCGAACACCAGCAGGCCGATGATCAGCAACTGCGAGTCGACCCCGACACCGATGGCAATCGCGCAGGCGACGGCCGCGGCCAACAGCCCGAAGTTCAACGGCTGCTGGTACTTCCCGACCGTGATCGGCCTGCCGGGCAGGATCTCCTGGAGCTTGCCGTAGGCCACCAGCGAACCCCAGAAGGAGAGCGAGCCGATGATCGCGGCGAACAGGGACGTGACGGGCACGTAGGCGGGCTGGCCCGCGTAGCCGTGCAGGTCGCGGAACTCGACCCACGCGATCAGCGCGACCGCGCCGCCGCCGACGCCGTTGAACAGGGCCACCATCTGCGGCATCGCGGTCATCTTCACCTGGCGGGCACTGGGAATGCCGACCAGCGTGCCGAGCACGACACCCAGGATGATCAGTAGCCAGTTGCTCATGTGCGGCGTCAGCAGGGTCGCGATGATCGCCACGCCCATGCCGGTGGCGGCGATCCAGTTGCCGCGCACGGCGGTGCGGGGACCGGTCAGGCCCATCAGGCCGTAGATGAACAGGGCGAACGCGATGATGTAGAGCAGCGTGATGACGTTACTCATCTGTGCTGGCGCCCTTCTGCTCCGGCTTCTTCTTGAACATCCCGAGCATTCGGTCTGTCACGAGGAAACCGCCGACGACGTTGATCGTGCCGAACGTGATCGCGATGACCAGCAGGATCTTGTCCAGCACACCCGCGGCCGTGGTGCCCAGCACGATCAGGCCGCCGAGCAGCACGATGCCGTGAATCGCGTTGGTGCCCGACATCAGTGGGGTGTGCAGGGTGTTGGGCACCTTGGAGATCACCGCGAAGCCGATGAAACCGGCCAGCACGAGGATCGCGAGGTTGGCCAGGAACATCAGGCCTCCTTGTCGAGGGTGACGCACGACTTGGCCAGGACCTCATCGGAGAAGTCCGGTGCGACGGCACCGTCGTTGACCATGAGTTCCAGCAGGGACCACACGTTGCGGGCGTACAGCTCGCTTGCGTGCTCCGGCATGGTGGCCGGCAGGTTCAGCGGCGACGCGATCGTCACGTCGTGCTTCACCACGATCTGGCCCGGCTCGGTGAGCTCGCAGTTCCCGCCGGTCTCGCCGGCCAGGTCGACGATGACGCTGCCGGCCCGCATGCCTTCGACGGCCGCCGCCGTGACAAGGCGGGGGGCGGGGCGGCCGGGGACCAGCGCGGTGGTGATCACGACGTCGAACTTGGTGGTCGCGTCGGTGAGTTTCTGTTGCTGCTGCGCGCGTTCCTCGTCCGTGAGGGCTCTGGCGTAGCCGCCCTCGCCTGCCGCTTCGATGCCCAGGTCCAGCCACTGGGCGCCGAGCGACCGGACCTGCTCCGCGACTTCGGGGCGCACGTCGTAGCCCGTGGTGCGGGCACCGAGCCGCTTGGCGGTCGCCAGGGCCTGCAGGCCTGCCACGCCGACGCCGAGCACCAGGACGGTGGCCGGCTTCACGGTGCCGGCGGCGGTGGTGAGCATCGGGAAGAACCGGGTGGACTGCTCCGCGGCCAGTATCACCGCCTTGTAGCCCGCGACGTTGGCCTGCGAGGACAGCGCGTCCATCGACTGCGCGCGGGAGATGCGGGGAATGGACTCCATCGCGAAGCCCGTCACCCCGGCCGACCGCAGTGCGGTGATCGTGTCCGGGCTCGTCAGCGGCGCCAGGAAGCCGATCAGGACGGCACCGGAGCGCAGCTTGCCGATCTCGTCCGCGGTCGGTGGGGTCACCTTCACCACCACGTCCGCGGACCACGGATCGCCGAGGCGTGCCCCGGCCTGCTCGTAGAGCGCGTCCGGGATCAGCGCGCCGAGACCGGCCTCGGTCTCGACGACGACATCCAGACCGGCCGCCCGCAGCCGCCCCACCACCGCGGGTACCAGCGCCACCCGGCGCTCACCAGCGGCGGTCTCCCGCGGCACCCCGACGACCGTGCTTGCCGTGTTCTCTGCGGTCTCCGACGTCACTCGCGGAGCATGCCGTGTGAACGCGGGATGCGTCCAGCGATCTGTGACGTGTGGCGCTTCACCATGTGACACCGTTGGTCCGCATGATGGAACACAGTGAACGGTCGGACGGCCCGTTTCCCATGCTCAACGGCCTGATTTGGCTGTTCGGAACCGATTCGGAGTTCGTCCTAACGGGTTAGTGAGCGGATCGAAGTTCGGCAAAACCCGCGTCAACACGTTCGGACAATCGGCGGATCTCGTCCCGCAGTTCGGCGATCAACGCGGCCTGGTCGGACTCGCCGGTCCGGAAGTCGCCGACGGTCAGGTCCTGCGCCTCCGGCTTCAGGTTCACCACGATCGCACCGCCGGGCTCAAGGCTGGCGCGCGCGACCTCCTCGATGGAACCGGCGCCCTGCCGGCGCAGCGCCGCGGCCACGTCGGCGTGGCGCAGGCCCATGCGGTGCAGGTTCGCGGTGACCTTGCCGTCCTCGACCAACACCGTCGGCGTGCCCTCGAACAGCATGGTGAGCCGGGGCCGCCGGTTGATCAACCGCACCCAGACCGCGTTGACCATGATCAGCACCGCGGCGCCGAGCAGGCCGCCGGTCAGGCTGTTGTCGTTGCCGATCACCGCGTTCTGCACCACATTGGACAGCAGCAGCATCACGACGAGGTCGAACGTGTTGAGCTGGGCCAGGTCGCGCTTGCCGGCCAGGCGCAGCAGGATCGCCAGGCCGCCGTAGACGAGGACGGTGCGCAGCACCTTCTCCAGCGCCGGCACCTGTAGCGAGAACATGTCGGACCACATCAGCAGCACGGTACGCGGCGCGCGGTGTCCGGCGCGCACCGAACGCCGTCGGGGCCGGCGAACCGGCCCCGACGCGCCTTCATCGCATATCTCCCTTGTAATGCGATGAAAGCTCAGTGCTGATGAAACTCAGCGAACGGTGAACGTATGCGTCGCGCCCAATGAGCCGGTCACGTCGACGTCCACCACCAGTTCCCGGCCGGAGGACACGACCGTCACGGTGGGATCGGCCCGCAGTACCCGGTCGTGGACGTGGCCGACCGTCAGCCGGATCGTGGTCTGGAGCTGGGTCGGATCGGCGACGGCGAACGTGTGCTCGTCCCAGACCACCGACGCCGGACCGGACACCGTGAGGCCGCGTACCGAGCCGGCCGCGAAGAACGAGGCCGCGCCGACCGTCGGGCAGCCGGACCGCCTGGACGGTGGTGGTGTTCGCGAGCACGTCCCAGTCGTTGGTGGCGCTGCTGCGGGTCTGCCAGACCGACGCGCCGGGCAGCACGA
>CAVPCF010000029.1:0-14145 GCA_963702275.1 Candidatus Melainabacteria bacterium
CCGACAAACCCCACCAACCGCTTTCAAAGAGGGCCCGTATCGGGGTGATGCAGAAGGACTGGATAAAAGAAGGAATGCCGCGTGATTTGGGTCAGTCCATGGAAGGCGAAAGAGCCGCCTCGGTGGGAGTCTGCTCTTGTTCGTCCGGCGGGTCCGGTCTGTGGGTAGTCGCCGGCGCCCCGGTGGGGAGGCCACTCCTGTTCGTCCGGCGGGTCGCGTTCGCTCGGTGAGTCGTGGCTGTCCTGGCCCCGGGGACCAGCACCCGTGACCACTGCCCGAGACCACCACCGAAACGGAACCCGCCGGACGAACAAGAGCAGACTCCCCAACCGAGGCGCCTCTTTCCGTTTCCAGGACCTCGCCTAACAACGCGGCATTCCTTCCGTTACCCAGTCCTTCTGCATCACCCCGATACGGGCCCTCTTTGAAAGCGGTTGGTGGGGTTTGTCAAGGTACTCTTTCCCGCCTTGACAAACCCCACCAACCGTCACGACAATCGAGTATCGGGGTGATGCAGAAGCCACAACGTGAGGACCAAGCCACATAGCGGACAGCAAGACGCCGACCACCCTCACGGACAGACCCCGGCCCAGGGATGGGCCAGTGAACTGCGGTCGACAGGAGCCTGGACCGCCCCCTCACACACACCACGAATCCGTCGACCGCCCGCGTACGTCAAGAGGTCGTGGCTCAGGTCAGCCACCACGGACAAGCACCCCGTCGGCCCCACAGCATGTTGGCATACCCCGCAGGACAAGGGCCGTCCCCGAATTCGCCAACAGCATCCCAGGGTTAGGCGGGGGTATGTCCTGAGTGCGGCGAAATCGGTGCGGCGTCAGAATAGTTGCGACAGCGTGTAGATCACGAGGCCGGCCAGGCCGCCGACCACGGTGCCGTTGATCCGGATGAACTGCAGGTCCCGGCCAACCTGAAGCTCGATCTTCCGCGAGGTTTCGTGCGCGTCCCAGCGGGCCACCGTGTCCGTGATCAGCGTCGTGATCTCGGTCGAGTAGTTGCGCACCACGTAGCCTGCGGCGTCCTCGACCCACGTGTCGACCTTGCCGCGCAACGCGTCCTCCTCGACCAGCCGGCCACCCAGCGAGATCAGGCCGTCCCGCACCCGGCGGCGCAGCTCGCTGGACGGGTCCTCGGCCGCGTCCAACAGCATCCGCTTTGCGGTGCCCCACGCGGAGTTGATCAGGGTCTTCACCTCGGGGTGCTCCAGGACCTGGTGCTTGACCTCCTCGGCGCGCTTCATCGTGTCCGGGTCGGTCTGCAGGTCCTGCGAGAAGTGGATCAGGAACGTGTCGATGGCCAACCGCATCGGGTGGTTGACATCCGTCTTCACGGCCCACGCGAACGACAGGATCTCCCCGTAGACCCGGTCGGCGAGCAGCGAGTCCACGAAGCGCGGCGACCAGCTCGGTGACCGATCGGACACCACGCGCAACACGGTCGCGTGGTTGTCCCGCACCCACTCGTACGCCCGGTCGCACATCAGGTCGACCAGCTTGTGATGCGCTCCGTCGGTCAACACCCGGTCCAGCAGCTTCCCCAGCGGCGGCCCCCACGGCACCGCCATGATGCGGCTGACTACGGCCTGCTCGATCACGGCCTGCACGTCCTCGTCCCGCAGCACGGCCACCGCCCCCCGCGCCGCCGTGGCGAGCTCGGCGGTCACCCGCTCGGCGTGCTCGGGTGCCGCCAGCCAGGTCCCCAGCCGCGCCCCGATGGCCACTCGTCGCAGCCGATCCCGGACCACGTTCTCGGCCAGGAAGTTCGTGCCGACGAAGTCGCCGAGGCTGCTCCCGATCGTGTCCTTACGGGTCGGAATGATGGCGGTGTGCGGAATCGGCAGGCCCAGCGGCCGCCGGAACAGCGCCGTCACCGCGAACCAGTCGGCCACCGCGCCGACCATGCTGGCCTCGGCCGTGGCGCGCAGGTAGCCAAGCCAGCCGTGCGCGCCGAGCAGGGTCGTGATGACGTAGACGATCGCCGCCGCCAGCAGCAGGCCGCCGGCCAGCAGTTTCATCCGGCGCAGCTGCCGTCGCTTGATCAGCTGAGCCGGGGTGAGTTGCTCCACCTCTCCATTGTGACTGCCGTTCCCGCCGGCCGGGATAGCTCGCGGCCGGGAAGGCGCGACCGGTCACCGGATATGGCAGGGTCGAGGCGTGCGTGAGCCCGCCCTTGTGCCCAGAATGCGTCCCTTCACCTCGACGATCTTCGCCGAAATGACAGCGTTGGCCGTACGGACCGGTGCCGTCAACCTTGGCCAGGGTTTCCCCGACACCGACGGCCCGCCCGGCATGCTGGCAACGGCCCGCGAGGCGATCGCCGACGGCGTCAACCAGTACCCGCCCGGCCCAGGACGCCCCGAACTACGTGCGGCGGTGGCCGAGCACCGCAGGCGGTACGGCCAGACCTACGACCCGAACACCGAGATCCTGATCACGGTCGGTGCCACCGAAGCCATCGCCGCGGCCCTACTGGCCCTGGTCGGCCCGGGCGACGAGGTGGTGGTGATCGAGCCGTACTACGACTCGTATGCAGCAGCGGTAGCCCTGTCCGGCGCGACCCGACGAGTGGTCGGCCTACGAGAGGCTCCCGACGGCCGCTTCGCCCTGGACGCGGCAGCGCTACGGGCAGCGATCACGCCGACCACCCGAGCCATCCTGATCAACTCCCCGCACAACCCGACAGGCACGGTCTTCACATCGACCGAACTGGCCGAAATAGCCAAATTGTGCGAAGAACACGACCTGCTAGCCATAACGGACGAGGTATACGAGCACCTGACCTACGACGACCAGCAACACATCCCGCTGGCCACCTTCCCCGGCATGGCGGCACGAACGGTCACGATCTCCAGCGCCGGCAAGACGTTCAACTGCACCGGCTGGAAAATAGGCTGGGCCTGCGGTCCGGCAAACCTGATAGCCGCGGTACGAGCGACAAAACAGTTCCTGACCTTCGTAGGCGGCGCCCCCTTCCAACCAGCGGTGGCCTACGCCCTGCGCGCAGAACTACCGTGGGTAGACGACCTACAAAAATCCCTCCAAACCAAACGCGACCGGCTGGCGGCAGGTTTGCAGGCCGCGGGCTTCGAGGTCCGCCCCACCGCCGGCACCTACTTCATCTGCGCCGACGTACGCCCCCTTGGCTTCACCGACGGCGCCGAATTGTGCTTCAAACTGCCAGAACAAATAGGCGTAGCAGCCGTCCCGGTCCAAGTCTTCACAGACACCCCAGCCGAATGGCGCCACCTGATCCGCTTCGCCTTCTGCAAAAAAGACGAAGTCCTCGACGAAGCCATCCGTCGCCTAGCCACCCTCCGCACCTAATCAGCCACAACCGCCCCCGAAAGCAAACCCCAGCTACGATGCCGACCCGGAGGCAACCCACCACTCCGACCTGGAAGCAGCCCCCACCACTCCGACCCGGAGGCAGCCCCCACCACTCCGCGGGGGGCGTCCCATTTCCAACGTACCGTTTGTCAAGCCCCAAAGGGGTGGTCCGCGAGAAGGCTGTGGACAACCACCGAACCTGTGGGCAAGCGACTTGACAACCGCCAGTCCCCGGTGCTGCCGGCACAGCCACCCAAATCGACGTTGCCGGAGCCGGCCCAAATACCAGCCTGTTTCGAAACTCAACCCATCCACACCACGTGTGCACAGCCTGTGGATACCCGGCAGGCCTGTGGACAAGGCCGTCACCCGGCCCCGAAACAAACAAAGCCAAGGTCGCCATGCGAACCCTGCGCCGCAACCAACGCGGCAGCAGGCCCGAGCCCGCGCCGCATACCCGCATGCAACGCGGTAACCAAGCCAACCGCCTGCCGATCCGGCACCGGCAACACGCTGGCCACCACCGTCGACGTGCCAGCCCGCAGCAACGCAGTAGCCAGACCCATCATCTCCCCACCCGGACGGACAACGGCACGCCCCGCATCGCACGCCGACAACACGACCATCCGCGGCGGCCGCCGCAACCGCTGCGCGTCGTAGCCGAACAGCGGCCCGTCCGCCAGGTCGACCGCGGAGAACAACGGCTGGTCGTCACGGAACCGACCATGCGCCGCGATGTGCACCAACGCCGCCCCGTCCATCGCGGCCAACACCGCGGCCACCTTGGCCCGCCGTCCGACCAACAACTCACCACCGTGCGCCGCGTGCAACGACCGAGCCTCCGCCGCCGCGTGCCGCAACCGAGGTCCGGCGATCCACACCCGACCACCCGATCGAGGACCGGCCGACACCGAACGCAGCCACGCGCCCACCGACGGCGCCACCGACACCGCCCGTGCCACGCACGACGGCAACGCCGCCCAAGGCACCTCGTGCCCATCACCCGCCGGCACCACCACCAACGGACGATCCGCGATCACCCCACCCAACGGGCCGAACAGCAACCCGTCCACCTCAGCCGCCGACAGCGCAACGGCCGCCGACCGGCCCACGGTCGCCCCCAACCGCAGCGCCCGCACGGCGGCGTCGACCACAGCAGCCTTGCCCAACCGATGAAACCGACACCGCCCATCCACATAGGACACAGCGCGATATTCACCGGAAACAACAAGAAAGCTGATCAACGCCGCACGCCCGAGCCGAGCAGCCAGCAACGGAAACGTCCAGGGGAGATCGTCCGCGGCGGCCCCGCTGCCGATCCAGTCCCGCGTCCGCACCCGCTGCTCCAACCGCCGCACCATCGCAGGCGACCCGCCGGACGCGACCGCCGCCCGCAACTCGACCAGCCGCGCGGCCAGCACCGGATCGGCCGGCGGCAGCACCGGCGGCCGGTCACCCGCCACCGTCCGGCACTCGTCAGACCAGCGCAATATCGTCCGCGGCCGCCCACCCGCCACGGCAGCCCGCAACCCAAGGTCCGCGAGAGCCGCCGCCCAACCGGCCATGCCGGCCCGCAGTTCCCACGCCGCCATGGTCGCCGCATCCCGCCGCACCGCCCGCAGGCCGGCCCGGCATGCCGCGAAAACCCCAGGCCCATGGGCCAATCGCGCCTGCGCCAACCACCCGAGGGCACGCACCGCCGCCGGGCCACGGTGCCGCCGCGCCGCGACCTCGACCAGCAGCGCCGGATCCGCCGACGCCAACCGCAGTTCCGCTGCGGCCAGCCACCAACCATGCCGATCGCAGTCGACGGCCACCCGCCGTACCGTCCCCAACGGCACCGACCCGATGGCCAGCCGCGCGGTCAGTTCGACCGCCCGCGCCGCGGGCCGCCAGGACGTCCGCCCCTGCCGCCCGAACAACAATGCCGCCCGAGCCGCGCTGTCCATCGCGACCGCCGGTTGCCCGGCCCGCAACGCACACCGCGCGACCGCCACCATGGCCTCCGCCAGCTTCGTGCCACGTCCGGCATCCGCGAGCAACGCGGCCGCCCTGGCCAACACGGGCCGGGCCGAGCCCGCCATACCGGCCGCCACCAGCGCCTGCGCCCGGTCGATCAACACCTCCGGATGCCGATCCACCGGCAGTTCCGCCGCGTCGAAATACCGCAACGCCAGCGGCAGATCACCTGCCTGCAACGCGACAAAGCCGCGATTGTGCACACAGGCCGCCGCCCGCAACGATTCACCCAACGACGCATACAACCGACCAGCAACGGCGAAATCGGCATCCGCCTCGGCCAACCGGTGCAGATACCCACCGGCCGTTCCACGCCCGACCAGCGCATTCGCCAGCCACCGCCGATCCCCGAGCCGACGCAACGCCGGAATGGCCGCTGACAATTCGGCCACCGCGGCCGCATGTTCCCCAGACGCACACCGCAACAAACCACCGAGACAACGACCCCGCGCCACGTCCTCCTTGAACGGCGACACCCGTGCCAAAGCCAATTCAGCGGCGCACGCGGCAAACCGCCCCCGATCCAACTCGATCCACGCCATGGTCAACCGAAACCGCGGCACCAGATGCGACTGACCGGTCCGCTCCGCCCGCCCGATCAACGTGCGCAGCACCACCGCGGACGACCCGAGCCGCCCGCGCTCGACCTCGGCGAGCACCTCGGCATGCCGCTCCACCAGGACGCTCATCCGACGAACCACGGACCAACAGCACCGGAAACCACCAAACTCAACGGCCCGGCGGGCAACCCGTCCACCACGAACCGACCCGCCGAATCCACCGAAACCAACCGAGAACCACCCGGCCACCGCACCCACAACGAACCCATCAGACCACTGACCAGACCGGTCAACCGAACCCCGACATCGATCTGCACATCCACCCGCCCACCCGGCCAGGCAAACCCCAACAACCGCCCACCAACACCGCGCACGCCGTCGACGTCACCATCCGCGACCAACGCCAACGCCGACGACACCGACCCGGCGAGCACCCCGGCCCGCACCGCCGCAGCCCCGATCCCGACCGGCACCGGGTCGTACCGCTCGAACACCTCACCCAACCGGCGCAACAGCTCCTCGTCGTTCATCACGCCTCCACCAGGCCGTCGCACTCCAACCGACGGCGCAGCACCGCGAGACACCGCGTCCGGATCGGCCCGACACTCCCGGCCCGGATGCCCAGCGCCCGCGCGGCCTGCGCATACGTCAACCCCGGCGAATGCGCGACCAGCCGCAGCAACGCCCGACACCGTTCCGGCAGCCCGTGCAACGCCCGCCACAGCGCGCCGTCCCGGTCCGACGCCAGCAGCGCGGCCTCCGGACCGTCCGCGGTGGACGGCAGATCGGCCCAGTCCAGCGGCTCCTCACGCCGCCGGACGGTCAGGATCCGCAGCGACTCCCGCCGCGCGGTGGTGGCCAGCCACCCGGCCAGCCGCTCGGGCTCACGCAGCCGCGGCAGCTGCTCCGCGAGCGTCAGCCAGGTCGCCTGCGACACGTCCGCCGCGTCGCTCGCATCGAGCCGGTGCTCCCTGGCCACCGCCCAGACCAGGGCCCGATACCGCCGCACCAGCTCGCGCCACGCCGCCTGGTCGGCATCGGCCGCCCGACGTACCAACTCGGTCACCGACAGCACCACGGAACCACGCTCCTCGAAGGTCGCCCATCCGGACGCCCCTCCGATGCCGCGCCGGCCCGCCGCGCTCCGTCAAGATCACCGAATCGCACGAACGAGTGGCCGTCGGACCATCGCCCGTGCCTCGCCGGCCGGCACGCCCTGGTGCCGCAGCCGGGCCAGTTCCGCCGCGATCCGTGGTGCCGCGAACGACGTGCCACTCCAGCGCGCGGCGCCGTAGACACGGGTGGTGGTGCCTGGCGCGACACCTTCCTCGGCCGGCAGCAGCCGCACATGACTGCTGATCACGTCCACTCCGGGTGCCACCGCGTCCACCCAGTCGCCCCGGTTGGAGAACGCGGCGAGGGTGCCGTCCGGCCCGGTCGCCGCGACCGCGACCACCGACGGCAGCGCGGCGGGCCAGAACGGCCGAACAGAGCCGTTGTTCCCGGCCGACGCGACCACGACGGTGTCCGACCGCCGGTCGATCTCCCGGCTCAGCACCGGCGGGCACCGGTCGTCCGCGGTGTGGCACCCGGCGGTCACCACGACCACGTCGATGCGCGAGCCGTGCGCGGTGGCCTGCTGGTGCACCTGCCGCAGCGCCGCGGCCACGGTGACGTCGTCGGTCAACCCCAGCGACGACAGGCTCCGGTGGTGCCGGATGGTCACCCCGGGCGCGTGCCGCAGCAGCACCCCGGCGACGAACGTGCCGTGCCCGGCCTGCCGATCGCGATCCCGCACGCACTCCGGATCGAGCACCTCGGGGGACAGGCCCCACTCCGACAGCCACGGCCGCCCCGCGAACCACGGATGCGGATCCAGCCCGGTGTCCAACAGGGCCACGGTGACCGCGGGCCGCCACAACTCGACCGGCGGCGCGCACTCCACCGCGGCGGCATCCGGGCCGACGTCGACCGGTGTGCCGAACATCACCGGGCAGCCGAGATGCACATGATGCGGCGCCACCCCGGGCAGCCCGTCGGCCAGTTGGACGCATCGACGGCGCACGTCCGGTCGCAGGATGAGCCGAGCCAGGTCCGACGTCGCCACCACTCGGTCCACTCGGGAGCCGAGCCGCTCGGTGGCGCCGGCCACGGCCGCCGGCAGGGCCACGAGTTCCCCGGCGTGCACGAGGGTTTCCGCCGGGCCGTCCGGGTCGTGCAGGACCAGCCCGTGCGAGTACGGGCGCATCCGGTCGAGCAGTTCGGTCAACCGCAACGGTTCGGCAGCCATGGACCCAACGGTGCCGGCCGGCAGGCGAACCCGCCGAGGCCAATTCGGTAAATCACCCGTTGTGGTGGATTAATGCGAATCCATTCCCGGGCCGCGCTGCCGCGAGGTATCCGCCAGATGGCCGCCGCCGTCCGTCCTTATGGGTGGATCAGGGGTTTTACCGGCGCAAATGGCCCTCGCGGTGCTACATATACGACGGGTATGGTCGGTCAGCCATGCGGTCGAAGGTGGAGGTTTCGGTGGCCGGTTCGCGGGTGACGCCCGGCTTCGGTCGCGGGCTGCGTCGCGTCGCGCTGCGCCTTGCCGTCGGCGCCGGTCTGGCCGCGCTCGCCTGGCTGTTGAGTTCCGCGATGAGCGCGGGCACCGCTGCCGCTGCGGAAAATCCGCATGACACCGCGCCATCGGACAGTTCGCTGTCCGGTACGGACAGCGGCGGCCTCCTCGGTGGTCTGCTCGGCGTCCTCGGCAACACCTTGTCCAGCACCGTGTCCGGTGTCACGGACACCGTTTCCGCCCTCACCACCACGGTTTCCTCGGTGACCACCGGCGTCGTCAGCGGCCTGGCCAGCACCCTGAACACCGTCACCGACGTCGTAGCCCCGGTCACCACCGGTCTCACCGGCACGTCCGGCGGCGGTACGCACGCCGGCGGTGGCCCGAAGCCCGCGCCGGTCGTCGTCACGACGCCCACGGCGCCGGCCGCACACCCGGCCGTCAGCGTCCCGGTCGTCGTCGCGCCGACGGCACCGGCCGCCGCGCCGGTCGTCATTCGACACGTCACGACTTCCGTTGCCCCGCAACAGGTCTCCGTCACCACGCCGACGGCGCCGGTGCACGCCGCACCGCGGTTGCCGAGCCGTCCGCTGCCCGATCCGGCCCCCCAGCCCGCGCCGACACCCGCCGTCCCAGCCAGTTTCAGCAGTGCCGGCCACGGCTTCCATGGCCCCGCCCGCCATACGCTCAGCGCGTTCTCGTCCGACACGTTCGCGCCGTTCCTGGCCGCGTTCGGTGTCCACTCCGCCGATTCGGCCGCGATCGCCGGCCGGTCCCAGGGCCTGCCGCCCACCACACCGGACTGAAACCCCGTTCCGTGGGTGAGGTCTGCCCACGTTCGGCCTCCCGTCCGCCATTCGGCGTACCCGCGTTCGGCTGAAACCCGCTGTTCGACTGGAACCTGCGTCGCCGCAACACATCCGTGTGACCACACCCATGCCACCCGACCTGTCACCGCGCCCGGTCAGGTCGGGGACCGGTCCCGGTGTCGTGTGCCCCCACGGCACCGGGACACCTAACTTCCCGGTGGTCACCGGACAATTCAGGCGACCGGTACCCGATCGGCGGCGACCGCCGGACGGCCGCCGACCGCGCGGGCCACCCGGCCCAGCCGCGCGACGGCGTCCGTGAGCACGGCGGGCGGCAGCGTGAACGGCACCCGCAGCCACCGTTCGAAGCCACCGTCCACACCGAACCGCGATCCAGGCACCAGCCGCAGGCCCTGCGACTCGGCGGCCACGGCCAGCCGGGTGGCGACGGGTTCGTCCAGCTCACACCAGGTGACGAGCCCGCCGCCCGGCCGACGGACTTTCCACTGTGGACAATGCACGGCGAGCTGGTCGAGCAGCAGGTCCCGCCGCCGCGCCAGGTCCCGCCGCCGCAGCGCCAACACGGGCTCCGGATCGGCGAGCAGTTCGGCCAGCACGAGCTGCTCGAACACCGGCGCGCCCAGATCCATCGTGGCGCGCACGGACACGATCCGGTCCACCAGGTCGACCGGCGCCCGCACCCAGCCCAGGCGCAACCCACCCCAGTGCGACTTGCTCGCTGACCCGATCGTGATCACCTGATCGGGTGCGAACGTCGCCAGCGGCGCAGGCCCGTCGAGCGGATCGCCGTCCAGATCGAGCTCGACCAGGGTCTCGTCGGCCACCGCCATGGTCCGGGTCCGCCGCAGCGCGGCACCGAGCCGGGCCCGGCCCGCGTCGTCGAGCCGGTGCCCGGTCGGGTTGTGGAAGTCCGGCACGAAATACGCCAACCGGGGCGCCGACTGGCGCAGCGCCGCCTCGATCCCGTCCAACGACCAGCCGTCCTCGGTCATGGCCACCCCGATCGGCAGCGCGTTGCCACCCCGGATCGTGTCCAGCGCGTTCGGGTACGTCGGCTGTTCCACCAGCACCCGGTCGCCCGGGTGCACCAACATCCGGAAGACCAGCCCGAACGCGTGCTGCGCACCCGTGGTGACCACGATCTCCTCGGCGGTCGTGGCCAGCCCGCGCGCCCGGTAGCGGGCCGCGATCGCCGCGCGCAACCCCGGCAGCCCGTGCGGCTCGTACCCGTGGCCGCGCAGGTGGCCGGGCAACAGCCGCGCGGCCACCGCGACCGCGTCGGCCAGGGCCGGCACCGCCTCGGCCGACGCCCTGGCCAGGTCGATCAGGCCCGGCGCGGGCGCCGGTTCCTGGGCCCGTACCTGGTCCGGCACGGTGATCCACGACCCGGCGCCCCGTCGGCTGGCGATCATGCCGGTGGTGCGCAGCAGGTCCATCGCGGCCGTGACCAGCGTTCGGCTGACCATGAGCGCGTCGGCCAGTTCTCGCTCGGCCGGCAGCCGCGTCCCGGCGGGCAGGTGTCCCTCCTGCGCCAGCAGCCGGACCCCACCGGCCAGGTCGGCCGCCGCGTGCCGCGCCATCGGCGCCCGCCAGGCACCCAACAACTCGGCCAATCGACGCGCGGAGACACGACCACTCGGCACGACAGGCAGGTTCATGAGTCCACTTTGACAGAATTGGCTACCGAAGTGAAGGCCACTTGTCCGGAACTACTGTCACTCAGGTGGGGGAACCCAGGATCGCGGTGGCCGAGGCCGCCGGCGTCGGCATCGACGGACTCGACCGGCCGACCGAGGACCACGTGGCGCTGCTGCCGACCGCCGTCATCCTCGCCGACGGCGCCACCGCACTACGCGAGTCCGAACGGTCCGGTGGCTGGTACGCCGAGCACCTCTGTCATGGCCTGGCCAGCCGCCTGACCGACCAGCCGACCGCCGATCTGAGGGCACTGCTCTCGGAAACGATCGCCGATCTCACACGGGAACACCTGCTCACACCCGGATCAGCACCGTCCAGCACGGTAGCCGTGCTCCGCTGGACCGACGACCGGGTCGACGCCCTGGTCCTCGCCGACAGCCCGATCGTCGCGTTCACCCGACAGGGACCACAAGTCCTGGCCGACGACCGGATCGCCAACCTGGTCGTGCCCGGCGGTGGCTACCGACAGCGACTACGCGCCGGCGGCGGCTACGGCCCCGACCACGTGGCGGCGCTGCGCGCGGCCGGCAGCAGCTTCGGCCAACGGCGCAACGTGCCCGGCGGCTTCTGGGTCGCCGAAGCCGATCCGGCCGCCGCCACCCACGCCCACACCGCGGACTGGCCGCGAGCCGACATCACGGCCGCCCTGCTGGCCACCGACGGCGTCTCCTGCGGCGTCGACGACTACCACCTGTTCGACTGGCCGACCGTGCTGGCGCTGGCCACGGACGCCGGACCCGCCGCGGTACTGGCCGAAGTCCGGGACGCCGAACGTGCCGACCCGGACGGCCTGCGCTGGCCACGGCCGAAACGACACGACGACCAGGCCCTGGTACTGGTCCGGTTCTGAACCCTGTTGCCGCCCACCCACCATCTGGATCATCCTGAGACCATGGTGGTCGCCCACCGCCGGAGCGCGGACATCGCGGCGGAAGAACCGGAACTGGCCAGTGCCTGACTTCGTCCTCGCGAACACCGAACCGCGCCACGCACCCCTGGTGCCGGAGATCACCCTGCGACTGGCCGACGAGCCCTTCGCCCTGTGGGAACGCGCCGACACCCTGCCGTACTGGGCATTCGCCTGGGCAGGCGGCCAGGCGCTGGCCCGCCACGTCCTGGACCACCGTGACCTCGTGGCCGGCCGGCGGGTGCTGGACCTGGCATCCGGATCCGGCATCGTGGCCATCGCCGCGGCTCTGGCCGGCGCCGCCGCAGTCACCGCGACGGACGTGGATCCACTGGCGGTGCGGGCAATCAGCGTGAACGCCCAGGCCAACGGCGCCTTCGTCACCGCGTGCGGTGACGACGTACTCGACACCGACGGCGGCGACGCGGAGGCGATCCTGGCCGGCGACGTCTGCTACGACCGAGCAATGGCCGACCGTGTCCTGCCGTTCCTGGCCAGAGCCGCCACCCGGGGAATCCGGGTACTCGTCGGCGACCCTGGCCGAGCCCACTTCCCGAAGACCGGATTCCACGCACTGGCAACCTATGCGGTACCCGCCACCGGCGTCCTGGAAGCCGACGACACCACCCCCACCACGGTCTGGCAACACGATCGAGGGTAGGGAAACCCGCACCTCGAACACACGGGCCACCCCCATGGCACCCCGCGCTCACCTCCCCAATTATGGAACCGTCCCACTTCCAAGACCCGAGGTGACCACGATGACCCCGCCACCACCCGGCTGGTGATCCCAATGCGCTCCACGATCGTCCGGGCGCTGCGTGAGCCCGTGTCGAAGCGGGCGCTGACGGAGCTCGGCTACTTCCTGCTGAACATCCCGGTCACCGTGCTCGGCCTGGCATACGTCCTGGTGTCGTTCGTCCTGGGCGCGGGCCTCGCCGTTACGGCGGCCGGCGTCCCCCTGATCGCGTTCACGGTGACCGGAGCCCGGCGCCTCGGCGCCCTACGCCGTCGAATGGCCGCCCGTCTCCTCGACGAACACGTGGCGCCGCCGCCGCCGTTGCCCCGCCAGCCAAGGCTGCTCACCCGCATCTCCAGCCGACTGCGGGACAGAGCCGGCTGGCGCGCGATCGGCTACCTGCTCGCCGTGGTCCCGCTGACCTTCGTCGGCGCCTACGTGGTGATCGTGACCTGGGCCTGGGGCCTGATCACCCTGGCCTACCCGATCGAGTACGCCTTCGGTGTCAACCTGTCCACCCTCCGTGACAGCAACGGCGTCGTACATCAGTGAGCGATAGGTGGCCGACAACAGGATTTCGCGGTGCAGTGCCTTCATCGACCAGCCGGAAGCGAGGAAGCGAGTCGCCAAATGATCGAGCAATTCGGGATGCGTTGGCCGTTCGCCGAGCTTGCCGAAATTGCTGGGCGTGCCGACAAGCCCCTTGCCGAAGTGATACTGCCAGACGCGATTGACGAGGACGCGCACCGTCAGTGGATTCTTCGGGCTGGCGATGGCCTGCGCCAGTTCGAGCCGGCCACTGCCTTGCTTGAAGGGCGGCGGTGGATTCGCCGGCGAGGATGCGCGGGAAAGCGGCGCGGAGCGACCTCGCCTTCCTTGTCGGGATTGCCGCGCAGATAGACCGTGCATGTCGCTCGGCTGCCCCTCGGTGAGCGTATGCACGATGCGGCGGCGACGGCGGAACGGCCTTCTTGAGTCGATCCAGTTCACGGCGGCAGTCCGGCCAAATTTTTCTTGGCCGCGATCGTTGATTTTCTTTGTCGCCCTGTCCCTTGCCTTCGGTCTTGACGAACTGCTTTATCTTCGCCTCCTGGTCGCGGACTCGCCTTCTGGTGCTTCTTGTATAGCTCGATGACCTACGGCGGCTACCAGCGGCGTTTCCTGATATTTCGTGCTCTGGAAGACGCCGGCCAGGCGAATAGTAATCGCTTTGCGGGATGGGATCGAACTTGTGATCGTGGCAGCGGGCGCACGAAACCGTCAGGCCAAGAAAGCCGCGCATCAGCGTGTCGATGCGGTCGTCCAGTTCCGTCGCCTCGACGAGTTTCCGGGCCGCGCCGTCCAGGTAGTAATGCGGTCCCTGAGCGAACATACCCAAGGCCGGAGATGGTCGCCGACATCGCCGTCCTTGAGCAAATCACCGGCGATCTGCTCGACGATGAAGCGATCGTAGGGCATGTCGTCGTTGAGCACCTGGAGAGGCTC
>CAVPCF010000030.1:0-16243 GCA_963702275.1 Candidatus Melainabacteria bacterium
CGTCCCTCGCCGCCCAACCACCTGCCGGCCGCCGTGCGCTTCCACTACCACGGCCGGTCCTACACCGCACGGGACACGGGGAAGTTCGCGCGGGTGTGGTCGGGCACGGACCGGGCGCCCGACGGGTTTCGGCCGTATCTGCTGGATGTCGACGCAGTCGTGGTCGACGGTGAGGTTCAGGTGCGCTGGACGTACTCGACCAACGTGCACCGGGACTCGACCGTGCGGTCGTTGGCCGATGACTTCATGGCGAGGCTGGCCGCGCTGCTCGCGGCTCGGCCGCCGGTCGTGGTGCCGGAGCGGGCGTTTCTGGACCGGTTGTCGCCGGGGGCGCCGTCGACGTTGCGCCGGCTTGGGCGCCACCGCGTTCCCGGGGTCGGCATCGCGCTGGTGGCCGACGGTGCCGTTGTCGACGCGTGGGGCGAGGGTGTCTGTTCGGTGACCAGTGGTGTGCCGGTGCGTCCGGACACGGTGTTTCCGGCCGGTTCGCTCGGTGCGCATGTCGCGACGCTGGCCGTGCTGCGGTTGGCGCGGGACGGCGTGCTCGATCTGGACGACGTGGCCGACCACCGGGATGTTCCGTCGCCGGTCACCTGGCGGCGGCTGCTCTGGGGTGACGATGTCGTTGTCGTGCAACGGTTGTTGCGCGGTGTGCTTGGCCTGCCGTTCCCCGATCTGATGCGGGAACTCGTTTTCGCGCCGTTGGGCATGCGGGACAGCGGCTATGGCGCCGCGTTCACCGATTCCCGGGTGGACCGGATGGCGGTCGGCCATGGGGTGGACGGGGTGCCGGGCGGGTCGCCTGCCGATGGGTTGTGGACCACCGCGTTCGACCTGGCCCAGGTCGCCGTCGAGATCGGCAGGGCTCGGATCGGCGGCGGTGCGGTGTTGGATCGGTGGGCCGTCGACCAGTTGCTGACGCGGTCGGCTGATACCGGTCACGGCCTCGGCACGGTGGTGCGGACTTCTGGTGGCGTCCGTTGGTACGGGCATGCCGGCTCGGCGGTCGGCTACCGGTCGTATTCCGCTGTCGGGCTGGAGAGTGGCGCCGGTCTGGTCGTCCTGGCCAACGGGGAGGCCGGGCACGAGTTCGTCGCCGACCTGCTGGACGAGCTGGGACTCGGTATGCGGGTGTAGCGGGTCAGCACGAGGTCAGGTCGGCGGCGTCCTCGTCCGGTACCAGCGCTATCCGGATCAGGTTCGTGGCCCGGTTCAGGCTCGCGGTCACGTACTCACGGTCCGCGCCGCCCGCGATGACGTAGCCGACCCGGTCCTCGGCGCTGCGGGGCGGGCCGACCTCGGCGCCGGGCAGCAGCGGCACGGACACCTCGCGCACGCCGGGAACCGCACCGGCCTGGTCCACGCCTGCCACGTCCAGCACCGTGCCGGCGGTGTCCACGGTGATGAACCGGATGCCGCCGACCTTGTCCGGTCCCGGCACCCTGGCCAGGTCGACCGGGCGACCGACGGCGGCGCGGAGCTGCTGTTCCAGCAGGTCGATCCCGTCCACCAGCTGGATCAGCCGCGGGATCAGGCCGCCGGCCAGCCGGGTGTTGATCTCCACCAGCGCGGCCCGGTCGGTCAGTAGCTTCACCTCGGTGTGCGTCGGGCCCTCGCGGACGCCGACCACGCCCAGCGCCCTGCGGACCGTGGTGATCAGCATGCGGGACACGTCCGGGTCAAGTCCGGCGGGGTAGCGGTGCGCGGTCTCCACGAAATACGGATCACCGGTCACGGCCTTCGCCGTGATGCCGACGCACCTGGCGACACCCGCCGTGCTGAACATCTCAAGGCTGTACTCGGGGCCGTCGAGGTACTCCTCGACGAGCGCCACACCCGGCTGTTCGCGGGCGTTGGACAGGACGTGCCGCAGGTGTGCGCGCACCTGCGGCTCGGACCGGCACAGCCGCACGTCCCGCGACCCGGACCGATCCACCGGTTTCACCACGCACGGCAGGCCGACCTCACGCAGGGTCGGCGCGAGCCGCCGATGGTCGCGCATTACCGCGTACCTCGGCTGCCCGATCTCGGCAGCGGCCAGCGCGCCCCGCATGCCCGCCTTGTTCCGGCACAGCCGCACGGCGGCCGGCGGATTGCCCGGCAGACCCAGGTAGCGGGCCAGTTCGGCGACCGCCAGTAGGTGGTACTCGCTGGTCGTCGTGACGCCCGCGATGTCGCGCCGCCATCGTGATGTGACGGCGACAAGCGATTCCAGGCTGTCGGTGTCGCACTCGACGACCTCCGCGCCGGTGTCGGCAAGGCCGCTGTAGCGCTGTGGGCGGCTGGTCAGCAGCACCGGTTCCAGACCGAGCCGGGCGGCGGTGGCCAGGGCCGGTGTCGCGGCCCCTTTCTTGTCCGACTCGACGAAGATCAGGCGCTCCGCCATCTGCCAAACCCGTCCTTCCGCCGCCCCGTCGCCGCCGGATACCGCGACTTACCGTGATTGTTCGGGCGGCCGCCATCGAATCCCTTTCGTCGCACTACCGAAGTGGACGCGGCCCAGCAGCCGCGTGTGCACTGGACACTTGGGCGCGCTGTCGGTGCGGACGTAGGAGAGAGCCCGATGAGTCCTGCCACGGACGCCGACCACCCGGGAGGCATCGCGTTCGAGGTGCTCGGGCCGGTCGCGGTCGTCGGTGACGGGCGGCGGGCGCAAGTGCGGTCGCACCGGCAACGGGCCATCCTGGCGACCCTCCTGCTGGACGCCAACCGGGTGGTGAGTAGCGAACGCCTGATCGACGCGGTCTGGGAGGACGCCCCGCCGGCCACTGCCCGCAGCCAGGTCCACATCTGCGTGTCCGCGATCCGTGGCCTGCTGCGCGAGTTCGGCGGCGCGGACCCGATCGAGACCGGGCCGAGCGGCTACCTGATCCGGATCCAGCCCGGTCAGCTCGACAGCCATCGGTTCGAACAGCTGACCACCGAGGCCACCGGCCTGGCGCAACGCGGCCAACTGGCCGAGGCTGTCGCGGTCGGGCGCCGGGCACTGGACCTCTGGCGTGGCCCGGCCCTGGACGGCCTGAGCAGCGCGACCATCGCGACCCGCGCCACCCGACTTGACGAGGACCGGCTGGTCGCCCTGGAGAGCTGCGCGGACTGGGGATTGAGACTCGGCCGCGGCCGCGAGCTGATCAGCGAACTCGCCGAGCGGGTCGCCGCGCACCCACTCCGTGAACGCAGCCGCGCCCAGCTCATGCTGGCGCTGCACAGGTCCGGCCGGCAGGCCGAGGCGCTGGCGGTCTACCGCGACGGCCGCCGCGAGCTGATCGGGCTCGGCCTCGAGCCCGGCGACGAACTGCGCCGGATGGAAACGCTCATCCTCGCCAACGACCCGGAGCTGATGGTGGGGGAGCAGGCACCGGTGGTGCTCGCCCCGGCCCGGCAACTGCCCGCCGACATCGCCGACTTCGTCGGCCGGGGCGACCTGGTCGACCGGCTCACCGGCCTACTGGCCGACCCGGCGGAGCGTGACGCGGTGCCGGTCGTCGTGGCGTCCGGCATCGGGGGTGTCGGCAAGAGCGCGCTGGCCGTGCACACCGCGCACCTGCTGGCGCGGTCCCGGTTCACCGACGGCCAGCTCTACGCGAACCTGGGCGGCAGCCTGGCCCACCCGCGCGGCCCCGGCGAGGTGTTGAGCCGATTCCTGCGTGCCCTCGGCGTGTTCCACACCGCGATCCCGGACCACGTCGACGAACGCGCCGAGCTGTACCGCAGCCTCCTCGCCGACCGCAGGATGCTCGTGGTGCTGGAGGACGTCGGCACCGAGGACCAGGTGCGGCTGCTGTTGCCGGGCAGCTCGAGCTGTGGCGTGCTGATCACCAGCCGGGCCAAGCTGGTCGGCCTCGCCGGTGCCCGCGTGGTCGACGTGCCCGGCTTCGGCGAGCGCGACGCGGCCGACCTGCTGGGCCGGATCGCCGGCCAGGACCGGGTCGCGACAGAACGCGCTGAGGTCGCCGAACTGACCCGGCTGGTCGGTGGCCTGCCGCTGGGCCTGCGCATCATCGGGTCACGCCTCGCTGTCCGTCCACACTGGACACTTCAACGGCTGGCGCGGCGCCTCGCGGACGAGGGCCACCGGCTCGACGAGCTCGCGCACGGCGACCTCGGCGTCCGCGCCACGATCTCCCTGACCTACCACGGCCTGCCCGACCGCGAGCGAACGTTGCTGCGACTGCTGTGCGATTTCGACACCGACGGCTTCCCGGATTGGCTCGCCGCCGCCGGGCTCGACATCGACCAGTTCGACGCGTCCGAGCTGTTGGAGAACCTCGTTGAGGCCCAACTGGTCGACGTCACCGCGGCCGGCGCAGGCGTACCGGCGCACTACCGGACCCACGAACTGGTCCGGATCTTCGCAAGGGAACAGGCCGCCACCGACCCGGCGGAGCAGCGCGCCGCGGCGCTCGCCCGCGTCTGCGGCGGCTGGCTGTCCCTGGCCGAACTGGCGCACCAGCAGCTCTACGGCGGCCAGTTCACCGTCATGCACGGCTCAGCGCCGCGCTGGCAGCCGGCCCGGCTGGCCGCGGTGGAACCGTTGCGGTGGCTGGACGTGGAACGCGCCAACCTGTGCGCCGCCGTCCGACAGGCGGCCGCCGCCGGCCTCGACGAGCTGAGCTGGGACCTGGCGATGATGCTGGTCACCCTGTTCGAGGCACGCGCCTACGTGGACGAGTGGGAGGAAACCCACCGCGTCGCACTGGCCGCCACCCGCGCGGCCGGGAACCGCCGTGGCGAGGCCGCGATGCTGTGCTCGCTGGGTTCGCTGTACGTCAGCCGCGGCCAGGCCGACCGGGCCAGGACGGTGCTCATTCCGGCGCTGCGCACGTTCATGGCACTGGACGACCCGCACGGCAGGGCACTGGCCGCCCGCAACATCGCCGCCGTCCACTACCACGAGGGCGAACTCGACCAGGCCAGAACCCGCTACCAGCAGGCACTCGCGGACTTCCGCCTGCTGGGCGACCGGGTCGGCGAGGCACACGTGCTGACCAGCCTCGCCAGGGTCGACCTGGTCACCGGCCGCCCGGACGACGCGATATCCCAACTGGAGGCGGCGCTACAGCTGTCCCGGCAGGCCGGCCACCGCCGCACCGAAGCCCAGGCACTGCACCGGATGGGCGAGGCACTGCTGGCCAAGGGCCGCGCCAAGGAAGCCGGCCACACTCTGCGCACCGGCCTGGCCCTAGTCCGGACCAGTGGCGACCGGATCGGCCAGCTGCAGACCCTGCACGCGTTGGGCCGCACGCACCTGGCGCTCGGCCAGCTGGAGAACGCCGAATACTGCCTACGCGAGGCACTCGCGATCGCGAGCGAGGTCGCCGACCCGCTGGCCATCAGCAAACTCCAGCCTGACCTGGCCGCGGTCCTGGCCCGGCGCGGTTCCTACGACGGCGTGGCCAGCGCCTGACCCCCCGCCATGCGCGGGTTCTTCGCCGTTGCCTATTTGCTACAGCAGATTTGCTACAGCATATCTGCTGCTGTTGTTGTGAGCAGCCTGGCAGAGGAGGTCGCCGACCCGCTGGCCATCAGCGAACTCCAGCCTGACCTGGCCGCGGTCCTGGCCCGGCGCGGTTCCTACGACGGCGTGGCCAGCGCCTGACCCCCCGCCATGCGCGGGTTCTTCGTCGTTGCTACAGCAGATTTGCTACAGCATATCTGCTGCTATTTTGTTGTGAACAGCTCTGGCAGAAGAGGTCGCCGACCCGCTGGCCATTAGCGAGCTCCAGCCTGACCTGGCCGCGTCCTGGCCCGGCGCGGTTCCTACGACGGCGTGGCCAGCGCTGACCCTGGCACGCGAGGGTCCTTCGCGCTACTGCTTATATGCTATAGCAGATTTGCTACAGCATGTCTGCTGTTGTTGTGAACAGGTTTGGCAGAGGCCGTGGTCCTGGCTGGCGCGGTTCCTGCGGTGGCGTGGCCAGTGCCTGACCCTGCATGCGACGGTTCCTCGTTGTTGCTTGCTTATTTGCTATAGCAGATGTGCTACAGCATATCTCCTGCTGGTATTTTGCTGTGAACAGTCCTGGTAGAAATTGAACAGGGCTGCTAACTTGGGCTCGTGGAGCAGCGGGCGGCGGACGATGAGGCGTCCTTCATCCATGCCGCGCGGCGAAAACAGCTGGTGGCGTCCGCGATCGAGGTGATCGCGGAGGTCGGGCTCGCGCGGGCGTCGACGGTGCGGATCGCGCAGCGTGCCGGGGTCAGCCGCGGTGTGCTGACCTATCACTTCCGCGATCGGGCCGAGCTCGTCGAGCTCGTCGTGCAGGCCGTCTACGACCTCGGCGCCGCGGTGCTCGTGCCGAAGTTGGCGCGGGTGAGCACTCCGAGGGAGCTACTGCTGACGTTCATCGGCGGCAGCGTCGAGCTCTATGCCGCCTATCCGACCGAACTGGCCGCGTTGACCGAGATCTACGCGGACGCACGCGCGGCCGACGGCGTCTCCCGGGCCAAGCACCAGCGGCACAGCCAGGAAATGTCCGATATCGCGCGGGTTCTGCGTGCGGGACAGGAGCAGGGCCAGTTCCGGGCCTTCGACGTCGACGTGATGTGTTCGACGATCCGAGGCGCACTGGACGGGGCTCTTGCCCACGTCGCCGGCGGCGGGGCTGCCGAGCCGTACGCCAGCGAACTCCAAGCCATCTTCGATGCCGCAACCGAGGTGCAGACATGAGTCGTCCCAACCGAAATCGACTCGTCGGAGTCGTCGTGGCCGCACTCGCGGCGCTGTCCGCGGCTACCGGCGCGTCGGCGGCGCAGGCCGACTCGCCGCTCGTCGTCCGGGTGGATTCCGGGCAACTGCAGGGCATGGTGGCCGGTTCGACCCGTGAGTTCCTCGGCGTCCCCTACGCCCAACCGCCCATCGGTGCGCTGCGGTGGGCACCGCCGCGGCCCGCGAGCCACTGGAGCGGGATACGCTCGGCGACCACTCCCGGCAACGCCTGCCCGCAGCAGCCATCGCCCATTCTTCCTGGCATCGGTGAGGACTGTCTGTTTCTCAATGTGACGACGCCGCTGCACGAGCGGCCGGGCGCCCGCCTGCCGGTCATGGTGTGGTGGCACGGTGGCGGCTACACCACCGGCGCCGGCAGCCCGTACGACGCGCAGCGGCTGGCCAGCCAGGGCAACGTCATCGTGGTGACGCTGAACTACCGGCTCGGCATCTTCGGCTACTTCGGCCTGCCTGGCCTGCCCGACTCCGGGAACTTCGGCTTCGCCGACCAGATCGCCGGCCTCACGTGGGCCAAATGGAACGCCACCGCGTTCGGCGGCGACCCCGGCAACGTCACCATCTTCGGCGAGTCGGCCGGTGGGATGTCCGTGTGCGCGATGCTGACCTCACCGCGGGCCCACGGGCTGGTCGACAAGGCCGCGATCTCCTCAGGCTCGTGCCGGCTGGACTGGCCGACCGGCGGCCTGTTCCCCGGCGCGCCGGCCCTGACGCCCTACATCTCGGTTGCGCAGGACAGGGCAGACGGCCTCGCCGACGCGTCGAGCATCGGCTGCACGAGCGACGTGCTGTCCTGTATGCGCACCAAATCCGTCGCCGATCTGATGCCACTGGACGGCGACTTCTCCAATCACCTCGCCTACGGCACCCCACTGTTGCCGCTGAATCCGGCGACCGCGCTGCGGGTGGGCGCGTTCGACCGCGTCCCGGTGCTCTCCGGTGGCAACGCCGACGAGGAACGGGCGTTCATCGGCGGTGCGCTGGTCGCCGACCCGAACTCGGTCACCGCGCAGACCTATCCGCAACTGCTGGCGCAGTCCTTCGGCGTCAACGCGAACGCTGTGGCCACGCAGTATCCGCTCTCGGCCTATCCGTCGGCCGCGCTGGCCTGGTCGACGGTGATCACCGACGAGGCATGGGCCTGCCCTACCGCAACGGCCGATGCGCAGCTGGCCGCGCACACGACCGTCTACCCGTACGAGTTCGCCGATCCGAACGCGCCCAATGTCAACGGCTTCCACCTGCCCCAGTTGCCGCAGGGCGCCGCGCACGCCACGGATCTGCCGTCACTGTTCGATCTCGGCGGCGTCAACCTGCTCTCGACCCCGGCCCAGCGGGCAATGGCCGCGACGATGGTCGACTACTGGACCACGTTCGCCAGAACCGGCAACCCGAACCAGCCCGGCACGCCGCACTGGGCACGAGCAACGCCCACCAGCACGGCGCAGTTGCGGCTCGTGCCGGGAGCGATCCAGCCGGTCGACTTCGTGGCCGAGCACCAGTGCCGGTTCTGGAACTCGCTGCGCTAACGCCTGGCCACGAAGCCGCGCCAGGCGGCGGGCGAGAGCGCGAGGGTAGGCCCCTGGGTGTTCTTCGAGTCCCGCACGCCCACCGCATCAGCCACGAACGCCACCTCAACGCAACTGTTGTCGCTGCTACCGCTGTAGCTACTCTTGTACCAGCAGATCTCGACGCAACTGTTGTTGCCACTGCCGCCGCTGTAACTACTCTTCCGCCAGACCTCCTGCGTCATCCTGGGCATCTCCCTGTCGCTCGCAGTTGCTCGCCATCATGGCAAGAAACTCCCTGGATCGCACACCGTCCAGGGCAACAGTAGCGACCCGGTTCATGATGGCCCGGTAGGAGTCCATCTCATAGTCGTTCTCCAGGAACTCGCTCGTGGTCTCGTGCTGCACGTAGACGACCGGCGGATCCTCCTTGTAACGGAAGATGTGGAACGAGCCGGCGGTGAGGCCGCGACCCCCAGCAGACATCGGAATCACCCGAATGACGCATTGCGGGTTGCCGCCAAGGAACAACAGGTGAAGTAGCTGCTCGTTCATCACGTATGGGTCGCCGATCGGCGCGCGCAGCGCATTTTCATGGACGTAGAAGACACATCGGGTCGGCTTCGGCTTGGTCAGAATGGCACTTCTACGCATCCTGATCTCAACTCGACCGTCGATCAAAGTCGGGTCGAGCGTGCCAGTCTCTTCGATCAGCGCTCGAGCGTAGGTGGCTGTTTGGAGGATGCCAGGGATGTAGGTCGGTTCCACCGTGAAGATCTCGTTGGCAGTGGACTCAAGGAAGATCAGCGAGCGCAGCTCGTCGGGGATTCCGCCTTGGTGTCGCTGGAGTCGGTAGTCGTCCGGCTCGTTGACTACCTTCAGGACTTCCTGCACCTCGCGGTTGCCAACGCCGCACATACCCAGGTAGTGGCCGGCGTCCACATCGGTGACTTTGCGCTTGCCGGCTTCGGATCTGGAGATGTGGCTTGGTGTCCAGTCGAGCTGCTCGGCGAGCCGATACGCCTGCAGGCCACGATCCTGTCGAATGCGTTTCAGCGCGGCACCGACTTCGCGCCGGCGGCCGGTCGATTGAAGTTCGCTCATGCCAGCAACGTATGCCGATCGGGCATGCTCGATGTATATCCGCGCCGGTAAGTCACCGCATCGGATGAGCTACGGCAATTTGTTGCAATCACTGCAAACCGCGCGTGATCGCGTCGGGCGGGCCTACGGGCCCCACGGCGTGTCTGCGGACATGGTCGCCTCCCTCGTCGGTCGGTGATACGTCAACTCTAGGCGTGCGCTCTATCGGGTCTCTATCACTGACGGTGTCGACATGGCATGGTTGAGTAGTTTGCTCGGTGGGCAACCTGTGTGCTGACGACGAGGAGGTCGTGGACACATGGCCGGTGCGGCTCGGGAACAGGCGCTTGCCGGGCGGTACGAGCTCGGTCCGTTGCTGGGCCGTGGTGCGATGGCCGAGGTCTATCGGGCCACGGACCTGCTGCTGGACCGCCCGGTCGCGGTGAAGCTGTTCGCTGCGGCGCAGGATCCGGTGGATCGCCGCAGGAGCATGGACGAGGGCCGCACGCTGGCCCGGCTCTCCGCGCCGGGCCTGGTCACCGTGTTCGATCTCGGTCTCGTGGACAACCGGCCGTACCTGGTGATGGAACTGGTCGACGGGCCGAGCCTGCGGGACCGCCTGCTCACCGGCCCGCTGACCGTGGCACAGACCACCCGGCTTGGCGCGCCGCTGGCCGACGCGCTCGCCCACGCGCACGAACGCGGCATCGTGCACCGGGACGTCAAGCCGTCCAACGTCCTGCTGGGCGAGGACAACGCGCCAAGGCTGGTCGACTTCGGCATCGCGCTGCTGGCCGGCGGTATCCGGCTCACCGCGGCAAACGAGATCGTCGGCACGCCCGCCTACCTGTCGCCGGAGCAGGTGCGCGGCGATACCGTCGGCCCGGCCACCGACGTCTACGCGCTCGGCCTGGTACTGCTGGAATGCCTGACCGGCGAGGTGGTCTACGGCGGCACCGGCTGGCTGGAGACCGCGCTGGCCCGGCTGCACCGCGGGCCGGCGATCCCGCCCGGCCTGCCCGCCGCACTGGGCGACCTGCTCACCGCGATGACCGCCGCCGAGCCCGCGGACCGGCCCTCCGCAACGGAATGCGCGACCGCCCTGCGCGGCCCGCTCACCAGCACGCTGCGGATCGCCGCGCCCGCCCGACGGTTCCGGTGGCGGCCCACCGCGCTCGTCACCGCGGCCGCGGTGACGATACCCGCCCTGATCGCCGGATTCGTCCTCGCGCTGAGCTCGCCAACGCCGGGCGTGCCGCGCCCCGCGACGGACTCGATGAGCGGCGCGGTCGCCGGTGCCGGCGCGATCACGTCAACCGGCCCGAGCGCACCAGCGCGGCTCGCGACCACCGCCGCCGGACCGCCGCCGGTCGCGGAGCAGCCCGCCCAACCCCAACAACAGGGCGGGGATCAGCAACAGGCCGGGAATCAGGACAACACCGTCACCAAGACCAAGACCAAGATCAAGGGGCACGGCCACTGATCGGTCGCGTGACCTCGCTGATCACGTGGCGGGCGTTGGCGACCAGCGCCGGGTTCGTGTGCAGGTAGTAGGGCAGTTGGATCAGGGCCACCGACAGCGCCCAGCCACGGCCACGCGCCCATGTGTCGTCGTCGACACCCAGTTCGGCCTGGAAGGCCGCCCGGGAGTCGCCGGTGAACAGGTTCCACGCCACAAGCAGCTCGCACGCCGGATCACCCACGCTCAGCGCCGCGAAGTCGATTACCGCGGACAATCGGCCGTCGACCACCAAGAGGTTCCCCGGCGCGAGGTCGCCGTGTACCCAGACCGGCGGCCCACTCCAGGCGGGTGCCGCGAGCGCCTCCTCCCACGCCGCCGTCATAGCATCGATGTCGACCTCGCCGTCCAGCGCCGCGATCGCCGCCCTCGTTTCGTCGTCCCGCCGGACCAGCGGCCCGCCGCGCCACGCTGCCGCAGGCCCATCCGTCGTGTCGATCCCTTGCAGGGCAACAAGAAACCGGGCCAACTCGATGGCTGCCGCACGCGGATCGGCCAGCCGGTCGATGCTCGCCTCGACGCCGTCCAGCCACCGGTAGACACCCCACGTCCACGGATAGCCGTCGCCGGGCAGCCCACAGGCAACGGGAGCGGGCACGGCCAGCGGGAGGTGCGGCGCGAGCCGCGGCAGCCACCGCTGGTCCTTCTCGACCTGCCCGGTGGTCCAGGGGACCCTGGGCAGCCGAACCGCCAGGTCATCGCCGAGCCGGAAGAGCGCGTTGTCCGTCCCGGCCGACGGCACCGGCTCGACCGGCAGGCTTGCCCAGTGCGGAAACTGGGCTGCGAGCAGCCGCGTCACCAGCGACGCGTCGATGTCGATCTCCTCGGCATGCATCTTCACCGCGCGCACGGTGCCACGCACCCGCGACCGATTCAACCGGTTAACGAGATCACCGCTCGACGAGTCGCGCCAGACCGGCGTCTGCTCCGATCGGTCTAATCCCGCGGTCGGCTCGGATGCTGTCGGTAGTTGGCGAATTACTGCGTTTTCTCGGTGTGGGTAGCCTGCTGGCCAGGGGATATATTGGCCGCCTGTACCGCAGGGCGAGGGAGTTTGCGACATGTCGTCTGTGATTCTCGTTCCCTTCCGTGGTCCCGGGGCCGGTGTGTCGGACCTGAGCTGGGGGCAGCAGGAGATCTGGGCCGCGATGCGGGCACAGGAATCGTCACTCGCCGGGGGTTCGGTGGCTCCCTTGGCGGAGGGGCAGGGGATTGACTACGCGGTGGCGTTGCTCGGTCACCTGATGAGCCGTTTTCCGTCATTCCGCACCCGGTTGCGATTTGCGGCGGATGGCACGGTTGCGCAGGTTCTCGCCGACCAGGGTGAGGCGCCGTTGCAGATCGTGGACGCGCCGGACGACGCCGATCCGGAGCGGGTCGCGTGGACGGTCCGCGACGAGTACGTGACGACCGTCTTCGACTACGTCAACGAGTGGCCGATCCGCATGGCCGTGATCCGCCGGCACGAGGTGCCGGCGTATCTGGTCGCCGTGCACTGTCACCTGGCCCTTGACGCGGGCGGGTTCCGGACCGTCGCCGCCGATCTGGCCAGGTTCCCCGATGTCGACCTGGCGGACGGGGAGTCGGCGCACGATCCGTTGGAGCAGGTCCGCTGGCAGCAGAGCGAGGCAGGCCAGCGACAGCATGCGACGGTGGCCCGACACTGGCGGCGACTGCTGAACAAGATCGCGACACAGAGATTCGGACACACCGACGACGAACAGCAGCCACGACACTGGCGCGTCACCGGCAACCTGCCGGCGGCACACGTGGCGATGCGCGCGATAGCGCACCGACTGGGCCAACCGGACACCTCGCCGGTGCTGATGGCCGCCGTGGCGATCGCGCTGTCCCAGGTCACCGGCGTCGACCCGACGGTGCTGCAGGTGATCGTCAACAACAGGTTCCGCGCCGACCTGGCCACCACCGCGAGCCCGGTGGCCCAGAGCGCGTTGTGCGCGATCAACGTGGCCGACAGAACCTTCGACGAGGTCGTCGACCGGGCATGGCGCAGCCTGATGAGCGCCTATCTCAACGCCTACTACGACCCACGCCGAATGGACGAGCTAATCGCCGAGATAGGCCGGGAACGCGGCGCGGAAATAGACCTTGACTGCTTCTTCAACGACCGCCGCGACCAGCCCCGCCGCGAATACAGCGGCCCGCCGCCCACCGAGGCGGAACTGAAAGCGGCCCAAGGACGAACCACGCTGGAGTGGGGCCCGCACTCGGACGCGCCGGCCCCCCGATTCTACGTGCACGTCCTGGACACACCGGACACGATAGAACTGATCACCTTCGCCGACACCCGTTACCTACCCCCCGGCGACATAGCCAAGTTCCTGACCCAGTTCGAAACGATCCTGGTCGAATCCGCGTTCAGTCCGACAACGCAGAGCGACATCCCGGCCACCACGGCAGGCCGCCCCTGACCCCCGGGATCAGCCCGTCAGTTTCTCCATCGTCACGTTGGTCACGTTCTCCTTGGCCTGCTTCCGGTGTTGGAAGTCCTTGCGCAGCCAGTTGCCCAACGTGACCACCCGGCGGCCGAGCAGGTCCTTGAACCGGGTCCACGCGTTGATCTCGATGGCCACCTCGGCCGCGCCCGCGACCACGGCCGCGGACAGGCTGTCGGATTCCCGGCGCAGAAAGGCCGCGAACTGGTGCAGGCCCTCGGAGTTGTGGTTGGTCGCGTCCTGCTCGGCCAGTGGGTTGTCCGGGATCAGGTCCTGGGTGGCCACCCGGATGAACGGCGGTGTGTCGTCGATGCGCGGTTCGCCGGTGGTGCGGATCGCCGTTGCGATGCTGTTCGCGGCTTTGGTGCGTTCGCCCAGCGGCGGCATGTCCCACTTGTCGCACAGGTAGCGCAGCAGGCTGGTGTGGTCGAACACGGTGTGCTCGACACGCGAGTCGCACCACGGCGACACCAGCAGTGCCGGCACCCGAACACCCAACTGGTTGAAGGCGTAGTCCTTCGTGTTCCCGTCCGGCGGCACGGCGGCGGGCGGGACGACGTGGTCGTAGAAGCCGCCGTGCTCGTCGTAGGCCACCACGAGCAGGGTCTTCGCCCACAGCGCCGGGTTGGACCGCAGCGCGTTGTAGGTGTCGGCGATCAGCTTCTGCGCCTTCATCGTGTTGTGCGGCGGATGGTCGTCGTTCTGGCCGACGCCGAAATAACGCGGCTCGATGAACGTGAACGCCGGGAAATCGGGCTCGGGACCCCTGGCCTGCTCGAAGAATTTCTGGATCTTCGCGTAGTGGGCCAGATTCTCCGGGCGCCGCTGGTTCTTGAACAACAACGAGCACGGGAAATCGTAGTAGTAGATCCGCCACGATTTCCCGGCCGCGTCCAGCCGGTCGAAGATCGTGTCCTGGTCCTGCTCGACGTACCACTTCTCCTGGAGCCCCTGCTGGCCAGCTGGCATCGCGACCTCGCCCATGGACGTGCCGGACAGCGCGAGGAACCGGTTCGGCCACGTCGGCCCCGGCAACGACGAGAACCACTTGTCGCACACGGTGAAGTTCTTGCCGAGCGTGTGCAGGGCAGGCAGGAAACCGAGGGGGTAATACCCCATCACGTACTGGCGGTCTGCCGTGGCGCTCTTGGGGAATTCGTCGGTGAACGCCCTGACGAAACCGCCGTTGTCGTTCTCCAGCTGTTTCAGCACGTTCTGATGGTCGTGCGCCGGATCGTCCAGTACCTGCCGTTCCTTCGTTTCCTTGAGCTGGAACGTGCCGCCGCGGCCGTCGGTGTTCGTCTTGCTCGCGGCGTTCTTGATGCCGTCGAGTTCGGGCAGGACCTCGTCGAGGCAGCCGAGCATCTGGTCGAACGAATGGTTCTCCATCAACAGCAGGACGACGTGTTCGATGGGGTCGGCCGGTGCACTCATAACCGGCGAGCCTACTGGATCGGCCGGATCGCGCCGGCCGATCCAGGGATCTCAGCGGACGCGTCGCGAGAACAGCCGCGCCGACCAGACCACGGACAGCACCGCCAGCACGATCATGATGAGGCCGCCCTCCCACACCGTGCTGTCACCGGGGTTGCCGGTGAACAGGGCGCGGGTGCCGTTGGTCGCCCAGTAGAACGGGTTCCACTGCGCGATCGCGCGCAGCCAGTGCGGGGCCAGGGCCAGCGGCAGCAGCACGCCGGACAGCAGGGCCAGCGGCTGGGACACCGTGTTGATGATCGGGCCGAGCGCCCCTGGGCTGCGGATCTTCAGCGCGACCGCGAACGACACGCACGACGCGAAGATGCCCATGAGGATCAGCATCAGGTAGGCCAGCAGGATGTCGCCGAGCGGCACGGTCAGTCCGAACGGGATCGCCATGATGGTGATCACCACCGCCTGCACCAGGAGCGTGGCCACCTCGGACAGCGACCGGCCAAGCAGCAGCGCGATCCGGCTCACCGGGGTCACCCTGGACCGCTCGATCACACCGGACGCGAGTTCCGCCATCAGGCCGAAACCGGTGAACGCGCCGCCGAGCAGCACCATGATCACCAGCAGGCCGGGCACGTAGATCCGGTACGCCTCGGTATAGGTGGACGCGCCCAGCGCCGACTTCAACAGCGGCGCGAACAGCAGCAGGTAGGCGATCGGCTGGGCGACGCCGATGGCCAGCCGGATCGGCGTGCGGACCACCAGCAGCATCTGCCGCTGGAAGATCAGCCACGTGTCGCGGAGCAGCTTCACAGCCTTCCCTTCATTAGTACGAGTCCCTTCACGGAAGCCAGAAACGGATGGCGATCAGCGCTCGCGCAGAGTGCGGCCGGTCTTGGTGAGGAACACGTCGTCCAGGCTCGGCCGGGTCAGTTCCATCCCGTCGAACGCGATGTCCGAACCGTCCAGGACGCGAATGATCTGCGGGATCGCGGCGGCGCCGTCGTCCACGTAGAGCCGGAGTCCCTTGTCCTGCTCGACTTCCATCTTCCGGACGAACGACCGGTTGCCGAGCAGTTCGGTCGCGGCGGGCAGGGTGCCGTTGAGGCCGACGCGCACCACGTCACCGGCGATCTCGCGCTTGAGGTCGTCCGGCGTGCCCTCGGCGACGATCTCGCCGTTGTCGATGATGGCGATCCGGTCGCACAGCGCGTCCGCCTCGTCCAGGTAGTGCGTTGTGATGAAGACCGTCATGCCCTCGTGGCGCAGCCTGCGCACCTCGTCCCACATCCTGGCACGGCTCTGCGGGTCGAGGCCGACGGTCGGCTCGTCGAGGAACAGCACCTTGGGTTCGTGGATCACGCCAAGCGCGATGTCCACCCGTCGACGCTGGCCACCGGAATAGGTGCGGCACCGGCGATCGGCGAACTCCGTTAGCTGGAAAGCATCCAGCGCCCTGGCCGCCCGCGCCTGCGCCTCGGCCTTGTCAAGGCCGTAATCCGGCCTGCAGCACCAGTTCCTC
>CAVPCF010000031.1:0-5069 GCA_963702275.1 Candidatus Melainabacteria bacterium
GAGCGACCTCCACGGAGAAGGACACGAACCAGCGACCACGCTGGTGGACGACAGTGGCCGAACGGACGCGGCCGGTGCCGCGTGCGACATGTCGAGCCAGCTTCCGGGTGGACTCATGCGACCGCACCACACCGATCCGGGGCAACCGCACATGCCGGCGGTCGGTGTCGACCAGACCGAACGCACCGGTGGTGAACCGACACGACAACCTGGATCGTTTCCCCCTGAACCTCGGGAACCGGATCTTCGGTCCCCGGCGGGTGCCGTTGTTCGATGTGCCCCAGTTGCCCAGCGCCGTCGCCAGGTTCGCCAACCCCGACGAGTACGCCTCTTTCGAGTTCTCCACCCACCATGGCGCGATGGTGTCCTTGGCCTGGTTCCACAGCTTCCGCAGGCTGTAGGCCGACCAGTTCAGCGACGGCGTCAGGCCTGCTTGTGGGATGCCGTACGACGCTTCCGCCTTCCGCTGGTCCATCATCGCCGTCACCAACGCCAGGCCCCAGTTGAACGCGTACCGCTGTGCGCCGCAGTGCGACCGCAACGCCGCGTCCTGGGCCGGTGTCGGGGCCAACGCGAACCGGTACGCGCGGATCACCCTGTTCGCCGACCCGTCCATATCAGTGATCTTATCGAACAGACGTGCGACCCGCAGATCGACACGACCCGCCACGTTGGCAGAACACGCACATTCACCGCACGTCCGATCACGTTCGACTCAACAGTTCAAACCCCGTTCGGCTGGCCGGTCGCGGTTGGTTCATGATGGTCGCGGAGGTTCAGTCGATCCAGGAGGAACAACCGCATGGAGTTGCGCAAGCCCGACGTCGACCAGGTGCCCGGCCCGCCGCCGTCCGACCTGGTGGTCACCGACCTCACCGTCGGCGACGGCCCGGAAGCCACGCCCGGCCAGACCGTGACCGTGCACTACGTGGGCGTCTCGCACGCCAACGGCGCGGAGTTCGACTCATCGTGGAACCGCAACGAGGCGTTCAGCTTCCCGCTGGGCGGTGGCCGGGTCATCGCAGGTTGGGACCGTGGCGTCGCGGGCATGAAGGTCGGCGGTCGGCGGCAGTTGGTCATCCCGCCGCACCTGGCCTACGGCGAGCGGGGTGCGGGCGGCGTGATCGCGCCGGGCGCCACGCTCGTGTTCGTCGTCGATCTCCTTGGTGTCAAATAGTCGCCCGCCAACGGCTTTATCAGGAACTTGACAGGCACACCGGGTAGTCTGAGCTGCCGTGCCGGTTCGGCTCCGATGCGTGTCAGCCTCCCGCCGCATCGCTATCGACCCCCTGCTTCAGGCAGTATCGGTAGGGGAACTGGCGAGGGGAAGTGAGCATGGAGCAATCCGGTCGGCGCCGTGGGCAACAACCCCCGCGCAACGAGGGCGACGCGCCGCGCTGGCCTGCCGGTGACCAGCGCAGGCCGCCGCCCTCCGTGAACGGGCGGCGGCCACCGCAGGACGAACCCGCCGACAGCTCGCAGGACAGCTTCGAGAACGGCTGGTTCGGCAAGCCGACCGACGCGGGCGGCACCCGTGCGCCGCGGCCGCAGGCCAACGGCCACGTCAACGGCCAGGCGAACGGCCGCGTGAACGGCGGCCGGGTGAACGGCAAGCCTGGCGAAGCGCCCGGTCGGGCCAACGTCAGTCGTAACGGCATGCCGCCGGTCGCGCCACCCCGTACCGGCGCGCCGTGGCCGCAGGCCGACCAGGGCAGCCGCCCAGCCATGCCGCCGGTCACCCGCTCGGGTATGCCGCCGGTGGCCCGAGGCGGTCGGCCCAACGTGCCGCCGACCGAACGAGTCCGGCCGCCGGTCGATCCGCCCTTCGACCAGGATGCCTTCGCCGAAGCTCGCACCGACCCCGGTCCGTTCGGCCGGATGGCGTTCGAGACCCACCCGCCGATGCGCCCCGCCAGCAGTCCACCGGCCACCGAGAAGATCGACACCGACGACGTCGACCCGCCGAGCGACGACCTGTTCACCGACGAGGACCGCGCACCCAAGCCGCCCCCCAAGACAAGGCGGAAGCTCCCGTTCTGGGTCGAGCTGCCGATTCTCGTCGTGGTCGCCCTGCTGCTGACGTTCGTGATCCAGACCTTCGTGGCCAGGGTCTACGTGATCCCGTCCGGCTCGATGGAGCTCACCCTCAACGGCAACAACGGTACCGGCGACCGAATCCTGGTGGACAAGGTCGTGTACGACTTCCACGCCCCCCGCCCCGGCGACGTGGTCGTGTTCAAGGGCCCGGCAGGCTGGGACCAGACCGAGTTCTTCGTGAACACGTCCAGCAATCCGGTCACGCACTGGCTGCACCAGATCGCGTCCTCCATCGGCATCGCGAAGCCGGACGAATACGACCTGGTCAAGCGGGTGGTCGCGGTCGGCGGCCAGACGGTGGCCTGCTGCGACCCGCAGAACCGCATCCTGGTCAACGGAAAGCCGCTGGACGAGCCCTACGTCTACTGGCAGCCCGACCGCGGCGGCCCTGCGCAGCAACTGCGCTTCGGTCCGATCACGGTGCCCAACGGCGACCTGTGGGTAATGGGCGACAATCGCAACAACTCGGACGATTCCCGCTACCAGAACGGCGGCGGTATTCACGGCGTCGTGCCGGTGGGCAACGTGATCGGCAAGGCCCGCACGATCATCTGGCCCCCGTCCCGCTGGCGCGGCATCGGCGATCACGACCCGCAAGCGCTTGCGGTGGCGGCGCCCGCACCGAGCTGGTTCAACTCGGTGCCGGCCACCGGCGTCGGTGTCCTGGTCAGCCTGCCAACGCTGTGGTTCGGCCGCCGCTTCGGCGCCCAGCTGCGCGCCGCGGCCGGCATCCCCACCCGCCGTCGCAGGCGCTCGGCACCGCCCGAACAGGGCCTGTGATCGGTTGGCTGCGGTCTGTTATCTTGTGAACAGCTCCACCGTTGTAGGTCAGGGCCAAGAGCAAGCCGGAGTTCCGCTCGGGGTGAGCCCCGGACTGCTGTTGGCCATGATCGTGGAGTAGGGCTTCGGGTCGTTCGGATCGGGACCGGCGACCCGGAGCCACTTCTCGGGGATTTCCCTCGCATTCATCCTGTTTGTCCGTAGCACTTGCGCCTCCACGCTGGACCGTCGTCCCGCGGATGCGGATCTTCCCGTACTTTCCCTGCCAGGAGGCGGGCGAATGGCGATGCCGTCGGACGACGGGGTGGGGCTCCGGTTCACCGTGCTCGGGCCCGTTCAGGTGCTGGTGGACGGCGAGCCCGTGGCCGTCGGCGGCCCCGGCGCCCGTGCGCTGCTCCTGCTGCTCGTCCTGCACGCCAACCAGGTGGTCTCGGTCGACCGGATCGTGGACGGGATGTGGGGCGACGACCCGCCCGCCACCGCGCGAACCATTGTGCACGGCTACGTCTCCCGGTTGCGCCGGGTGCTGGAACCGCACATGGCCTTGGCCCAACTGCTCACGCGCGCGCCCGGCTACCAGCTGCGGGTGGACGAGTCCAGAGTGGACCTGTTCGAAGCACGCCGGCTGTGGGACGCCGCCCGTGGCCAGCCCTCCGCTCGGCGCGCCGAACTGCTGCGGACCGCGGCCGGGCTCTGGCGGGGCCCGGTCCCGGTCAACCCGCCGACCGACGCGGTCGCCGTCGAACTGGCCGAGCTGCGGCTGGTGATCATCGCGGAGCGGATCGAGGCCGACCTGGAGCTCGGCCGGCACGCGGAACTGATCGGTGAACTCCGCAACCTGGTGCGCGAGCACCCGTTCGACGAGGTGCTCGTCGGCCACCTGATCCGCGCGCTGTACCGGTCCGGCCAACGGGCCGACGCCCTGGAGACCTACCGGACGTTCCGGCGCCGGGTGGCCGACGAACTCGGCATCGACCCCGGTCCGCCACTCCGCGAGCTGCACGAGTCCCTGCTGCGCGACGACCCGACCCTGCGCGAGCCGGACCAGGGACCGGCCGACCCGGTCACCGTCGTGCCGGCGCAACTCCCGCCCGCCGCGTCCGCGCTCACCGGGCGGGACCGGGAACTGGCCTGGCTCAACCAGTTGGCCGACGACCAGGACACCGTGGCCACCACGGTCGCGGTGATCACCGGTGCCGCCGGCGTCGGCAAGAGCGCGCTCGCGGTCACCTGGGGTCACCGGGTGGTGCGTCGGTTCCCGGACGGCGTGCTCTTCGCAGGCCTGCGTGGCTTCGACCCCAACCGGCCGCCGCTGGCCGCCGCCGACGTGCTGCCGCGGTTCCTGCTCGCGCTGGGCGTCCGCCCGGCGGAACTCCCCGACGAGCCGGACGAGCAGGGCGCGCTGTACCGGTCGCTGCTGGCCACCCGGCGGGTGCTCGTGGTGCTGGACGACGCACGCGACTCCGAGCACGTCCGGCCGCTGCTGCCCGGCGGCAGCGGTTCCCTGGTGCTGGTCACCAGCAGGCGGCGGCTGGACGGCCTCGTCGCCCGCAGCGGCGCCCGGCCGCTGCCGCTGGAAACGTTGGCCGCCGGCCCCGCCACCCGGCTGATCGCGGACGCGGCCGAGATGGCCGGGGTGCCGATCACCGGCCGGCAGGCCGCCGACCTCGCCCGGTTGTGCGACTACCTGCCGCTGGCATTGCGTGTGGTGGCGGCGCGCCTGGCCGTACAGTCCGGTGTGGACGAACTCGTGCTCGAGCTGTCCGACGAACGCACCAGGCTGGCGGCGCTGGACCTGGAGGACGCGGACACCAGCGTGCGTGCCGCGCTCGACATCTCCTACCGCGGCCTGCACCCGGCGATCGGCAGCGCGTTCCGCATGCTGGGACTGGTGCCGGGGCCGACCGTCGACCCGCACGTGATGGCCGCACTGTGCGGCACGGACGTGGCGGCCGCGCGCCGTCGGCTGCGGTCACTGGCCGAAGCGAGCCTGCTCACCGAGGCAGGCGCGCACCGGTACGTGATGCACGACCTGGTTCGATTACACGCCAGGGATCTCGCGGTCACCGAACTGTCCCCTTCGGACACCGAGGAGGTGCTGGGCCGGCTGCTGGACTACTACCTGAGCGCCTGCGACCAGTCCCGCAGGCTCCTGCACCCGCCACGCGACGACCTGGACTTCCGAACCAGGC
>CAVPCF010000032.1:0-22937 GCA_963702275.1 Candidatus Melainabacteria bacterium
ATGGAGGGCCAGCGCGGCCGCTGGCCCTCCGTTGCCGTGCTGATACTGGTGCTGATTCGTGCTGGGTGGTGCCGATTCAGTGCCGACTCAACGCTGATCCCACTCCCCGGCACCAGCCGCCGCGAGGAACGCGGCCACGGTACCGGCGCGAAAGACCAGGGCTGGGGCGGCCGGGATCTTCGAATCGCGCAGCGCGGCGCGGTTGGCGAGCATCGCCACCTCGACGCACTGTGATCCGTTGTCGCCGCCGCTGTGGCTGCTCCTGCGCCACACCGCGCCGGAAAGGTCGGTCGCCTGCATGTCGTTCACTTTCTCTTTGGTGACAAACACATCACAGATCACAGATCACAACGTGCCCGCCAGCGCGTCGATCGCCCGCAGGGTCTCGTCCTTGCTGAGGGCACGTTCGCACAAGCCGGCATAACCGGCAGTGTATTGCCTTACGTCTACTTGATTCTCCACGTAGATGCAGCTGTTGAGATTCTCCTGGTATGCGACATCCGGCCACTCAGGACGATCGAAGCGCAGTATCACGAACGGGCGTCCCATGGCCGGGTACGCACCGACGGCGAAGGGCACCATCCGTATCGAGACGTTGGGCAGGTGCGCGATCCTGGCCAGGTGTTTCAGCTGGGTACGCATGACATCTCTGCCACCGACACGTTGGTGCAGCGCGGCCTCGTTCACCACGGCGTCGAACTCGATCGGATGATCCGCGAACAGGCGGGCCTGCCGCCGTTTGCGAACCTCGACCCGGTGCTGGATCTCCGCCTGATCCGCCGAAGGAGTGAATGCGTGTGCAATCGCTCGCACGTAGTCCTCGGTCTGCAGCAGCCCGGGGATCAGGTCTATTTCGAAGTTAACCAGTGAAACGGCCTCTGTTTCGAAGTCCACGTACCGGTCGAACTGCTTCGCGGTCACCGCATCGCCGTAGGAGAGCCACCAGCCGCGTTCCGTCGCGTGTTCGACCTCCTCGACCAACTCGTCCCGTTCGGCCTCTGACACGCCGTACACGACTGCCATGCTGATCACGTCGGTCGCGGTGATGGTCTGGCTCGCGTTCTCCAGCTTGCTGATCTTCGACCGAGCCCAGTTGAGACGTTCGGCGACGACATCTCCGGTCAGTCCGGTACGGCCCCGCCAGTCACTGAGCACCCGCCCGACGTAGCGCATGCGCATGGTCGAGTAGAAACGGTCGGTCATTGCCACCATCCCGGGATCTCACCCGATCGAGTAGAGTCTCGAACTTTTCGCGGTTCTGGCTGTCTCGTTGGAACGATGCGAGGCACTATTCGCACCAACACATCAATCCATGGCACTGCGCGTCACGGCACTGCCAGACGATCCGAACCGGAAGGAGGAGTCGGTGGCCATTCTGGACGGTCGAGACCTGTCCACCTGCCGCAGGTTCACCGGATACCTGGCCGACCGCAGTATATGCACGAGCTTGGTCGAATTGGACGAGACCCACCGGCGCCTGTGGATTCGGCTGGCGTCCGTGTCACGGTTCTCCGTCGCGCTCGACCGGAACGCCGCCAACCTGCTGATCGAGGCCCTGGACGGGGTCGGCACCTGCGCGGCCCGGTGCGACCACGAGCACGGTCCGCGGCTGCTCTGCGCGCAGCCCAGCCCGCAGCCGTGGCTGATCCCGCACAGCGAACGCCGGTTCAGCGCACCGCCCCACGGTGGCCCGATGCGGCTGTACCTGCACCTGAGCGAGGACGCGGACGACCGCATCGACGTGACGCTCACCCGGCCCGCCACGCTCGGCCTAGTGGACCACCTCCGGTCCTGTCACACGGCGATGGTCGGTTCCTGAGTTCGAGCGCGTGACTCGCATGGCGGGAGGGTTCCGAACTGTTCGGGGAGGTGTCAAGCCGGGCCGGAACGCGGTGCTCCGAGCGTCGGGCTCAGGCGTCGTCGGACGGCGTGGGTGGCATGCTGCGCGCCAACAACCGGCCTAGTCCGGCCTGGGTGGCGACCACGATCAGCCGATCGAGTGGGCGCAGTCCGTCGGTCGACGCGGGTGCCCAGTCCAGATCGTTACCATCGTGGTGCCGCAACGCGATCACCCGAACGTGTCCAGGCTCGTTCGCCGTGCCGATCGGCTGGTCCGCCAGCGACGTGCCGGCGATCACCGGCACGTCGGCGACCAGCAGCACAGAACGGCCGATGGGCAACGTGGCGATCACCTGTCGCTGCATCATCGCGGCGGCGAACGCGGAGGCGGCCAGCCGGGACACGCTACGTGAGACCGCGATGCCCAGGCTGCGTTCCACCCGCTCGGCCAGTTCGTCGTCGAACAGCCGCAGCACGACGCGCAGGTCCTCGCGCGACGCCCTGCCCTGCAGCGCGGCTTCGAGGTTCACCACGTCGCTGCTGGTCAGCAGCAGGAGCGCACGGGCGTTGGCGACCGAAGCCGACCTCAGCGTGTCGTCCCGGGTCGCGTCGCCGAACACCACCGGCACGCCGAGCCGCTTCGCCAGCGACACACCGCGCGCGTTCTGGTCCTTGTCGACGCCGGTCACCGAGATGCCGAGGTCGTGCAGTTGCGCGAGCACCCTGGTCCCGACGTCGCCGAGCCCGACCACGATGACCTGGTCCGGCCGGGGAGCGGACAGCCGGGCACGGACCAGGGCCGCGGTGGCCACCGGGACAAGAGCCAGCCCGGACAGCGTGATCGTCAACTGGACGACCTTGTCGAACGGGCGGAGGGTGGCGTCGGGCACCGCGTCGCCCGCCGCGTCCAGCAGCGTCTGGTAGATCGCCTCACCGAACCCGACATGACCGACCGTGGCCATCAGCACCATGCCGACCAGGATCAGCCCGAGGAGCGTCAGCACGATGCGGACCAGGTTGTGGCCGAGCAGCAGCCAGACGTGGCCCAGCGCCCGGTTGCCGCGGCGCCGGGCCAGCGGATTGACCGGGAGGCCGTCGGACAGCGCGAGGACGAGGTCGGCGCTCTCCTGATCGGCCGGCAGCATCCGGGTGCTGCCACCCGCCGTGTCGGCAAGCCCGCACACCACTCGTTGGGGTGGCACGTTCGCCCGTTGCGCCACGTACAGCGTGTGGCCGGGCAGCCGGACGTAGCTCGGCGCGACCTCGCCCAGCGCGGCGGCCACCAACGACGGCGCCGCCATCGCCGAGTCGGACAGCACGGCGCAGTCCGTCATCATGGTGCGGATGCGGAATCCGAGGCTCATGTTGAACATGCGGATCACCAGCCGCAGGTCCGGGTTGAGGTCGTGCGCGCGCAGCGCCGCGTGCATGTTGCCGACGTCGTCCTGGCCGACCAGGGCCAGTGCCCGCGCGTCCGCCACACCGGCCTTCCACAGCGCGGCGTCGTCCACCTGATCCGCCTCGACAAGGCGCACGTCGGGCAGTTGTGCCAGCCGTGGGCCCTGGTTGCGTTTGCGGCTGGGCAGCACCACGGTCACGTCGGCGCCGAACCGGGTGACCAGTTCGTTCACCAGCCGGTAGGCCAGCGGACTGTCGCCGCACACCACGAAGCGGCGGGGACGGGGTCTGCTGCGCAGCGGGGTCGGCACGGAACAGATGGTATGGGTCGTGCCGGGAACCGTATCCGCGAATCAATCGTAACAGCATTATTACCAGTGTGACCTCGCGACAAATATGTATTTGTGCTATGATAGGCGATTCCCCGGATAGGGTCGTCGGCACGACGGAAAGGGTTTCCCGTGTGCTACGACGATCACGCACAACTGCCCGCAGGCCAGGCCGCACGCACCGCGGTACGGACCGAGGCGCTGGCGCTGCATTCGGTGGACGGCACCGCATTCGCGGCATTCCGCGCCGAACCGGACGACCAGGCCGCCGGGATCGGCGTCCTGCTGCTGCCGGACAATCTCGGCCTGCGCGCGTTCTACCGGCAATTCGCGATACGGCTCGCCGAACAGGGCCATACCGCGCTGGCCATCGACTACTTCGGCCGCAGCGACGGCGTCGCAGGCGAGCGGTCCGCGGATTTCCCGGTCATGGCGCATCTGGCCAAGCTGACCCGCAACGGCCTGTACGGCGACTTCGCCGCGGGCATCGGCGAACTGCGGTCGCGGTGCCGGGCCGTGGTGTCGCTCGGGTGCTGCCTTGGCGGCCGGTTCGCGTTCCTCACCGCCGATCCGGCGTTCGGCCTCGCCGGCGCGATCGGCCTCTACGGGGCACCTGGCCCGATCCGCGACGCGCCCGGCCCGATCCAGCGGGCGGGCGAACTCAGCGCGCCGATCCTCGGGCTCTTCGGTGGCGCCGACGACGGCATTCCGCCGTCGACCGTGGCCGAGTTCGACCAGGCACTGGCGGAGCACGGCGTGCCGCACGAGATCGTGACCTATCCGGGCGCGCCACACGGTTTCTTCGACCAGACGCGGCGGGACGAGTTCCCGGACGCGTGCGCGGACGTGTGGCGTCGGATCCTCACGTTCCTGTCAGTCGTCGCCTAGCCCGGCTTCTTCCAGATCGAGGCCGCGCAGGACCCGTCGGCGGGTGGTGTCGCTGATGGTGCCGGCGTCGAACAGCCGGTCCAGTTCCGCGCGCTGCACCGACAGCACGTCGCGGCGCAGCGCGCGGTAGTCCGAGGGCGGCGGCTCGGTGTCGGCCGAGGAACGGTCGGCCTCGATCCGGTCGATCCGCGCGCTCAGGCGTCGCCGTAGCTGGTCGAGTACGACGTCCGACGCGAGCTCCGAGTCGGCCAGCTGTTCCAGATGGGTCAGGCCGGCCCTTGCCAGGTGCAGTTGGGCAACGGTGTGCTCGTGCGCCACGTCCGCCGGTGCGATCGCGATGCCGGCCCGGCGGACCAGCGGCGCGAGCGTGAAACCCTGTACCACCAGGGTGATCACGATGACGGCGGACGCCAGCAGCAGCACGAGGTCCCGGTGCGGCAGTGGTGTGCCGTCGTCGGTGGCCAGCGGAATGGACAGCGCGGCGGCCAGCGGCACGACACCACGGGCGCCCGCCCAGGACACGACCGCGGGCACCTGCCACGTCGGCCGGGTTCGGCCACCACGTCGCTGGAGCACTGCGGACAGCGGGAACACCCAGAGGATGCGCACCGCGATCAGCGTGCCGGTGATGGCGAGGGCCTGTAGTGGCCAGTTCGGCTCGGCGCCGGTCAGTTCGCGGACCAGCGTCGGCAGTTCAAGGCCGATCAGGCCGAACACCACGCTTTCCAGCAGGAACACCACGGTCTGGTAGACGGCGCCGAGTTGCAGGCGCACGTGCGCGTTGGTCAGCCGTGAGGTCTGGGTGCCGATCACGATGCTGGCCACGACCACCGCGGTCACGCCGGAACCGTGGATCGACTCGGCCAGCACGTAGGCCGCGTACGGGGTGACGAGCGCGATCACGGCCTCCAGCACCGGATCGGTGGTGCGGCGCCGGATCAGGATCACCCCGCCCGCGACGAGCGCGCCGACCAGCGCGCCGCCGCCGGCCAGCAGTACGAACTCCCCGGCGACATGTCCCCAGGACACCGCGCCGACGGTGACCGCGACCGACACGGCGACCCGGAACAGCAGCAGGCTGGTCGCGTCGTTGAACAGGCTCTCGGCCTGCACCAGGGCCTGTACCCGGGGCGGCAGCGAGAGTCGCCGACCGAGCGCGGTCACGGCGACCGGGTCGGTGCTGGCCAGCACGGTGCCCAGCACCAGCGCCATGCCGACGGGCAGCCCGGTGATCGCCACGACCACGGCGCCGACCGCGGCCGCCGACGCGATCACCAGGCCGATCGCCAGCGCGGTCACCGGCCGCCACACGGCGCGCAGGTCCCGCCACGGCAGTTCCTCGCCAGCCGCGTAGAGCAGTGGCGGCAGCACGACCAGGCTCACCACATCCGGCGTCACCTGCACGGTGGGCACTCCGGGCAGCAGCCCGACGACCACCCCGGCGACGACCAGCAGCGACGGTGCCGGCACCCGCAGCCTGCGGGCGAACGTGGCCACCACGGTCGCGATCACGACGAGGAACAGCACGGTCTCCACGCTGCGCATGACCGGTCGTCTTCTCCCGCCGTTACCAGACCCCGATGGCTCTGACCCTACCCAGCGAGCCGGGAAATGACCTGCTCAACAAGACATCGGTTGTTTGCCGTGACCAGCGAGTCTTGACCCAGAGATACCGTCGCGGTACCTTCCGTGTTCGTAAGTAAGGAACCTTTCTTAACTAATGATCCGTAAACCGTTAACACGCCCGGTCACACGGAGGTGTCATGACACGACGTACCCTGATCGCCGCGCTCAGCGCGCTGGCCCTCGCCATCGCGTCGTTCGCCGCGCTGGCGACCCACCCGGCGCCCGCGTCCGCGAGCACCACGTCGACGTACTTCGTCACGCTGTACGGCTGGCCGGACAACTCCCCGCCGGGCAACGCCATCGCCTACCCGAAGAACGGCGGGAACCCGACGCTCCACAACGGCGCGGGCGGCACCGGCAGCTTCAGCAACCCGGTCACCTACGCGACGGACAAGGCAGAACTCCCCATCGGGACCAAGGTCTACTACCCGTTCCTGAAGCGCTACTTCATCATGGAGGACGACTGCGTCGCGTGCGACCAGGACTGGACCGGCCACGGTCCGGACGGCGGCCCGAAGTTCAAGCACATCGACCTGTGGGTCGGCGGCCAGAACGGCAACGTGAACTCGGTCATCAACTGTGAGGACTCGCTCACGCAGAGCGGCAGCGTGATCGTGAACCCGCCGTCGAACGAGCCGGTCAGCTCGACCCCGCTGTTCAACTCGAGCACGAACACCTGCTTCAAACCCTAGCGATCGCACGAACACAGGGCCGTCCCGCGCACCGGGACGGCCCTGTGCCATGTTCGCCATGATCAACATGAGAGCTGCACGATCGGATGACAGGCCTCCACCGAGAACGAGGGCCCGCTACTATGGGCCAAGTGGGCGGACATTATGAGCCTTGAAATTTTCCGACAATGCCCTTGAGCAGCCGAGACTCGTAAGGAGATGATCATGACGAGGCGGACGTACGAGCAGACACATCCCTGGATCACGTTTAGTCTCGATGCCAAACGGCTGTCAGTGCCGACCTGGGTGCGGTTGGGCGAGGCCGCGTCGAAGATGGATCACATCTCCGGTGTGCCCCTGACGCCGGAGATCGCGCATGACCTACATGTCCTGTACCTCAGTCGCGGTGTCCAAGGGACTACCGCAATCGAGGGAAACACACTGTCCGAAGACCAGATCCAACAAGTGGTCAAGGGAAAACTTGAGCTCCCGCCGTCTCAGGACTATTTGAGACAGGAAGCAGTAAACATAGTTGACGCCTGCAAGGAAATTGTGCAGCGTGCCGCCAAGGAAGGTCCGGTGCCGGTAACCCCGGAGTGGATTGGGCATATCAATGAAATAGTTCTTGAGAAACTTGAGGTGGACGACGGCGTGGCGCCGGGGAAGACTCGCCAGCATTCAGTGGGCGTACAGCTCTACCGGGGGGCACCGGCCGAGGACTGTGAGTACCTGGTAGCAAAGCTCTGCGATTGGCTCAATGATCCGATCTGGTCAGCAAATCCGTCATTGAGTAGAAGCCTCGCTATCGTGCGGGCCATAATGGCGCACCTCTACATTGCCTGGATACACCCTTTTGGGGATGGGAACGGTCGAACCGCGAGGCTGCTCGAGTTCCAGCTTCTAGTCGAAGGTGGGGCGCCCACGCCGGCCGCACACCTGCTGTCGAACCACTTCAACCTGACCAGGGAGGCCTATTACCGGCAGCTGGACAAGACCAGCAGGTCCAGTCCACCCTATCCGGTCGAAGAGTTCGTCGCCTACGCCCTGGAAGGCTTGGTGGACGGCCTTCGAGAGCAACTCAAACTCATCGGTGAGCATCAGACCAGGATTACCTGGATCAATTATGTCCACCAGCAGCTCCCAGCGCACACGGCAGCCGAAGACCGTCGGCGGGATCTACTTCTGGACCTGCCGCCGCACGAATGGACCAAGCGATCAGAGATCCAGGATATTTCCGTCCGTATTGCCCGTGCGTATGCCGGCAAGACGACCAAGACGTTGACCAGGGACTTGAACGAGTTGAACAAGCTCGGGCTGATCCGACGGCAGGCAGGAAGCGTGCGTCCTAATGTCGACATCCTGAAGGCATTCTTGCCGATCCGGGTAACTGGAAAGGATTGAGACCCTGATCGCGGTTTGACCATGCCAGAACTGACCTGATTTAGGACTTACTCTCCGGTCGAGACGCGCCATGGCGTCTTCCCGCCAGTCGGGGCGGATGGAGAGGCGCTGAACGAGCAGGGACGTGCTCAGAGCGGGTTGACTGCGTGTGCGCCCGGCGTTGTGTCCGCTTTGCCTCGTACCGAGACCAGATCTTGCTGGACATATTCATCCGATGTCTGATAGACAGCCATACATCGGAGGTCTGGTGTGGAGGTGCTGGTGAAGCTGGTCCGAGTGGGTCCGCGGTGGCAGACGGTGGTGCTGGCATGAACGGCCACATCATCACGGTCGACACCTACGACATCCGGTTCCCGACGTCACGCGAGCTGGACGGCTCGGACGCGATGAACCCGAACCCGGACTACTCCGCCGCCTACGTGGTGCTCCGCACCGACATGGACGACGGCCTCGAGGGCCACGGCTTCGCGTTCACCATCGGCCGGGGCAACGACGTGCAGGTGGCCGCGATCCAGGCGCTCGCGCCGTACCTGGTCGGCAAGGGGCTGGCCGAGCTGCTGGGCGACATGGGCGCCACCTGGCGCCTCTTCGTGCACGACGCGCAACTCCGCTGGCTGGGCCCGGAGAAGGGCGTCATGCACATGGCCATCTCGGCCGTTGTCAACGCCCTGTGGGACCTGCGCGCGAAGCGGGAGGGCAAGCCGCTGTGGCGGCTGCTGGCCGACCTGAGCCCGGCGCAACTGGTCGACCTGGTGGACTTCCGCTACCTGACCGACGCGCTCACCCCGGACGAGGCACTGGACATCCTCACCAGGGCGCGGACCGGCCGCGCCGAACGCGAGTTCGACCTGTTGACCAACGGCTACCCCGCCTACACCACGTCCCCCGGCTGGCTCGGCTACACCGACGACAAGCTGATCCGGCTGACCAAGGAGGCCATCGCCGACGGCTTCACGCAGCTCAAGCTGAAGGTCGGCGCGAACAGCGATGACGACGTGCGGCGGTTCCGGCTGGTGCGGGACGTGGTCGGGCCGGACATCCGCGTCGCGGTGGACGCGAACCAGTGGTGGGACGTGGCGACCGGCATCGAGGCGATTCGTGCGCTGGCGCCGTTGCAGCCGTGGTGGGTCGAGGAGCCGACCTCGCCGGACGATGTGCTCGGGCACGCCGCGATCCGCAGGGCCGTCGCGCCGGTCAAGATCGCCACCGGCGAGCACGTGCAGAACCGGATCGTGTTCAAGCAACTGCTCCAGGCGGGCGCCATCGACTTCCTGCAGATCGATGCGGCCAGGGTCGCCGGTGTCAACGAGAACGTGGCGATCCTGTTGCTGGCGGCCAAGTTCGGCGTGCCGGTCTGCCCGCACGCGGGCGGCGTCGGCCTGTGCGAACTGGTGCAGCACCTGGCCATGTTCGACTACCTCGCGGTCAGCGGGACCAACGAGGACCGGGTGATCGAGTACGTGGACCACCTGCACGAGCACTTCGTCGACCCGGTCGTGGTGACCGGCGGCCGCTACGCCGCGCCGACCATGCCCGGTTTCTCCGCCCAGCTGCTCCCTGATTCGATCGCCTCCTACCTGTATCCATCGGGACCGGTGTGGAGGGACGAAGCATGACGGAGTTCAGCGGGACGCGGGCGATCGTCACGGGAGGTGGTTCGGGGATCGGACTCGCCGCGGCGGCCATGCTGGCCGCGCGGGGCGCCCAGGTCACCTGTCTCGACCTTGACCCGTCCGCGGTGCCAGAGCCGCTGATCGGGATCAGGGCCGACGTCGCGGACGACGCGGTGGCCGCCGCGGTCGCGGAGGCGGCCGACCGCATGGGCGGGATCGACATCGTGGTCAACAACGCCGGCATCGGCGCCCAGGGCACGGTCGAGGACAACGAGCTCGACGAGTGGCGCCGGGTGCTGGACGTCAACGTGCTGGGCATGGTCCGGGTCGCCAGGGCCGCGCTGCGGTGGCTGCGCGAGTCGGCGGCGGCCGGGCGCCACCCGGCGATCGTGAACACCTGCTCCATCGCGGCCACCGCGGGGCTGCCCAGCCGCGCGCTCTACAGCGCGTCCAAGGGCGCGGTCTACTCGCTGACCCTGGCCATGGCCGCCGACCACGTGCGGGAGGGCATCCGGGTCAACTGCGTCAACCCGGGCACCGCGGACACCCCGTGGGTGCGTCGGCTGCTCGCCGCCGCCACCGACCCCGACAGGGAGCTGGCTGCCCTGCGCGCCCGGCAACCGACAGGGCGCCTTGTCACCGCCGACGAGGTCGCGGCCACGATCTGCCACCTCGCCAGTCCGCTCACCGCCGCCACCACCGGCACCGCGATCGCGGTCGACGGCGGCATGCAGGGGCTTCGCCTGCGCCCCATCCAGTCCGAGTCCCCGACGACCTAGCCGAACCCCTGCCGTCCTGCCCGTCATCGTTGACGCACAGCGAAGGAAAGAGCCAATGCATTTGCGTACGTTGTTGAAGGCCACCGCCGGCCTGGCGGTCGGCGTCATCGTCATGGCCGGTTGCAGTTCGAACGCCTCGACCGGCGGCAGCACGTCGACCAGTGGCGGCAAGGTCGGTCTCGACCAGCCCCGCTCGGACTCCGACTTCTGGAACGCCTACGCCAAGTACGTGCCGCAGAAGGCCAGGTCGCTCAGCGTGGACCTGATGCCGGTCACCAACTCGGAGAACGACAACAGCAAGCTCGCGGCCAACGTGCAGACGCTGGTGGCGCAGGGCGCCAAGGCCGTCGTGATGGCGCCGCAGGACACCGGCGCGGTGATCAGCACGGTGAAGACGTTGAACAACAAGAACATCCCGGTCATCACGGTGGACACGCGGCCGGACTCCGGCAAGGTCTACATGACCGTCCGCGCGGACAACAAGGCCTACGGCACCAAGGCGTGCGACTTCCTCGGCCAGCAGCTGCACGGCAGCGGCGGTGTGGTGGAGTTCGAGGGCGCGCTGAACTCGATCAACGGCCGGGACCGCTCGCAGGCCTTCGGCGACTGCATGAAGACCAAGTACCCCAACATCAACGTGTACGCGGAGCCGACGAACTGGGACGGCCCGACGGCAGCGGGTGACCTGCAGACCGTGATGACCCAGCACCCGAACGTCAACGGCATCTACATGCAGGCGGGCGGCGTGTTCCTGGCGCCGACGCTGCAGGTGCTCAAGAGCGCGGGCAAGCTGATCCCGGCGGGCCAGCCCGGTCACATCTCGATCGTGTCCAACGACGGCATCCCGCAGGAGTACGCCGCCATCCGGGCCGGCCAGATCGACGCGACCGTGTCGCAGCCAGCCGACCTCTACGCCCAGTACGCGCTGTTCTACGCGAAGGCCGCGCTGGCCGGCACGACGTTCAAGCCGGGCCCGACCGACCACAACAGCACCATCGTGTCCTGGGGCAACGGCAACCTGGAGGACCAGCTCCCGGCGCCACTGGTGACCAAGGCCAACGTCGACGACAAGAGCCTGTGGGGTAACCAGATTGGCCAGTCATGACCCTCGGTGAGCCGACCGGCGCGGTGTCCACACTGGACTCCGCGCCGGTGGTCGAGGCGCGTGGCGTCACCAAGCGGTACGGCGCGACCACCGCACTGGCGGACGCCGGCATCGTGATCGAGCCAGGTCACACGCACGGTCTCGTCGGCCGCAACGGCGCAGGCAAGTCGACCCTGGTGGCCATCCTGACGGGTCTACAGCGGGCCGATGCCGGCGAGCTGCGGTTCAGCGGCGAGCCCGCGCCCGCCATCGCGGACCGGGACGGCTGGCGCCGCAGGGTGGCGTGCGTCTACCAGAAGTCGACCATCATCCCGACCCTGTCGGTGGCGGAGAACCTGTTCCTCAACCGGCAGGCCGGGGCAGGGCCGATCGGCTGGCGGGCGCTGCGGCGGCAGGCGGGCGACCTGCTGGCCGCCTACGAGGTCGCGGTCGGGCCGGACCAGCTGGCCGGGGAGCTCGGCGTCGAGCAGCGGCAGATGGTGGAGATCGCGCGGGCACTGTCGCTGGGCGCCCGCTTCGTGATCCTGGACGAGCCGACCGCGCAGCTGGACGGGCGCGGCATCGAGCGGCTGTTCGACCGGATGCGGGCGTTGCGCGAGAACGGGGTGACGTTCCTGTTCATCTCGCACCACCTGCAGGAGGTGTTCGCCATCTGCGACACGGTCACCGTGTTCCGGGACGCCCGGCACGTGCTGACCGAGCCGGTCGCCGACATCACGCCGAACGGGCTGGTCGCGGCGATGACGGGCGAGTCGGTCGCCGCCGAGGCCAGCTACGACCGGCCGCCGGTGTCGGCATCGGCGGATGTCGTGCTGGCGACGGAAAACCTGACGCTGGACGGCGATTTCGACGGCGTGGACCTGGCCGTGCGGGCCGGCGAGGTGGTCGGCGTGACCGGGGTCGGCGGCAGCGGTCGGATCCCGTTCGCCGAGACCGTGGTGGGCCTGCGCCGCCAGAGCGGCGGTGTCGTGCGGGTGGCCGGGCGAGCGACCAAGCCGGGCAACGTGACGTCGGCACTGGACGCGGGACTTGGCTTCGTGCCGCAGGACCGGCACAAGTCGGGCCTGATCCCCTTGCTCAGCGTGGCCGAGAACGCCACGCTGACGGTGGCCAGCCTTGGCCGGGCCGGTTTCGCCAGCCCGCGCCTGCGCCGGTCGCTGGCCTGGCGGTCCATCGACGACCTGGCGATCAAGACCGACGGGCCGGACCAGCCGGTGGCCGGGTTGTCCGGCGGCAACGCGCAGAAAGTGGTGCTGGCACGTGCGTTGGCCAGCGACCCAAAGGCGTTGGTGCTGATCAGCCCGACCGTCGGGGTCGACGTACGGTCGAGGGAGTCGCTGCTGGCCGTGGTGGACCGGGTCGCGCAGGCGGGCACCGGCGTGCTGGTGGTGTCCGACGAGATCGAGGACCTCCGGGTCTGCGACCGGGTGGTCGTGCTGCTGCACGGCCGGGTGCACGGCGAACTGCCGGCCGGCTGGACCGACGCCCAGCTCGTGGCCGCGATGGAAGGGATTGACGAGGCATGAGCACTACACGCGAGCGGACGGACGCTCCGGTGGCGGCCCACCGGGCTGGCCAGCCCGTGTTCCGGCTGGCGCGGCTGCGTGACTTCACGTTGGTGCCGGCCATCATCGTGCTGCTGATCGTGGGCGCGCTGATCTCGCCGGTGTTCCTGTCGTCGGCCAACCTGATCAACGTGCTGCAGCAGCAGACCGAGCTGTCGATCCTGGTGCTGGCCGAGTCGCTGATCCTGATCAGCGGCCGGATCGACCTGTCGCTGGAGTCGACCATCGGCCTGGCGCCCGCGCTCGCCGTGGCACTGGTCGCGCCGACGTCCGGCTACGGCCTCGGCACGGACTGGCCGTCGTGGACGGCGATCCCGGTGTGTCTCGCGGTCGGCCTTGTGATCGGCGCGTTCAACGGGCTGCTGATCATGAAGTTCAAGCTGTCCGGTTTCATCGTCACGCTGGGCATGCTGATCGTGGTACGCGGCCTGCAGACCGGGATCACCGGCGGCCAGAGCCTGTCCACCGTGCCGGACGCGTTCCTGTACCTGGGATCGACGTCGTGGCTGAACGTGCCGGCGTCGGTGTGGATCTGCGGGCTGCTGTTCGTGGTGGGCATCGTGCTGCTCGGCTACTTCCGTTCCGGGCGTTCGCTGTACGCGGTCGGCGGCAACGTGGACGCGGCGCGCGCCGCCGGCATCCGGACCGACCGGGTCGCCTGGATCGTGCTGGCCGTGGCGGGTCTGCTGGCCGCGTTCGCCGGCATGCTGATGACCGGTCACTTCGGCTCGGTGAGCGCGGACCAGGGCCAGAACATGATCTTCCAGGTGTTCGCGGCGTGCGTCATCGGCGGGATCAGCATGGACGGCGGCCGTGGCACCCTGTTCGGCGCGCTGTGCGGGGTGCTGGCGCTCGGGCTGACCAACAACATCCTCACCCTGGCGGGCGTGTCCGGCCACTGGCTCCAGGCGATCTACGGTGCGATCATCCTGGTCGCGTTGGTACTGGCCAGGATCACGTCAGGTAAGGCCCAGGATTAGGGGAGTTCTCCTTGAACGACAAGCCGTTGGGCCGGTCCGGCCTGCGGGTGGGGCCGTTCGCGTTCGGCGCGGCCGGCATCGGCAACCTGTACCGCGCGGTGCCCGACGACGAGGCCGAGGGCGCGGTCGCCGCCGCGTTGGCCGCCGGGGTGCGGTACTTCGACACCGCGCCGCACTACGGACTCGGCCTGTCCGAACGCAGGCTCGGCGCGGCGCTGGCCGATGTGCCGAGGGACGAACTGGTCCTGTCCACCAAGGTGGGCAGGCTGCTCGTCGACGACCCGAGCGGCGCGGACCGCAGGGACGACCAGGGATTCGACGTGCCGGCCGGCATTCGGCGAGTCCGCGACTACAGCCGGGACGGCGTGCTGCGCTCGCTGGAGGCCAGCCTGCGCAGGCTGGGCACGGACCGGATCGACGTGGTGTTCGTGCACGACCCGGACGACTACTACGAAGAAGCGCTGAACGGCGCCCTGCCCGCGCTGGCCGAACTGCGCGACCAGGGTGTGATCGGCGGGTTCGGCGCCGGCATGAACCAGTGGGAGATGCTCGCGAAGTTCGTCGAGCACAGCGATCCGGACGTGATCATGCTGGCCGGCCGGTACACGCTGCTGGACCAGTCGGCACTGGACGAACTGCTGCCGGACTGCGTGCGGCGCGGGGTGTCGGTGGTGGCGGCCGGGGTGTTCAACTCCGGCATCCTGGCCAGGTCCCGGCCGGCACCGGACGCGAAGTACAACTACGAGCAGGCCGACGCCGAACTGGTCGAGCGGGCCAACCGGATCGCGGACGTCTGCGAACGGCACGGCTGCACGCTGCCGCAGGCGGCCGTGCAGTTCCCGCTGGCCCATCCGGCCGTCGCCACGGTCTGCCTCGGCGCCCGGTCACCCGAACAGGTGGCGCGCAACGCGGCGCTGTTCGACCAGCCGGTGCCGGACGACTTGTGGCGTGAGCTGGCCGACGCCGGGCTGTTGCGGGTCGACGCGCCGGTGCCGTCGTGATCGTCGACGCGCACCACCACCTGTGGGATCCGGCGCGGCGGGACTACCCGTGGCTGGCCGGGGATGCGCTGGCGCCCATCAGGAAGCGCTACGACGTGGCCGCACTGCGTGCGCACACGACGGCGACCGGTGTGCAGCGGACCGTGTTGGTGCAGACCGTGCCGGACGTGGACGAGACCGTCGAGTTCCTCGGGCTCGCGGACGCCAACCGGGACCTCATCTGCGGCGTGGTCGGCTGGGTCGACCTGACCGCGGGGACCGCGGATTCGTTGGCGCGGCTGCGAAACGCGCCAGGTGGCGACCTTCTCGTCGGCATCCGGCACCCGGCCCAGGACGAGCCGCACTCGGACTGGCTGAGCCGGGACGACGTCGTGGCCGGTGTGCGCGCGGTCGTCGACGCCGGGCTCGCCTACGACCTGTTGGTGTATCCACATCAGCTGCCGGCCGCGATCAGCCTGGTCGAACGTGTCCCGGCGGGCCGGTTCGTGCTCGACCATGCCGGCAAGCCGCCGATCGCGACCGGTGCGCTGGAGCCGTGGGCGGGCCTGCTGCGCCGACTGGCCGGCGCTCCGGGCGTCGCCGTGAAGCTGTCCGGGCTGGTCACCGAGGCGAACTGGGACGCGTGGACTGCCGCCGACATCCGACCGTACGCCGAGGTCGTGCTGGACGCGTTCGGGCCCGACCGGGTGATGTTCGGCTCCGACTGGCCGGTGTGCGAACTGGCCGCGAGTTACGCCGACGTGATGGGCCTGGCCAGGGAATTGGCGGCGGACGACGCGGTGTTCGGCGACACGGCGCGACAGTGGTATCGGCTTCACCTGGTCGAGTGATGGGCTGGTCGTCCGGTTTGGTACCGTCCGACCATCACGTGACTGGGGGGTCTGGGATGGCACTGTCAAGACGGGCCACGATCGCGTTAGCCACCGGTACCGCGGTGCTCGTGACCGCGGCAGGCGTGTGGCTCGCGTTCGGCACCGGCGGCTCGCCGTCGACCACGGGTCAGGCACTGTCCGACGTGACCAGCGAGACCACCACCGCGGTCACCACGACGCCGACCATCACCACCGCGGCCCCGACCACGACAGTCGCGCCGACCACGGTCGCGACCACCACGCGTCCCAGGACCAATCCCCCTGTCGCGCCGGTGAAGGCCATGCCGGCGCCGGTGAAGCCGCCCGCCAACGTGCCCGTGCCGCCGCCCCCGCACGCCGCACCGACACCCGGCTGCACGCCCACCAAGACCGGCGCCGCCGCCGCACAGACCGACGTGTCCGCGGCCCTGCAGACCGCGGCCGCGGCGCAGTACTGGAACGGTGTGGCCAACCCACCGCTGGTCAACACGAACCCGCCGCCCGCGGGCGGCGGCACGAACCCGTCCCCCGCGCTCGGCCCGCAGGCAGTGATCACCGTGCCGCCCACGCTGATGGCGGCCATCGCCTGGCAGGAGAGCGGCTGGCAGTCCAACATCGCGTCCTGCGACGGCGGCGTCGGCACGATGCAGATCCAGAGCGCCACCGCGACCTGGATCAACAACCGGTTCGGCACCAGCTACGACTACAAGACGCTCAGCGGCAACGCCGCCATCGGCGGTGCGTACATCGAATGGCTGATCGCCTATTTCGGTGAGAACTCGTTCGACCACCACTACGACATCACGGACCAGGACATGCTCGTCGCCGTGCTGGACGCCTACAACGGCGGCGCAGCCAGCGTGCAGTTCGCCGCGGGCCACACCGTCGTCAGCCACTACGCGGCAACAGTGGAAGCCCTGATGGCCCAACAACCCTGGAACGGCTGACTACCCGCAGGCTGTTTCGACGCTGACGAAGTCGGCCGGCATCAGGCCCTGTTCGGCCGCTGCCTCGTCCTGCTGGTACCTGGCCATCGGCACGTGTTGCCTGAACCATGCAAGGCTGCACTCGCAGATCTGGCTGGAACCGTTGGCCTCACAGCTGTTCAGGAAGTCCGCCTGCACGTTCGCCGGGTAGATGTTCGCGGCCGTGGTGGTGCCGTTGTCGTTCGTGGTCGGCTGTTGCGGTGGCGTCTGCTGCTGGCCGACGGTGAGGAACAGCGTGATGATCGTGGCGACCGACAACGAGCCCACCACGGCGCCGACTTTCCGTATGCGACCGCCGTTCGGTTCGGGCTGAGTCACTAGACCCCCTCCCCCACACGGCGGATACCTGGGGGGTCTATCGCCGCACGTACTCTGCCGTTACCCGCGCCTGGACTGATTTGCCCTGGTCAGGGCCATTGGTATCGGCTGTCCTGGTTCGCGCCACCAACAGGAGCACGGCGATCAGCAGACAGCCCAGCGGCATCGCCGCGACCAGGTCCGGCACGTGCGGCACGGCGAGCCGAGCGGCCAGCAACAGCAGGCCGAACACGAACTGGAAGACGGCGCTCGCGGTGCGGCACCCGTCGGACCGGACCGCGGCGGCGGCCAGTGCCAGCCCGAACCCGCCGACCGCGACCACGAGACTGCCCGCGATCACCAGCACCACGACGACCGGGTCGCCGTGGCGGACCAGGCCGCCGCCGAGCCCGGCATCAAGGCCGAGCAGCAGCCCGAACACCATCCAGACCAGGGCTTGGCACGACTGCAACACGACACCGACAATGAGCGCGATCGGCCGACACACGCCGCGAACCCTGCCGCCGATTAATCGCGACCGGTAGGTCGCACCGATGCGACGACCCGTTCGGGTGGCGGTGCGGGCATGCTTGTGCGGTGCAGTCCGAGCATGACGGCATCGCGGTCGGCGACGGGCGGCGCGCGCTGGATGGGGCAACGAAGAACCACGACACCCGCCGGGTCCTGGCGGGTGTCGTGGTTTCGTTGCAGGTGGTCGCGGTGCCGCCACTGGCAGTGGCGATCGCCACCGGCGTGCGGATCGACGCGTACACCGTGCCGTGGCTCGCGGTCCTGACCTACCTGGTGCTGGCCGGGTGGGGCGCGGTGTTCGTGACCGTCGTGTTGCGGCGTGGCGCGGTGCCGGGGTGGGCGGTGATTACCGACGTCGCGGTGGTGGCGTGCTGCGTGCTGATGATCAGTCTCGCCGTGCATCCGTCGTTCTTCATACGAGCGGACAACTCCGATCTGGAACCGGCCATCGTGGTGACCGCCGTGATGCTGGGTATGAACGCCCGGCCGCGGCTGGTGGTGGCCGGCTGTGTCGCCCTGTCCGCCGCGCATGTCGTCGCCGAACTCCCGGCCATGATCGCCATCCACTCCAACGTAGCCAGTACCGTCGGCGACCTGTGCTGGCTGGCCGGCGCCGCGTTCGTCAGCGCCGCGATCTCGCAGCGCCTGCTGGCCGCCGACTCCCGCACCGACCAGGCCACCCGACAGGTGTCCGAGTTGCACGCACAGGCCGCAGAGGCGCGGGCCCGCGGCCAGGAACGCCTCCGGTACCTACGCGAGCAGATCCGGCGTTACCGCGCCCTGCACGACGGCCCGCTGTCCATCCTCACCGCGATCGCGTCCGGTGGCCTCGACCACCACGACGACGAGGTCCGCCGCCAGTGCGCGGTCAACGCGAACCTGTTGCGCGGCTTGATCTCCGACGACCCGATGAGCACCCTGACCAACCTGTCGATCGCCCTGACCAAGGCCGGCAACGACTACGCGGTGCACCATCTACGGGTGAACTACCAGTTCTTCGACCTGCCCGCCGACCTGCCGCACGAGGTCGTCGACGCACTGACCGGCGCGAGCCGCGAAGCGCTGAACAACATCGCGGCCCACGCCGGCACCGACAAGGCGTGGCTGACCGCGAGAGCCGGCGGCGACACCAACGGTGCCGCGGTGACGGTGACGGTCGTGGACCAGGGCAGTGGTTTCGACCCGGCCACCACGCCGCCGGGCCGCGGTCTGAGCGGCTCGATCACCGGCCGGATGGCCGATGTGGGTGGTGCGTCGGCGGTCGACAGCATGCCCGGCCAGGGCACCAGGGTGGAGTTGTGGTGGCCGACGTGATCCGGATCGCGGCGATCGACAACGATCCGATGGTGTTGCTGGGGCAGCGGGCACTGATCGACCCGGTGCCCGACCTGTCCCTGGTCTGCACCAGCACCGACGTCGAGGGCTATCTGGCTGCTGGCTTGCCCGCGGACGTGGTGCTGCTGGACCTGATGCTCGGCGACGACCGCCCGCCGGAGGAGAACGTCGCCCTGCTGTGCGCCACCGGCACCCGAGTGCTGGTGGTGTCGGTACACGGTGACCGCCAACATGTCCGAGCCACCATCCGGGCAGGCGCGTCCGGCTACCTGATCAAGGGCGGCGACCGTGCCGCGCTCACCGAGGCGATTCGTACCGTGCATGCCGGTGATCAGGCGCTGACCGTCGTGCCCTGCGCGCCCACCAGCATCGTCGCTTGCGGGTCCTCAATCGACCGCACGACGCTCGGGATCGCCGCTTCGTGGAAGACGGTCTGGAACGCCGGCCACGGCCCGCGCCACCGTCGCGGGATCGGCGATAAGTCCCCTTCAATCAGCTCGACGCGGCCCGGGCAGGCTCTCGACGTTCTCGCGACGGCCGCTCGAGAAGTCGTCGAGGATGCGCACGCGGTTCGCCGGCGGCGAGGAGCGCCTCGGCAATCGAAGACCCGATGAACCCCGCGCCGCCCGTGATGAGGTGTAGTCCCATGATTTCTCGAAGCCCTCCCGGGGCTCGACCTTGCCAGCCATATACATCACGGCATGCGGTCGTGCCCGATGTCTCCCCCGCGTGCGCTCGAGGCGCGCGCGTCGAGGCCTCGGGTCCGGGCCGGCCGCCGTCTCAGGCGAGGCGGCAATCGGCCACGCGCTGATCGCCGCTGAAGGCTGCCGCGAGCGCGGCCGCGAGCTCGTCGCAGTCCCGACCGCTGCTGCGGCGGTCGCCCCGCCCGCGCCGCTCGCGCAGCATGGCGCGGAGCTGCGACGTCGAGCGCGCCTGGGTCGCCGAATCGGCGATGCATGAGGGCGTGAGAGCCGCAGAGCGTGGCGCGCGAGCCGCCGATGAGAACGACCTCGTCGAGCGCGCGAGCGTCGCCCTCGCCGCACACGCAGCACGATGAACCAAGCACCGTCATCATGTCGCGTACCTTTGCTTACCCGGCCCCGGGCGGGCAAGTTCTCGACGCGGTGCAGTCCCCAGCGAAGACGTTGGCGAAGACGTCAGCGAGGACGCTAGATGTGCCTCCCGCATGGTTCGCGAGCGGATCGTCACGGCGGCCGTCGCGGGGTCCGTCCTCGTCGCCGGCGTCGTCGCGTGGCGCCTCGCCGGAGCGAGCGTGGCGCGCGACGTGGCCGCAATCTGCGGCGCCGAGGCGCGCTCCGGCTGGACGCTGCGCCGCGAGATGCCTGCGCTGACGGAGTGGATCCGCGGCCACCTGACGACCCCGGAGGGGAACACGATCTTCGCGTCGCTCCGCGACGTGGGCGCCGCGGACGGGGGAGCCGCCTGCGCGCGGAGGCGGCCGCGCGCGGAATAGAGGCGTGCCCGCTCCCGCGGCGTACGACGGGCTCGCCGCCGACGCGGACGCCCGGGCCGAGCTCCAGCGCGTTTGCTCGTACGTGACATTCCCCGATCTGTCCGCGCTCGACAACGCCGCGCGCCTCGACGCGCTCGAGGCGTCAATCAGCGCGACGCGTCGACCCCGCGCGTCCGCGCGCTCGCCGGCCCGCTGCGCGACGCGTCGACCCCGGCCGACCGCGCGGGCGTCTTGCGCGCGGCGGCGACGGCGCTCGACGTCTTCACGTGCGACGTCGCGGCCATCCTCGAGCGGCCGCCGCCCGCGCCCGACGCCGGCGGCCTCGACGCCGGCGCGGGCTGACCGATGCGGACGGGATCAAGCGCCACCGTCGCCCGCGGCCGCGCGCAGCTTCGCGAGCGGCCTCGCGAGGAGGCTGCTCGGCGTTCTCGAAGTAGGATCTTCCCGAGCGCCTCGGCCGGGAGGTGAATCGCGCTGATCGTCCAGTCGCCCTGGATGGGCGTCATGTGCGGGAAGTCTCTGTCGGCGGTCTCGAAGAACCGCCAGTGCTTCCCGAAGAAGTCGATCGCGTCGGCCTCGGTGGGCGGCGGACCGCTGCCGCCCGAGCCGAGCGTCATCCGGTCGTAGACCTGGAAGTCGGTCGCGAAGAAGATGCGGTCCGCGTGCTTCACGAAGAAGGCGCGCACCTCCTCGGGATCGTGGCGGCCGATCTCGGGCACGCGCGCGGCGATGTCGACCATCATGTTCGGGTGGCGTCGAGCTGCGCGTCGACCCAGCCGAGGTCCTCGGCGTTGTTCGCCGAAGTGCACGCACACGAACGTCGTCTCCGGGTGGCGCGCGACGACGCGCTCGAGGGCCGCGAGGAGCTCCTCGCGCGGCGGGTACTGCTTCGGGTCGCCGAACCACCAGCGCGGATGGTCCTTCGAGCTCCGTCCAGCGCTCGTTGCTCGGATCGTACGGCGACCAGAACGCCTTCGGATCGGCGACGTGGATCGAGACCGGCATCCCGAGCTCGCCCGAGCGCGGCTGCCACATCGGGATCGAGCTTCGGGTCGTCGATGTTGAGGAGCTCGCCGTTGCCGGTCGCGAAGGAAGAGGCCGAGGCGCTTGAACTCCTTGAAGCCGGCGGCCCCGAGCCGCGCCCCCTCCTCGACCTGCGCGACCGCCGTGCCGCGAAGTCGGGGGCGTCCCAGTCCGCGTAGTCGAGGTTCATGTACTCGAGGAAGCGGCCCGGGAAGCGCGCGTCGGCGAATGCCTTGGCCTCTTCGAAGGCGGACGGCCGCCGCGCGCGTGCGTCGTCGTCCCGCCGCTCAGGTTGACCGCGATGCCGATCCCGGCGGCATCCATGATCCGCACGGCTTCGGCCATGGGCGCGGGTGTCGGGTCCACGTGCGTGTGGAGGTCGATCAGCCGGTGCGCGGCCCGCCACGCTTGCCCTTGCGCCCGCGCCGCGGCAATCGGGTCGGGCGCCTGCCGTGCCGTGCTCGAGGACGGCGCCGCCTGCGCGCCTGGGGGCGTGGGCGAAGACGCCGCGGGAGCGCTCGCGCCGCAAGCGTTCACGAGCGCGAGCACGAGCGCGACCGCGAGCAGCGGTCCAGCAGCGCAGTCCGCGTAGAGGGTCGGGTCGAGATGGCCGGGGGCACGGAAGCGCCCCGAGCCTAAATCACTATTCGCCCCGGTTTGACTGAATCGGCGCTCAGGTTCGTGAGCGCCGATTCAGCGTTGCGGGCTCGTGTTCGCGTTCGGCGCGTTCGCCGGAGCGGCCACGGCCGGCGCGACGGCAGGGGTCCGCGCGACGGCGGCGGGAGCGACCGTGGTCGTGTCCGTGCCCGGCGGCGCGTACGGCAGCCGGCCGCGGTGGAAATCGAGGTCTTCGGCCGAGCTCTCCGGCGGGAAAGTGCATCCCCATGTACGCGACGAACTCTTCGGCGAGGTCTTCGTCGCGCTGCCGGTCGTATCCGACCACGTCCCAGACGCCGAGGCGAGCGCTCAGGACGTGCGAATCTCGTGGGTGAGCGTCCGCACGAAGCGCGGGTTCGGCGCGAGGGTCCCCGTCGGGATCCTTGATGAGCGGGTCGTTGCGGAGAAGAGGTGATTGAGCGAGTCGACGTAGAGGCCCCAGTAGCAGCAGCCCGGCGCGACGGCCTCGAAACGAGACGGGGAGATCGTTCAGCGCGCGGGAGCGACTTGCCGTCGAGGAGGACGTTGCCGGGCAGGAGCGAGATGGCCGGAAGCGACGTCGGCCGCTCGCGCAGGTGCGGCAGCCTC
>CAVPCF010000033.1:0-29693 GCA_963702275.1 Candidatus Melainabacteria bacterium
TCGGTTCGCTGCCCGCGAAGAACATCGACACCGGCATGGGTGTGGAGCGGGTGGCGACCGTGCTGCAGGGCGTGGAGAACGTCTACGAGACCGACCTGCTGCGCAACGTGATCACCAAGGCCGAAGCGCTGTCCGGCCGCCGCTACGGCGCGGACAAGACCGACGACGTCCGGTTCCGCGTGATCGCCGACCACGCGCGCAGCGGCGTGATGCTGATCGGCGACGGCGTGACCCCTGGCAACGAGTCGCGCGGCTACGTGCTGCGTCGGCTGCTGCGCCGGATCGTGCGCTCCGCGCGCCTGCTCGGCGTGCACGAGCCGGTGCTCGGCGAGTTCGCGGCCGTCGTGCGCGACGAGATGGGACCGTCCTACCCGGAGCTGATCACCGACTTCGGCCGGATCGAGGCGGTGGCCGTTGCCGAGGAGGAGGCGTTCCTCACCACGCTGACCAGCGGCTCGCGCATCTTCGACCTCGCGGCGGAGCAGACGCGCCAGGCCGGCAACGACGTGCTGCCCGGCGACAAGGCGTTCCAACTCCACGACACGTACGGCTTCCCGATCGACCTGACCCTGGAAATGGCGTCGGAGCAGGGCCTCACCGTGGACGAGGACGGCTTCCGCCGCCTGATGGCGCAGCAGCGGGAGCGCGCCAAGGCGGACGCGGCGAAGCGCAAGACCGGCCACGGCGACCGGACCGTCTACCGCGACCTGCTCGCCATGGGCGCCACCGACTTCACCGGCTACCAGGAGCTGACCAGCGAGGCGACCGTGCGCGGCCTGATCCGCGACGGCGAGCGGGTGCGCACCGCGGCCGAGGGCGAGATCGTCGAGGTGGTGCTGGACCGCACGCCGCTGTACGCGGAGTCCGGCGGCCAGGACAGCGACGCCGGCATCATCACCGCGGACAGCCTCGATCTGGAAGTGCTGGACGTGCAGAAGGTGGCCCGCAAGCTGTGGGTGCACCAGGTCCGGGTGCGCGGCGGCGAGGTGGTCGAGGGCCAGCGGGTGCTGGCGCGGGTCGACCCGGAGTGGCGGATCGGCGCACGGCAGGGGCATTCCGGCACGCACGTGGTGCACGCGGCGCTGCGCCAGGTGCTCGGCCCGAACGCGCTGCAGAGCGGCTCCTACAACAAGCCCGGCTACCTGCGGCTGGACTTCGCGTGGCAGGGCGGACTGTCCCCCGCGACGCGCAGCGAGATCGAGGAGGTGTCGAACCTGGCCGTGCGCAAGGACTTGCCGGTCCGCGTGGTCTACACCGACATTCCGGGCGCGCAGGAACTGGGCGCGCTGGCGCTGTTCGGCGAGACCTACGACGAGACCGTCCGGGTGGTGGAGATCGGCGGGCCGTGGTCGCGCGAGCTGTGCGGCGGCACGCACGTCGAGCACTCGTCGCAGATTGGGCCCGTCGCGCTGGTCGGCGAGTCGTCGATCGGGTCAGGGGTGCGCCGGGTCGAGGCGTACGTCGGCATGGAGGCGTTCCAGTACCTGGCCACCGAACGCGCGCTGGTGCAGAACCTGGCCGGCATGCTGAAGGTGCCCGACGCGGAGGTGCCGGCGCGGGTCGAAGCGCTGGTCGAACGCCTGCGCACGGCGGAGAAGGAGCTGGACCGCCTGCGTGCCGGCCAGTTGCTGTCCTCGGCGGGCTCGCTGGCCGACGGGGCCACCGACGTGCACGGCATCGCGCTGGTCGCGACCGCGGTACCCGACGGCGTGAGCCCGAACGACCTGCGCGGCCTTGCCGGCGAGGTCCGCAACCGGCTGGGCACCCGGCCCGGCGCGGTCGCGCTGTTCTCCACGGCCGACGACAAGGTCAACTTCGTGGTGGCCACCACCGCGACCGGCCGTGATCGTGGCCTGGCGGCCGGGAAGCTGGTGCCGGTGTTCGCCCCGGCGATCGAGGCGCGCGGCGGCGGCAAGCCGGACCTGGCCCAGGGCGGCGGCGGCCGGCCGGCGGGTGTGCCTGAGGCGATCGAGCGGCTGCGCGCCGAAGTGGCCACGATCGCGCAGTCCTGACGACGGCGTGCGAGAGCCGCACACATGAGGATGAGAGAGCTGCGCACTTGAGGGAGAAGGGTCGCGACACCGGGGCGGGACGTGGTCCGGACCGTCCCGGTGTCGATGACCCCGGACGGGGGAGGCGACTCGGGGTCGATGTCGGCTCTGTCCGGGTCGGTGTTGCCCTCAGTGATCCGGCCCCGGTTTTGGCCACCCCACTCGTTACTCTGTCCAGGGATGAGCGGCGCGGCCGGGACATCGACCGGCTGGCTGCCCTGGTCGAGGAGCATGAGGTGGTCGAGGTGGTGGTTGGCTTGCCGAGGACACTCGCGGGTCGGACCGGCCAGGCCGCGCTGGCGGCCCGGTCGTACGCCGACGCGCTGGCCGCGCGGGTGCGCCCGGTACCGGTCCGGCTGGCGGACGAGCGGCTGACGACCGTCACCGCGTCGCGCATGCTGAGCCGGCAAGGCGTCAAGGGCAGCCGGCAGCGGGCCGTCGTCGACCAGGCCGCGGCCGTGGAGATCCTCCAGGCCTGGCTGGAGGGCCGGGCACAGGCACTGGCCAGAGCGGCCGGTGACGAGCCTGGCGAGGTGGACTCGTGAGCAACGACGGGCTCGACCTTTTCGACGACGTCGACTCCGACGACCGCAGGCGATCGGGCCGTCCGGACCGGCGCAGGCCGCGCAGGCGCAGGCGACGCGGTATCACCTGGAGCATCGTGCTGGTCCTGGTGGTGGTGATCGGCGGCGGCGCCTACCTCGGCGTGCGGCAGTTCGCCGGTCTCGGCTCGTACCCGGACTACTCGGGCAACGGGGACCAGGATGTGGTGTTCCAGGTGAACCCGGGCGACTCCACCACCGCCATCGGCGACAACCTGACGACCGCGTCAATTGTGCAGAGCGCCAAGGCATTCGTGAAGGCGGCCGCCAACAACAACGAGATCGGCGGCGTACAGCCCGGTTTCTACGTGCTCAAACAGCACATGTCCGGCGCGGCCGCGGTGAACGCGATCGTGGCCAGGACGAGCCGGGTCGGGCTGCTGGAGATCAAGAGCGGCTGGCAGCTGGACGACACGACCAGCACCGCCGGCAAGGTAACACCGGGCATCCTGTCCCACATCTCGACCGCCTCCTGCGCGAACCTCAACGGCACCAAGACATGCGTGTCAGTGGCCGACCTGCGCGCCGCCATCACCGGCACCGACCCCGCTGCGCTGGACGTGCCGGCCTGGGCCGTGCCGACCACGGCCAACGCGGACCCGAAGCACCGCATGGAAGGCCTGATCATGCCGGGCGTCTACAACCTCAAGCCCGGCGAGACCGCCGTCCAGACCCTGAAGCGGATCATGGACCAGTCCTCCGCGCAGTTGCAGGCCGACGGCCTGCCAGGGACCAACCAGCAGGCCACCGGCTTCAGCCCGTACCAGATCCTCACCATGGCGTCCATTGTGGAGCGTGAGGCCGGCACGTCGACGGACATGCCGAAGATCGCGAGGGTCTTCTACAACCGCCTTGTCAAGGCCATGGACCTCCAGTCGGACGCGACGGTGGACTACGCGCTGGACCGCCCGATGGTGGCCACCGCGCCGTCGGAACGCCCCGGCGCGGGCGCCTACGACACCTACGACAACGCGGGCCTGCCCCCGACACCGGTGTCCAGCCCGAGCGCCGCCGCGATCCAGGCCGCGACCCAGCCGGCAGCGGGCGACTGGCTGTTCTTCGTGGTGTGCCGCCAGGACCGCACATCGTGCTTCGCCACCAACCTGGCCGATCACAACAAGAACGTCGAGCTGGCGCACGCCAATGGCGTCTTCTGAGTTCCGTCGGGCGGGGGTGGTCGGCTCACCGGTCGCGCACTCGCTGTCCCCGGTACTGCATGGCGCCGCCTATGCCGCGCTCGGCCTGGCAGGCTGGACGTTCGACCGGATCGACCGCACCGCCGACGCGATGCCGGCCCTGGTGGCCGATCTGACGCCGGACTGGGTCGGCCTCGCCGTCACCATGCCGGACAAGCGTGCCGCCCTGGCACTGGCCGACGAGCGCACCGAACGGGCCGTCGCGGTCGGCGCGGCCAACACCCTGCTGCGGCTACCGGGCGGCGGCTGGCGCGCCGACTGCACCGACGTGGCAGGCGTGACCGGCGCCCTGACGGCTGCCGGCGGCTACCGCCCGATCGACGGCGCGACGGGCCTGGTGCTCGGTGCCGGCGGCACGGCCGCCGCGGCACTGGCCGCCCTGGCCGAACTCGGCGTCGCCGACGTGACCATGGTGGCTCGCGAGCCCTCCCGGGCCGAAGAAACGAGGGCCACCGCCGACCGGGTCGGCGTCCGGCTTGACATCCGCCGCTGGTCCGAAGTGGACATACGCAAGCTGGCGGCCGCGTCGGCGGTGGTGATCAGCACGGTCCCCGCGGCCGCCGCCGACCCACACGCCGACGACCTGGCCGAGGCCAACTGCCTGTTGGACGTGATCTACCACCCGTGGCCGACGCCCCTGGCCGACGCGGTGCGGCGCAAGGGCGGCCGACTGGCCACCGGCCTGGATATGCTGCTGCACCAGGCATTCGACCAGGTGGCACAGTTCACCGACCGCCCGCCACCGCGCGAGGCCATGCGGGACGCCCTGTGCGCCGCCACCGGCGGCACACTCACGCTGCACTGACAAGTGGTAACGGGGTGTGACCGCCCGGGTCGGGGTTACGGGCGATCACACCCCGTGTCTCAGGGTGCCCTGCGATCGAGATCAGCGTTCGTCGAGATCGGCCACGACCAGCGCGGCGATCTCGTCGAGCGCGGTGTCGGCACCGGCGCCCTCCGCGGCCAGCACGACCTCGTCGCCGTGCATGGCGCCCAGCGTCATCAGGTTGAGCACGCTGGACGCCGCCACCGGCTGACCGTCGGCCTTGCGGATGGTGATCGCCACCGACTGCGCCGCCGCCGCCTTGGCGAGTACGGCCGCGGGGCGGGCGTGCAACCCGACCTTGCTGCCGACCTTGACCCGTCGTTCCGGCATGAGGGCTCCTCTGGTCGGAGCGAAGCTCCGATGTACCTCGCTCAGTCGGTCACATCACGCGGACATCCTGCCAGCGAGTGTTGCGGCAGGAGGCGACCTGCCGCAACACCCACACGTCCCTAGCTGCTGCCGGTGCCCTGATCCACCGACGCGTAGGCCTCGGCACCGCTGGTCACCGCGCCACCGGCGGCCACCTCGGCGTCCGTGTCCTCCTCGCGGCCGGGTGTACGCACGTTCCACCTCTTGATCACCCACGTGAACAGGAAGTAGTAGATCAGCGCGTACAGGATGCCGATCGGAATCAACAACAGCGGCTTGGTCGCGATACCGAAGTTGATGATGTAGTCGATACTGCCCGCGGAGAAGCTGAAGCCGTCGTGGATGCCCAGCGCGTTGACAAGGGCCAGCGACGAACCGGTCAGCAGCGCGTGGATCAGGTACAGCGGCCACGCCACGAACATGAACGAGAACTCGATCGGCTCGGTCACGCCGGTGATGAACGATGTCAGCGCCGCGGACAGCATGATGCCGCCGACGAGCTTCTTCTGCGACGGGTGCGCGGTCCGCCAGATCGCCAGCGCGGCGGCCGGCAGGCCGAACATGAAGATCGGGAAGAAGCCGGTCATGAAGCCACCGGCGGACGGGTCGTGCGCGAAGAACCGGTTCAGGTCACCGGAAACGCCGTGGTAGGTGCCGAACACGGTCCACACCACCGCGTTGATGACGTTGTGCAGGCCGAACGGGATCAGCAGCCGGTTGACCGTGCCGTAGATGCCGCCACCGAGCACGGTGCTGTGCGTGACGGCGTCACCGAGGCTGGTCAGGCCCCGCTGGAACGGCGGGTAGATCAGGCCGAACACGACACCCACGAGCGTCATGGTGAACGCCGTGATGATCGGCACGAACCGGCGGCCACCGAAGAAGGCAAGGTACGGCGGCAGCTTGATGCGGTGGAACCGCTGCCACAGCAGCGCGGAGATGATGCCGCAGAGGATGCCGGCCAGCACGCCGTAGGGCCAGTGGTTGGGCGTGATGCCCAGGGAGAACAGGGGGTTGCTGAGTGTCTTGGTGGTGATGGTGACCGGCGCGAAGACCTGCACCACCTCGCTGAACACGACGAACCCGACCGCGGCCGCCAACGCCGTCGAACCGTCCGCCCGCCGGGCGAACCCGATCGCGACACCGACCGCGAAGATCATGGGAAGGAAGTCGAAGACGGCACCGCCCGCCGCCGCTAAGACCGCGGCGAGCTTGGAGAGCGCACTGAAGTGGCCGAGCATGTCGCTCTGGCCCAGCCGCAGCAGCAAACCGGCCGCGGGCAATGTCGCGATGGGCAGCATGAGGCTTCGGCCGAGGCGCTGGACGCTGGCCAGCCCCCGGTTCTTGGATTCGCTGCTCGCCGCAGCGGCGGCCGCAGTGGTGGTCATTCGTTTCCTCCATGGGCGGGGAACGGATCGGGCTCCGGGACAGTCCGATCCAACTGCATCGTCACCTGGTAGTGGTCGCCCCGGTACCAGGACGTCATGTCCTCAACGGGCGAGCCGTTGCGGGACGAGATTCGCCGGAACGCCAGCAGCGGTGTTCCGGTACGGACGCCGAGCAACCGGGCGGTCTCCCGGTCGGCGCCCTCGGCCCACACGGTCTGGGTCGCGTGGTCGAAGACCACCCCGTGCCGTTCGGCCAGTTGGGTGTAGAGCGAATCGGTGAGGTCCAGGTCGAGCAGGCTGGGCAGGTGCCCGCGGTGGTACCAGCCGCGCTCGACGGCCAGCGGGGTGCCGTCGGCCTTGCGCAGCCGGAACAGTCGCAGCGCGGTCGCGCCTGGCGCCAGCCGCAGCGCGCTGGCAGTGGCTGGCGGTGGCACGCACTCCGCGGTGCCCAGCACCTCGCTGCTCGGCGTGAGGCCGCGCCTGCGCATGTCCGCGGTGAAGGACATGAGGTACAGCTGCAGTTCCATCCGGCGCTGCATGGTGTACGTGCCCTTGCCGCGCACGGTGACGAGGAGGCCGTCGGTGACCAGTCGGGCGACCGCGGATCGCACGGTCAGCCGGGACACGCCGTACCTGTCGGCCAGTTCCCGCTCCGACGGGATGGGGGAGCCGGGCGGCAGTTCGTTGTCGATCAGCTTGCGGAGGATCTCTCTCAGCTGTACGTGTTTCGGTTTGGGTCCATCGACGATTCGGGCAGGCTCGGTGACGGCGCGGCCGGCGGACTGGCCGTTGGTCTCGCCGATGACGGTCCTGCTGCCCGCCTCGTTGATCACGGTGTCCTCCCCGTCCGGGATGCGGGTTGGCTCCGCACTCCGGTCATTGGTACGTTCCGGTCTAGACCAGTTGGTGCGGGGAGGATGCTCCTTGGATCAAGCGGGTGTCAAGGCTCACGGCCAGTTCGATATCCGAGGCTCGCGAATCCCATCTGGAACGTGCCAGGATGATCGGGACGAACCGGGTGCGCTGCTCTCGCAGGCTGGCAGGCTCCACAAGCTGAACAGGAGACGGAATGGCAGACGAGCGCGCGGCGAAGATCCTCGCCGCGATCGGCGGCGCGGAGAACGTCATCGAGATCGAACCGTGCATCACCCGGTTGCGGTGCGAACTGGAGGACGGCTCCGTGGTGGACGAGGCGGCCCTGAAGAAGCTCGGCGCCCACGGCGTGATCCGGGTCGGCGGCGTCGTGCAGATCATCATCGGCCCTGAGGCGGACACCATCGCCAGCGACATCTCGGACCTGCTCGAATGACCGGGCTCCCGGTCCTCAGTCCGGTGGCCGGCCGGGTCGTGCCCCTGACCGAGGTCCCTGACCCGGTCTTCGCGGAGGCCATGGTGGGCCCGGGATTGGCCGTGGTGCCGGCTTCGACGCCGAGCGACGCCGTTGCCCCGGTCGACGGGACCATCGCGACGCTGCACCCGCACGCGTTCGTGGTGGCCACCGAATCCGGCCGCGCGGTGCTCGTGCACCTCGGCATCGACACGGTCCGCCTCAAGGGCGACGGCTTCACCCTGCACGTGGCCAAGGGAGATGTCGTCAAGGCGGGCCAGCCGATCGTCGGCTGGCATCCGGCGGCCATCGAGGAAGCCGGCTACGCCACGGTCTGCCCGGTGATCGCCCTGGACGCCGTCGCGGACGCGGTCGTCGATCCGCACGAGCCCGGTTTGGTCGCGGCAGGCGATCCACTGTTCAGCTGGCACTGAGGCGCTCCCCGAACTCCAGCAAGGTCCCGGTTTCGCCGGGAAGGGTCGACTCGCCCGGCGCGAACGGTCGACATGCGCCGCGACACGCCCGTTTGATCGACTTTCCTGGCCTGTCTGGTCATCGTGGACTCATGAACGTTTTGGGCACGGCCGGCTTCGCGCTGGTCGGCATCGCGATGGGGGTCGCAGGGCGAGCGCTGCTCGGGCGGCTGGCCCGTCGGGTCGTGCTGCGGCCGCCCTGGTGTGAGCTGGCGTCGGGTGCGGCGTCCGCCGTGCTCGGGTGGCGGGCCACCGCCGGGCTGCTGCCGTGGTGGTGGCTGCCGGTGCCGTTGCTGCTGGCCTGGCTGGCGGTTCCGCTCGCAGCGGCCGACCTGGCCCGTCGTCGGTTGCCGGACGCGTTGACGCTGCCGGCCTATCCGGTGCTGGGTCTGGCCGTCGCGCTGGCCGCCGCCGGTGGGCCCGATCCCGGGCTGGGTCTGCGGGCGGTCGTGGGGGTCCTGTTGTTCGGTGGCGCGCATGCCGTGGTCCGGGTGTTGGCGCCTGCCGCGCTCGGGGCCGGTGACGTCAAGCTGGCCGGCAGCCTCGGCGCGGTGCTCGGTGCGGTCGGCTGGTCCGCACTGGTGATCGCCGCCGTGCTGGCCGCCGTCGTCACCGCGTCGCTCGCGGTGGGTCGCCGCAGGGCGGTCGCGCCGCACGGGCCGGGGCTGCTGCTGGCCACCTGGCTGGTCGCCGCGTTCCCGGGTGGGCAGTTGGCCATGGGCTGACACGACTCGTCAGGTTCGTCGTCGGCCGTCATGGCCATCATGGGAGGATCAACCGGTGCTGCGCTGGATCACCGCCGGAGAATCACACGGGCCCGCCCTGGTCGCCGTGCTGGAGGGCCTTGTCGCCGATGTCGAGGTCACGACAGCCGACATCGCCGCCCAGTTGGCCCGTCGCCGTCTCGGCTACGGCCGGGGTGCCCGGATGAAGTTCGAGGCGGACGAGGTGGAGGTGCTCGGCGGCGTCCGGCACGGCCGCACCATGGGCGGCCCGGTCGCCATCAAGGTCGGCAACACCGAGTGGCCCAAGTGGGAGCTGGTGATGTCCGCCGACCCGGTCGACCCGGCCGAGCTGGCAGACCTGAGCCGCAACGCCCCGCTCACCCGGCCACGCCCCGGCCACGCCGACCTGCCCGGCATGCTCAAGTACAACTTCACCGACGCCCGGCCGGTGCTCGAACGGGCCAGCGCGCGGGAGACCGCCGCCCGTACCGCGCTGGGCACGGTGGCCAGGGCGTTCCTGCGGCAGGTGCTCGGGGTCGAGGTGGTCAGCCACGTGGTCGCGCTCGGTTCGGTCGACGCGCCGGCGGGCCAGTTGCCAGGGCCGCACGACCTCGACCTGATCGACAGCAGCCCGGTGCGCGCGCTGGACCAGGCGACGACCGACGCGATGGTCGCCGAGGTCGACGCGGCCCGCAAGGACGGCGACACGCTCGGCGGCATCGTCGAGGTCGTCGTGCACGGCCTGCCGCCGGGTCTCGGCTCCCACGTGCACTGGGACCGCCGCCTCGACTCCCGGCTGGCCGCCGCGATGCTGGGCATCCAGGCGATCAAGGGTGTCGAGATCGGCGACGGCTTCGCGGTGGCCCGGTCGCGCGGCAGCCAGGCGCACGACGAGATCGAGCCGGGCGACGGCAGCGAGGGCGCCAAGGGCGTCAGCCGCAGGTCCAACCGGGCAGGCGGCGTTGAGGGCGGCATCACCAACGGCGAACCGCTGCGGGTGCGGGCCGCGATGAAACCGATCTCCACCGTGCCGCGCGCGTTGTCCACAGTGGACGTCGCGACCGGCGAGGTCGCGGTCGCCATCAACCAGCGCTCTGACGTGTGCGCGGTGCCGGCCGCCGGTGTGGTCGCGGAGGCGATGGTGGCACTGGTGGTCGCCGACGCGGTACTGGAGAAGTTCGGCGGCGACTCGGTCGGCGAGACCGCCCGCAACGCCAAGGCGTACCTGGCCGCCGCGGAGCAGCGCTGGTGAACGAGCCGGCGAGTGTACCAATGTCACGGCGAGTCTTGTCGGGTTTGCTGAGCACCGGCGAGGCGGGCTCATTGAGCGAGCCGGCGAGTGAACCGATGACACAGCGAGTCCGGTCGGGTTTGCCGAGCACAGGCGAGGCGGGGCCGGCGAGTGAAGCGATGACGCAGCGGGTTCTCTCGAGTGTCGGCGAGGCCGAGTCGTGAGCGGTCATGACCAGGGCCCCCGTGCCGTCATCGTCGGGCCGCCCGGCGCCGGCAAGACCACCGTCGGCGAACTGCTCGCGGCACGCCTCGACGTGCCGTTCCGCGACGTCGACCACGACATCGAGCGTGCCGCCGGCAAGTCCATTTCGGACATCTTCACCACCGACGGCGAGCCGGCGTTCCGTGCCCTGGAAGAACAAGCGGTCGCCGCCGCCCTCGCCGACCACGTCGGCGTGCTCGCACTCGGCGGCGGCGCAGTCCTGTCCGAACGGACAAGGGCGCTGCTGCTCACCCCGACGGTGGTGTTCCTGAGCGTGGCACTGTCGGAAGGCATGCGCCGCACCGGCCTGTCCACCGCCCGTCCGCTGCTGGCCGGCGTGAACCCCAGGGCCACCTTCAAGGCCCTGCTGGACGCGCGACTGCCGCTGTACCGGGAAGTCGCCACCGTCGAGGTGGCCACCGACGAACTGACCCCGGAGGACATCGTGGCCGCCGTCCTCGACCGCCTCGGATCACTGACCCGGTGAACGAAGGGAACGCGATGGCCGAGCCGACGCGGATCAGGGTGAGCGCCGAACGGCCCTACGACGTCGTGATCGGCCGCGGCCTGCTCGCCGACCTGACCGCCACGATGGCCGGCGCGTCCGCCGTGGCCATCGTGCACCAACCGACGCTGGGCGTGACGGCCGAAGTTGTGCGCGCGGAGTTCGTCGCGGCCGGCCTGGACGCCCACCGTGTCGAGGTGCCCGACGCGGAGGACGGCAAGGCGCTGTCGGTCGCCGAGTTCTGTTACTCGGTGCTGGGGAAGATCGGCATGGACCGCAACGGAATCGTCGTCGGCATGGGTGGCGGCGCGGTCACCGACCTCGCCGGTTTCGTTGCCGGCACGTGGATGCGTGGCGTCCGCGTGGTGCACGTGCCGACGACGTTGCTGGGCATGGTCGACGCGGCCGTCGGCGGCAAGGCGGGCGTGAACACCGAGGCCGGCAAGAACCTGGTCGGCGTCTTCCACGAGCCCGCCGCCGTGTTCGCCGACCTGGTCACGCTGGAAACCCTGCCCCGCAACGAACTCGTCGCCGGCATGGCCGAGGTCGTCAAGGCGGGCTTCATCGCCGACCCGACCATCCTCGAGCTGATCGAGGCGGACCCGGAGCACGCGCTGGACCCGACCCGGGACGTACTCGGCGAACTGGTCCGCAGAGCTGTTCAGGTCAAGGCCGACGTGGTGTCCGCGGACCTGCGGGAGTCCAGCCTGCGCGAGATCCTGAACTACGGCCACACCCTCGCGCACGCCATCGAACGCCGCGAACGCTACCGCTGGCGCCACGGTGCCGCGGTCAGCGTGGGCATGGTCTTCGCGGCGGAACTGGCCCGCCTGGCCGGCCGCCTCGACGACCCGACCGCCGACCGCCACCGCGCGATCCTGCGGCTGATCGGCCTGCCCACCGGCTACGACCCGGACGCGCTGCCCGAGCTGATGGACGGCATGCGCACCGACAAGAAGACCAGGGCCGGCACGCTCCGTTTCGTCGTGCTGGACGGCCTGGCCCGACCCGGCCGCCTCGAGGGCCCCGACCCCGGCCTGCTGGCGGCGGCCTACGCCACGGTGGCCGCCGGGGAGTCGCCGAGCAAGGGAGACCCCCGGTGAAGGTGTTGGTACTCAACGGTCCCAACCTGGGCCGCCTCGGCACCCGGGAGCCGGACGTCTACGGCCACACCACCTACCCCGGCCTGGTCGAGAAGTGCGAGACCACCGGCGCCGAACTCGGCATCGACGTGGAGGTCCGCCAGACCGACCACGAGGGCGAGATGCTGGGCTGGCTGCACGAAGCGGCCAACGACGGCACCCCGGTAGTGCTCAACGCGGGCGCGTGGACTCACTACTCGATCGCGGTCCGCGACGCGTGCGCCCAACTGAGGGCCCCACTCATCGAGCTGCACATCTCGAACACCCACCGCCGCGAGGACTTCCGACACCACAGCTACATCTCGGCGGTGGCGACCGGTGTGATCCTCGGCCTCGGTGTCGAGGGCTACCCGCTGGCCATCCGCTGGCTGGCCCAACACACCGCGGGCTGACGCGCGGTTGGCCGGTGGGTGGGCCACCAGGCATGATCGGATGCCGTGGCTCCTCCCGAGATCATGACGCCGAGGTTGCGCCTGCGGCCGTTGACCGAAGGCGACGTCGACGCGCTCGTGCCGATCTACACCGACCCGGACGTGACGCGGTACTACCGCGCTCCCATCCCGGATCGCGACGCCGTCCAGCAGGCGGTCGACCGACGGCTGTCGTTGCCGCTCGAGCCAGGAATGGGCAGCTGGGTCCTTGAACGAGCCGACGAGGTCGTCGGCCTGGCGCACCTCTGGCCGTCGCGGGAACTGCCGGGCGCGCTGCCGGAAACGGGCTGGCTGCTCGGCAGCGCCCACTGGGGCCATGGCCTGGCCACCGAAGCCGCGACCGCCGTCATCGACCACGGTCTACACCGGCTCGGCCTGCCCGCTGTCTGGGCGCTCGTGCACCACGACAACAAGCCCAGCCTCGCGGTCGCGCGCCGGCTCGGGCTGCTGGAGGTCGGCGAGGGCCGCTATCACGGTGCACCGCACCGGGTGTTCGTCACGCCACCGACCAGCGGTACGCGGCCTGTCAACTGATCATGGCGCAATTCGACCGTGTCCGACCGACGCCTACCCGAGCGGTTCGGACCTCTCGACCTTGCGGCCCGGAAAGCGCCGCGTCAGCGAAGGAGCCTCGGCAGGCGGCTCCAGCCTGCCGCCGACGGCGATGCCCAGCCCGGCCGGCACCATGATCAGCAGCGCGATGAACGCCGCGTCACCGGTCAACGCCGGCCCCAGCGCCCAAATGCCGGTCTGGTCCACGAACAACGCCTTCGCGATGACGCTGAGCAACCCGGCCAGGACCCCGCCGATCAGCCCGCCGTAGAACCAGTTCATGCCACGGCGCGGCTTGCGCAGCCAGCCGTCCACCCCGGCCCACAGGCCGCTCACGCCGACCAGCACCGCGAGCACGATCGGGTCCAGCACCGAACCGCTGTCCGGATGGTTGACCTGCACCTGGGCGAGCAGGGTCTCGGCGGCGGCGTAGCACACCGCCATCACGCAGCCGCGCGTCAGCCAGGGTCGCATCGACCCAGCGTACGGCGTCGCGGATTAGGCTCGACCACGTGCCGGAATCACATGTCACCCGCAGGGCGTCGTTGCGCGAACAACTGCGTACCGCCGGCCTGGACGCGTTGTTCGTCACCGACCTGCGCAACATCCGTTACCTGACCGGGTTCACCGGCTCCAACGCGGTCCTGGTGGTGGCCGCCGCCGATGAGCCCGACCGCGAGTCCGGGACAGTGCTGTGCACCGACGGCCGGTACCTGACGCAGTCGCAGGAGCAGGTGCCCGAACTGGCGCGGCTCATCGACCGCGCATCGGACCAGGCGCTGATCGCCCGCATGTCGGCCGCCCCGGCCACCTACCGGCGGACCGGCTACGAGAGCCACCACGTCACCGTCGACCAGCTCGACCTGCTCACCGACGGCGGACCGGCCATCGATCTGGTGCGCGCGCCGGGCATGGTCGAGCGACTCCGGCTGGTGAAGGACGAGACCGAGGTGCACGCGCTGCGGATGGCGTGCGCAGCGGCCGACCAGGCGCTGGACGAGCTGATCACGGCGGGCGGCCTGCGGGCCGGCCGGACCGAGCGGGAGGTGGCCCGCGACCTGGAGGGCCGGATGCTGGACCACGGCGCGGCCGCCGTCGCGTTCGAGAGCATCGTGGCGTTCGGGGCGAACTCCGCCATCCCGCACCACAGCCCGTCCGACGCGACACTGCGCAGGGGCGACTTCGTGAAGCTCGACTTCGGCGCCCTGGTCGACGGCTACCACTCCGACATGACACGGACGCTCGTGCTCGGCGAACCGGCCGACTGGCAGCGCGAGATCTACGAACTGGTCGCGCGATCCCAGGCCGCCGGTCGCGCCGCGCTGGCGCCGGGCACCGATGTGCGGGACGTGGACCGCGCCGCGCGCGAGGTGATCGAGGACGCGGGCTACGGCGAGCAGTTCCTGCACGGCCTCGGCCACGGGGTCGGGCTGGAGATCCACGAGGCTCCCGCGTTGTCGAAGACCGGTGACGGTAGACTCTCCGCTGGCATGGCGGTCACCGTCGAACCCGGGGTGTACCTCGCGGGCCGCGGCGGAGTCCGGATCGAGGACACGCTCGTGGTGCGCGGAGCCGCGCCGGAGTTGTTGACCCTGACCACCAAGGAACTCGTGGTCGTGTAGCGCCCGACGCACGACCCACCATCGCGCAACAGGAGAAGCTACAGCCGTGGCCACCACCAACGACCTGAAGAACGGCCTGGTCCTGAACCTGGACGGCCAGCTGTGGTCCGTCGTGTCGTTCCAGCACGTCAAACCGGGCAAGGGCGGCGCATTCGTGCGCACGACGCTGAAGCACGTGCTGACCGGCAAGGTGGTCGACCGGACGTTCAACGCCGGCACCAAGGTCGAGACCGCGACGGTCGACCGTCGCGAGATGACCTACCTGTACCAGGATGCCGGCGACTTCGTGTTCATGGACACGGACACCTACGACCAGCTCACCGTGCCGAAGGACACCGTCGGCGACGGCGCGAACTACCTGCTGGAGAACCAGTCCGCGATGGTCGCCACCCACGAGGGTGTCCCGCTGTACGTGGAACTGCCCGCGTCGGTCGAGCTGCTCGTCCAGCACACCGACCCAGGCCTGCAGGGCGACCGCTCCACCGGCGGCACCAAGCCGGCGACGCTGGAGACCGGCGCGGAGATCCAGGTCCCGTTGTTCGTCAGCACCGGCGAGAAGGTGAAGGTGGACACGCGAGACGGGCGGTACCTGGGCCGTGTCAACGCCTGACCGGGCGTCCGGCTCCGACCACCGTCGTCCGGTCACCGGCGCGCGGCGCAAGGCCCGCAAGCGCGCCGTCGACATTCTCTACGAGGCCGACATCCGCAGCATCGACCCGGTGACCATGCTGGCCGACCGGGTCGGCGCCCCCGGCCTCCCCCCGGTGAACGACTACACGATCGCCCTGGTCGAAGGCGTCGCCGCACACCGCGCCCGAATCGACGACGTGCTGTCGGAGCATTCGGAGGGCTGGTCGCTGCCGCGGATGCCCGCCGTCGACCGGGCGGTGCTGCGGCTGGGCCTGTACGAGCTGCTGTGGGCGCCCGACGTCCCCGACGCAGTGGCCATCGACGAGGCCGTCGAACTGGCCAAGACCCTCTCGACGGACGACTCGCCACGCTTCGTCAACGGCATCCTCGGCCGCATAGCCGGCATCGCCGACCAACTCCGCGCGATCCTGTGACGCCGGACGATCCGCGAATCGATCGCCCCTGACCTCGACGGCTGCCGAGGCGGCAGTGTCACGCCGGCTGGAGTGGCTGTCCCAGGTGGCAGCCCTGCCAACGACAGGCGCCGAGCACCACGAGGTAGTGGCGGCCGTGGCTGCGGCACGTGAAGAGCCGGCAGGCGCGCCGAGCACGCCTGACCAATACCGAGGTCGTTCACCGGCTCGCATCGCTGGGTTTCGCTCCCGCTGACCCGTGACATCGTGTTCGCCGAATTTGTTCGCCGAACCCACAGGGCAGACCCCCGCCCAACCCTGGGGGCTACGGCCCTTTTCAACCCTATGCCTGTCAAGCCCCGAATGGGCGGGTTACTGGCGAGTTGTGGACAACTCGAAAAGTTGTGCACATGCGGCTGAACCGCTTGACACGCTGACCTGCCTCGCCCTGTCCGGTTGTGCGGGCAACCGGACAGGGCGAGGGGTGATCGATCCGTAGGCGGGTTGTGCCGGTCACTCCTCTTTCGACGGGCGCGCCTCCGGCGGCAGCACGCCCCAGTCGATGAGTTGCTCGGTGAGCTCACCGGGTGTCATGTCGTAGATGATCGCCAGCGACCGGAGGTCCTCCGTACGGATGGAGAGGACCTTGCCGTTGTAGTCGCCCCGCTGGCTCTGGATGGTCGCGGCGTATCGGGCGAGCGGCCCGACCTTCTCCGCAGGGAGTTGCTGTAGCCGTTCCAGGTTGATCACGATCTTGGTGGCGGGCTCGGCCCCCGACGGCACGCGGCCCTCCGGCAGTAGTTCGGCCACCGGCACGCCGTAGAAGTCGGCCAACTCGGCCAGCTTCTGCACGGTCACCGCCCGGTCGCCGCGCTCGTAGGAGCCGACGACGACTGCCTTCCACCTGCCCCCCGACTTCTGCTCGACGCCGTGCAGCGACAGCCCCTGTTGCTGCCGGATGCCGCGCAGTTTGGCGCCCAGCGCCTTGGCGTAGTCGCCCATGTGACGGTTCTCCGTTCGTTCGCCCCGTCAGCCGGTATGGGAGAGCCGCGGGGAGCCTGAGATCGATACGCAGAGTAATGGTTACTCTTTGTTGTCACCAGGTCAAGCCGATCCGGCGTAGAGATGCGGCGAGTGGCGGGACACCACCCGGACGCATGACCTGAGCGACCTGATACGGTGCAGGTCAAGCCCGGTAGCAGCCGGGCACGACGTCCTTTAAGGACCCGTCCGGTGAGGCGGGGAAGGAGGTCCACCGTGGCGCCGCGAAACCGTGGCGCGGCGGAACCTGTCGAGGAGCGAGAGCTGCTCTCGGCGGGCGACGTCGCGCGCACCATCGCCCGAATGGCCCATCAGGTCATCGAAAAGATCGCTCTTGACGCACCAGGCGTACCGCCGGTCGTGTTACTGGGTATCCCTCGCCGGGGTGCACCACTGGCCCGTCGGCTGGCCGACCGCATCCTGGAGTTCAGTGGCGTGACCGTCCCCACCGGGACGCTGGACATCACCCTCTACCGGGACGACCTGCGCCGGCAGCCACCGCGGCCGCTGGAGTCCACCCGCGCTGCCCGACGGTGGCATCGACGACCGGCTGGTCGTGCTGGTCGACGACGTCCTGTACTCCGGTCGGACCATCGGCGCCGCACTGGACGCGCTGCACGACCACGGCCGGCCGCGTGCGGTGCAACTGGCGGTGCTGGTGGACCGGGGGCACCGAGAACTGCCCATTCGGGCGGACTACGTGGGCAAGAACGTGCCCACCTCCCGCGCCGAGGAGGTCGCCGTCCTCGTCGCCGAGGTGGACGGCGTCGACGGTGTGCTGCTGCGCAGGCCCGTGGGAGGCCCGGGATGAGGCACCTGTTGTCCGCCGCCGATCTCGATCGCGACGCGGCCACCGCGCTGCTGGACACCGCGGACGAACTCAAGGCGACGCTGCTCGGCCGCGAGGTGCGCAAGCTGCCGACGCTGCGTGGCCGGACCGTGATCACGTTGTTCTACGAGAACTCCACCCGCACCAGGGTGTCGTTCGAGATCGCCGGCAAGTGGATGAGCGCAGACGTGATCAATGTCTCGTCCGGCGGCTCGTCGGTCGGCAAGGGCGAGTCGCTGCGGGACACCGCGCTGACACTGGCCGCGGCGGGCGCGGACTGCGTGATCGTCCGCCACCCGGCCTCCGGTGCCGCGGACCGGCTGGCCGGCTGGCTGGCCGACGGCGACACGAGCGTCGTCAACGCGGGCGACGGCACGCACGAGCACCCCACCCAGGCCCTGCTGGACGCGGCCACCCTGCGGGAACGGCTGGGCGCCCTGGACGGCAGGCGGATCGCGATCGTCGGCGACGTGCTGCACAGCCGCGTCGCCCGGTCCAACGTGCACCTGCTGCGCACGCTCGGTGTCGACGTCGTGCTGGTCGCACCGCCGACACTGCTGCCGATCGGCGTCCGGCACTGGGACGTGACCGTGTCGCACGAACTGGACGCGGAACTGCCCGCGGTGGACGCGGTGATGATGCTGCGGGTGCAGGCCGAACGCATGCACGGCAACTTCTTCCCGTCCGCCCGCGAGTACTCGATCGACTACGGCCTGAGCGAGGCCCGGCTGGCGCTGCTGCCCGAGCACGCCGTCGTGCTGCACCCTGGACCGATGCTGCGGGGCATGGAGATCGCGTCCTCGGTCGCCGACTCGCCGCGCGCCGCCATCACCGACCAGGTGCGCAACGGTGTGCACATGCGGATGTCGGTGCTCTACCACCTGCTGGCAGGAGAGTCATGAGGGCACTGCTGGTCAGGGGGGTCCGGCCCTACGGCACCGGCGACCCGGTCGACCTCCGGATCGCCGACGGCGTGCTCACCGAGATCGGGCCGGACCTGAAAGCGGACAAGGACACCGAGGTGATCGAGGCCGAGGGCCAGGTGGCGCTGCCCGGTTTCGTGGACCTGCACACCCACCTGCGCGAACCGGGCCGGGAGGACGCCGAGACCATCGCGACCGGCTCGGCCGCGGCGGCGCTGGGCGGCTTCACGGCGGTGTTCGCCATGGCCAACACCGATCCGGTCGCGGACAACCCGGTGGTGGTGGAGCACGTGTGGCGGCGCGGCCGGGAGGTCGGGCTGGTCGACGTGCACCCGGTCGGCGCGGTCACGGTCGGGCTGGCCGGTGAGCGGCTGGCCGAACTGGGCGCGATGGCGAGGTCCGCGGCCGGCGTGCGGGTGTTCTCCGACGACGGCAACTGCGTGGCGGACCCGCTGGTGATGCGCAGGGCGCTGGAGTACTCCACCGCGCTGGACGGCGTGGTCGCCCAGCACGCCGAGGAGCCGAAGCTGACCGTGGGCGCGCAGGCGCACGACGGCGCCCGGGCCGCCCGGCTCGGCCTTGTCGGCTGGCCCGCCGCGGCCGAGGAGGCGATCGTGGCCCGCGACTGCCTGCTGGCCGCCGAGGTCGGCGCCCGGCTGCACGTCTGCCACGTGTCCACTGCCGGCACGGCGGATCTGTTGCGCTGGGCCAAGAACCGGCCCGGCGGCGACGGGATCTCGGCGGAGGTGACGCCACACCACCTGCTGCTCACCGACGAGCGCCTTGCCGGCTACGACCCGGCGAACAAGGTCAACCCGCCGCTGCGCACCGAAGCCGACGTAGCGGCGCTGCGCGTAGCACTCGCGGACGGCGCGATCGACTGCGTCGCCACCGACCACGCGCCGCACGCCCCGCAGGACAAGGACTGCGAATGGGCCGCGGCCCGCCCCGGCATGCTCGGCCTGCAGACCGCCCTGTCCGTCGTGGTGCTGGCGATGGTGCGGACCGAACTGCTGGACTGGCGCGGCGTGGCCAGGGTGCTGAGCGAACGGCCCGCCGACATCGGCCGACTGCCAGACCAGGGCCGCCCGATCGCCGTCGGCGAGCCGGCCAACCTGGCGCTGGTCGACCCGGACACGACGTGGACGGTCCGCGGCGCCGAACTGGCCAGCATCGCGGCCAACACGCCCTACGAGGGCATGGTGCTGCCGGCCACGGTGGTCACCACCATTTCGCGCGGTCGCGTCACCGCGCACGGTGGCAGGATTCGTGGATGAGCCTGCTGCCGCCGATCACCGCGACCCACGCCAGAGGAGGCGAACAACCGTGACGACACCGACACACCGGCGGGCAACGCAGGCCGACCGCGCGGCACTGGTACTGGAGGACGGCAGGGTGTTCCCCGGCCGCGGCTACGGCGCCCTCGGCGCGACGCTCGGCGAGGTCGTGTTCTGCACCGGCATGACCGGCTACCAGGAGACCCTGACCGACCCGTCCTACCACCGGCAGATCGTGGTCCAGACCGCGCCGCAGATCGGCAACACGGGCTGGAACGACGAGGACGACGAGTCGGCACGGATCTGGGTGGCCGGCTACGTCGTGCGCGACCCGGCCCGTGTCCCGTCCAACTGGCGCTCGGCCCGCTCGCTGGACGACGAACTGGCGCGGCAGGGCATCGTCGGCATCGCCGAGGTCGACACCAGGACCCTGACCCGACACATCCGCGAGCAGGGCGCGATGCGCGCCGGTGTGTTCGCAGGCCCGGCCATGACCGGACCCGACGAGATGCTGGCGAAGGTCCGCGGCAGCGCCCGGATGGCCGGCGCCGATCTGGCCGGCGACGTGACCGCGGCAAGGACCTACGTGGTGCCGGCCGAGGGCGAGCGCCGGTTCCGGGTCGCCGCGCTGGACCTGGGCATCAAGTCGAACACGCCGCGAATGCTTGCCGCGCGCGGCATCGAGACCCACGTGCTGCCGCTGCAATCCACAGTGGACGACCTGCTCGCGGTCGAGCCGGACGGCGTGTTCCTGTCCAACGGGCCCGGTGACCCGGCCACCCAGGAGCACGGCGTCGCGCTCACCGCCGAGGTGCTGGCCCGGCGCATCCCGCTGTTCGGCATCTGTTTCGGCAACCAGATCCTGGGCAGGGCGCTGGGCCGCGACACCTACAAGCTGCGCTACGGCCACCGCGGCATCAACGTCCCGGTGGTCGACGGCGCGACCGGCCGGGTCGCGATCACCGCGCAGAACCACGGCTTCGCGCTGGAAGGCGAGGCGGGGGAGCGGTTCGACACCCCGTTCGGCGCCGCCCACGTGAGCCACCACTGCCCGAACGACGGCACCGTGGAGGGCCTGCGCTGCACCGACGTGCCGGCGTTCTCCGTGCAGTACCACCCGGAGGCGGCGGCGGGCCCGCACGACGCCGCCGTGCTGTTCGACGAGTTCGTCGCACTGATGGAGAAGAGCGCCTGATGCCCAAGCGGACGGACATCTCGCACGTCATGGTGATCGGCTCAGGGCCGATCGTGATCGGCCAGGCCTGCGAGTTCGACTACTCCGGCACCCAGGCGTGCCGGGTGCTGCGGGCCGAGGGGCTGCGGGTCAGCCTGGTGAACTCCAACCCGGCGACCATCATGACCGACCCGGAGTTCGCCGACGCCACCTACGTCGAGCCGATCACGCCGGAGTTCGTGGAGAAGGTCATCGCGATCGAGCGGCCGGACGCGCTGCTGGCCACGCTCGGCGGCCAGACGGCGCTGAACACCGCGGTCGCCCTCTACGAGCGCGGGGTGCTGGAGAAGTACGGCGTCGAACTGATCGGCGCGGACTTCGACGCCATCCAGCGCGGCGAGGACCGCCAGCGCTTCAAGGACATCGTGCGCAAGGTGGGCGCCGAGGTGCCGGCCAGCGCGGTGTGCCGGTCGATGGCCGACGTCGAGGCGACCGTGGCCGAACTCGGCCTGCCCGTGGTGATCCGGCCGTCGTTCACCATGGGCGGCCTCGGTTCCGGCATGGCGCACACACCCGGGGAACTGACTCGGCTGGCAACTGTCGGCCTTGCCGAGTCGCCGGTGCACGAGGTGCTGATCGAGCAGAGCGTGTTGGGCTGGAAGGAGTTCGAGCTCGAACTCATGCGGGACCGGCACGACAACGTGGTAGTGGTGTGCTCGATCGAGAACATCGACCCGATGGGCGTGCACACCGGCGACTCGGTGACCGTGGCGCCCGCGATGACCCTGACCGACCGCGAGTACCAGCACATGCGCGATGTCGGCATCGCGGTGCTGCGCGAGGTCGGTGTGGACACGGGCGGCTGCAACATCCAGTTCGCGGTCAACCCGGAGACGGGTCAACTCGTCGTCATCGAGATGAACCCACGGGTGTCCCGGTCATCGGCGCTGGCGTCCAAGGCGACGGGGTTCCCGATCGCCAAGATCGCCGCGAAGCTCGCCATCGGCTACACGCTGGACGAGATCCGCAACGACATCACCGGCGAGACACCGGCCTGTTTCGAGCCGTCCCTGGACTACGTGGTGGTCAAGGTGCCCCGGTTCGCGTTCGAGAAGTTCCCCGGCGCGGACCCGACGCTCACCACGACGATGAAGAGCGTCGGCGAGGGCATGGCGTTGGGCCGCAGTTTCGGTGAGGCGATGGGCAAGGCGCTGCGGTCGATGGAGACCAAGGCCGCCGGCTTCTGGACGGTGCCCGACCCAGAAGGCGAGACGCTGGCCACGACACTGACCGCGCTGCGGACCGGCCACGACGGCCGGCTGTACACAGTGGACCGTGCGCTTCGCCTTGGTGCCAGTGTAAAAGAGGTCGCGGCGGCGTCCGGCATCGACCCGTGGTTCGTGGACCAGATCGCCGCGCTTGGCGAACTGCGCCACGAGGTGGCCGACGCCCCGGTACTGGACGGCGCGATGCTGCGCAGGGCCAAGCGCGCGGGGCTGTCCGACCGGCAGGTCGCCGCGCTGCGGCCGGAACTGGCGGGCGAGGACGGCGTGCGCACCCTCAGGCACCGCCTCGGTGTGCGGCCGGTGTTCAAGACCGTGGACACCTGTGCCGCCGAGTTCGCCGCACACACGCCCTACCACTACTCGGCCTACGAGTCCGATCCGGACGCCGAGTCCGAAGTGGCGCCGCAGACCGAGCGGCCGAAGGTGCTCATCCTGGGGTCCGGGCCCAACCGGATCGGCCAGGGCATCGAGTTCGACTACTCGTGCGTGCACGCCGCGATGGCGCTGCGGGCCGCGGGCTACGAGACCGTGATGGTCAACTGCAACCCGGAGACCGTGTCCACCGACTACGACACGGCCGACCGCCTGTACTTCGAGCCGCTGACGTTCGAGGACGTGCTGGAGGTCGTGCACGCCGAACGCGTCTCCGGCACCGTGGCCGGCGTGATCGTCCAGCTCGGCGGCCAGACGCCGCTCGGCCTTGCCGCCCGGCTGACCAGGGCCGGCGTGCCGGTGGTCGGGACGCCCGCCGACGCGATCCACCTGGCCGAGGACCGAGGCGAGTTCGGTGAGGTGCTCCGCACCGCCGGGCTGCCCGCGCCCGCCTACGGCACGGCGACCTCGTTCGGGGCGGCCAAGCGGATCGCGGACTCGATCGGCTACCCGGTGCTGGTCCGGCCCTCCTACGTGCTCGGCGGCCGCGGTATGGAGATCATCTACGACGACACCACCCTCGCCGACTACATCGCGAGGGCCACCGAGGTCTCGCCGGAACACCCGGTGCTGGTCGATCGGTTCCTCGACGACGCCATCGAGGTCGACGTGGACGCCCTCTTCGACGGCCACGACCTGTTCCTCGGCGGGGTGATGGAGCACATCGAGGAGGCCGGGGTGCACTCCGGTGACTCCGCCTGCGTGCTGCCGCCGATCACGCTGGGCCGCACCGACCTCGAGGCGGTCCGGGTGTCCACAGAGGCCATCGCGCGCGGCATCGGCGTGCGTGGCCTGCTCAACGTGCAGTACGCGCTCAAGGACGACGTGCTGTACGTGCTGGAGGCGAACCCGAGGGCGTCGCGGACCGTGCCGTTCGTGTCCAAGGCGACCGCGATCCCGCTGGCCAAGGCCGCCGCCCGGATCATGCTCGGCGCGACCGTCGCGGAACTGCGCGCCGAGGGCCTGCTGCCGGCCGTCGGCGACGGCACCGACCTGCCACCGGACGCGCCGGTCGCGGTCAAGGAGGCCGTGCTGCCCTTCCACCGGTTCCGCACCCCGGAGGGCCACGGCGTCGACTCGCTGCTCGGCCCGGAGATGAAGTCCACCGGCGAGGTGATGGGCATCGACTACTCGTTCGGCAAGGCCTTCGCCAAGTCGCAGACCGCGTCCTACGGCTCGCTGCCCACCAGCGGCCGGGTGTTCGTCTCGGTGGCCAACCGGGACAAGCGGGCCATGGTGTTCCCGGTGAAACGGCTCGCCGACCTGGGCTTCGAGGTGCTGGCCACGGTCGGCACCGCGGAGGTGCTGCGTCGTAACGGCATCCCGTGCACGGTGGTCCGCAAGCACTTCGAGGGCGCGGACACCATCGTCGACACGATCCTGGCGGGCGGCGTGGACATCGTGATCAACACCCCGTACGGCAACCACGGGCCACGGGTGGACGGCTACGAGATCCGCACCGCGGCCGTGGCGCGGGACATCCCCTGCATCACCACCATTCAGGGTGCGGCCGCGGCCGTGCACGGCGTTGAGGCACTGATCCGCGGGGATGTCGGCGTCCGTTCGTTGCAGTCATTGCACGCGGCATTGCAGAGGACAATTCATGGACAGGATTAATCCGTTCGCGAGTCGACTCATGATGGCGATCAAGGATCGCGGGCCGTTGTGCGTGGGAATCGACCCACATCCCGCATTGCTCGCCGACTGGGGCCTGCCGGTGAACGCGGCCGGGCTGGCGCGGTTCGCGCTGACCGCGGTCGAGGCCCTGGCCGGCGAGGTGGCCGTCGTCAAGCCGCAGTCGGCCTTCTTCGAGGCGCACGGCTCGGCCGGCATCGCAGTGCTCGAACGGGTGGTCAAGGCCGCCAGGGCCGCGGGTGCGCTTGTCATACTGGACGTCAAACGGGGTGACATCGGCTCCACCATGGCCGCCTACGCGGCCGCCTACCTGGCCGACGACGCGGCCCTGGCCGCGGACGCCATCACCGTGTCGCCGTATCTCGGCTTCGGCTCGCTCGCGCCCGCGCTGGATCTCGCGGACGCGACCGGCCGGGGCGTGTTCGTGCTCGCGCTCACCTCGAACCCGGAGGGCGCCGCTGTGCAGGCCGCTGCCGGCAGTCGGGGTAGGTCGGTGGCCCAGGCAGTGGTCGACGGTGCGGCCGAACGCAACACCGGTGCTACGCCGTTGGGCGGAGTGGGCGTCGTGATTGGCGCCACAGTCGGTCGTTTGGGAATCAACATTGAGAATCTCAACGGCCCGATCCTGGCCCCCGGGTTCGGCGCGCAGGGGGGCACGGTGGCCGATCTGCGGGCCCTGTTCGGGTCCCAACTGGACCGCGTGCTGCCGTCCACGTCACGGGACGTGCTGCGGCACGGCCCTGACCAGCGGTTGCTACGGGATGCCGCACTCCGTGTACGGGACGTAGTCGTTTCACCCGTTGCGGGTCGCTGACCTGCGATAATGCGGTGAAGGCCGGTTACGTTGAGTGGTCTTGTGCAAAAAATATATCGGGGTATATCACAGGGGGTCTCGCCAAGATTCACGGGTGGTGGTAATCAAGCGGTGGCAGCCCTTGGTAGGACTTCCACTCGCCGCGACCATCACCGCAGTAGGGCCGCCCGACCGGGTGGTTCGAACCAGATCGAAAAAACCTCGTCGAAATCCCCGACCCACGTTGTTTTCGTTCACTGACAGTCGGTACGGTCGCGGCACCGATCCAGAATTAACCCCACCCCACGGAGGAGATCGTGGCCCTTCCCCAGCTGACCGAGGAGCAGCGGGCCGCAGCGCTGGAGAAAGCGGCTGCCGCCCGTCGCGCTCGGGCCGAGCTCAAGGAGCGCCTCAAGCGCGGCGGCACGAATTTGACGGACGTTCTCAAGGCCGCCGACAACGATGAGGTCCTGGGCAAGATGAAGGTCTCCGCGTTGCTTGAGTCCTTGCCAGGAGTTGGCAAGGTGCGTGCGGCGCAGATCATGGAGCGTCTGGAGATCGCGGCGAGCCGGCGGTTGCGCGGCTTGGGCGATCGGCAGCGCAAGGCTCTGCTGACCGAATTCGGCGGCGAGTGAGTCGATTGTCAGCTCAGAGGGGTCGGCTGGTTGTCCTGGCCGGCCCCTCTGGCGTCGGAAAGAGCAGTCTCGTGCACCAACTGCGCGAGCTGTATCCAGACCTGTGGTTCAGCGTCTCCGTCACCACCAGGGCACGCCGTCCCGGCGAGGTCGACGGCCGGGACTACCACTTCGTCAGCGACGCGGAGTTCGACCGGATGATCGCCGAGGGCGAGCTGCTGGAGTGGGCCGACATCCACCGAGGCACCCACCGTTCCGGCACCCCGCGTCACCCGATCGAGGAGCGGCTGGCCGATGGCCTGCCCGCGTTGCTCGAGTTGGACCTACAGGGCGCCAGGGCGGTGCGCGTGGCCCTGCCCGAGGCGTTGCTGGTGTTCATCAGCCCCCCGAGCTGGGACGTCCTGGTGGACCGTCTCGCCGGCCGGGGCACCGAGTCGCCGGAGATCGTGGACCGCCGCCTCACCACCGCGAAGGAGGAGTTGGCGGCCCGCGACGAGTTCGACGTCGAGGTCGTCAACGACGACGTGCGGCGTGCCGCGGAGGACTTGCTAACCTTGATGGTGGGCACCCGTCCCGACCAGCGCGCCTGAGCCGCGCGCCGGGCCCGGTGCCAACCCGCTCGGTTCTGTTGTGAGCCGAGTTCGACCGACCGCAGGAGCGTTGCGCGTGACCAGTCCCACCGTGATGGGCACTCAGATCGACACGCCGGAAGGCATCACCAACCCGCCCATCGACGACCTGCTCTCGCAGGTCAGCTCGAAGTACGCGCTGGTGATCTACGCCGCCAAGCGGGCACGGCAGATCAACGACTACTACGCCCAGCTCAACGAGGGCCTGCTGGAATACGTCGGCCCGCTGGTCGAGCCGGGCCCCCGGGAGAAGCCGCTGTCGATCGCGATGCGGGAGATCCACGCCGGGCTGCTCGAGCACACAGAGGGCGAGTGACCTCGTCCGACCCTGCTGATGGCCGGGCCGCATCGGCCCGGCCGCGGATCGTCCTCGGCGTCGGCGGCGGGATCGCGGCCTACAAGGCGTGTGAGGTGCTTCGCGGGCTGACCGAGTCCGGCCACGAAGTCCGCGTGGTGCCGACCGAGGCCGCGCTGCGGTTCGTCGGCGCGGCCACCTTCGAGGCGCTGTCCGGCCAGCCAGTGCACAGCGACGTGTTCGTCGACGTGCCCCAGGTGCCGCACGTGCGGCTCGGCCAGGAGGCCGACCTGGTGCTCGTCGTGCCGGCCACCGCGGACGTGCTGGCAAGGGCCGCGCACGGCGTCGCGGACGACCTGCTGACCGCGACCCTGCTGACCGCGCGCTGCCCGGTCGCGTTCGTGCCCGCCATGCACACCGAGATGTGGGAACACCCGGCGACCAGGGACAACGTGGCCCTGCTGCGGTCGAGGGGCGCCGTGGTCACCGAACCGGCCGCGGGCAGGCTGACCGGCGCGGACACCGGCAAGGGCCGGCTGGCCGACCCGGCCGAGATCGTGGACATCGCCCGGCTGCTGCTCGCCGACCCGCGCGCGCTGCCGAGGGACCTGGAAGGTGTCCGGGTGGTGGTGTCCGCGGGCGGTACCCGGGAACCCCTGGATCCCGTGCGCTACCTGGGCAACCGGTCCTCAGGCAAGCAGGGTTACGCGCTGGCGCGGGTGGCCGTCCAGCGTGGCGCCGATGTGACGCTGGTCGCCGCGCACACCCAGGCCCTGCCCGACCCGGCGGGAGCCGAGACGGTCCGCGTGAGCACCGCCGCCGAACTGCGCGACGCGGTGCACAAGGCCGCGGCCGCCGCCGACGTGGTGGTGATGGCCGCCGCGGTCGCCGACTTCCGGCCGACCAACCGGGCCGACCACAAGATCAAGAAGACCGACCACGACCCGGATCCCGTTGCCCTGACCCGCAACGCGGACATCCTCGTCGAGCTCGTCGCGGCACGCCGTCCCGGTCAGGTCATCGTCGGTTTCGCCGCCGAGACAGGTGACTCCCGTGCGGACGTTCTTGACCACGCACGAGCAAAGTTGCGTCGCAAGGGCGCTGACCTGATCGTGGTGAACGCGGTCGGTGACGGCCGCGCGTTCGAGGTCGAGGACAACTCAGGTTGGCTCTTGGCCGCGGACGGAACCGAGACGCCGCTGCTGCTCGGGTCGAAGAGTCAACTGGCCGCCAGAGTCTGGAACAGCATTCGGCCATTGTTGCCTCTCGGCTAGGGTGCCACGGCATACCAGTATCCTGTCTCTCTAGTCATCAGCCAGCCGGCGGTGGGGAGTAACGTGTCCGAGTCACGCAGATTGTTTACCTCGGAGTCGGTGACCGAAGGGCATCCGGACAAGATCTGCGATGCGATCAGCGACTCGATTCTGGATGCCCTGTTGGCCAAGGACCCGCGCAGCAGGGTGGCCGTCGAGACGTTGATCACCACGGGCCAGGTGCACGTGGCCGGTGAGGTCACCACCGAGGCCTACGCGGACATCCCGAGCATCGTGCGGGAGAAGATCCTCGACATCGGCTACGACTCGTCCGCCAAGGGCTTCGACGGGCACTCGTGCGGTGTCAACGTGGCGCTCGGCTCGCAGTCCGCGGACATCGCGCAGGGCGTGGACACCGCCTACGAGTCCCGGGTCGAGTCGGCCGAGGACGAGATCGACCGGCAGGGCGCCGGTGACCAGGGCCTGATGTTCGGCTACGCCAGTTCGGACACCCCTGAGCTGATGCCGCTGCCGATCGCGCTCGCGCACCGACTGGCCCGCAGGCTGACCAGGGTCCGCAAGGACGGCGTCCTGCCCTACCTGCGGCCGGACGGCAAGACCCAGGTCACCATCGAGTACGCGGGCGACCAGCCGGTGCGGCTGGACACGGTCGTCGTGTCCACCCAGCACGCCGACGGCATCGACCTGGACCGAATGCTCGGCGTCGACGTGCGCGAACACGTCGTGCTGCCCGAGCTTGCCGGCCTGAAGCTGGACACGTCGAACGTGAAGCTGCTGGTCAACCCCACCGGCCGATTCGTCATCGGCGGCCCGATGGGCGACGCGGGCCTGACCGGCCGCAAGATCATCGTCGACACCTACGGCGGCATGGCCCGCCACGGCGGCGGCGCGTTCTCCGGCAAGGACCCGTCGAAGGTGGACCGTTCGGCTGCTTATGCGATGCGTTGGGTCGCGAAGAACGCGGTCGCGGCCGGGTTGGCCAGCCGGATCGAGGTGCAGGTCGCCTACGCGATCGGCAAGGCAGCCCCGGTCGGGTTGTTCGTCGAGACGTTCGGCACCGAGACAGTGGATCCGACGAAGATCCAGGTCGCCATCGGCGAGGTCTTCGACCTGCGTCCGGCCGCCATCATCCGGGACCTGGACCTGCTCCGCCCGATCTACGCCCCCACCGCCGCGTACGGCCACTTCGGCCGGCTCGACGTGAACCTCCCGTGGGAAAGCACCGACCGCGCCGACGCCCTCCGGATCGCCGCCGGCGCGTAACGCAGCACCAAACCAAGCGAGGCGGGCAGCGCACCAGCGCTGCCCGCCTCGCCGGCTTCGCGGTCAGGCGAACACGCTGGTGTCGAGCTTGCCGGCGTAGGGCTCGGGCAGTATGACCATGGACCCGAACGGCACCTTGTGTACCTGTCGGTAGCAGTCGCCGGCCGGCTCCGAGAACAGCGTGACCGATCGCTCCAGCGGGTCCACGAGCAGATAGATCGGCACACCGGACGCGGCATAGCCCCGCACCTTGGTCACACGATCGTGGCGGGCGTTGGACGGCGAAACGATCTCCACGACCAGTTCAGCATCGCTGGCGGGGAACAACCAGTCGTCCGTGTTCAGGACGTGTTTGCTGATCACCAGAAGGTCTGGTATGTAGCGCTCACTGGTGGTGGACAGGCAATCCGAATACCATTTTCATGTTTTCTGAGTGGAACGTCAGTTCCATTCGAGACTG
>CAVPCF010000034.1:0-9992 GCA_963702275.1 Candidatus Melainabacteria bacterium
CCACGCCGCAACCTCCACCCACGCCGTTTCGCCCGCCGCGACCTGGGCCAGTTCCGCGCGGTAAGCCGACGTGTCCAGCGAAAGACGTCCCGTGCGCAACAGGTGCTCGACGCAGGTCAGCAGCCGGATCACATCGGCCACCTGCTGCCAGCGCGGCGTGCCGCCGGCGGCCATCGCGGCGGCGGCGCGGGCGTAGTCGGTCGCGGTGGCCCGCCGGTAGGCGTCCGCGGCCCGCTGCGACAGGAACGCCATGGTCAGCTCGCGCAGTTCGGCCCCGATCGGCTCGCACGCTTCGACGATCGGCGACGCGAGCACCTCGAACGCATCCGGGTCGCCACGCAACCCGGCCACACAGAATCGTTCCAGCTCCCAGCCGACCCGATCGAGACCGGGCCCGCCGACCACGTCCGGTGGCTTGGTGAACTCCCAGAACAGCTCCGTCGGCGGCACGAACACGGTCCGGCGCGCCACGTCCTCATCGGGCACCTCGCCAAGGCCGTACGCGGGCGGCCCGACCACCACGGACAACACCGTGTACCGCCGGGCGAACGCGGCCGCATCGGCGAACGCGGCCGCCTCATCCACCCCGGGTCCGTTCACGAACCACAGTTTCCGGGAAACTGGTAGGCATGACGAACAGGCTCGCCGGCTCGACCAGCCCCTACCTGCTGCAGCACGCGGAGAATCCGGTCGACTGGTGGCAGTGGGGCGACGAGGCGTTCGCCGAGGCACGCAGGCGGGACGTGCCGGTGCTGCTGTCGGTCGGGTACGCGGCCTGCCACTGGTGCCACGTGATGGCACACGAGTCGTTCGAACACCCGGCCACCGCGGCCCTGATGAACGAGCACTTCGTGAACATCAAGGTGGACCGCGAGGAACGGCCGGACGTGGACGCCGTCTACATGGAGGCCACCCAGGCCATGTCCGGCCACGGCGGCTGGCCGATGACGTGCTTCCTCACGCCGGCAGGCGAACCGTTCCACTGCGGCACCTACTATCCGCGCGCGCCGCGGCCCGGTATGCCGTCGTTCCAGCAGTTGCTGACCGGCATCGCCAACGCGTGGACCGGCCAGCGCGACGAGGTGACCGAGGTGGCCACCGACGTGGTCCGCGCGCTGGCCGAGCGGCAACAGCCGCTCCCGGCCGCCGCCGTCGACCCGGATCTGCTGGACGGTGCCGCGGTGTCGCTGCTCGGCGACGTCGACCGCCGCAACGGCGGATTCGGTACCGCGCCGAAGTTTCCGCCGTCCATGGTGCTGGAGTTCCTGCTGCGCCACCACGAGCGCACCGGCTCGACCGACTCGCTGTCCATTGTGGAGCATTCGGCGGCGGCGATGGCCCGCGGCGGCATCCACGACCAACTGGCGGGCGGCTTCGCCCGGTACAGCGTGGACGCCGCCTGGGTGGTGCCACACTTCGAGAAGATGTTGTACGACAACGGTTTACTGCTCCGCCTTTACGCGCACCTGGCCCGTCGGACCGGCTCGGCACTGGCCACCAGGGTCGCGGCGGAGACCGCGGGCTTCCTGCGCACCGCGCTGACCACCGACCAGGGCGCGTTCGCCGCGGCACTGGACGCGGACACCGACGGCGTCGAGGGCCTGACGTACGTGTGGACCCCGGCGCAACTGGTCGAGACACTCGGCGCGGCCGACGGCGGCTGGGCGGCCGCCGCGTTCGAGGTCACCGACGACGGCACCTTCGAGCACGGCGCGTCCACCCTCCAACTGCCGGTCGACCCCGACGATCCGGCCCGCTGGGCGTCCGTCCGCGAACGCCTGCTCGCGGCCCGCGCCCGACGGCCGCAGCCGGCAAGGGACGACAAGGTCGTGACCGCGTGGAACGGCCTTGCCATCAGCGGCCTCGCCGAAGCCGGCATGGCGCTGCACCGTCCCGACTGGATCGCCGCGGCGGCCGGGGCGGCCGACTTCCTGATCGCCACCCACCTGATCGACGTCCGCCTGCGCCGCACGTCCCGCAACGGCACGGTCGGCACGTCGGCCGGCGTGCTGGAGGACTACGGCTGCCTGGCCGACGGCCTGCTGGCGCTGCACCAGGCGACCGGCGAGCCGCGCTGGCTGGCCGTGGCCACGGACCTGCTGGACACCGCCGTGGCCCGGTTCGCCGACCCGGCCGCGCCCGGTGTGTTCTTCGACACCGCCGACGACGCCGAACGCCTCGTCCGCCGCCCGTCCGACCCGTCGGACAATGCCAGCCCGTCCGGCGCGTCCGCCTTGGCCGGCGCGTTGCTGACCGCGTCGGCCCTCGCGTCGCCTGCCCGGTCCGCGCGGTACCGGGACGTGGTCGAAGCCATGCTGGCCAGGGCGGGCCTGCTGATCAGCAGGGCGCCTCGATTCGCCGGCCAGTGGGCCGCCGTGGCCGAGGCGTGGCTGGCCGGACCGGTGCAGGTGGCCGTCGTCGGCGCCGGTGACTCGGCCGAAGCGCTCCGCGCGGCGGCCGTGTCCGGCATGGCGGGCGGCTCGGTGGTCCTGGCCGGCCTACCCGATCAGCCGGGAGCGCCGCTGCTGGCCGGCCGACCCCTGGTGGCCGGCGCCCCGGCCGCCTACGTGTGCCGCGGCTTCGTCTGCGACCGCCCGGTCACGACGGCGGCCGAGGTCACCGAGCTGCTGGCCGGCTGAAACCTGTCCACCAGCAGCGAACGACCTGCCACACTGTCTCCTGCGCGAGTAACGTCGGTAACGTTGTAATCGTGTAATCGACAGGAGTACGAGATGCAAGGCAGGTTCGAGAGGACGGCTCGTATGCGCGGCTGGGGCGGCGGCGGACGAGGCCGGGGCGCCCAGTCAGAGCCCCCACCGGCAGACGACGCAGCCGCCTGGTTCGTCGGCCGCCTGCCCGACGGCTGGTTCACCACGCCGCCGGAGATCACCGTCGACCGCGAGGAGATCCTGGTCGTCGGCGAGCTGGCGGTGCCGAGCGAGGAGTTCGCCGACGAGGCAGCCGCGGCAGCGGTGAAGGCAGGCCGCATCAGCCGGTTCCGCGAGGACACCAGGGACGAGCGGATCGAGATCGCAAGGCAGACCGAGCACCGCTACGGCCGCAAGGTGGCGTGGGGCGCCCGGATCGGCGACACGGTGGAACTGTTCACCACCCTGTCCGTCCCGGTGATGACCCGGCTGCGCCAGCCGGAACGCCTCGTCCTGGACACCCTCGTCAACGCGGGCGTGGCCAGGTCCCGCTCAGAAGCACTGGCCTGGGCCGTCCGGCTGGTCGGCGAGCACGCCGACGCGTGGCTCACCGAACTACGCAACGCGATGTCCACAGTAGACGACCTACGCCGCGAAGGCCCCGACCTGGCCTGAGCACGGCAAACCGGCGGTAGGCGACTCGCCTACCGCCGGTCGGCTACGAGTAGATCGCGAACCAGATCGCGATGTAGTGGCACAGGGCGGCCAGGACCGTTGCCGCGTGGAAGAACTCGTGGTGACCGAAGGTCGTTGGCCACGGGTTGGGCCACCGGGTCGCGTAGAAGATCGCGCCGATCGTGTAGAGCAGGCCGCCGACCAGTAGCAGCACGACCGCGGCCACACCGGCGTGGTGCAACAGTTGTGGCAGCACGAAGACGGCCACATAGCCCAGTGCGATGTAGATCGGGACGCCGAGCCAACGCGGTGCGTGTGGCCACAACAACTTCAGCGCGACGCCGGCCACCGCGCCGCCCCACACCACGCCCAGCACGATGTAGCCGGTCGGGTGGTCCATCGCCAGCAGCGAGAACGGCGTGTACGTGCCGGCGATGAACAGGAAGATCATCGAGTGGTCGAGGCGCTTCATCCACACCCTGGCACGCGGGTTCACCCAGGTGTGCCGGTGGTACAGCGCGCTCACGCCGAACAGTCCCAGCACCGTCGCGACATATACCGACGTCGCCAGAGCTGCCAGGCCCGACACCGTTGCGGCGGCCAGCGTGATCAACGCGCCGCCGGTGGCCAGGGACACGTAGAACGACCAGTAGTGCAGCCAGCCCCGCATCCGCGGTCGGGCGCCCGGCTGACCTGGCCGGGGCATCGTGGCGACACTCACCCCGCCAGGTTACGGGACCGTAGGTTTCGCGCCGATGAACTGTGACCGAACTTGCCGAGTGAGCCGTCGGACACAGCGACCTGGGCCGATAGGCTCAACTGCGAGGTCGGTCGTGATCAACTTTGCCGGCACCATCAGATGCAGGGCCTTAGTCCCGAGCACTGGTGTTCGCGGCCGAATCCTGGGCCGGCCAACTCCGGCGTCTCAACCACCCAGCAGGCGTGCGTGTTCGACCCGCAGGCACTTGTCCATCACCACGTCAAGGCCGCCGGCTTCGGCGATCTCCGCGGCCGCCGCGTTGATCACGCCCAATTGCAGCCACAGCGCGCCCGCGCCCGCGGCGACCGCCTGCTCGGCGATCGCGGTCACGTACTCCGGCCGGCGGAAGACGTCGACGATGTCCACCCGTTCGGGTAGGTCGGCCAGGCTCGGATAGGCGGTCAGTCCGAACAGTTCGGTGATCGCCGGGTTGACCGGGTACACGCGCAGGCCGCTGCGGTGCAGGTACGCGGCCACACCGTGGCTGGGGCGCGTCGGGTTCGGGCTCGCTCCGACTACGGCGACTGTGCGTGCCTGCTTCGTCACCCGTTCGATGACGGCCGGGTCCTGCCATCGGGTCGGCGTCCGCTCGCTGTTCACTTCCGCCAGTCTGCCGGATCTACCGCTTGGCCGCCCGGGCGGTGATCCGGGCCGCCGTCGCACCGGCGTACGCTCTTGTGACATGGGTCCTCGCGCCATGGTGAAGGAACTCGTCTACCGCGGTTACGAGTCGCTACTGACTCGGCAGTTGGTCGGCGCGGAACGGCCGAGGCACGTCGGCATCATGCTGGACGGTAACCGTCGGTGGGCCAGAGAAGCCGGGTTCACTGATGTGAGTGAAGGTCACCGGGTGGGGGCCCGGAAGATCGCCGACCTGCTGGGCTGGTGCCGCGAGTCGGACGTCCAGGTGGTCACCATGTGGCTGCTGTCCACGGACAACCTCAACCGCCCGGACAGCGAGCTGCAACCGCTCCTGGAGATCATCCCCGACGTGGTGGACGAGTTGGCCGCGCCTGGCGCGCCGTGGCGGTTGCGCATCGTCGGCGCGCTGGACGTCCTGCCTGTTGAAACGGCGAGTCGACTGGCCTCGGCCGCGGCGAGGACCAGCGGCCGGCAGGGCATGGAGGTCAACATCGCGGTCGGCTACGGCGGCCGGCAGGAGATCGCGGACGCGGTACGCAAGCTGCTGCTGCAGCACGCCGAGGCGGGCACCACGATCGAGGAACTCGCGGAAGTGTTGGACGTCGACCACATCGCGGAGCATTTGTATACGTCCGGTCAACCCGACCCCGATCTGGTGATCCGCACATCGGGTGAACAACGGATGTCCGGGTTTCTGCTGTGGCAGTCCGCGCACTCCGAGTTCTGGTTCTGCGAGGCCTACTGGCCCGATTTCCGACGGGTCGACTTCCTGCGCGCCCTGCGTGACTACGCCATTCGGCACCGTCGATTCGGCTCCTGACAGTTCCTGAAATACGAAATCGGCTGCAATACGAAACGGCAGGGCTCCGCGAGGAGCCCTGCCGTTTCAGCACACCACGGCTCAGCCGTGGTGGTGCTCCAGCGAGTTGAGGATGTCCGCCGGGGTGGCCGCGATGCCCGCGTAGGCACCCGCGATCAGCGCGGCAGCGCCGGCACCCAGGGCGCCGCCGCCCCAGATGAACGTGTGGTAGGCCTCGGGGAAGCTCACGAAGTCCGAGTGGCCCTGGTCACCTGCGGGCGAGGTGGCGGGGGTGTCCTGCGGGGCTGCGTGGGTGGTGGTAGCGGCGAAAGCGGGGGCCGCGACCAGCGACAGGGCGACGGCTGCCGCGGTGACAAAGCCAGCCTTCTTCAGCACTTGCACACTCTCCTTCAATACCGGGGGTTGGAATGTCGACCCCGACGGTTTGTGACGCTGGGGCCCTCGGGCAGCGAAGTTACCGGCGATCGGTGGTCGGTGTCTTGCTGAGTACCCCATTGTGTGACCCGGTGGGATTCAAATGTCGCCCGTTCCGGTGTCATTCATTGCCTGAATATGCGAATGGGGTGACCCTCTGGTAACGCCGCTGGGTGACCGGTCGGGGACACCCCGCCACCAAACGAACCACCGCCGACGTGCTCGACGCAACCGCAACGGAAAAGTGATCCAGGCCACACTGGATCGCATCGAATGCGCCCTGACCAGGGGATCTGGTCGGGTGAACGCCGTCAACTGTCAGTCTGTGACCTGGCCAGACGACACACCGAGCACGAATCACCTGTGTGGCTGCCTGCATGGAGGACCGAAACGCAGGTAGCTTGCGGACGACGGGTTGCATCGTGTGACTCGTCCCGGGAGGCCCTGGTCGTGTTGTCAGCCAGCACGGGAGGACCGGCATCCGGCCCTCGTGGTCGGCGAGCCTGACGCCGAGAAGGCGGCGGGTGCCAACCAGCCGGGGCGGTGCTCGGCCCAGCGAGGAGCGGGCGTGGTGCCGCGTCCGCGAGGGAGTTGCCGTGACCGCACAGCGCCCTTCTCGGCGAACCGCCAGCCTCAACTCCGGCCAGGACCCTGACGGCGACTCCACGTCGCCGCGGGACCACGAGCCGACGAGCCGCACCTACGTCTTGGACACGTCGGTGCTGTTGTCCGATCCCTGGGCGGTGACCCGGTTCGTGGAGCACACCGTGGTCATCCCGCTCGTGGTGATCAGCGAACTGGAGGCGAAGCGCAATCATCCCGAGCTCGGCTGGTTCGCCAGGGAAGCCCTACGGCTGCTCGACGACCTGCGCCTGCGGCACGGCAGGCTGGACAAGCCCATCCCGGTCGGCGACGCGGGTGGCACCCTGCACGTCGAACTGAACCACTCCGACCAGCGGGTCCTGCCGGCCGGCTTCCGGGCGGAGGCCAACGACGCGCGCATCCTCGCGTGCGCGCTGAACCTGGCCGCGGAAGGCCCCGGTCCGGTGACGTTGGTCACCAAGGACATCCCGCTGCGGGTCAAGGCCGCGGCCGTCGGCCTCGACGCGGACGAGTACCGCGCCCAGGACGTGGTGCCGTCGGGCTGGACCGGCATGGCGGACGTCGAGATGCCGCAGGCCGGCATCGACCAGCTCTACAACGAGGGCGGGTTCGACCCGATCGCCTACGAACTGGACGACGTGGCCGAACTGCCCTGCCACACCGGCCTGCGGCTGCTCGCGGGCACCGCGAGCGCGCTTGGCCGGGTCACCACGGACAAACGGGTGCGGCTGGTGCGTGGCGACCGGGCCGCGTTCGGCCTGCACGGCCGGTCCGCCGAGCAGCGCATCGCGCTGGACCTGCTGCTCGACCCCGAGATCGGCATCGTGTCGCTCGGTGGCCGGGCCGGCACCGGCAAGTCCGCGCTGGCGCTGTGCGCGGGCCTCGAGGCGGTGCTGGAACGCGGCCAGCACCGCAAGGTGGTGGTCTTCCGGCCGGTCTACGCCGTTGGCGGCCAGGAGCTGGGCTACCTGCCCGGCTCGGAGACCGAGAAGATGCAGCCGTGGGCCCAGGCCGTGTTCGACACGCTGGGCGCACTGGTCAGCGAGAGCGTGCTGGACGAGGTCACCGACCGCGGCATGCTGGAGGTGCTGCCGCTCACCCACATCAGGGGCCGGTCGCTGCACGACTCCTACGTCATCGTGGACGAGGCCCAGTCGCTGGAGCGCAACGTCCTGCTCACCGTGCTGTCCCGGCTGGGCACCGGGTCCAGGGTGGTGCTCACGCACGACGTGGCGCAACGGGACAACCTGCGGGTCGGTCGGCACGACGGCGTGGCCGCGGTGATCGAGAAGCTCAAGGGTCACCCGCTGTTCGCGCACATCACGCTGACCCGATCCGAGCGCTCGCCGATCGCGGCGCTCGTCACCGAGGTACTGGAGGACTACGCCCAGTAACGACAACGGAAAGGGAGGGCACCCGGTCGGGTGCCCTCCCTTTCGTTCGGGTCAGTCGATCGCGCGCCGCATGAAGCCCCAGATGCCGATGCTGCCGAAGATCCCGATGGCGAGCAGGGCGGCGCACACGTCCAGCCACAGCGGCAGGGACGGCAGGCCGGGCACCAGGATGGCCCGCATGCCCTCGCTGACGTAGGTCAGCGGGTTGAACGCGCAGACGACCTGGAACCAGCGCAGGTGCGCGAGGCCACGCCACGGGAACTGGGTGCACCCGGTGAACATGATCGGCGTCAGGACCACCGCGAACATGATGTTGATCCGCCGGGGTGTGACCAGCGTGCCGATCGTCATGCCGATCGCCGCGCCGGCCAGCGCGCCGAGCACGATCACGCCGAACGCGGCCGGCAGCTTGCTCACCGGCCAGCTCACGTTGGGCAGGATCAGCAGGCCGACCGGCACCATCAGCACCGAGGCGATGATCCCGCGCAGCGCCCCGAACACCATCTTCTCGACCGCCACCAGCGGAATCGGCATCGGCGCGAGCAGCCGGTCCTCGATCTCGCGGGTGAACGAGAAGTCCATGATCAGCGGCATGGTGGTGTTCTGCAGGCCGCCGAGGAACCCGTTCAGCGCCACGATGCCGGCCATCAGGACCGGCGCGAACGCGGCGCTGTTCACGTAGCCGATGCTCGACAGCACCTTGCCGAAGATGAACAGCATGAAGAACGGCTGGATCACGACCTGGGCCAGGAACGGCACCAGCTCGCGGCCGGTCACGAACACGTCCCGCCAGAGCACGGAACCGAACGTGCGCAGCGAGACGAAGGCACTCGCCGTGCGGCTGTCCCTGGCCGGCGTGGCGGGTTCCGGGGTGGGTGTGCGAACGGTGGTCGTGGCGGTCATCGCAGCTCCCGGCCGGTCAGGTGGATGAAGACGTCCTCGAGGCTCGGCGTGCCGAAGGACAGGTCGCGCACGGCGCAACCGAGGCTGTTCACGGTGTTCATGACCGACGGCAGCGCCACGTGCGGCTCCTCGGACGTGTAGAGGCGGAACTGGGCGCTACCGGCCGGCACACTGCTGCCGCCCCCGCCCTGAGGCATCCCGCCGCCCATGCCGGGCATGCCAGGGGGCATGCCGGGTGGCATACCCGCCGGCATCCCGCCCCCGCCCGCGTTGAGCCGCTCGACGCGCTCGATGCACTCGATCGCGGCCAGCTTGTCGATGACCACCTCGGCGGCCACCCCGGCCAGGTCGATCACGACGGTCAGCGTGGTGCTGCCGGGCAGGCCCCTGGTCAGCGCGCTCGGGGTGTCCAGCGCGAGCAGCTTGCCGTGGTCGACGATGCCGACCCGGTCGCACAGCTTCGCGGCCTCGTCCATGTCGTGCGTGGTCAGGACCACGGTCACGCCGTCCTCGTGCAGCTCGGCGACGCGTTCGTGCACGAAGAGCCGGGCCTGCGGGTCGAGGCCGGTGGACGGCTCGTCCAGGAACATCACCTTCGGCTTGTGCATCAGCGCGCGGGCGATCATCACTCGCTGCATCTGGCCGCCCGACACGAGTTCGACCCGTGCGTTGGCCTGCGAGGCGAGGCCCATCCGCGCCAGGATCTCGTCCGCCCTGCGGTTGCGCTCGGCGCGGCCGACGCCGTGGTAGGCCGCGTGGAACAACAGGTTCTGCCGGATGTTCAGCGAGCGGTCCAGATTGTTGCGCTGCGGGACGACAGCCAGCAGCTGCCGCGCCCGCTTGGCGTCGGTCGTCACGTCGACCCCGTGCACCGTGCCGGTGCCAGAGGTGGGCCGAACCCGAGTGGTCAGCACGCCGACCGTGGTGGTCTTGCCGGCGCCGTTGGGCCCGAGCAGCCCGAACACCTCGCCGGAGTGGACACGAAAACTCAACTCGTCAACGGCAGGCGGTGCGTTCCGCCGGTAGCGTTTGACGAGATCGGATACAACAACAGCGTCCGTCACCACAACAGCGTATTCGCTGGACGGATCTGCTTCTCATGATATTTGTCAGTTGTATCCGGGTCGGTTCAC